>CALQJI020000074.1 GCA_943330855.2 Klebsiella pneumoniae
GCAGCGCCCGGCGGGCCAGCCAGCGCTCGGTAAAGTTCATCCGGTGGTTGCGCCATGCGCTGCAAGAAAACCTCACGGAAGCCGCCGCCGTGCCCCGCCTGACCACTCTCTATGCCTCACTTTGACACACCTTCACTGGACACCGTTGCTTCTCCAGTGAGCAACGCCTTCCCTGACGACCTCAGTAACTTCTCGATGCTCGACCTCTTCAAGGCCGAGACCGAGACGCAGCAGGCCGTCCTCAACACCGGCCTCCTCGCACTCGAAAAAGGCGCGACCCCCGAACAGCTCGAATCCCTCATGCGTGCCGCCCACTCGCTCAAGGGCGCGGCCCGCATCGTCGGGCTCGATGTCGCCGTCCGCGTCGCGCACGCGATGGAGGATGCCTTTGTCGCCGTGCAGAACAGCCCGGTGCCGTTGCATGAGAAACCCGTCGCTGGCCTGCTCGACCGCGCGGACCTCGCGCCGAAGTTTCGCGGCCAGACCGCCTTCACCACGCTGCTGGTGGATATGATGCTGGAAGGCGTGGACCTGCTCGACCGCATCGCCCACACGCCGGAAGCCGAGATGCCGCAGTGGAGCGGACCGCGCGCGCCGGAAATGGACGACTTCATCGCGAACGTTGCCGCGCTCATGGACGTGCACGTGCAGGCCGAGAAGTTCGCCCTCGCCGGCACCCAGCCGCCGCCCAGTTCCGGCGCGGTGAAGCACGCGCCCGCCACAACGGAAGAATCCTTCGCACCCGGTCCCGCGCCGACGAAAGACGACGCCGACCGCGCGCTCCGCATTACGGCGGACAGCTTGAACCGCCTGCTCGCCCTCGCTGGCGAATCGCAAGTCGAGGCGCGCCGCCTCCGGCCCTTTGCTGAAACCCTGCTCCGCCTCAAGCGCCAGCTCACCGACTTGAGCGCCGCCTTCGACAACGTCCGCGACGCCGTCCCAACGGAGCTGCTCAACGGCCCGCTGCGCGACCGGCTCTTCGCGTTGCAAGGCTGCGTCACGGAGTCCCGCCAGTATCTCGGCGAGCGGCTTGTGGACGTGGAAAACTTGGGCCGCCGCTCCTCGACCCTCTCCGGGCGGATGTATGGCGCGGCGCTCGCGTGCCGGATGCGGCCCTTCGCCGACGGCATTCAGAGCTTCCCCCGCATGGTGCGCGACCTCACCAAGCGCCTCGGCAAAGAGGCGAACCTCGAAGTCATCGGCGAGGACACGCAGGTGGACCGCGACATCTTGGAAAAGCTGGAGCCGCTCATCACGCAGATGCTCCGCAACGCGTTAGACCACGGCCTCGAATTTCCCGACGACCGTGTGAGCCAGGGCAAGCCCCGTGGCGGGAAGCTCACGCTCGAGGCGCGCCACAGCAACGGCAAGCTCCTCGTCTCCGTCGCCGACGACGGTCGCGGCGTGGACAGCCACCGCCTGCGCGAATCAGTCGTCAGCAAGGGCCTCACCTCGGCGGAAACGGCGGCGCAATTGAGCGAGCAGGAGGTGTTGGAATTCCTCTTCCTCCCGGGCTTCTCCACGAAGGAGCAAGTCACCGAGCTGTCCGGTCGCGGCGTGGGCCTAGACATCGTGATGAACATGGTCAAGAGCGTGCGCGGCACCGTGCGCGTCACCTCCGTGCTCGGTGAAGGCACGCGGTTTCAACTGCAATTGCCCCTCTCGCTCTCCGTCATCCGCGCGCTGCTTGTGGACATCGCGGGCGAACCGTATGCCGTCCCGCTCACTGCCGTGAGCCGCACGTTGAAAGTCGCGCGTGATGAAGTGGAAATCGTCGCGGGCCGGGAGTTTCTCGCTCACGAGGGTCGCCGCCTGCCGCTGATCACGGCCCACCAAGTTCTCGATCGCGGCGCGCCGCAGGGCTGGAACGGCGAACTGCCGGTCATCGTGCTCGGCGAGCGCGAGCAATGCATCGGCCTGCTCGTGGACCGCTTCGTCGGCGAGCGCGAACTGGTCGTGCTCCCGCTGGACGCGAAGCTCGGCAAGCTGCAGGACATCGCGGCGGGAGCGCTGATGGAGGACGGTTCGCCGCTACTAATACTCGATGTGGACGATGTGCTGCGCTCGGCGGAACGGCTCTTGTCAGCGGGCATCGCGGGCAGTGTCCGCCACGACCTGCCGGTCGGCGGCAAGGCGCGTCAACGCCAGCGCGTGCTCGTGGTGGACGACTCGCTCACCGTGCGGGAGTTGGAGCGGAAGCTCCTCCTCGAACGGGGCTATGAAGTCGAGGTGGCGGTGGACGGGATGGACGGTTGGAACGCGGTGCGCGCCGGGCGCTTCGACCTCCTCATCACCGACATGGACATGCCGCGCATGGACGGCTCCGAGCTGACGCGCTTGGTGAAGAACGATGTGCTGCTGCGCTCCCTACCCGTGATGATGATCACCTACAAGGAGCGCGAGGAAGACCGCCAGCGGGGCCTGCGCGCCGGCGTGGACGTGTTCCTGACGAAGAGCAGCTTCCAAGACGCGACCTTCCTACGCGCCGTCGAGGACCTCATCGGTGCGCCGGTGTAGCCAAGAGCAGAAGCGGATTTTTATAAGGAGAGCAGGAAGGTTGGAAAAAAGCGGAGCGGAAACTCCTCCGGCCTTCCTGCTCTCCTTATAAATAATCTGTCTCCCCCTCCTCAATCCAAGTCGGCCACGGCCACGGTGTAGATCAACATGCGCGGCACGGTGAAGGCTGCTTCCCCGTTGCGCTGCACCAAGCCCGCCGGGCCGGTGCTGACCTCGGCGTCTGGTGAGAGCAGGCGGATGGACTTCACCCGCTCGCCCGGCTGGAGCGCGAGCCGGACGGTGAGGTTCTCCACGGCGAGGGGCTTCTCCTCATGCGGGCCGCGGCCCATCGTGGCGGTCTTCGGCGGCTCCTCGCGGTTGTAGTTCACGAGGTGGACGATGCGCCGCTTCGGCTGGCTGAGGACGGACGCGACGACCGTCGTCGCGCCTTCACGGCGCGTGACGGAGACGAGTTCCTTCCGCCACTTCGAGACCAAGTCATCAGCGGGCATCGCTTCAACTTCCAATCTGGTAGGGCCGCGTTGCGCGCGGCCTCCTGGCTCTGAATTGGAGGACAAGGCCGACCGCAGGTCGGCCTTACCAGCGCTGGTGCTGACCACGACGTGTCGGCTGGCGATCTGCATCTCAGTCACGATGTCATCCGGCACGATGTCGAAGACGTAGCCCTCCCGCGCCAGCTGCTTGCCGATGGCCTTGAAGCGCGCCACTGGCTCCACGTCCCCGCGCTGCACGGCGCTGCGCGGATAGAGCAGCAACAGCTCGGCCGCCGGTTGTGCGCCGACGTAGAGGTCGCGGTGTTTCGCCGCGAACCTAAAATACGTCGTCATCGCCTCGCGGCCCGCCGGATTCTTGAAGTTCGCGTAGAAGCCCAGCCCCGCGCCGCCGTTCGCGATGCCCTCGGCGATGGTTGCGCGCGTGCGGGTCTGCTCATATTTGCCGAGCACGAAGGGCTTCGGCCCGAACGCGCCCCGGATGTAGCGCAGTTGCAGCGTGCCGTCGCCGAGGTCGCCGTTGGCCAGGTCGGTCTGCGACGCGGCGTTGCCGGTGCTATACCAGAGGTAGCTTTCGTCGCGGCCCCACACGTCGCCAGGCAGCAGGCAGCGCTCGTCGCCGTTGATTTGGCTGAACGCGCTGAGGTGGTTCCACTGCGCGACCAGCAAGTCCGGCTTGAGCTTGCGCCCGTGCGTGATGAAGACATCGTCGAACGCGGCCTTGAGCGAGAGTTGCGTCCACTTCAACGCGGCGAGCTTGTAGGGCGAAGTCTCCTTGGGGTTGTGCCACGAGGGGATTTCCGCGAACGCGTGTGCCTTCAAGTCCGCGATGGCGAACTGCTCCTTGAGCTGGGCCGTCGAGTAATTCGTGCCCAGCCACGCGCGGAACCCGCCGACGCAGTGCGCGCACATGCAATCGCGGCGGTAGTAGTAGTTGGCGATGAGGCCGTCCACGCCGCGCGCGATGGCGTCGGTCATCATCGCCTTGAGGCACGCGCGCCAGAGCGGGTTGTTGAGGCAGCCGTGATACTCGGGCCAGCCGCCGATTTTGTAGCTGGAGGTGGTGATGAGCTTGCCGGCGGCGTCCACCGCCAGCATCTCGATGGGGTTTGCCGTGGGCTTCGGGCCGAGCGCCTTGGCGTCCCAGCCGTTGTGATACCAGTCGAAGAAGCCAGCGCGCTTCTCCGGGTCGCCGAGGATGAAGGTGGTGTTGAAGTGGCCGACCACCTTGGAGCCGCGCGCGTGGAGGTCGGCGTTCAGCTTGCGGAAGAACTCGCCGCATTCCTTCGTGCCCTCCACCGGAAAGTGCGCCGGGTAGCCCTTGCCGAACTTCGTGTGCGCGACGCTGTAAAACGTGACGCCGTAGAAGCCGACTTGTGCGACCTGCGGCTTGGCCTCGCCGACGAAGTCGAGGTATTCGGGCGTGCCGTAGTCCGTCCAGTTGGCGATGAGGGTATTAAACCAAAACGGCTCGGCGGCGCGCAGGGGGTGCGAGGCAAGCATCCAACCGGCCAGCACGAGTGCGGCCCAAGTGAATGAACGCAGGCGAATGAAGAGTTGGCTGGGAGGCGTTGAGTGTTTCATGTGCGGGGCAACAAACTGATGGTTACCGCAGCGCACGAATTCACCACTGGGAGAGTTTGACGCGAGGAGTGGATTGAGTAGGTTCAGCCCGAACACAGCAATTCATCGTCATGCAACGCGCACATCCCCGTAACTCCTCAGCCAAGGCCTTCACCCTCATCGAACTGCTCGTCGTCATCGCGATCATCGCGATTCTCGCCGGGATGCTGCTGCCCGCCTTGAGTAAGGCCCAGCAAAAGGCCAGCGGCACGAAGTGCATGAGCAACATGCGGCAGTTCCAGCTCATGTGGCTGTTCTATGCGGAGGAATATGACGGGAAGATAGTTCCATGTCGGAGTTGGGTGATCGGTGGCGCTCCGGATTCCGCCAGCATTCAAAACGGGTGGCTTTGGGCTTTCACCAAAACCGAAGCCCTCTACAAATGCCCCGGCGACAAGACCCCGAACGCTCGCAGCGTGGCCATGAGCTGTTACATGGGCCCTGCAGTCGGGGCGGGGCCGGGGGTCGTCGATTACGCGGACAGCTCCTTCTACCGCTTCTACCGCACAACCGACCTTGTTACCCCAGATCAGTATTTCGTCACGATGGACGAACGGAGCCAGACCATCAACGACGGCTTCTTCCGCGTGGATATGTTCCCCAATTATGGTCCGACGATGATCACGGCAGACTTCCCTGCGATTTACCACAACAAGGCCAGCGCCTTCTCCTTCTCTGATGGCCATGTCGAGATGCACAAGTGGCAGGGGCCGGTTTTTGGCTTGGCAGCGGTCACCATTGGTATGGCCACCCCGAACGATCCCGACACCATCTGGTTGATGCAGCACGCGAGCAAACCGCTCAATGCGGCATGGCCGTGATTCGGCACTCCAGCCGAGATCATTCCCGCTCACTCGTTTCTCAAACGCCACGAACTCCGGTTCGTCGGAATCCCCTGCGCGTTGAACTCCCGCTCGAAGTCCGTCGTCACGGCGGCGAGGTCGGCGGGTGTTTCCACCTCGGTGAACGCTGTGTCCACGCGGAAGACGGTGAGCATCTGCGTGAAGTAAGCCACGTGGTCGGTGCGTAGGTGGACCACCCCGCCGGGCTTGAGCGCGCGGCGGGCCAGCGCGGTGAAGCGCTCGGTGATGAGGCGATGCCGCGCGTGCTTCACCTTCGGCCACGGGTCGGGGAAATAGACGTGGATGGCGTCGGTGCTCGCGGCGGGCAGGAGGAATTGCAGGAAGTAGCTAATCTCGATGCGCACGAGGTTGAGGTTGGTTAGCCCCGCCCGGCGTCCGCGCTTGTCCGGCTTGCGGATGCGCCCCAGCAGTCGCTCGACGCCAAGCAAGTTCCGCCCCGGATTCCGCTGCGCCCACTCGACAATGAACGAGCCGTCGCCGCAGCCCAGTTCGACTTCGAGCGGCTGGGGCGTGGGGAAATGCTCGGTGAGCGTGAGCGGCTGGAGGATGGTGCGGAACTCGTGGAGCAGCGTGGGGCTGGTAGCCGCCGAGGTTAGGAGGGTGACGGGTTGAGCGGCAGAGACATCTGGGGCTGCCTGTTCGCTTGGGTTGCTAGCGTGGGCGGGGTTCAAATCGTCGGGCATACGGGGCGTTTCATATTGGTGGACCTGGCTGCGGACGTGGGCGGCCGCGCTCCATTGCGCTCACCACTTCACCGGCACGGAGAGCTTCGCGCCGAACTTGTTCGTGTAGAACAACTGCTTGTTCGCCTGGCCGAACTCGTGGACCAGCTTCGTCACCTTCACGTCGTAGCAGCAATACTCGGCGATTTCCATGAGCTTGCCTTCCTTATACCACCGCAGCGCCTGCAAGCCATCCGCCGTCTTCTCCACGCCCAACGACGCGGTGGCGATGGAGTCCAGCGAGACGCGGTGCGGCAGGTTTTTCGTCAAGTCTACGAGCAAGTCGAGCGAGTGTAACTGCGTGTAGTCGAAGAACTCGTTGTGGCCCTGCAACACCTCGAAATCAAAACGCTCGGTGTTGAACCCCACCACGAGGTCCGCGCGCCGCAGCTCCTCGATGAGCTCGTTCACCTCGCGCTCGCCGTAGATGCGATACGCGCCCGCCGCCGTGCTGTAGGTCACGCCGATGCTCATGCCCATGCGGCGGATGTTGCCCCAGCCGCCCACGTCGTCGGCAGACCGCTGCGTCTCGAGGTCGAAATAGACGATGTTCTTCATCTGTTGAAAACCGCTGACTTGGAAACCACTAACCGGCACTAATGGGAGCCGGAGCAAGCCCGCTTTGCCCCTGCCAATGACTGTCTTCATGAGTGCAGGGTCAGTGCCGGTTAGCGGTTCAAAGCCCTGCGTAGCGTAACCAGCGTGCCCAGTGGCGCAAAGAAAAGTTTGCCGGGTCACTGGCCGTTCCTCACTATCCAGCCCTCTCTTAATGAGCATCGCCGTCACTGAACCACCCGTCGCCACCGCGCCCACTCGGTCGCCCACCGCCGACTTCTCCAAGCCCGTCGCGCGCCCGAAAACCTCCGGCTGGCAGCTCTTCAAGGACGTGCTGAACCACGGCGGCCCCGGCTACCTCCAGTTCGCCATCACGAACATCTGCAACGCCGACTGCGGCTTCTGCGGCTTCGCGCGCTCGCAGTTCGACCCCAAGGCACGCAAGAGCGTCACGCTGCAAGAGGCCAAGGACGTCGTGGACATCGCCAAGCGCAACCACATCGGCTACCTGCTCTTCGTCGGCGGCGAGCCGATGGTGCACCGCGACCTCCGCGCGATGGTCCGCTACTCGGCGGAGCAAGGCATCCACCCGATGATTTGCACCAACGGCGGCCTGTGGAACGACGACAACATGAAGGCGCTCGCCAGCGATGGCCTCACCAGCGTCATCATGTCCATCGACGCGCACGACGTGGCCAAGCACGAGGCTAACCGCGGCCTCCCCGACGTGTGCCGGAAAATCAAGAAGGCGAATGAGTTCTTCAAAGGCGCGGGCATCCAATGCACCGCCAGCATCACCGCCAGCCGGCTCATCGAGGACTACGAGAAGCTGCCCGACTTCCTCCGCACGCTCGGCTTCGAGAGCTGCACCTTCAGCTACCCGCTCACGAGCCTCGCTTCCAGTTACCTCAGCTTCAGCGACAGCGGCCTGGTGAACTTCAACAACACCGAGTTGCTCGCGCTCTTCGAGAACATCAAGAAGATGAAGCGCAGCAGCGGCTACCCGGTGGTGAACCCCACCGAGTCGCTTGACGAGATGCAGCGCCACCTGCGCGGCGAGAAGGAGAAGTTTGGCTGCCTCGGTGGGCACAAGTATTTCTACCTCGACTGGAACCTCGACCTCTATCGCTGCCACGCGTGGGACAAGCCCATGTGCAAGGTCTATGAGTGGGACGACTCCAAGCTCATCCGCGACGGCTGCACCAAGTGCATGATTGACTGCTACCGCGACCCGAGCGTCCTCCAGCATGTCGCCATCAACGCCAGCGACGCCTGGCACGCGCTGAAGAAAGGCGACCTCGGCACCGCCGCCATGAAGGTGCTCGACTCGAAGAACGTGACCTCGCTCAAAGCCGTGTGGGAAGACCGCAAGTGGATTGGGAAGGTGTGATCGGGTAGCCCCCGAGGTGAGGAGGCGGACTCGGTTGCGCTCGAACAAATCCGCCTTCTTACCTCGGCGGCTACAATCGCGTATGTCCAAAGTCTATTTCTACTACTCGGCGATGAACGCGGGGAAGAGCACCTTGCTCCTCCAGTCCAGCTACAACTATCAGGAGCGCGGCATGAACACCCTCGTGCTCGCGCCGCAGTTCGACACCCGTGCTGGCCCCGGCAAGGTTGCCTCCCGCATCGGCCTCTCAGCCGAGGCGAAGGCCTTCAGCCGGGACGAAAATCTCTACACCCTCGCCGAGGAAGACCACGAGAAGCGCATCCTCTCCTGCGTGCTCGTGGACGAGGCGCAGTTCCTCACCAAGGCCCAAGTCGAGCAACTCACCGACCTCGCCGACCGCCTGCGCATCCCGGTCCTCTGCTACGGCCTGCGCACGGACTTTCAGGGCAACCTCTTCGAGGGCAGTCAATGGCTGCTCGCGTGGGCGGACAACCTGATCGAGCTGAAAACCATCTGCCACTGCGGTCGCAAGGCCACGATGGTCCTGCGCCTCGACGCCGGCGGCGCGCCCGTGAAGACCGGCGCGCAAATCGAGATCGGCGGCAACGAGCGCTACGTCTCCGTCTGCCGCCGCCACTACAAGGAAAGCCAGAACGCCTGGCTGCTGTAGGGGCAGGCATTTGCGCGGCAAAAGTGTGGACACGACGGACTGCACGTCCATCCTTCCTCGCCAGCCAGCTTATGAAACTCACGCCATCACTCCTCGCCAGCCTGCTTGTCGTCGCCCATCACCAAGCCAGCGCCGCCGCGCTCCGCGTCTCCGTGCAGGCGGGGGAATTTAACCGGCAAGGTGCCGTTGTCTCCTTCACCGTGCCTGCACCGGCGCGCGGTTGGCAGCGGTTGGAAACGGAATCCGGCGGCGTGGTGCCGTTCCAATCGGACGCAGAGGGCAAGGGCTGGTTCGTGCTCGATGAGTTAAAAGCCGGAGCGACGAAAGCATTTCACCTCAAGCCCGGCGCACCCGTCGCCGAGGCTGTCACCGCGAAGAAGGACGGCGCCTTGGTGCGCCTCGCGGTGAACGGTAAACCGGTCGCGGCTTACCAAACCACGCCGAGCGAGCCGCCCGCCGGCGTGCCCGCGCACTACCGGCACGGAGCTTATTTGCATCCCGTCCACACACCCAGCGGGCGGCTTCTCACGGGCGACTACCCCTCGGATCATCGGCATCAGCGCGGCATTTTCTTCGCGTGGACGCACACGGAGTTCGAGGGGCGCACGCCGGACTTTTGGAATATGGGCAAGGGGAACGAGGCCAAAGTCACCGCAGCCACGGAGTTCGTCGCCGTGGAGCGCACTTGGAACGGGCCGGTGCATGGCGGCTTCGCGAGCCGGCACCGGTTCATGGACCGGCTCACCCCAGAGCCGAAGCCCATGCTAAACGAGCAGTGGGGCGTGACCGCTTACAGCGTCGCGGCAAGTGGTGGCAAGGCGTGGCTGCTGGATTTTGTCTCCACGCAGGAGTGCGCCAGCGCCAGTCCGGTGAAGTTGCCGAAGTATTTCTACGGTGGCCTCGGCGTGCGCGGACAGGCGGCGTGGGACGCAGTGGACGCGGTTTCGTTTCTCACCTCGAACGGCGACGACCGAAAGATGGGCGACGCCTCGAAGGCGAACTGGGTTCACATGGGTGGGCAGGTGGGTGGCGCGCCCGCAGGTCTCGCGGTGCTCATCCACCCCGACAACTTCCGCGCGCCGCAGCCGCTGCGGCTGAACCCGAAAAACCCGCAGCTTTGCGTCGCGCCCTCCGCGACCGGCGATTGGGAAATCACTCCGGGCAAGCCTTACGTCTCGCGCTACCGCTTCATCCTGGCTGACGGCCCCGCGGACAAGGCCGAGCTGGAGCGGCTGTGGAATGATTACGCGAAGCCGCCGGTGGTGACGGTGGAGTGAGTGGGGAGTTGAGGGTTGAGAGCTGAAAGTTGAAAGCGGCTCGCCTCCAACCCTTCACGACGAATCACGCAACCGGCGCCGCAACGCCCGCCATCATCCGTAGCAGCACCGTTTGCGAGAAGTTGTCCCGCTCCAGCTCGCCGACTTGCTCGCCGGCGCGCAACACGATGATGCGACGGCAGAGGTTGATGAGTTCCGGCAGCTCGGAGGAGATGACCAGCATTCCCATCTTTGCCCGCGCCAGCTCGTCGAGGATGGTGTGGATTTCCGCCTTCGCGCCGATGTCCACACCGCGCGTCGGTTCGTCCACGATGAGGACCGCGCAAGCGCGCGCGAGCCACTTGGCCAGCGCGACTTTCTGCTGGTTGCCGCCGCTCAAGGTTGCGACCGGCGACTCGATGTTGGCCATGCGGGTTTGCAGGCGGGTGAGGAAGTTGTGCGTGATGGTGCGCTCGTCGCTGCGCTTGATGATGCCCAGCGGCCAAGTCATCCGCTCCAGCGCGGCCAGTGAGGCGTTCTCGCGGCAATTCATCGTGAGCACGAGGCCCTGGCGTTTGCGGTCCTCGGGCACCATGCCGACGCCCGCCGCGAGCATCTTCGAGACGGAGCGCAGCTTCACGGGTTGGCCGTTCACGAAGACTTTTCCCGTGACCGCCGGGTCGAGGCCGAAGATGGCTTGCGCAATCTCCGTGCGCCCCGCGCCGACCAGGCCCGCCAGCCCCACGACTTCGCCGCTGTGGACGGTGAAGTTGATGTCCTTGAACTTGCCGCGCGACGACAGCTTCTCCACCCGCAAGACCTCGTGGCCCAGTGCGAGCGCGACGTGGTGCGGGGTCTTGAACTCCACCTCGCGCCCGACCATCTGGTGGACGAGGCGGTCGTGATTTGTGTTGGCGACGCGCTCGGTGGCGACGTGCCGTCCGTCACGCAGGACGGTGATGGTGTCGCAGAGACGGAAGATTTCCTCCAGCCGGTGCGAAACGTAAATGACGGTGATGCCGCGCTGCTTCAGGTGCGCGAGTAGCTTGAAGAGGTGCTCGCTCTCGGCCACGGACAACGAGCTGGTCGGCTCGTCCATCACGATGATGTGCGCGCCGGTGCCCACCGCACCGGCGATTTGCACGAGCTGTTCCTGCGCGGTGCTGAGGCGGCTGATGGGCAAGTCCACGTCGAGGTCACACTCGATTTCCGCAAGCATCGCGCGGGCTTTGCGGCGCATCAGGTCACGGCTCACGATGCCGAATCTACTGGGCAAGTCGCCGAGACAGAGGTTCTCCGCGATGGTGAGGTTCGGGCAGAAGGCTAGCTCCTGATGCACCATCGCGATGCCGAGCTGTCGCGCGCGGAGTGGGTCCGTGGGCTGGATGGGGTCGCCTTCGAGACGAAGTTCGCCGCTATCCGCGTTGTGGATGCCCGCGAGGATTTTGCCCAGTGTGCTCTTGCCCGCGCCGTTCTCGCCCATGAGCGCGTGGCACTCACCGCGCTCGATGGTGAAGCTCACGTCATCGAGCGCCAGCACGCCGGGGAAGCGCTTCGTGATGTGGCTGAAGGTGAGATAGGGCATGGCGGCGAGCGGACTGATTGAAGCGCGCTTCGGATGGTGAAGCAAGCCGGGTGTGCCGTGGGGCCGGGTGAAGCGTGAAGAGTTTCATGAAACTCAAATGCGCCGCCCCCGTGCCGATGAAAATGCAGGTTTGCCTTCCAAGCGCCGGTTGAAGGACCATTGGTTGCTACACGTCCTACACGCGCTTGCCACAAAAAGAAAAAGCCCGTTCAACACATGAAAGAATCTGTTAATCCCTCTCGCCCGGCACTGCCCTCTGCGAAGGACACCGTCCGTCTCCCGCGCTCGGTGAAGCCTGCGACGAAGGACACCGTCCGCATCGATCGCCCGTCAGCCACCACCACTCACGAAGCCGGTGCCACGCTCGAAGACTTTTTGAAGCAGCAGAAGCCGCACGTAGACCCGCCGAAGTAGTGATGGTCTGTAACTATTGTTAGACAGAGTGTGGGCGGGTGCGGATGCCGGGTTGACCTGCTGGCCATGCACATCCTCGTCGAAGACTTCCTCTTCTCCCTGCGCCACGAGCGCGGGCAGGCGGAGCACACGCAGAAGACTTACAAGGGCCTACTCGACAAGTTCCTAGCGTGGGCTGGCGCGCACGGGATCAGCCACTGGCGCGACGTGGGGCTGGCGCAACTCACCGACTTCCTCCAGCACGAGCGCGACCGCAAACTGGCCGACGCACCGGAGGAGTCCAAGGCGAGATTGAGCGCCTCCAGTTTGTATCTCCAAATCGCCGCCCTCCGCGCCTTCTACAAGTGGGCGGAGACCGAGAAAAAACTCCCCGCCAACCCGGCGGAAAACCTCTCACACCCACGCCGTTGGAAGCGCCTGCCCAAGGCGCTCACGCAGGCCGAGGTCGAGCAAGTCCTCAAGCCCCTCGCCGCTCCTTCGCCCGCTGACCTCTGCGACCAGGCCGTGCTCGAACTCGCTTACGCGAGCGGCCTGCGCCTCGCCGAGCTGCGGAACCTGCGTCTCGAACAGCTCCATCTCGAAGCCGGCTTCGTCACCGTCATCGGCAAGGGCAACAAGGAACGCGTCGTGCCCGTCGGGCAGTTTGCCGTGGAGGCATTGGGCCGCTACCTCACCGTCGCGCGCCCGCAACTCGTCCGCCCGAAATCCCCCGCCGCCGTCTTCCTCACGCGCCGCGGCACCGCCTTCGCGCATGTGACCATGTGGGCACACATCACGCGGCGGGCGCGGCGGGCGGGCGTCGAGCGGCACGTCACACCGCACATGCTGCGGCACAGCTTCGCCACGCATCTCCTCGAGCACGGTGCGGACTTGCGGGTGATTCAGGAACTCCTCGGCCACGCCAGCATCAGCACCACGGAGATTTACACGCACGTCGCCGGCCAGCGCCTGCGCGAGGTGCATGAGCAGTATCACCCGAGGGCGAAGTGAACTGCCGCTACGGAACAGCGGGGGATTTCGGTGGAGAAAAATTGCGCTCCACGCGCTGAAAACCCTGCTCGAAGCTGGGACCGTGCTTTTTGAGGCTGGCTTCCTTAAATTTCGCCGCCCGCCCGAGCATTCCCTTCCCCAGATAGAAGCCGTAGATCCGCTCCAGCTCGCTTGAGCCTGTGATTCCACCGTTTTCGAGGGCCAGCAAGTAACGATCGAACTTCCCGGCGAGAATGTCGGCATTTGGCTGGGCATCAATCGCGCGCCATAGTTGGTTAAAACATTCCCCGTAAGGATTGCTGTAGAAGACAGGATCTGAGCGTCCTCCTTGCCCCCAGTTGACCGGTGCAAGCCGGCGCTCCACTACATCCCCAAGTTCGGTCATCCAAGCGACGGGGTTGGTGGCGCTCAACCGGGCGAGGAAAGGAGTTTTGAAATAGTCGTCGTTGAGGTTGGCCTTTAAGATGGACTCGACCTGTTCCACGTGGAAACCGAGCAACGCATAGGCGGCGGCGGTGCGCACCGGCCCGCTGTGGTTCATCAATGAGCCTGCGTCGTTCGGGTGGCTACCCAGCTTGTTGGTGACGCCGGTGGGATCGTTAATCAGGGTGGCCAACACAGGAATCAGTTCCTTGAACTTGCCCGTGGCGATGGTGCCGGCGGCCATGGCCCGGACGTTGGGCGAAGCGTCTTTGGCAAGGACGGGGATGAGTTCCGGCAGATTGATTCGAGCAACCACTTGCGCGGCAGCTTCGCGGACGTTGGCCGCTGGATCCTGCGTTTGTTGCCGTAGCAAGGGCGTCGCCTCGCCGGCCGGCAGCGCAGGCAAAAGGAAAGTGGCGGCGGTCCGGACCTCCTCGGAAGGATCAGCGAGCCATCCGGGTAAATCGTTCGCAAAGGCGGTGGACGGCTTGCTCACCAAGACTTTCATCGCCGTCGTCCGGCGGGCGATAGAGCGCGAAGTGCGAGCCTGCTCCGCGAGATCGGACGCATAATCGTTGGTGGTGGCCGCGCAGGCCCCGCGCCAGAACAGCTTCATGGCCGCCGTGGCAATCTCGTCATTGGTGTGCCAGACCTGCGGCACCAACGTGGGAGCGATGCGGCACCAGTCGAAGTCCGACTTCGGTCCGCGGTAAGCGCCGGGATAGGGGAGGCGGTTGGTATAGGTATGTTCACATCCCCAGATCATAGAATTGAGTTGCCCGATCGCGTAGAGCGCGTCCGCCGGGGTGGAGTTGGTCAGGAGCAAGTTGAGTTCGAGCAAGTGCGCTTCCTTGAAGGACACGTTCATGCACCGGCGGTCGTCGAGTGTGCGCATCGCACCGTTGTCGTCTTTGAAGGTGTGAAACTCGAGGATTTGGCGATAGCCGCCTCCGGCTTTGTTGGTGCGGGCGAAGAGCAAATAGGACCGGCCAGGGTGAAGGTCGACATGCTTCGGAGTTTGCTCCCCTTCCTCAGCATACTTGCCGCTGTAGAAATACCTGATTTGGTTCGTTCCCGGGCCGCCTTTGAAGATCGTGATCAACTGCAATCGCGCTTCGCAATTGCGCCCGGAGCCGGCGGTGGCGATGACCTTGGCTTTGCACACCAAATCGGCGTCCTTGTTCAGTTCGTCCAAACTCTTGGTGGGCTGATGGAGTGAGCCTGAGCAACTAACGAGGTCAGCAGCCAGACAAAGGAGAATAGGCAGCGCATGGTTTTGAGCCGGTTGATTGGATGCAACACTAAGCATCGCACCGGCAGCGGCAAATAGGCATTTGACCTGAGCTGCGACACCAACTTTTCTCCTCAGTAATCCCGCACCGAGCCGTCCTGATACGTCGGGTGCGGCCACTTGAATTGGCGCTTCGGGTCGGCGTTCACTTTCGCGAACTGCGTCTCGTCCACTTCCACGCCCAGGCCCACGCCGGTTGGCGGGAGGGCTTTGCCTTCCTTGTTGATTTCAAAGCTCGGTCGTGCGACGCCGGCGGGCATGAGGTGGCCGTCGAGGTAGGCTTCGTGAATGAGGAAGAGCGGCGTGGCGAAGGTCGCGTGCAGGCTCGCGCTCAGGCCCAGTTCCGAGCAGGTGCAGTGCGGCGCGAGCGGCACGAAGAAGGTCTCGGCCAGCGCGGCGATTTTGCGCATCTGCGAGATGCCGCCAGTGTGCGCGCAGTCGGGTTGGAGGATGTCGATGCAGCGCTCCTGCAAGTAAGGATGCATGCCCCAGATGGTGCGGTCGCGTTCGCCGGTGGCGAGCGGGACGCGGATGGCCTGCTTGAGGCGCTTGAAGACCTCGATGTTGCCGGGCACGGCGGGCTCCTCGATGAAGAGCACGTCGTAAGGTTCCATCGAGTTCGCGAGCTGGATGAGCATCGGCGGTGGCACGGCGCAGTGGGCGTCGAACATTACCGCACCGTCCGGCCCGACGCGCTTGCGGGTCTCGCGGATGCTGCGGATGAGGCCCTCGATGTCGGCGGGCGTGCCGCTGAAGGGATGCGGGCCGCCGGTGCCGGTCTTGTGCGCCTTGGGCGTGGGGTAGAGGCGGACGTAGTCGCGCACCGGCCCGCCGAGCAGCCGATAGACGGGCACGCCCCAGAGTTTGCCGGTGATGTCCCACAGCGCGCAGTCAATCGCCGAGAGGACGTGGGTGAGGAAGGAGCCGCCGCGGATGTTGCGGTGCGAGCGGTAAATCTTCTGCCAGAGATGCTCGATGCGGGTGGGGTTCTCGCCGTCGAGCAGCTCGAAGATCGCGCGCGCGAGGTCGCAGGCGATGTTCGGGTCGAGGCCGGTGACTTCGCCCCAGCCGAAGATTTTGTGGTTGGTCTCGATTTTGACGTAAGCCTTGGTGCCGACGCGGAAGGCTTTGAGGCCGGAGATTTTGATGGTGCTGGTGCGGTCGGCGACGTTCGCGGCGGGGTTGTCGGCCCCGATGGCGTCGTTGAGCAGGGCGAGGCCGGTGGCGAGCGCGCCAGCGGTGAGCAGGTCGCGACGAGGGATTTCGGGATTCATCGGCTGGCTTGGACGCGGGTGGGGAAAGCGGCTTCAAGGCGAAGCGGTGCCCCGGAGTTATCAGCGCCCATTCTTAGCCACGGATGAAACACGGATTGAACACGGATTGAACACGGAAAGCTCCGAGCGGCGGACGGTTGTCTTTATCCGTGTTCGGTCCGTGTTTCATCCGTGGCTAAAAATCAGGGTAGCCAAAGCGGCGTCGCCGCTGCGCTCTGCTACCGCACTCTATGTCACCGCGCCCGCGCACCTTCGCTGCCGGTGGCTTGTCGCGCGCGCCAGGCGAAGCGTTTCATCGCGCCCCCCTCCTTGCGTTCCACCGCGTCCGCGGTGAGCTCGCCGAGCACCGGAGCGAACTTGAAGGCGTGGCCGCTGTCGCCAGCCGCGACGCAGAGGCCGGAGCGTTGCGGGTGGTGGTCGAGCCAGAAGTTGCCATCGAAGGTGTCACAGTAAAGGCAGAGGCGCGTGCCGATGAGCGGCGCGTCGGCGAGGGCTGGGAAGGTGTCGCGGAGGAAGGCACGGAAACGCGGCTCGTCGTCGGGCGAGACGGCGCGTGGGGCGTCCGGGTGAACGCGCCGACCGGGGCCGTGGTTCGCCACCTTCAGCGTGCCGTCCGCGAGCGCGGGGAAGCCATACCAGCCCGTGCGCCCGATGTCCGCCGCCCACACGGGGAAACGCGGGGCCTGCCATTCTGCTGGGCTCGCCACGCGGAAGTTCAGCACCGGCTGGCCCGTGGCCCACATCACGTCGCCCAGCTCCGGCAGCAACGTCGGCGTCCACGCGCCTGTCGCGAGCAGCGTGAGGTCGGCGCGGACCTCGCGCCCATCCATCGCCTGCACACCGATGACGCGCGAGCCGCTCTCCAGCAGCCGGGCGAAGACGCAGTTCTCGAACACCTGCACGCCCGCGCGCCGCGCCTTCTGCGCTAGCCACGCGACGACCTTGCCGCTCTCGGTCCAGCCGCCGCGCGGGTTGAAGTAGCCGTCGGGATACTTGTCCGCCGCCCAGCCTGGGAAGCGCTGCGCGACGGCGGTGGAGTCGAGGTGCTCCAGTTTCTCGCCCAGCGTCGTGAGGAAGTGAAAGCTCTCGAACTCGAAGCCGCCCGGCTGCATCGCCTCACGCGAGAGGACGAGGAAACCGTCGTTGTGGAAAAGCGGCTGGCCTGACGCACGATTCCACTCGCCCCATCGCGCCAGAGACTTTCGCCCCAACTCAGTCCACAGCACATCCGCCCCGTAATCCATCCGCACCACCTTGCTGATGTCCGTGGACGCGGCCGTGGGCGTGGGCACCGGACCGGGGTCGATGACCGACACGCGCCAGCCGCGCGCGCGCAGCTCAAGGGCCGCCGTGAGGCCGAAGACGCCCGCGCCGACGATGACGATGGACTGGGTTGCTGCCATGAGCTGTTGGGACTACGGTCGCGCTGAACGCAGCGCCGCTTCAAGCCCACACCACACGCACATGAAAACTCTTCTCACCGTATTTCTCCTCACGCTTTTCCACGCCACCGCCCACGCGCAGTTCAACCTACTCGACGCATTGAAGAAGCAACCCGCCGTGACCAATGCGTTGCCTTCGCTGGGCGCGCTGACGGAAGACCAGACCGCCAAAGCGTTGAAGGAAGCGCTCGCCAAGGGCACGGAGCGCGCCGTGAAGCAACTCGGCACCAACGGCGGTTTCCTCACCAATCTCAACGTAAAAATCCCCCTGCCCGCGAGCTTGCAGAAGATTGAACAGACGCTGCGCAAGCTGAAGCAGGAGGCGCTGGCCGATGAGTTCGTCACCACCATGAATCGCGCGGCGGAAAAGGCCGTGCCCGTGGCTGCGACGGTCTTCGGCGACGCCATCCGGCATATGACGGTCGCGGACGCGAAGGCGATTCTCACCGGCCCGAACGACGCGGCGACGCAATACTTCCGCCGCACGAGCACGAACGCGTTGACCACGCAGTTCCTCCCCATCGTGAAGCAGGCCACGGACGCGGCGGGCGTGACGGCGGCTTACAAGGCGATGCTCGCGAAGGCCGGCCCGGCGGCGAGTCTCGCGCAGACCTTCGGCGGCGCGTTCGGCAAGAACCTCGGCCTCGACGCCGCCACGCTGGACGTGGACGCCTACGTGGCAGGCAAGGCGATGGACGGCTTGTTCAAGGTCGTGGCCGAGGAGGAGAAACGCATCCGCGAAAACCCGGCCGCCCGCACGACGGACTTGCTGAAACAGGTGTTCGGTGCGGTGAAGAAGTAGTGAGCGCTCGCGCACGCCGGAATTTCCCGCTCGCCTTGCGCAGCGGATGCGGCGTGAATCCACCCATGCCACGCGCCTCACGGAGAACGTTTCTCGCCCGCTCACTCGCGTCTGTCGGAAGCCTCGTTGCGCTGCCCGCGCTGCCCGCGCTACCCGCGTCCGCGCAGGCCGCTCCTGGTTTCCGCCTCGCTGCGTTCTCGGCGGATGTGACGGTGCCGACGGGGCACGGGATGATGGGTGGGGCGTGGCTTTCAAGAGTGGTTGCCGATCCGCTCTTTGCGAAGGGCGTCGTCCTCATCGGCGGGGAGAAGCCCGTCGTGCTCGTCTCCGTGGACTGGTGCGAGATTCGCAATGACGCCTTCGACCGTTGGCGCGATGTGCTCGCCGAGGCCGCTGGCACGGACCGCCAGCGCGTGCTTGTCTCTAGCACGCACGTCCATGATGCGCCGGTCGCAGACTTGGAGGCCGAGCGCATCCTGCACGACAACGAGTGCGGCGGCACGGTCTGCAATCTCATTTTTCACGAGGAAGCCGTCCAGCGCGTGGCAAAGGCGCTGCGCGACAGCCTCAAGTCCGCTGCGCCTATCACGCATCTGGGCACCGGCCAGGCGCGGGTGGAAAAGGTCGCCTCCAACCGCCGCTACGTCCTGCCCGACGGCACCGTTTCCTACAACCGCATGAGCCGGAACATCAACGTCCTCGCCGCGCAGGCGGACGACGGGGACATTGACCCGATGCTCAAGACGTTGAGCTTTTGGAACGGCAACACGCCGCTCGCTGCGATTAGCAACTACGCGGTGCATCCCATGAGTTACTACGGCGGGGGCGAGGTCTCGGCGGACTTTCCCGGCATCGCGCGGCGGCGGCGGCAGGAGGACTTGCCGGCGGTCGCGCAGGTTTATTTCTCCGGTTGCAGCGGCAACGTCACCGCCGGGAAATACAATCCGGGCATGAGGGAAAACCGGGTTGTGCTCGCGGGTCGGCTCTACCAAGCGATGGCCGAGGCGTGGCGCGACACGAAGCGCGTGCCGCTGGCGCAAATGAACTTCCGCTCTGTGCCGCTCACGCTGGAGCCGCGCAATGACCCGGAGGGCTTCACGGTCGAAGGCTCGCAGAAACTCCTCGTGCCGGAGACGAAGCCCTTCGCGCAATGCCTCGCGGCGATGAACCTGTCGTGGCGCAAGCGCGCCGCCAGCGGTCAGCCGATTGATGTGCCCGCCGTCGATTTCGGGCCCGCGCAATTTCTCCTGTTGCCTGCCGAAGCTTACGTCGAGTTCCAGCTCCACGCGCAGGCGGTGCGCCCGGATTCCTTCGTCATGGTCGCGGGCTACGGTGAGAGCGCACCGGGCTACATCCCCACCGAGCGCGCGTGGGCGGAGAAGGACGGGAACCTCGGCGACTGGTGCTGGGTCGCGCCGGGCAGTGAGGCGCGGATGAAGGCGGCGATTGAAGCGGCGCTGCGGAAGTGAGGCGCGTAGCCGTCGAGGTCAGGAGGCGGATTTGGTTGCGTCCAAGCGGGTCCGCCTCCTCACCTCGGCGGCTGCATGATTTTTCACGGCGCAGGCGCGAGGGTGAGGTGCTGGATTTCCTGCAATTGCGCCTCCAATGAGAAGGACACCCCCATCGCGAGGTAGATCAGGGAGCCGAGCGCGTTCATGTTCGCGTCCTGCGAAGAGGCGGCGTCAATGCGGCCCTTGAAGCAGCGGTTCACTTCCTGGAGTTGCTCGTAAAGGAGGTTTAACCCGCTCAGTTCCCAGTCCGGCTCGCCACCGTTTTTATGCACGAGGAATTGTTGGATGAGATACGCGCCCACGGTGCGGAAGATGGTCTCCTCCATCGTCGAGAAGGGCAGGTGGGTGCGCGCTAGGCCTTTGAGCCGGGAGAGGATGGGGCAACCGCTCGTGGCCATGACGAGGCCGAAGAGGGCGCGTAATCCGGTCTGCGCGTCGGTGCGCTTCACGTAGGTCCGCTCCGGGGTGCGGACTTCCAGCGTGACCTCCACGTAGGAAAGCATGGCGCGAAAGGTCTCGGTGATTTTCTTGGCGTCCAACGCGGCGGGGCAGTGGCGGGACTCCTCGCTGGAGAGCGGGCAGAGGGTGCATTTCTGAAAATCCAGCTTGGTCCAGAATGGGTGCTCCACCTTGTCGAAACGGGCTTGGTGAGTGCGCTCCGTGTCTACCTCGAAACTAAAGATTTGGCCGTCGTCCAGCTTGAAGACGTATTCGATGGTCACGCGCGGAGCGTAGGGCGGCAGGGGCGCGCGGGGCGACTTTTTTCCGACCCGGCCTGGGGAGATGAGCGAGGACAGAGGACAAAGGACAGCGGGCACCGGTGGTTGGGCGCTGACGGCTGACGGCTGACGGCTGATCGCTGACCTCCGTCCTCTACCCTCTGACTTCAGGGCTGCTCAATTTAGTTTTGTTTCGCGGGGCGTCCGTTGTCATTGTCCAAGGTGTCCTATGGATTACGCCGGCATCATCTTCTTCGTCATCGCGCTGTATGTGCGACCGCAGGAGTTCGTCGGCATCCTCGGTGCGCTTCGTCCGGCGTTGGTCTCGATGATGATCACGGGTGTGGGGTTGTTCATGCGGGAGAGAGGGGTCAGCCCGAAGCAGCTTATTCGCACCCCCATGGACTGGATGATGGCGCTGTATTTCACCTACATCCTCGTCTTGACGCCCGGATCGTTTGGGGACTTGTGGGGTCAGCTCTATCCGTATATCGGCTTCTATTTTCTGGTGACGCTGACGCTGACCAACTTGCAGCGTATCTACCGGTATTTGGCGTTTGTGTGCGGGTGCGTGATGTTCATCGCGATCATGGCCTTGCTGAGTCTGATTGGCATTGATCCGGTCGACTCGGCGTCCTCCACGGCTGGCTCGCTTGGGCGGCTCACCTTGAACACGTCGCTGTTCAGGAATCCCAACGGGCTGGGCCACTCGGTCATGGTGGCGGTGCCGTTGCTTTACTTCTTCATGTTCTGGAAGCGGCCCGTCTTCGTGAAGGAAGTGGGTGCGCCGCTGATTTTCCTGCCGCTGCTCTGCACCTACTTTACCGAGTCCAAGGGCGCGTTCATCTCCGGCGCGGGCGCGATTGTGGCCACGCTGGCCTTCGGTCGGCCCAAATGGGTGCAGTTCATCTTGCTCCCGATCCTGCTGGTCACGGCGGTGGGCGCGGTGCCGCTGCTGCCGCGCTTCAGCGAAATCAAGTTCGGCGGTGGCCAGGCGCGTAGTGACGAGGCCGTCTTGGGCCGCATCGAAGCGTTCGAGTTCGGCAAGGAGTCCATGGAAAAGACGCCTTACGGCCTGGGCTATGGTCAGTTCTTCCCCAACTTCCTGCGCAAGGTGGGCGAGCTGCGCGCCCATGCCTCGCACTCTTCGTATGTGCAGATTGGAGCTGAGTTTGGTTGGTGGGGCTTGCTGTTATTTTGCGGCATTCTCTACACCTGCTTTCATTCGCTGATGCGTGCCCGGACGGCGGATGACAACGAGGAGCGCATCCGACGAATGCTCTTCTGCGCGATCCTCTCCTTCGCCGTCTCGTCGTGGATGATTGACTTCGCGTTCCGCGCGATCTTCTTCGTCACCGTGGCGATGATCAGCGCGTTCCACCGCATTCTGATGGACCGTTCGCCCACCTACGCGCCGGAGGCGGATGCCGCCAAGCAAGCGGAAGAGTGGGGTGGCGTGATGGGTATCAAGGAAAGCAAGCTGGCGGAGTCGGGCCCCAGCGTGCAGTTGCCCACCGCCGTCAACGCTCAAGACTACATCCTGCAACGCAAGGTCGTTCGCGGTATGCCCACGCGGCCGCGACAATTCCTCGCCGCGCAGACCGGGGTGGCCAGCGCCCGGGATGAGCCGCGTCGTGCCACCGGCTACGTGCCCGCTCTCAAGGACGACGGCACGCTGGGGAACGATCTGGGCGGGCTGGGCTTGTTCATGCCCTGGCCCCACTTCCGCTGGTATGACGCGTTCGGCATTTACCTCAGCCTGCAACTCGTGCTCTACATCCGCGACTACGCCATCACTCTGTGAGGTGCGCGCGCCTCACCTCGCATGAGCAGCGCTGATTGGTGGCAAATCCTTTTCTGGGCCAGCCTCGCTGCGTTGGGCTACACGTTCCTCGGCTACCCGCTGCTCATTGGTGTGCTCGCTAGAATCGCCAGCCAGGCCGCGCTGAAGTCGCCCCCGGCCCACCCACCCAGCGTCACCGTCCTGCTCGTCGCCTTCAACGAGGAGGCCCGTATCCGCCCGCGTATCGAGAACCTGCTCGCCACGGATTACCCCGCCGGCCAGCTCGAAGTCCTCGTCGTCACCGATGGCTCGACGGACGGCACCGTGGCGCAACTCCGCGCCTTCGCCGACCCACGCGTCTGCGTCCTCGCCCGGGAAGAGCGCTCCGGCAAAGCCGCCTGCCTCAATGCCGCCATCCCCACCGCGCGCGGCGAGATCGTCGTGTTGTGCGATGCCCGGCAACGCTTCGCCCGGCACACGATTCCCGAGCTGATCGCAAATTTCTCCGACCCATCCCTCGGTGCGGTGAGCGGCGCGCTGGAGATCGACCCAGCGGCGACGGGCGTGGGCGGCGGCGTGGATTTGTATTGGCGGCTGGAGAAGTTTATCCGCGCCAGCGAAGGCCGCTTCAGCTCTACCATCGGCGCGACCGGCGCGGTCTATGCCATTCGGCGCGAACTCTTCCAACCCATCCCCGACGACACGCTGCTCGACGACGTGGTCATTCCGATGCAGATCGCCGTGAACCACGGCAGGCGTGTCTCCTTCGACTCGGCGGCCCCCGCCTACGACCCGCAGACCACGGACCCGGCGAAGGAAAAGCGCCGCAAGCTGCGCACGCTGGCCGGCAACTTCCAGATGCTCGCGCACCATCCCGGCTGGCTGCTCCCGTGGCGCACGGGGCTGTGGTGGCAATTGCTTTCACACAAGTATTCCCGCATCGTGGCGCCCGTGTTCATGGTGACCATGCTGACCGGAAACGCGGCGCTGGCGGGGGAGACCTTTTACCGGTGGGTCCTCGTCGCCCACCTGGCTTTCTACGCGCTGGCGGCACTCGGGCTGCTGTTGCCAGCACTCAAGTGGAAGCCGCTCTCCGTCCCCGCCGGCTTCGTGTTTTTGAACCTGATGACCGTCGGCTGCTGCGTGAACTGGCTGCGCGGCGCGTATCGGCAAGGGAAGTGGTGAGAATTCCCAATTACTAATTCCCAATGAAGGCCCAAGGTCCAAGGCCCGGTGTTGTAATTTGGCGTGTCCGGGTGTGAATCGGGCATTGGGGCTTGGTCATTCATTGGTCTTTCGTTCCTTCCGCGATGCTGCGCTTTGATTTTCCCCTCCAACGGCTGCCCTTCGGCAAGACCACCCACACCTGGTTCGCCGAGCAGCCCGACCCTGCGGACGCCCGGGGCTTCGCGGTTTATTACCAAGCCAAGTCCACCACGCCCGCGCTGGGCTTTGTGCGTGAGGTCAAGCACACCAAGTTCATCAGCCTGACCGGCACGGAGGACGACATCTTCGAGCAGATCGGCAAGAACACGAAACCCAAGATCAAGCGCGCCATCTCCGAGGGCGGCCTGCGCTTCTCGATCCTCGATCAGGCCGACGAGGTGCGTGATCTTTACAACGAGTTCGCCCGCGGCAAGGGGCGACCGCTGATGGAGGAGCGCGTCCTACGCACCTACTGGCCGAAGCTGCTCGCTACCAAGATCAGCGCCGATGGCGACGCGCTCGTGATGCACGCCTTCCTCATGGACGCGGGCCTCAAGCGCGCCAACCACCTCTACTCCGCCTCGCTCTTCCGCAGCACGGATGACAGCGAACGCCGCAGCTTGATCGGCCGCGCGAACCGCACCTTGCACTACTTGAATATGTTGAACTTCAAGGACCGTGGTATCACCACTTACGACCTCGGCGGCTACGCCTTCGACACGCAGGACCCGGAGCTGCAGGAGGTCAATGAGTTCAAGGACAGTTTCGGCGGGCAACTCATCCAAGAGAGCAACTACATCTCCCTCCCGCTGCACTGGGCGCGGAAGCTGAACCGCTTGCTGCGCGGCAAACGCCGCGACTGACCGATGTCCAATGACGCAATGAATGACCGCTTCCCAATGACGGCCGCGCCGACGGGTGCGCGGCGCGTTGCCGTCGGGCATGGGACATTGGGCATTGATTGGAGATTGGAAATTGGTCATTGGTCCTTCCGCCACTAGTCATGATCACCATCCCCCTCGCTCTCGCCCGCACCAAGGCCGTCCAGGCCGCTCACATCTGGTTCGCCGCCAAGCCCAAGCCCGCCGACGCGCTCCGGCTCACTTACTACTACCACTGCAAGTTCACCGGGCCGGTGAAGGGCTTCGAGCGCCACGCCAAGTTTACCAAACTGGTGGACGTGAGCCGCCCGGATGAGGCGATCCAAAAGGACTTCCGCAAGAACACCCAATACGAAGTCCGCCGCGCGCAGAAGGAGGGCTTGGCCTTCAGCCTCGTGGACAACCCTGACGTTTTTCTCCAGTTCTACAACGGCTTCGCGGCCACGAAAGCCCAGCCGCCGATGGACGCGAAGGTTCTCCGCTCCTACTGGCCCAATCTCGTCGTCACCCAGATGACCAATGCCGCCGAGGTGCTCGTGATGCACAGTTACGTGATGGATAAATCTCTCGGCCGCGCCACCCTCTACCACTCCGCCTCGCAGTTCCGGGGCGCGGAAGGCGATGACGGCCAGCAAAAGCGCAACACCATCGGCCGCGCCAACCGACTGCTCCACTTCCGCGACATGACCTGGCTGCGTGACCAGGGCTTCAAGACCTACGACTTCGGCGGCTATGCGGCGAACACCACCGATCCGGCGCTTCAGCACATCAACGACTTCAAGGACAGCTTCGGCGGTGAACTGGTCGAGGAAAGCAACTACGCCTCACTCGCCATCAGCTTGCTGCGTCGGGTGAAGTCCGCCTTCAAGCCCAAGGCCAAGGCCAACTGAGACCGCCCGGGACCGACATGAGCCTTAAGTCCGCCATCGCCCCGCTCCTGCACCGCCTCGGCCACGCCGCGGGCCTCTCCCTCACCCGCGCGAAGGAATTCCCGGTCGCCCGCATCATTACCTTCCACGCCGTCGCGGTGCGGACCTGCCCGACGGACGCCTTCACCGCGCAGCTCGAATACCTGAAGCAAAACTTCCGCGTCGTCCCGCTCGCTGAACTGGTCAAAGCCCTCCGCAACCGCCAGGCCGACATCGCCCACTGGGTCGCCCTCACGTTCGATGACGGCACGCGCAACAACGGCACCGTCGCCGAGCCCATCCTGAAACGTCTGGGCCTGCCCGCCACCTTCTTCATCTGCCCCGGCTTGGTGGGCCGCGACTGCTGGCTCTGGAATCAAGAGGCCCGGGAACGGCTCCGTTCGCTGCCATCGCCCGAGTTTGCCGTGCTCGCCGACAGCTTCGGCCGCACCGGTGAAAACTTCGACCGCGTGGTCCAGTGGATGAAGACGCTCCCGCTCCACTCGCGAAACCACATCGAACGCGTCATCCGCGACGCCACGCCAAATTTCCGCCCCAGCGCCGCCCAGCGCCAGGAGTTCGACCTGATGAACTGGGCCGAGCTGAAGTCGCTCGACCCCGCGCTCATCACCCTCGGCGCACACAGCACGAACCACCCCATCCTCGCCAACTGCACCGCTGTCGAGCTGACCCACGAAGTGGTGGAATGCCGCACGCTCCTCGAAAACGAACTGAGCCGCCCCGTTGAGTATTTCTGCTATCCGAACGGCGACTTCAACGCCCAGGTCGCCGAGCTCACGCGCGTCACCTACACCGCCGCCGTGACCACCCAGCCCGGCTTCATCAAGACCGATGCCGACTACCACCAGCTTCCCCGTCTGAACTGCTGCGCCTCGTTGCCCAACTTCGCGTGGCGCCTGCACCGGCCGACCGCCTGATGAATGTTGAAGGCCGAATGAGGAACCGACTCGTCATGACCGAGCACAGCTCGGTTTCAACCTTCAGCTTTCAACCTTCAGCTCTTCTCCTCGATGTCTGAGCAGCTCCGCACCGAGTTGACTCATATTAAATGTTACCGGGGCGGGGAGTTGGACGAGGAGTCCGACGATACGTTGACTCACATTCGTGGTTACCCAAGCCCCGAACATGAGTCGCTCCGCCAAACGCGAGGCCCTGGCCCGCATTCACGGCCGCTA
>CALQJI020000075.1 GCA_943330855.2 Klebsiella pneumoniae
AGCGCCCGGCGGGCCAGCCAGCGCTCGGTAAAGTTCATCCGGTGGTTGCGCCATGCGCTGCAAGAAAACCTCACGGAAGCCGCCGCCGTGCCCCGCCTGACCACTCTCTATGCCTCACTTTGACACACCTTCACTGGACACCGTTGCTCTTGTTCGTCGCTGATTTGGAGCTTTTTCCTCACGTAGCTTTCGAGGTGCCTGTGCCACGCCTCATCCTCAAAGAGTCCATAATCGCCTTCGAGGCGCAGGCGTTTGTGGTTTCTAGAAAGCTCCCCCAAATCAGCCCTGACAGTCTCCGTTCTGGACGAGCGCAATAGGTTGCAGCGGAGCAACTCGACAAGCGCAATCCGCGCACTTTTAAGCTGCTCCGCAGCTATCTGATTGGCTCGGTCAAAATCTCGCTGGCTACGTGCCAATCTCTGTTTTCGCTCCCGTTCCGGCCGAAGTCTTTCCCATTTGAGTTTCTTGAGTTCCCGCAATCTCTGTTCGCGTTCCCGTTCCGGCCGAAGCCTTTCCCATTCGAGGTCAATTTTGCGGTGTTCATCCTCAGCTTTTTGCTCTTCGACTGTTCTCAACTTTGCAGCCTTCTGCTTATCAAAGTTGCCCTTAATTCCGAGAGCAATCAGGCCGAACCCTACCATGACATTAAACCAATAAACGGCTGGGAAAACCGCACCTAAGGCCAGCATGAACAGGCCAATGATTAAGAGGGGAAAGAACATTGCGCGCTGTTTCCACTTGGATGAAGCGAGTGGCTGTCCATGCCAGTTATGCTTTTCATCTGTGGCTAAAAATCATCCCGCCTTCGGCTCATCGCCCTCCGTGCTCACCGTCCCTCCACCCGCCACCGCCGCCTTGACCGCGTGCCAGGAGAGGATGGCGCACTTCACGCGCGCCGGGAACTTAGGTTCGCAGGTCTTCATTTCAGCCACGGTAAACATCCTTCCGGTGCCGCACGCGCTGGATTTCCACCAGCTTCGCCGCCGTGACGACCTCATAGACCACCCGGTAATCGCCGATGCGGATGCGATAGGCGCACTCCGAGCCAGCCAGCTTCTCCGAGCCGTGCGGGAACGGTTCCTCCGCAAGTCCTTCAACGGCTCCGAGAATCCTGTCCACTTCGCCGGGCGGCAGCTTGCGCAGGTCCTTCTTCGTGGATTTCTTCCACTCAATGCGAAAGGACATTGCGCTTCAGCCCCTTCTTGAACTCTGCGTGCGGAATCGTCTCCTCATCCCGCCGCTCGGCGATGACGGCGAGGTCATCCAAGTCTTCGAGGAGTTTTTCGTATTCGTTAATCGGCAGGACGACCGAGGTCTTCCGGCCTTTCTCGTTGGTCAGGTATTGAAGCGTTGCGTTCATGGTTGGAAATTAGTTCTGGCCGGTGGTTTGTCGAGTTCACTCAGTCTTGGGCTCATCGCCCTCCGTGCTCACCGTCCCGCCGCCGGCCACCGCCGCCTTGGCCGCGTGCCAGGAGAGGATGGCGCACTTCACGCGCGCCGGGAACTTATGCACGCCCGCGAACGCCGCGAGCTTGCCCATACTGTCGTCGGAGTGGCCGGTGGTGACCATGTCATGCACCTTGCCGAAGAGCGCCTCCACCTCCGCGCGCGTCCGGCCCTTGATGGTGCTGGTGAGGAGCGACGCCGACGCCTTTGAGATGGCGCAACCGGAGCCTTGGAAGCTCGCGTCCTTCACCACGTCGCCGTCCATGACGAGATAGACGGTGTAATTGTCGCCGCAGAGCGGGTTGGTGCCGTGGGCGACGCGGTTGGCGTCGGGCAGCACCTTGAAGTTCCGCGGGCTTTTCGCGTGCTCCAGGATGACTTCCTGATACAGGTCGTTGAGGTCGTCGTTCATAAACTCAAGGCGAAGATGGTCCGGTTTTCGGCTGCGTGGCGAGCCATTCCAAGAGCAAGTCCGGCCACTTCGCCGGAGGAAATCCGTGCTTCACCCGTTGCGGAATCAAGTTCCCCACGCCGTGCCCGCCTTCCTCGAAGAGGTCCAGCCGCGTGGGCACGCCGAGCTTCTTCAAGTCTGCCACGATGTTCTGTGCGATGGCGACTGGTTCGTCCGTGGTGGCGTGGACGAGATAGACCGGCGGCGCGGTGGGCGGGAATTTGAACGGGTTCTCCGGCTTGCGCCAATGCCATGTCCCCAGCCCGACCGCGAAGTCCGGCCGACAGCTCAAGCGCTCGACTGGGTCCGTGGCCTGCGCGTCACCGGCGTCGAAGTTCGCCGCGAGGTTCATCGCGAGGTTCGCGCCCGCCGAGTAGCCAGCGACGCCGACCTTCCTCGGGTCAATGCCCCACTCCGCCGAGCGGTGCCGCACCAACCGCACGGCGCGTTGGGCGTCGAGCAGGGTGAGCGCCTGGATGCTCGCGTTGTCGCCCAAGTGCGGCGGGCGCGTGCGATACTTGAGGCCGATGACCGCGACGCCCTGCGCGTTAAAAACCTCCGCCGCGAAGTGAACGTGCGTCCGCCAGTCCAGCCCGCCGTAACCGCCGCCCGCGCATACGATGATGGCCATGCCCGTGCGCTTGTCCTTCGGCGGCAGATACACGCTCAAGGTCGGCACGGAGACGCTCTTGATGCGCGCGTGCTCGTCCACCGTTTCGGGCGGAGCGTTGGTGAGAAACTTCGGCGGCTGGCCAGCCCACAGCGGCACCGGCACCGGCGTGCCTTCGCCCAAAACGTCTCGCAGCGCCACCTCGCTCGGCGTGAGCGCGGCGGTCGGCAAGACGAGCCAGAGCAGCAACAGAAGCGCAAACTCGCAGGCCAGATGGATGAGAGCCGGAGAGCGGTTCATTGCTTGGCGGCGGACGCGGGCTTTGCCATTGGCGAGGGGAGCAGCAGGTAAGTCATCAGGTCGCGCAGTTCTTCGGCGTTGAGTGCCTTGTCGAGGCCTTCGGGCATCAGTGAGAGCGTCATCGGCGCGGTCTTGGCGATGTCGGTCTTCTTGATTTTGGCCACGACCCCGCCGGGTTGGGCGATGTGCAGTTCCGTGGCGGTCTCGCCCACGCGCGTGCCAGTGATGGCCTCGCCGTCCTTGAGCGTGACGACGTAGCCAACGGCGTCGGGGTTGATGATGGCGCTGGGGGCGGTGAGGTCTTTGAGCACGCTGGCGTAGTCGCGGTGAACGAGGTTGTCCAACGCTGGGCCGACGATCACGCCTTCGCCGCGCAGTTGGTGGCAAGTGGCACAGACAGCCTTGCCCTTGTAGAGCGCGCGGCCAGCTTCCCAGTTACCGCCAGCGATTTCGGGAATCACCCGCGTGCGGTCATCGGGCGGGCCGGGCTTCGCGAACGGCAGGAGAAAACGGTGGGTGGCCAGCGCGCGCGGGCGGGAGTCGCGGGTGGTGGAGTAGGCGACGTCAAGCCGGCGGGCGGGCGTGGTGAGCGTGAGGGTGAGGAGCGGCCACTGGTTTTCGCGGGCGCCGCTCACCGTGAGGCGCGACTCGGTATCGCTCACGCGTTCGACCTTTGCGCCCGGCACGGCGAGCGCGAGCGCCGCATCGCTCTTGAAGACGACCGTCACCGTCTCCGGCTCGGGCGCGTAGTCGAGCTTCGAGCCAGGTTGCGTGGCGGGAATCAGCAACTGCCAGAGGTTGATCTGGCTGCGCAAGGTGAGGGTTCCGCGTGTCGCGAGGCTATTCCAAAGGACTTTGTGGCTCGCGCTGGCCTGGGTGAACGCGTGCGCAGCGATGAAGTCGGGATGTGGCAACCAGCCTTGCCAGGTATCGCCTTGCGGGCTCTGCCACTTCGCGGCCACGCCGGACAAATCGTGCGCGAGGTCGAGGTTGTCCGAGCGAGCGAGCGAGTAGTTCAAGGCGGCGGTGCGTGGTGCGGTCTCGACCACTAGGCTGCGTCCGGAGGTGCTCAGGCGCACCGCCGTCACGGGCACTTCGACGCGTTGCTGGCGCTGCTGCATGCCCACCACGCTGTAGCCGGGCCGCATCGTTTCCAGCCGGTCAGCCGCTGCCACGTAGCGACCCGCTTCGATTGTCCACTGCATCTTCGCCGCGTGCCACGCGTTGGAAGAGCCCAGCGGTCGGTCGAACTCGATGACGGTCTCCGTTTCACTCGCGGGCCACGTGAGCACGGGCTGCGGGGCGGTCTTGTCCGTGAAACTGATTTTGAAAATGCGGCCTTCGCCTTTCGGGCCGTTGCCCCAGTCGGGCTTGCCGGTGTGACAGCACACGACGAGGTCGCCCTGCGGCGAAATCGCGCAGTCCACCGCCAGCAAGGGCACGCTCCCGATGAGCTGCGTGCGTGCGACGTAGCCCGCCGCCGTCTTCGTGAGCTGCGTGCGCCAGAGTTTGCCGCGCGACTCGCCGGTGACAAACGCATCGTCCGCCCAGAACTCCGGGCCGAATCGGCCGTGTCCCGGAGCCGGTCCATTAAAGCGAAAGCCACAGGTGCTCTGATGCTGCGGCGTGTAGTCGAACACACTCGGTTCATCCACCACGTCCGGCAGCCAGCGCGGATGGCGCGGTGGAAAGCCGTAGTGCCGGCCCGCTTGGATGTGGAGCAGCTCATCGAACGGATTGCCATTCGGCACCCACGTCGCGCCTTCCTGGTCGGTGCCGAAGAGGTCGCCGTGGCGATTGAATTGCAGCGCCATGATGTAGCGCAGGCCGGAGGCGAGCTGCTCGACTTTCCCATCCGCACCGACGCGCAACAGACAGCCGCGCCGCTGACTCGTCGCGTAGCGCGCGACGCCCTGCTTGTCGTGCCAATACGGGTTGTTGTAGCCCGCGTTGCCCATCGTCACGTAGAGCGCGCCGTCGGGACCGAACGCGAGCGCTATAGAGCTGTCCACGCGGCGATGGCTCAAATACGGGGCCTTCACCAGTTCCGGGTCGTCGAAGCCTTTCACCACCGTCTCGCGCAGGTCGGGAACGCCGTCACTATTCGTATCGCGCCACCGCACGACTTCATCGGTCAACACCGCGTAAGGCACGCCGTCCTTCACTGCCATGCCGAGAGGATAGTTCGCGCTCGGCTCGGGCGAGAACGTGTCCACCTTGTCCTCCAGCCCATCGCCATCGGTGTCGCGCAGTAGATGAAAACGCCCGTCGTAGCCGCCCGCGAAGAGGCGGCCATCGGGCGCATACTCCACGTTGTTGAGGCTGGTGAGCTTCACCGGCAGCTCGCGCACGGTGAAGCCGGGTATGAGCATTTGCAGCGTTGCTGGCGGCGGGGTGGCTGGCGGAGGGGTGGCGGCCATGCCGACGAGCGCGAAGGCAACCGATAGGCTCAGGACGAGGAGCTGTTTCATGTTCAGTTTGAAGGGATGCGGCTCACGATTGGCCCGGTGGATTGCTGCGTCGCTTCTTCCCAATCAACCCTTCGAGCTGGCCGCGCACCATCTGCCCCCGGATGACTTCCTGATACCGGTTGGCGAGGTCGTCGAACCTAGCGTCTCGTAGCGTTTCATGGTGGCGGGCTTTCGCAAGGGATTCAACTCACGGCGCGGCGAGCTGCTTCAGCACCGCATCCGTCCGCTCGTCAAAAATCTTCCGCCACTCGGGGGCCACGAGGCAGTCGCAGTCTTCCTGCGCGTAGCCGGTGTTTTTCCGCTGCGCCTCGGTGGGCAGGTAGAAGAGGTAGCCGTTGGTGTAGCCGGCGACGAAGGTGAACTTGCCCGGCGCGCGCTTCTTTACCGCGAGGCCCAGCTCCACCGTCAGCTCGCCGGGGAACGTCACCATCACAAAGTCGCCGATGCGCAGGCCGGACATCTCGGTCTCCAGCGCGGAGTTTCCGGCGGCGACGCCTTTGGCCTGATGCATCTTCAGCAGCGCGAGGTTCACCTGCAAGTGCGTGAGGCGCTCCATCGCCTGGATGTTTTGCACGTAGGCTTCGAGGTTCGCGCGGTTCTCGGCATCGAGCTTCTCCAAGGCATCGCGACCCTGCGACTTCTCGTGGAGGTAGCCGTAGTTGTGATACCCGGGGAAGTCGGGCGAGAGCTTGTGTTGGAGGAACAGCGGAAGGAACGACTTGAAGTTCAGGCTCGTGCCGCGAAACGACTTCAACAGCCGCGCCTGCTCCGCCTCAATCGCCGCGATGCGCTTCTCGTAGTCCGCCGCGCGCGGCAGCGACACCGTCTCGCGTACGACGCGCAGTGGGCTGCCCTCGCCCGTCTTGATGCCGCGCGCCGCCCGCAGCGCGCTCAGGCCAAGCAGGTTTCCGTAAGCCTCCGCGTCGTGCGGGTGCTGCGTGGCCTTGTAGAGCGACGGGTTGATGTCGCCCGCGCAGCCCTGCACGAAGAACGCCATCACGCCCTCGCCGAAGTTTTCCTCGATGACCTTCGAGGCGAACCCGGGGAAATCCGCCGTGTTCCCGCCGGCGGGCACGCCGTGGATGGGATGACAGGCGAAGTTGTAAACCAGCGCGAAGGGCCGGCCATCCGCACGGTCGAGGCGCAGCAGGCCAATCTCCGCGTCCACGGGGCCGACGCTGGCCACGTCCTCGTCGCGCGGCGTCGCGTAAGCGCGGCGGAGGTCCAGTCCGCTGCCGTCCTTCAGCTTGAGCCGGCGGTTCTCCATGATGCGGTCCTCGCGCCCGCGCCCGGCTCCGGCGCGCACGGGCACTATGTTCTTCACCGCCTCCTTCACCGCCTGCACGGTGAGCGCATCGGTGTCCGCGCGCACGACGCTGTGGCAATGGCTGGCGTTGACGAGCACGCTCGCAGGCGGGATGCCCAACTCCCGCTGCAACTCCGCGCGCACCTTGCCGAGGTAATCATTCCCGATGCGCCCGATGCCGCCGATGGCCACCGCGTCCACCGTGACGAGCACGACGGTGGTGGAGCCGTCCTTGAGCACCAGCGCCTTCACGTAGGAAGGGTCGTTCACCGGCCCCGCCGCGCGGTCCGTGATGTCCACCTTTGCGACGCCGGCGAGGAGTTGGGCGGCTGCTGACGAGGAGATAAACGGACAGGGTAAAAAGAAGACCAATCCAAGAAGCGAGCAGAGCAACAAAGGAGCGCGAGGCAGAAGGTAAGAAACGGGGTTGGCCATGCTTCTCAGATTTTCTCGAATCCGTCCCGAATCACCTGCGCGATAAGGCCGCGCCGCTTCTTCAGGAAGTCCTCGTATTTCATTGTCTCCCAATTCTCCGGGAGTGCGTGCCAGTAGCGGACGGACGGCCACTCCGCATTCGTGTAGCGGTCCTTGAACTGCGGCCAGTAATCCGCTGGCGACTGCGCCGAGATGTTGGAGTTGTCCGGCCACTCGATGAGCGCGTAGTTGGCAATCTGGTTCGTCTGGTGAATCTCCGGGAAGCCGTTGCTCTTCAGCCAATCCTTCGGAAACAGATGATGCCGCTCCAGCGAATTGCGGTAGGCATCTGTGGTCGGGTCGAGCAACGAGCCGACTTTCAACCCGGAGAACAGCACCTTCGCATCGAGCAGACACAGCGCGGCCAGATACGCCATGAGCGACGGGCTCCGCGCCGCTGCCGTGTCGAGGTCGTTCGGCAACGTCACCCGCCAGAAATCATCCGTGAGTTGCGCTGCGATGTTCTTGTCCAGACAAGCGAGGAAGGCCGCGCCGTCCTTCACGTCGCGCAGTTGGATGAGGTCGCTCTCCAACGCCGACTCGGGCGAGTTCGTGTAGCGACCTGTGAGGCTGGAGAAGAAGAACCAGCGCGAAATCGAGCGCCGAAGCTGACTTTCTGACAGGCCGTATTCCGCTTTGCCGAGGAGGTAGAACACGTAGCTGTAAAGGACCGTCGTGTCTGACGTGATGACCTTGCCGCTCCGAAATCCGGCGTTCATCAGGCACTTCAAGAAGTCTTTCCAGTGCTGGAGATTCAGCGCACGTGCCTGCGCTTCTTGCAGCCGGGCGAACTGCGTCACGCGCCCTTCGTCGCTATATTCTCCCGTCTCCAAATCCTTTCCACGCAGCAGCGAGTAAACATACTGCAAACGGCCACGCTTGAAGCCGTAGCCGATTGTCGCGCGCAAGAGTTGGTCGGGCGACGGCTGGAGGAAATGGTTGTAGGGCGTCGGGCCATCAGCGGGTTTCTTCGCCGCCCGCGAGAAGCGTTCCAACTCGTGCCGGCCTTCGTCCCAATACACCGACATGAGCGTGAGGATGAAGTCCGCCTCGTTGAGCCGCTGCCCCTTGCTGTTGATGCGGACGAACACCTGGCTCACCTGTTCCTCGTTGACCGTGGCGAGCAATTCCAGCGCACGGAACGGGTAGTTCACCAACCCTTGCAGGCGTTGAATGCTCTGCCGGATTTTCTTCGTATCGTCTGCCGTGACTTCCCGCGTTTGCTTCAAGGCTTCGAGGTAGCCGTCCACCAACTCGAACAAGTCCGTGTCAGGCGACCAGAGCCGCGAGATGTTGGGTATCCAGTGCTTGTCCTTGCGAATAGCGGCGTCCGCGACCTCAAATTTTTCAGCCAGCGGGTGAAAGGCGATTTCAATAAACTCCTCGCTGTAATCCTCACGAATGACCTTCTTTCCTTTCACTACCGCGTAAAGCGAGGTCAGTCGTTGTTGCCCGTCAACAATCAATAGGCTCGGGTGCTTCTGCTTTCCGTCCACACCGATGCCCTTCGACCCGGCGGCATTTGCGTTCTGCCAAAGCAACAGGTAGCCGACTGGGTAGCCGCGATACATCGAGTCAAAAAGGTCTCGCGAGTTCTTATCTTTCCAAACGAAAGGACGCTGGATTTCTGGAAGGCCAATTACCCCCATGTCGATTTGGTCGAGGAGCGACCCGACGTTGTAGCCGACTTCGTTGAACAGGAGGTTGGTGTCTTTCACGGCTTGAATTTGTCTCTTTTCATACTGAGCTTCGCAAGCAGCCGCTCACTTCTTCTCAATCAACTCCTCCAACCGCGCCCAGAGCACCTGCTCCAGATGCTCGCGCATGGGCTCGACGGTGATGCGATTCACGATTTCGCTGGCGAAGGCGTGGGTGAGCAGTCGGCGCGCGTTAACTTCGGCGATGCCCCGCGTGCGGCAGTAGAAGAGCGCCTCGTCGTTGAGCTGGCCCACGGTCGCGCCGTGTGTGCATTTCACGTCGTCGGCGAGGATTTCGAGCTGGGGCTTGGCGTTCACCGTCGCGGTGTCGGTGAGCAGGAGGTTGCGGCTGGTCTGCTTGGCGTCGGTCTTCTGCGCGTCCTTGCGAACGAAGATTTTACCGTTGAACACGCCCCGTGAACTCCCGCCGAGGATGCCGTGGTAGAATTCGTGGCTGTTGCAGTGGGGCACCGTGTGGTCGGCGACGGTGTGGTGGTCCACGAGCTGTTTCCCGCCGACGGCGTAGAGGCCGTTCATCACGCAATCCACGCCCTGACCGGTCATGACGAGGTGGATGTTGTGCCGCGCCAGCCGCGCGCCGGTGCTGATGCTGTGCGAGAGGAACCGGCTGTCGCGCGCCAGCGTGGCCTGCACGGTGGCGATGTGGAACGCCTCCAGATTTTCCTCCTGAAACTTCGCGTGCTCGATGTGCGCGCCCTCGCCGACCACGATTTCCGTGACGACGTTGGTGAAGTGCGCCGCGCCGCCGAGACTGACGTAGTGCTCGACGATTTTCGCCGCGCTGTTCGCGCCAGCAATGATGAGGTTGCGTGGTTGTGCGGTGTTCGCCGTGTCCGAGGGAACGGCGAGGAAGAGCAGGTGAACCGGCTCGGCGGCAACGGCATTCGACGCAAGGGCGATGAACGCGCCGTCGGCGATGAACGCGGTGTTCAGCGCGGAGAAGCCGCTGCCGTCCACGCTGGCGTGATGAGCGAGTTGAGCTTCGACGAGCTTGTCGCCGCTGGCGAGCGCGGCGGCGAGGCTCGTGATGGTCACGCCCGACTGCGGTGCGGGCAGCGTCGAGAGCGCGGGGGCGAAGTGGCCGTTCACGAAGACGAGCCGTGAGCCGGTCCAGCCGGGGAAGGCGAAGGGGGCGATCTGCGCTGCGGTCACGGCGGCGTCAGCGGTGGCGGCGGGCTTGAAGGCGAGCTTCGTGATGGGCGCGACGTTGCAGTAAATCCAGTCCTCGAACTTCGTGGTGGGGAAGCCGAGTTCCGTGAAGTGCGTCACGCCGTTGGCGCGCAGGGTGCGGAGCCACTCGGGGCCGATGGCGGACGCGGCGAAGGATTCGCAGGCGGCGAGGTGCGTGCCGAGGTCGGCGGCGGGTTTTGATTTCGTCGTTGTCATCGCGCGCTCCGGTTACTTGCCGTTCTTGCCGATGAGCCAGTCGTAGCCCTTTTCCTCCAGCTCCAGCGCGAGTTCCTTGCCGCCGGACTTGATCAGGCGGCCATCGAAGAGCACGTGCACGAAGTCGGGCACGATGTAGTTCAGGAGGCGCTGGTAATGGGTGATGACGATGGCGGCGTTGTCCGGGCGCTTCAGCTTGTTCACGCCTTCGGCCACGATGCGCAGCGCGTCGATGTCCAGGCCGGAATCGGTCTCGTCGAGGACGGCGAGCTTCGGGTCGAGCACGGCCATCTGGAAGATTTCGTTGCGCTTCTTTTCGCCGCCGGAGAAGCCCTCGTTGACGGAGCGCTTGAGCATGCCTTCGGGGAGTTCGAGCAGCTTCATCTTCTCGCGCACGATGGCGAGGAAGTCCACGGCGTCCACTTCCTCCTGCTTCCGGTGCTTGCGCTGCTCGTTGTAGGCGGCGCGGAGGAAGTAGGTGTTGTTCACGCCGGGAATCTCGACGGGATACTGGAAGGCGAGGAACAGTCCCTCGCGCGCGCGGTCCTCGGGCGGCAGCGCAATCAAGTCCTTGCCGTCGTAGGTTACGGATCCGCCGGTGACATCGTAGCCTTTACGGCCGGCGAGGACATAGCCGAGCGTGCTCTTGCCGGAGCCGTTCGGTCCCATGATAGCGTGGACCTCGCCGGGTCGCACGGTGAGGTTGATGCCCTTGAGGATTTGCTTGCCGTTGACGCCGGCGCTGAGGTTGGTGATTTCGATTAGGGGGCTGCTCATGAATTTTTGGAAAATGTTGGTCGGGTTGGTTTGGCTCAGGCTTTGGCGGGCTTCTTCTTCATGAAGGAAACCAGCCGCTTGCCGTGGCTCTTTTCTCGCTCCTGCTGGTCGCGAACCATTGCGTGCAGGTCGAAGTTGAACTTGGCGGCGAGAGCTTCCTTCACCTTGCGGACTTCCTCCACAATGGGGTCTTCGTAGGGTTTCGTTTTCATAGGCTACTTGTGAATCAGTTCGTCAGGCGTGCAAATCACCGGGCTGTCGACGCCGTGGCTGCTGCAAATCTCGGCGACTTTCCCCAGCATTCGGGCGTTGGCGATGTGCTTGCAGTTCCAGGTCAGCAGGAAATGAATCCCGTGGACCGCAGCGACGGCGATGTGCAAGGCGTCACGTTGTGCCGTCACCGGCAACGGTCCGCCATGAATCAGCGCGTCAGCCAACTCCAGCGCCTCGTCCGGCGTCGAAAGCAAGTCGAATGGCTTCAACAGCGCTAGCCGCTTCTTTGCCATCGCTACTTCGCCCGCCGATGCTTCGGCCAACACAGTGTCGGAGATGAAGATGTCGAAGTCCTTTCGGCGGTGACTCCACCAAGCACGCGTAACAGCCTGATGCCCCGCCAGCGTCACGTTGCTGCTAGGCCGGGCGACCAAGTAGCTGACGATGGTGGTTTCGAGGTAGAGGCGCGCTTTCATTCAGCACTCCGTTCAGCCCACGCTGCCATCCAAGCTCACGCCCAGCAGCTTCTGCGCTTCCACCGCGAACTCCATCGGCAACTCGCGGAAGACCTCCTTGCAGAAGCCGTTCACAATCATGTTCACCGCGTCCTGCGTCTCGAGGCCGCGCTGGTTGAGGTAGAAAATTTGGTCCTCGCCAATCTTCGACGTGCTGGCCTCGTGCTCGACCTGCGCGGTCGGGTTTTGCACGTCAATGTAGGGGAAGGTGTGCGCGCCGCATTTGTCGCCGAGCAGCAGGGAGTCGCACTGGGAGAAATTACGCGCGTTCGTGGCGCCCTTCATCACTTTCACCTGGCCGCGATAGCTGTTCTGGCCGCGGCCGGCGCTGATGCCTTTGCTGATGATGGTGCTGCGGGTGTTCTTGCCGATGTGAATCATCTTCGTGCCGGTGTCGGCCTGCTGGCAGTTGTTCGTCAGCGCGACGGAGTAGAATTCGCCCTGCGAATTGTCGCCCAGCAAAATGCAGCTCGGATACTTCCAGGTGATGGCGGAGCCAGTTTCGACCTGCGTCCAGGAAATCTTCGAGTTCGCGCCTTTGCAGAGGCCGCGCTTGGTGACGAAGTTGAAGATGCCGCCCTTGCCGTCCTTGTCGCCGGGATACCAGTTCTGGACGGTGCTGTATTTGATTTGCGCGCTCTCCATCGCGATGAGTTCGACGACGGCGGCGTGGAGCTGGTTTTCGTCGCGCATCGGGGCGGTGCAGCCTTCGAGGTAGCTCACGAAGGAGCCTTCGTCCGCGACGATGAGCGTGCGCTCGAACTGGCCGGTGTTCGCGGCCTCGATGCGGAAGTAGGTGGACAGCTCCATCGGGCAACGCACGCCCTTGGGGATGTAGCAGAAGGAACCGTCGGTGAAGACGGCGGCGTTCAGTGCGGCGTAGAAGTTGTCCGTGTGCGGCACGACGGAGCCGAGATATTTCTGGATGAGGTCGGGGTGATGCGCGACGGCCTCGGAGAACGAACTGAAGATGATGCCCTGCTTGGCCAACTCAGTCTTGAAGGTCGTGGCGACAGAAACGCTGTCCACGACGGCGTCCACGGCCACGCCGGAGAGACGCTTCTGTTCGTTGAGCGAGATGCCGAGCTTGTCGAAGGTCTTGCGCAACTCGGGGTCCACTTCGTCGAGGGAGTTCAGCGTCTTTTTCTGCTTGGGCGCGGAGTAGTAGCTGATGGCTTGGTAATCCGTCTGCGTGTAAGTCACGTTCGGCCACTTCGGCTCGGTGAGTGTTTGCCAGTAGCGAAAAGCTTTCAGCCGCCACTCGGTAAGCCACGCCGGCTCGTGCTTCTTGGCGGAGATGAAACGGATGGTGTCTTCGCTCAAGCCCGGCGGGACGGTGTCGGACTCGATGTTCGTGACAAAGCCGTATTTGTAGTCGGAGGCGACGAACTGCTCGATGGTGTTGAGGGATTCACTCATGGGAAATTAGTTTTAGCCACGGATGGAACACGGAATAAAGGCGCAGGGGAAAAAGGCCGAGGTGACGGCCCTGGAATCACGCGAATTGGCGCGAATGGGAAATGCCCCGCTAGTCAGTCCGGGCCGTTCCTTTCCCGTCGCTTCTGTGTTTAATCCGTGTTCCATCTGTGGCTAGAAATTAGGGTTGTTTGGCTTTCGTCGCGCAGTCGGGGCAATGGCCGTGGAGGTTGGTTTCGATCAGCTTCAGTCGGAAGCCGCGCGGGAGTTTGATGTCGGCGTCTGCGATGGAAATGGTCTGGAGGATGTCGAAGACGCTGCCGCACCCGTCGCAGTAAAAGTGCGAGTGGTCCTGCATGTTCGGGCAAAAGCGAGTTGCGCCGCGATCCAGCGTCACCTGCCGAACCAAGCCGCACTGCACAAGGGCATCAAGGCAGTTGTAAACCGTCGCCATGGAAATCTCCGGCATCTTCGACTTGGCGCGCATGAAGACTTGGTCGGCGGTCGGATGGTCCGTCTTCTCGCGGAGGACCTCGTGGACCTGTTGGCGCTGGGGCGTCAGGCGCAGCCCGCTGTGGGCGAGGCGCTCGTTCAGGTTGTTTTCCGGCGGGGATTTGGTCGCGACCGCAGTCATGGCGCGGGAAGGTAACGGGGCGGCTTAGGCCGTCAAGATTTAGAATTATTCTAAATTGAGAGTGTTGCTGGCCGTCGGCATGCTCGTAGCTATGCGCAATCATCTCGGCGTCCCTCCATCATGTAGGGAAGGCTCGCCAGCCATTTCCCCGTCTGTTACCCACCGTCCTGCAGCATGACGGAACTTCCTGCAAATATGATACAGCGGCTGCTAGCCGGCCTCGGGCGTTTCAGCCTGCTGGTTACAGAGGTGGTGCGCTCGCTCATGACACAGCGGTTGTCCGGGCGCGATTTGCTGGACCAGCTTTACTTCATCGGCGTGAAGTCCCAGACGGTGGTGCTCGTGACCGGCGCGTTCACCGGGATGGTCTTGTGCGCGCAGACTTACTTCCAATTTCACAAGGTCAAGATGGACACCGCCACGCTCGCGGTCGTGAGTGTTTCGATGTGCGGCGAGCTGGGCCCGGTGCTGACGGCGTTGATGGTCTCAGGCCGCGTGGGAGCGTCGATGGCCGCGCAGCTCGGGACCATGAAAGTGACCGAGCAAATTGATGCGCTGCGCACACTGGCGACGCATCCAATTGATTACCTCGTCGTGCCACGGGTGGTGGCGACGATGATTGCCGTGCCGTTGCTGACGGCGGAGAGCGTCACGGTGGGCATCCTGGCGGCGTATCTCGTGGGCGTCCACCTGCTGCAAATTGACCCCGGCTATTCCATCGTGAACATGCAGCGCTTCACCGACCACCGCGACGTGATCATGGGCTTCATCAAGTCCTTCATCTTCGGCGGCATCATCGCGACCACGGGCTGCTACAAGGGCATGCACTGTGGGCAAGGCGCCGAGGGCGTGGGCCACGCGACCACGGAGGCGGTGGTCTACGCGTCCATCGCCATTCTGATGTCAAACTTCTTTCTCACGCTTCTGCTCACGCGGCTGCTGGCGCTGACATGATTGAAGTCCGCCAGCTTCGCAAAAGCTTCGGCGACCAGCCGGTGCTGGATGGCGTGGACCTCACCATCGAGCAGGGCGAATCGCTCGTCATCATTGGGCGCAGCGGCGGGGGCAAGAGCGTGCTCCTGAAAAACATCGTCGGTCTCACGCAGCCGGATTCGGGACAAGTGCTGGTGAACGGGCAGGACATTGCGCATCTGAACGAGCGCGAGCTGCTCGCCGTGCGGCGCAAGTTCGGGATGCTTTTCCAGAGCGCGGCGCTGTTCGACTCGCTGACGGTTGAGGAGAACATCGCCTTCGTCCTCGCGCGCGAGCGCAACCACACACCGGAGGAAATCGCCCGGCGCGTGACGGAAGCGTTGGAAATGGTCGAGATGCCTGGGGTTCAGAAGAAGAAGCCCGCCGAGCTGTCCGGCGGGATGCGCAAGCGCGTTGGCTTGGCCCGCGCCATCATCTACCGGCCCGAAGTCGTCTTCTACGATGAGCCGACGACCGGCCTCGATCCGGTGGTGTCCGACAGCATCGACAAGCTCATCATCCGCGTCTGTGAGCGACTCAAGGTCACGACCGTGGTCATCACGCACGACATGAGGAGCATGCAGGCGGTGGGCCGCCGCGTGGCGATGCTGCACCACGGACGTATTTACACCAGTGGCACGCCGGTGGAGCTGATGGCTGCAACGGACCCGGTGGTGAGTCGGTTCGTGCGCGGGATTTCGGACGAGAAGGAGCACACGTTTTGAAGGCAGAGCCGAGATGAACAACCCGTTTCCAAACCCTGCGGAGCCAGCCCCGGTCCGTGTTCTTTGTCCCGCGCGTGCGGTCAGCCGCGCGCGGCGTTCAACCAAAAACCCAAAACGCAGAACTCAAAACCAGACTTCCCCATGAGCCAGTCACACAAAGAATGGAAAGTCGGCGGGTTTGTCGCCCTCGGCCTCGTGCTGTTGGCGGTGCTCGTCCTGAACTTCTCGAAGGGCCTCTCGCTGCTCAAACCGAGCTACGTCGTGCGCCTCAAGACCACCAACGTCGGCGGCATCAAGGACAAGGCCGCCGTGCTGCTCGCCGGCGTCACGGTGGGCAACGTCAGCCACGTGGTGCTGGCGCCGGACAGCAAGTCGGTCGTCATCGTCCTCCACATCTACGCGAAGCACGACATCCCCGGTGACGCCCACTTCAACATCGAGGCGCAGGGTTTTCTCGGCGACCAGTTCGTCTCCATCTCGCCGACGCAGAACGTGCTGCCGCCCTTGCCCAAGGACGGTTCCGCCGCGCGCGAGTGCCGCGCGCCCTTCAACATCCAGGACGCCGCCCGCGACGCGCTGGGCTTGATTCAGCGGTTGGACCAGGCCGCCCAGAAGATTGATGTCGCCGCCGAGCGCGTGAACAAGACGGTGTTGTCCGAGCAGACGCTGACCAACTTCGCCGCGATCATGGCGAACCTGCGCGTCGTGTCCGAGCAGACGCGGATCGTGACCGAGCGGGCGATTGCGCTGGAGACGAAAGCCCTCGGCACGTTGGACCGCGTGGACGTGTTGGTCGCCGCCAGCACCGCGCCGATCCAAACCGCTGTGACGAATGTGTTGCGGTTCACCGAGCAGCTCAACCGGGTCGGGGCAGACTTACAGGATACCCTGGGCGGCAACCGCCCAGCGATTCAGGCCGCCGTGCGCAACTTGGAGACCGCGACCGCGCAGGTGACCAACCTCCTTGGCGAAGTGCAGTCAGGTCGCGGCTTGGCCGGCGCATTTTTCAAGGACGACACGCTCGCTCGCAATTTCAAGCAACTCTCCGCCGACCTCCCCGCCATCAGTGGTCAGGTCAACAGCGCCGTCTCCAACATCAACTCGCTCACCCTGGACGCCCACGGGGTGATGACGAACCTGAACGGCTTCCTCGGTGACGGTCGCGTGCTGGCTGGAAATGGCGCTCTCTTGATGAGCAACCTCAACGCCCACGGGCTCTTCTACAAACCCAAGCCGCCCAAGCCGACGAACAGCGCACCGCACGCCCCGTTGCTTTCGCCGCGCCAAAAATCCAATTTGAATTGAGCGGTTGGCCCCGCCGACTTAAAACCCGAAACCCTACCCCCAACTCCCTTCAAGATGTCTCTCTGGGCTGTCCGCATCCTCTTTCTGATTCTCTGCACGCTCGGGGGCTTCGCCGTGAGTCAGGTGCGACCGGAGTGGCTGGAGGCAGGCCGGTTTTGGACGCTGATCGGCATTGGCTTTGGCGGCATCCTCATTGGCATTGATGAGATGCTTAAGGGTTTCTCCCTGCGCGCCTTTTCGGCGGCCACGTTCGGGATGCTGCTCGGCGCGGTGGTGGCGTGGATGTTCGACAACTCCGGCGTTTTCCTCTGGGTGGACAAGGACGACGAGGTCACGCGCAGCCTGCTGCGGATGGCTCTGTTTATCGGCTTCTCCTACATCGGCATGGTCATGGCGATGCGCAGTAACAAGGATGACTTTTCCCTCATCATTCCTTACGTCCGCTTCACCCGCGAGAACGAGCCGGATAACCTGCTGCTGCTCGACACCAGCGTCATCATTGATGGCCGCATCGCCGACCTCATTGACGCGCGCTTTCTGGAAGGCGTCGTCGTCGTGCCCAGTTTCATCCTCAAGGAACTTCAGCTCATCGCCGACTCTGCTGACCCACTGCGCCGCGCGAGAGGTCGCCGTGGACTCGATATGCTCGCGCGCCTTCAGCGCAATAAGCTTAACCAGGTGAAAATCCACGAGGCCGAGGTGCCCGAGGAAACGGAGATCGACGCGAAGCTCATCCGCTTAGCCAAGTCACTCAACGCCCGCCTCTACACCAACGACCACAACCTCGGGAAAATCGCCGAGCTGCGGTCCGTCAAACACGTCAACCTCAACGAACTGGCCGCGGCGTTGAAGCCGGTGATTTTACCCGGCGAAGTCTTCTCCCTGAGAATCGCCCGCGAGGGCAAGGACCGCGGTCAGGGTGTCGGCTACCTCAGCGACGGCACCCTGATTGTGGTCAACAACGCGCAGCGCTTCATCGGCCAGCAAATCGAGGTGCAAGTCATCAGCCTGCTTCAGAGCGCCACCGGCACGCTGGTCTTCGCCGATCCGAAGGTGACGTCGGGCACCGCCAACGTTCACGCTCCCTGACGCCATGCAACTCGTCACCGTCTTCACCGCTTTCAACCCAGCCGAGGCCCAACTCATCCGCTCGCGTCTCGAAGCCGCCGGCTTGCAGCACGTCTTTGTCGCCGGTGAACTCGCCGCTCTGAGCGTGGATGGCTACGCCCTCGCTGTCGGCGGTATCCGCGTGCAAGTGCCCGAAGTGGACGCGGAGGTGGCGCTGGAGCTGGTGCGGGATGATGGGAGTGGCGCGGGGCCGGAGGAGAAAGATTAAGATTACGATTAAGATTACGAGGCACCCGCCGCCGCGTCCCTCTTGCTCTTAATCCTAATCCTAATCTTAATCCTCCCTGCGTGAACGACTGCCTCCGACAAGTTCTCCCCGCGCTCCGCCGCGCCCTCGCCGCTGACGAACTCCGCGTGGACGCCGCCACCCTCGCCGCCCACGCTGGCGACAAGTGGTTCGCCTCGCACCTGCCCGACATCGTCGCCTTGCCGAAGACCGCCGAGGCCGTCGCCGCCGTGCTGCGCATCGCGCACGAACACCGCGTCCCCGTCACGCCACGCGGCGCGGGCTACGGCTACGTCGGCGGCTGCGTGCCGGTGAAGGGCGGCATCGCTCTCTCCGTCGCGCGGATGAACCGCATCCAGGAAATCAACCCGCGTGACTTCGTCGCCGTGGTCCAGCCCGGCGTCATCACCGCGAAGCTCCAAGCCGCCGTCGAGAAGCGCGGCCTCTACTACCCGCCGGACCCCGCCAGCCGTGCCGACTGCTCGCTCGGCGGCAACATCGCCACCAATGCCGGTGGCCCGCGCTGCCTCAAATACGGCGTCACCCGCGACTACGTCCTCGGCCTGCAAGTCGCGCTCGCCGACGGCCGCCTCGTGCGCCTCGGCAGCCGTTGCCACAAGAATAAAACCGGCTTCGACCTCCACCGCGTCTTTGTCGGCTCCGAGGGTTTGCTCGGCGTCGTGACCGAGGCCACGTTAAAACTCCTCCCGCTCCCGCCCTACCGCGCGTTGCTCGGCGTCGGTTTCGACACCACGCGCGGCGCGGCGCGTTCGCTTGCCGCCCTTTTTAAGGCCGGCTTCCTCCCCTGTGCGCTGGAAATCGCCGACGAGTTCACCCTCGCCGCCGCCTACCAGCGCACGAAGAGCGAGCAGCTCGCCGGTGCCCGCGCGATGCTTTTCGTGGAGCTGGACGGCCAAGAGCGCTCCGTCCGCGCCGAGCTGGCCGATGTGGAGCAACTCGTCGCCGGGCAGAAACCGGTCTTCGTCAATCGCGCCTTCGGTCCTGCTGAAGTGGACACCCTCTGGGGCCTGCGCCGTGAGTTCAGCTACAGCCTCCGCGACACCGGGCTGACGAAACTGAACGAAGACATCGCCGTCCCGCGCGGGCGCTTGGAGGAGCTGTTCCGCTTTGCCGCCCGCCTGCAAAAGAAGCACGGCCTGCCCATCGCCTGTTTCGGCCACGCCGGCGACGGCAACATCCACGTCAACGTGATGGTGGACTACACCCAACCCGACAGCCGCCCGCGCGCCGACGCCGCGCTCGACGACCTCTTCCGGCAAATCCTCGCGTGGGGCGGCGTCATCACCGGCGAGCACGGCATCGGCCTGGCGAAGAAACCCTGGTGGCCTCTCGCCGCGAACGAAGACGTGCGCGACCTACATCGCGCCGTGAAGCGAGCCCTCGACCCGCGCGGCATTTTGAACCCCGGCAAGTTCGTGTGAGCCGGTGGGGCACCTACATTCGCCTGGGCTTACCTGAAACGATGCAGTTGGGAGGGGTGACCGACGGCCCGCTCGTAGTTGCGACGCCGCGCCGCGCGTCGCTCCCGCCCCGGCGCCGGGGCGGCGCCGTCACCCTACTGCGCCGAGGCGTCGCAGCTACGGGTGCCATGGCCGACGGCATTATTCCGGCTTACCGGTGGTTGTGAGCTCGCTAACGTGAGCTACCCCCCGACTTCCTCCCTCCGCGACTTCAGAGCAGCCTCCGAAACTTTGATTTCACTGGAACGAGCGGGGAGCCCTTTCCTTTGCGCCGCGGTGAGGAGTTGCCCTCACTGTCCCAGGAAGAAAGTTTTTCAGATTGACCCATAGCGCACACCTATGAGCCAATGAGGTTCTATTTTCGTTGATAAGTGTTGTTTTTTTGACTCAGGAAAATGCCAAAGGTAGCCAAGCCAGGTCGCGTCCCACGCATCGGCGCGAACACGGCAAAATACGATGCTCATCATTCCGTCCTCAACCAGACTTATGGGGCGCTGGCTGATTTACGGCGTGAGCTGGCGGACTCAAAGGAGAAGGTCGCCGAGCGTAGCAGCCTACTGCACCTCTTCGCCACGTGCACGGATTCGCAACGCTCCTGGCTGCTGCTCGAGGACTACTTCGAGAAGCTGAATCTCTCGCGGAAGGACTTCGGCGCGAACGAATGGTGGCCGCGCATGGTGGGCACTCAAGGCCGCCCCCGCCTCGAGGAGTTGGCCATCCTTTTCCTACGCGCCGGGCGCTCGCTACCGCAGGAGATGCAGCCTTTCGCCAACTACTCGCGCTTCGCGGAAATCGCGCAGGCCGAGCAGGATGGCAAACTCATGCAGGAGCTGGAGCACTGGCTTTTCCCGCCTGCCCCCGTCCATTTGGACACGCCGCGCGCGGGCCTGCGCGTCATCTGCAGGCCCCAGCCTGTGGTGAAGGACTCGCCGCTGCACGAGTTAGTCGCCGAGTTCCACCTCTTCCGCCCCCGCACGGGCGAGAAGAAGAAGTCGCTGGCCGACCTGATTGATCTCAACACCCGCGCGGCGCATGAGCAGGAATTGTTTCCCGCGTTCGACTGGGAGTTCATCCAGTGGATCGTGGAGAACAACCGCCACCGCGAGGACAAGGACAGCGACATCGTGCTGCAAGGGGTCGAGCTCCTCCAGTGGATCGCCCGTTGGGGCCACCACGGACGCCTGCTCATGGAGTGTGGCACCAAGCCTGTGGTGTATCACGGTCAGGTAGTCGAGCTGACGCCGCACCTGCAAAACGGCGATCAGGAACTTTCCTTCACCCAACGCATCAAGCTCTCCAACGGTGAGCTGCGGCCGCTCATGGACGCGACCTGGTTCGCCGGCCAGCCGCCACTCGCGTTCGTGGACGACACGTTCTACCTCCTCCGCAATTCGCCGCCCGGCGGGTTGCTCGAGTCTATGACCCGCACGCCGATGGTGCCGGTGCATAAGTTGAGCCACCGCTTCCTCACCAATCTCCGGCGCGCCCATTTCGACAACGGCGTGGACTGGGACCTACTCTGCGTGGCCCATCCCGCCGTGCCGCAGTTCACCTTCGAGTTGGTGGACGAGGTCATCCGCATCCGCCTGCTGGCTCGCAGTGAGCGCGACAACACGGCCTGGCATTGGAACGGCCACGAGTGGTTGCAGGACGAGCCGGGCCGCAAGATCACCAAGCCGGAAATTCTCGACGACCTCCGTCTGGAACCCGCCGTGAACTGGCTGCGCCGCCTCAATTGCTTCACGCCTGAACCCGGCCTCTGGGTCGGCGACGCGGCTGAGAATTTCTTCAACGTCCTCTCCACGAACTGGGCGACCCGCCCGCCGGATTCCGAGTTCCTCGGCAACGGCGCGTTCCAACGCCTCTTCCTCACGCCGCGCAAGCTCAAGCCCACGCTCGTCGTGAAGGGCAGCGGCATCGACTGGTTCAGCGTCTCCGCCGAGTGGGAGCAGGAGGGCCTGAAGCTCACCCGTGCCGACCTCCAGCGTCTCGCCAGCGCCACCGGACGTTTCGTGAAGCTCCCCGACTCTGGCTGGGTCGAGCTGGACACGCAGGCCGTGCAGGCCGCCCACGAAGCCCTCGCCGACATCGGCCTCGACGGCCTCAGCCCCATCGCCCAGCAGGTCTCCATCGAGCAAGCCGCGCACCTCGACGAGAAGGGCTTGGAAAAGTTCGGCGACAGTGAGCAAGCCAAGGCCCTCCGCAAACGCCTCACGAACTTCGAGGGCGTCGCCGCGACCGACCTGCCCAAGGGCCTCGTCGCCGACCTCCGCCCGTATCAGAAGGAAGGCTTCGACTTCCTTTGCCACCTCACCGAGATGCGCCTCGGCGGCATCCTCGCCGACGACATGGGCCTGGGCAAAACCCTCCAGACCCTCATCTGGCTCGCGTGGCTCAAGGCCCGCAACCCGAAGAACCCCCAGCCTGCGCTCGTGATTTGCCCCGCGTCCGTGCTGCACAACTGGCGGCGCGAGGCGGAGAAATTCGTCCCGCACATGAAGGTGCTCGTCCTCCAAAGCGGCGCGGGCCGCCACACCTTGCGCAAGCAAATCCCCGAGCACGACATCATCGTCACCAACTACGCGCTCCTGCGTCGCGACCTCGAAGAGCTGAACAAGTTCGACTTCGGCGCGCTCGTCCTCGACGAAGCGCAGTTCATCAAGAACCCCGCCGCGCAAGTCACGCAAAGCGTCAAGCAACTCAAGGCCGACCGCCGCCTCGCCCTCACCGGCACGCCGCTCGAGAATCGCCTCCTCGACCTTTGGAGCATCACGGACTTCATCCAGCCCGGCTCCCTCGGCAATCAGGAGCACTTCAACGAGACCTACGATCCCAAGCCCGGCAACGAGAGCGAGGAAGCCGTCTCCCTCCAACGTATCGCCCGCCGCCGCCTCTCCGCCAAGCTCCGCCCGCTCCTTCTGCGCCGCATGAAGAAGCAGGTCGCCAAGGATTTGCCCGACCGCATCGAGCAACGCCGCGACTGCGAACTCGGCGAAGAACACCGCAAACTCTACCTCGCCGAGCTGCGCCGCTCCCGCGAGCAAGTCATGCAGGCCGTCAAGGAGAAGGGCCTCGCGAAGAGCAAGATGCACGTCCTCGCCGCCCTCACGCGCCTCCGCCAGATTTGCTGCCACCCGCAACTCGTCGGCAGCAACGTCGCCAGCGGCAAGACCGAGACCCTCTTCGAGTTGCTCGACACCCTCGTCGCCGAAGGCCAGAAGGTCCTCGTCTTCTCGCAGTTCGTGCAGATGCTAAAAATCCTCGAAGTGGATTGTGCCAAGCGCGGCATCCCCACGCACCTGCTCACCGGCGAGACCAAGCAGCGCCAGGAAGTCGTCAACGCCTTCCAGGCCGACAACTCGCCCGGCGTCTTCCTACTCTCGCTCCGCGCCGCCGGCACGGGCCTCAACCTCACCAACGCCAGCTACGTCGTCCTCTACGACCCGTGGTGGAACCCCGCCGTCGAGGCCCAGGCCATCGACCGCAGCCATCGCATCGGCCAGACGCGCACGGTGAACGCCTACCGCCTCATCGCGCCCGGCACCGTGGAGGAGAAGATTTGGGACCTGCAACAGCGCAAAGCCCAGACCATCCAAGACGTGCTCGGCGAAGAAGGCTTCGCCCGCAGCCTCTCGCAGACCGATTTGGAATACCTCTTCGCCGAGGACTGATCCGGAACGATTGAGTTGGGCGCGGCGACCGCCGCGCGTTGGTTCGGCCCACCGTTCGATGCGGCTAACCCCGGCGACGGGGCGTCGCCGTCACCCTGCTGCGACGGGTTCCAGGGCCGAAATCGCGGCAGTTTTGCGGTCTCTCCCAGCGGGAGAGGGAGAAGGGCCCAACGGACCGCACGGCGCCGATTCGCTCTCGGAATGGGTATTACTTCTGCCCCGGCTGTTTCGTGTAGGCGGTCACAGCCTTGATCTTCGCGGACTTGGCGGCGTCCATCACCTTCACGAGTTGGCCCACGGGCGCTTCCGTGTCGGAGCGGATGGCGAGCACGACGTTCGGGTTTTCCTTCACCTTGGCGGCGAGTTCCGCCTGCAACTTCTCGGCGGTGATGGGCAGGCCACCGAAGTGGAGGTGCGGTGCGGCCTTCACGATGTCCACGAAGAGTGGCGGGATTTTCTCAGCCACTCCTTCTTTGGCCTGCTTGGATTCGGGGAGCGTGAGCTTCACCGCCGGCTGCTGGCGGAAGGTGGTCGTGACCATCAGGAAGATGAGCACGACCATCAGCACGTCAATCAACGACACGATGATGACGGCGGGCGGGTTGCGGCGTTTGCGGGCGAGGAATTGCACGGGCTTTTATCAGGAGAGCCGGAGGGCAGGAGGGGGAGGGGGTAGCTGCTGGCTGCCTGCCGAAGGCTGGAGGTAAAGAACTGAAGCGTTCGGCCGGCCGTTCCCTCCTGCCCTCCTGCCGTCCTTATAAATTCCGGGTCTTGGTTTCACCGTGGTCAAGACGCGCGGTTCATGGCCCGGTATTGGCGTTGGAGAAACTCGTCGCAAAGCGTCTCCATCTCGACGGCCAGCGTCTCGACCTTCTTGCTGAAATAGCTCCACGCGACCAGCGAGGGAATCGCCACAAGTAGGCCGAACAACGTCGCGCGCAAGGCCAGCGCGATGCCGGCGGAGAAGAGCGTGTTGTCGCCCGCGAGCGTCTGCTGGCCCATGCCGGTGAAGAGGAGGATCAAGCCATAGACCGTGCCGACCAGCCCGAGCAGCGGTGCGATGCCGGTGATGATTTCCAGCACGACCAAGCGGCGTTCCAACTGCGCCATCTCGTGCCGGGCCTTGGTTTGCAGCGCGTCGATGTTCTCGCCCTTGGGGCAGTCGAGGTGGTTGGCGGCGACGAGGAGCAGGCGGCCCAGCGGCGAGGGATGCTGTTCACAAGCGCGCCGGAGCATCGGCAGGTCGGAGGGCGACTGGCAGTTCTCCACCGCCTCCTCGAGGACGGGCGGGATGACGCGGGTCTCCCGTAGCGCGAGGCCGCGTTCGATGATGAAAGTCAGGCTGAGGACCGAGGTCAACGTCAGCACCAGCATGATGGCTTGTTCCATTTGTCGGGCGGCATTGATGACTGCCGGAGGGGAGAGTTGAAAGTTGAAAGTTGAGAGTTGAAAGAAGGACTCGCGCGCCACCGCTCTCTCAACTTTCAGCTTTCAGCTTTCACCCTTCAACTTCTGCCCTCAGTTGTAGAAGAACGTGAAGCGCACGTCGCGGTGGTCGGCCGCGAGCTGGCGGCGCATATCGTTGGGCCAGCGTGGGTAGGGCGCGGGGTCTTGCACGGCCTTTTGGCAGAAGAGCGAGTAGAGCTCGCCCACGTCGGCGTCGTTGACCTTCACGTCGGTCACGCGTCCATCGAAGTGCATCCGGAATTCGACCACCACCTTGCCGCGCGGGGTCGGACGCGACTCCAGCAAGCTATACCAACGCTGCTGGATGGCTTGGATGATGGCGGCGTCGTAAGCCCCGAAGGCCATGCCGCGTGCGTCCAGGGCACTGACGCCGAGCCGTTTCACGCCGCCGTCCTGCTTCATTTTCTCACCGACCAACCCGCTTTCCGTGCGGCGAGCGAGGGCTTCTTTGATGGTGCGGGGTCGGGAAATTTTCGTGTCGGCATCGCCCGGCTCCGGTGGGGGTGTGGGTTTCGCGCTGCTCGGGTTCAACATCGGCGGCGCGGGTGCGGGTGGGGCTGTCGAAGCCTTCGCGAGCTGCACGGGAGTGGGCGGCGCGGGCGGCGCGGGCGGCGTGGGTTTGGGCTGCGGCAGCGTGTCGCCCACGGGTTTTGGCGTGGGCGTGGGCGCGGGCTGCAAGGGCTGCGGCTCAACTTTCTTGGGCGGAGTGGGCTGCGGGGCGGGCGGCTGCGGCTGCGGTTTGGGCTCGGGCGTGGGCTTGGCCTCCGGTGGTGGCGTCGGGGCTTTGGGCTTCGGCGTGGGCGGCGGCTCGGCGGGCGGGAGCGGCTTGGCAACTTCCGTGATCTTGGCGAACTGCTCCTGCTTGCCGTCCAGCTTCGGGACGTTCGATTCAATCTTGGGGTCTGGATTGGCGGCGCGGGTGCTGACGGTGGAATAATACTTCGCGTCCTTCGGTGGCTCGCTGGCTTGCGCGGGGTCCACATCGACGAAGGTCAGTTGCGGCATCGGTGGATCTTCGGGGGGCGGTTGCGTGGCGAAGAGTTTCTTCAACTCGGGGGGCACGGACTTTGGCTCGTCGAGCTTGAGCAGGAGTGTGGCGGGACTGAGCTTGGCTGACTGGGTTTTGAGCCAGTCCAGCCACGCGAGGTGCGGCAGGTGGGCGCGGAATTCCCACGCGAGCAGGATCACGACGTGCGCGACGATGGAGCACACGAACGCCAGCACGAGCAGGCTGGCCTGGTCGCGTCGCGGTCGCCGCGCTTTGTATTCTGCCAAATCCACGGCGGGCAAAGTAGCAAGCGCGGCACGCGGGCGGAAGATGAAGTTCCACCCTTCCCGCGTGGCCAAACTTCCCCTTGTCTCGCTCTGCCCCCAAACCTAGATTCCGCGCGCGCGTGATGTGCGGCGAGCCGCCGTCCGGGCCGAATGATCGAGCTGATTCAGTTTCCGTGGAGCCCCTTCTGCATCGTGCAGCGGCGCATTTTGGAATTTTCGGGAGTGCGCTTTAAACTCACGAACATCCCCAGCACCGACCGTTCCCTCGTCTGGCAGCTCACGCGCGAACGCTGCTATCAAGTGCCCATTCTCCGTGATGGGAAGCAGGTCATCTTCGAGCCGGACGAGGCAACGGTGTCCATGACATGCGCTGAAAATAGCGACGAGAACGACGCGTGCCGCGCGTATAACGCCGGTCCGCAGGCCGATTCTACGCGGGTCGCCGCAAGCCTCCCGACCGCGAAAAGCCCCGCCAGGAGGCGTATAACTCCAGCA
>CALQJI020000076.1 GCA_943330855.2 Klebsiella pneumoniae
GACGCCTGTCATGATCGTCAGTCGCGCCCGCTCTTTCCGGCTCATTGTCAGTGTCTCCATGTTGTTGGCGGGTTGCTTTCGCTAACCCGCCAACAGGGGGACATTCTTATCGAGTTACGATGGGGACATTCTCATGGAGTTCCGACAGCGCCGCACCTTTTTCTTCCGCCGTTCCCCACCGCTCGCTACGTTCCCGGCCATGCTGAAACTCGGCGTCAACATTGACCACGTCGCCACCGTGCGTGAGGCGCGCTATCGCGGACGCGGTGCGGGCGAGCCTTGCCCCGTGGCCGCCGCGCTCGTGTGCGAGGCCGCGGGTGCCCACGGCATCACCGCCCACTTGCGCGAGGACCGCCGGCACATCCAGGACCGCGATGTCGTCGCCCTGCGGAAGAAGATTTCCACCCGGCTGAATCTGGAGATGGCCAACGCGGAGGAAATCATCCGCTTCGCGCTCAAGCTCAAGCCCGCCATCGTCTGCCTCGTCCCGGAGCGTCGGCAGGAAGTCACCACCGAGGGCGGCCTCGACGTAGCCGGCAACCTCGCCGCGCTCAAGCGAACCTGCCGCCGCATGAACGACGCGGGCATCGAGGTCAGCCTCTTCATCGCGCCTGACCCGATTCAAGTCGCCGCCGCCGCGATGGTGGGCGCCCAATTCATCGAGCTGCACACGGGCGCTTACGCCGAGTGCTTCGGCCAGGCCCGCGCGCGCCAGGCCGAGCTGAAGCGCCTCACCGCCGCCGCCGCGCAAGCCCACGAGCTGGGCCTGCAAGTCAACGCCGGCCACGGCTTGAACTGCGCGAACGTCCCGCCGCTGCTGGCCGTCGTGCCGCACCTCGTCGAACTGAACATCGGCCACAGCATTGTCAGTCGCAGCCTCACCGTCGGCCTAGCGAAGGCGGTGAAGGAGATGCTCGCGGTGCTGAAGTAATTTTGGGTTCTGAGTTCGGAGGCCCTCCAATTTACTTGCCCTGCCCCGCCGTTTCTCCCGACACTGCGCGCCAGCAAAAAACCACTCAACCCAAAGGCACACCATGTCTGTCCGTCGTCTCCCCGTTTACATCCTCGCCGACTGCTCCGGCTCCATGAACGGCGCCCCTATCGAGTCCGTGAAGTCCGGCATCCGCTCCCTCCACAGCGAACTCATGGGCGACCCCAGCGCCGTCGAGTGCGCCTACCTCAGCGTCATCACCTTCGACGCCAACGCCCAGCAAGTCGTCCCCCTCACCGAGCTCACCAGCTTCGTCCCGCCCGACATCCGCGCCGGCGGAACGACCTCCTTCGGCGCGGCGCTGAAGCTCCTCATGGATTGCGTGGACCGCGAAGTCCAGAAGACCACGCCCGAGAAGAAGGGCGACTGGAAACCTCTCATCTTCATCTTCACCGACGGTGAGCCGACCGACGACTGGGAAGCCCACGCCGCCACCGTCAAGCAGCGCCGCCCCGGCAACCTCATCGCCGTGGCCTGCGGCGAAAAGGCCGACCCCGACGTCCTCAAGCACGTCACCGAGACCGTCCTGGTGATGAAGGAAATGACTCCCGACGCCTTCAAGCAGTTCTTCAAGTGGGTGAGCGCCTCCATCAAGCAGACTAGCCAGAAAATCGGCGCGCCCGCCCCTTCACCCGGAGCCATGCCGCCTGTGCCCGGAGCACCTGCGGCACCCACCGTGCCTGCGGAAGGCATCGCCCTCCCGCCGCCCCCGCCGCAGATTGTGATTCATGTGTGAGCTGATGTATGTGGCAGGCCATTGGCGAACTAGTTGTCGAGTTCATCAGCGGCTGGCTGGGCTGGCGGTTCTGGGTTCCGGTCAGCGGGGCGATTCTGCTCGGAGTTCTCGTCATGCCTCATGTGGCAGACGGCACCCCAACGAAGATTGTCGGCGGAGTCTTGCTAGTTTTAGGCGTGGGAGGAGGCATCTGGTGGGAAGCAAAGGAAAGCTAGGCTGGTTCGAGACCACCCGACTCGTGAGCAACAAGACTCGCCTTCTGTCCCGCGTAGGTGACGACGTGAGGAGTCTCACTTTTCTCTTCGGAAGCCCCTCGGCAGTCCACACCTTCTCCCTCACCCCGGCCCTCTCCCGCTGGGCGAGGGAGTGCGTCCGTCCGCCTCGGGTCGGAGGGAGCACCTCCGCCCTCCGCCGCTCCAGCGCGAATCCCCTCTCCCAGCGGGAGAGTGATAGGTTGAGGGAGAACGGCCACTTCCGCCCCCGCCATGCTTGACTGGTTCCGCAAATCCAAGGCCGACAAGCCTGCCGAGGGCAAAGGTGCCGCTCCTCAGTCCACCGAAGCGGCTGGCAAGCCCGCCGCCCCCGCTGGCGTCGCTCCGGTGCCTGCCGGAACCGCCCCCGGGACTGCCGCAGCGCCCGCTGCGGCGGCTGAAAATGCCACTGCGGCTGCCGCAACACCCATTTCCACCGGCGCACAACCGACTCCCACCGGCGCAGAGGTGATTTCTATAGCCGCACCGTCCACTTCTAGTGCCGCGCGTGCCAGTTCCCACGGTGCAGAGACGATTTCTGGCGGCGCAAGACCGATTTCTAGCGCCGCAGACCCCAGTTCTACCGTCGCACGACCCATTTCCGGCTCCGCAGAGGCGAATCCCCGTGCCGGCGAGCCGAAATCCACTCCCGCGAAGCCGAATTCCCCCGCCTCCACCGCCCCCGACCGCCCCGCGAAGCTCCCGCCCAACATCGCCGAGTCCGGGGCCACCGTCTTCATCCCCCGCGAGGAGGTCAAAATGCACGCCCCCACCATCGCCGTGACCGTCCCGGCGTCCGCCGTGCTCTCCGCTGTAGCGGCAGGCGTCCCGCCTGCCGTAGAGCCGGGCTTCCAGCCCGGCGGAAAGGGCGACTCGAAGAAGGTGAGCACCGAAGTTCCATCGGACCCCGGGCCGGGCGGCAAGATGCCGCCCTCCACGGCAGGCGGGACGCCTGCCGCCACCGCCCTTCCCAAGCCCGCCACTTGGAAGAACCTTCCCGCCAAGGACCCGTGGTGCCCGCCCGCCATCGCCGCACAGGCCCCGGAACTCAGAAAAGTCGCGGCGGCCGACGCCGTGGCGTTCGAGCGCGTCCTCCCCGGTTGGCGCGCGGCCGGTGCATCGCGTCGCGGACGGATGCACGCGAATGGTGGGACGCATCGCGAGGATTCCCTCGCCTTCGATGCCCATGACCACGCGACCGTGCTCTGCGTTTCCGACGGCGCGGGCAGTTGTCAGCACAGCCGTATCGGGAGTCACGTCGCCGCGCTGCGGGTGGTGGAATTTCTCCTCGCGGCCACCGAGCGCGTGGACCCCGCTGTGGCTGCCGATGCCGGGAAGTTGAAAGACCTCCTCTCCGCCCGCGTCACCGAAGCCGTCCTCGCCGCCACCGATGCCCTCCTCGACCTCGCCAAGAAATCCGGCTGCTCCCCCAAGGACTTCCGCTGCACGCTCCTGACCGCGCTGCACTATCGCGGCGCGCACCATGAGCTGCTCCTCACGAACCAAATCGGCGACGGAGCCATTTGCCTCCTCCGCAAAGACCAGTCCACCGCCCGTCTCGGTGCGAGCGACAGCGGCACGCACAGCGGCGAGGTTTCGTGCTTCGTGCCGGATGATTGCGCGCGCGTGAAGGCGAAGGCCGTGGAGGTCACCACCGACCTCGCGGCGCTGGAATGCGCGCTCCTGTGCAGCGACGGCATCGAGGACCCGTTTTATCCGTTGGAGAAGCAGGCGAGTGCCATCTTCCGGCAGTTCTACACGGGCGTGACTGCGCCGCTGCCGGATTTCAAAGCGCAGTTGCCGCAGCCCGCGCCGCTCCTGCAAGAGTCCGCCGCATGGGGGTTGGCGCAATGGCTGGAGTTCGAGAAGCGCGGCGAGAACGATGACCGGACGGTGGCCGTGCTGCACCGGCTGCCAGTGAACGTGAGCTTTTGAACCACTAACCTGCACTGACTGGCACTAATGAAGAGGGAACAAAGACAAGAGTTTTGCCCGCGGATGACGCGGATGACGCGGATGAAGGCGGGGGGACCGAAGCGGATTCGAAGGGTGAGGGAGAACGGCCGCGAACTCCGCACCTGTTCATTCGCAGTCCGGTCCAGCCGCAAAAAACATCAGAGACTCCTCACGTTGTCACCTGCCTTGATTCCATCCGCGTCATCCGCGTCATCCGTGGGCAAAACTTCCCTATTAGTGCCGGTCAGTGCTGGTTAGTGGTTCATCATCGTGTCCCTCCTCTCCAAACCCAAAGCCCCTTCACCGCCGCCGCCGCCGTTGCCCGGCGCGCCCAAGCAGGTCTTCCTCCGCGCCAAGCTCACGGACGGCAGCACCGTGGAGTTCGATAGCGAACCGCTCGCGTCCGGCGGCGAGAAAATTGTCTTCTTCACCAAGGACAAGCAGCACGTCGTCGCCTTCTTCTTCGGACACGTCAATGACCCCGGCGAGCGGCGGCGTCGCTTGGAGAAAATCCTCGGCCCCTACAACCCCACCATCGGCGGCGCGCAGGCGGACTACTGGCGCAAGCACTTCTGCTGGCCCGTCGGTATCATCGACAACGACCTCTCGCTCCCCGCCGACTTCATCAAGCGGCACAACATCTTCCGCCCTGTGCTCGGCGTCGTGGCCCCGGCGTATCGCAGCAACTTTTTCTTCAAAGACCGCACCGGCAACACGCGTGAGAAGAAGGGCCGGTGGTTCACCGGCGCGAAGGCCCGCAAGCTCGTGCCCGAGGAGGAGCGCGGCAACTTGTTGCGCTATCTACAATGCTGTTCCGTGATGGCCAGCGCTGTGCGACGGCTGCACTTCGCCGGCCTCGCGCACTCGGACTTGTCGCACAACAACGTGCTCATCGACCCGAAGCACGGGGATGCGAGTGTGATTGATTGCGATTCGCTGGTGGTGCCCGGCCTCGCGCCGCCCACGGTGATGGGCACGGCGGGTTACATCGCGCCGGAGGTGATTACGGGAAGAAAGCAGCCGAGCATCGAGACAGACCTGCATGCGCTGGCCGTGCTGATTTACGAGAGCCTGCTGCTGCGGCATCCGTTGATGGGACCGAAGGTGCGGAGCACGCGGTCGCCGGAGGAGGACGATATGTTGAGCATGGGCGCGCAGGCGCTTTACGTGGAGCACCCGAACGATGCGAGCAACCGCCTCAAGCCGACGCCGGAGATTCCCGTGCAACGCCTCGGGCCGTATCTGGAGAAGCTGTTTATCAAGACCTTCGTGGTGGGCCTGCACGCGCCGCACCTGCGCGCGAGTGCGAGCGAGTGGGAGAAGGGGTTGCAGAAGACGCTGGACCTCGTTCACCCGAGTCCCGATGGGAAGAACTGGTTCATCGTCGCGCAAGGGCTGCCGCTGGAATGTCCCTTCACGAAGCGCCGCCTCACCGCGCCGGTGCCGGTGGCGACGTTCCTGCGCCACATCAAACGCCCCGGCAGCGACACGTTGGATTTCAAGGACGACGAGCATTCCCTCACCGTCTGGAACGGCCAATACCTCTATCCGTGGCACGCCCGCTCGAACGTCTCGCCGCTCGACAGCAAGCGCGCCCCGGTGGGCTACTTCACGTTTCATCAAGACAAGTGGTATCTCGTGAATCAGAGCAACGCGGACATGCTCCTCGTGGACAATCCCGACTACCTCCGCCACGGCCACCACGTCGAACTCACGCCCGGCCTGCGCGTGCTGCTCTCGCTGGAGGACGGCGGGCGGTTGGCGGTGTTTGACTTCATCGAGCCATGAAGTCTGGTGGATTAGGGGGGATGGCAAGCCAGCGAATCACGCGAATTGCATCGGGACGCGCCGAGCGGTCACACGCCCACTGGTCGCTTGTGCCCGCCGCAGGCTTTCTGATAACGTCCATTCTTGTGGTGCTGAACCGCCAGAATAGGGGCCAACCATCGCTCACCACGGCTTCGCGTTGCACCGCGCTCCAGCGACCGAGGTTTTTGGCGGTCATGAGTCTTCGTAAGTATCTGTAAGAACAGTTGCCGGTGTGGCGAAATGGCAGACGCACGGGACTTAAAATTCTGTTTCTGTCACTTTCATGAGATGTCTTCAGCTTGCTTCAATGAGTCGTTTCCATTTGATTTTACTGGTCCAACTTGCGTTTTTGTAACGCCGGAACCACCCATCGTTCCAACGGGCAATTCGGCACAGAATTCGGCACAAGGTTCGGCACAACCTTTTGGTGGGCGCGGGTAGCCTCCGCACTGCTGGTTGCTTGGTTTGTTGCCACGGGGACAATCCGCCAGACGGGCCTTCCCCATTCTCCCGGCTTCGACTCTGCAAGCGCGTGGCGGTGCGACTGTGCGCGAATGGCGGGTGTCAGCCGGTCCGCGACGGCTCGCTTCGGCTCGTCGGTGAACTGGTGCATGATGCCGTTGGCCTTGGCTTCGTCTTGCGCCGTCTGGCGGGCTTCGGCTTCCGCGCTCTCGAATTTCGGCAACCGTTTTTCGAGGCGGCGATGCCGGTTTCCAAGCCCCCCCCGGTGCCTCTTTGTGGGGTGCCGGCTGGTGCCCGGTGGCAAGGCATGGGTCGGTTTTCGAGTTTGGATGGGATTTCCCACGAAAAGTGAATCGTGGCAGCCAAGGGCGAAGAGCTGGCTGGCTAATTCTGCCGGGTGAGTTGCCAACAGGGGGGGGGCGGATGAAGGGCTGTTGACTCTGTGTTACTCTGTTCGTGGTGCGACAAGCCACGCGGCCATTCCCTTTACGAGCAGGCCGAGGTTGAGCACCTGATGGCCTCGTTTCCCCCGGTCGATGTCTTCGTCGCGCACAACTCCCCACGTCACGTTCACGACCGCGACGACGACGTTCACTTCGGCTTCGAGGCATTCGTGCGCTACCTCGAACGTGCGTAACCGCGCTGGTTCATCCAAGGCCACCAGCACGTTGGCCGGGAGAGCCGGATCGGCGACACGCGAGTGATCGGCGTCTATGGCCAGAAGTGGCTGAAGTTGACGTAGGCGCAGCTCTCAACTTCGCATCCGCGTTCGCGGGTGGCTGCGTCCGGACCGGTTCAATTCCACCACCATCGGACAGCCGTTGTCTCAGGGCCAGAGTGGGCGGGTTCATCCAACAGTCACGCGGTCGAGGCGTTGGCGCAGGGTGGATTCCATTGTTCTGTTGGCGATTTCGGCGACCACGCTGAAGCGTTCTTCGGGATAATTGTGATGGGCGGGTTCCTCGGGATTGAGCGGGACGATCGTGTCGTTCGTGAGGTGGATGCCGCAGCCGCGGGGCCGGCCGGCTTTGGCGTCAGGAAAGTCGGTCAGCATGGCGACGTCGAAGTCAATTCCGTCCGAGTGACGGCGCAAGCGCAGGAACAGTTGGCGCTCAATAGCCATACGGACGACATCCGGTTCGGAGAGAAGGCGGGCATCGGGCATCCCGATGTCCTTTAGGGTGCGCACCGAGCCATAAACGGTGTGGCGGCGCGGGCAACGGCGGCGGTAGCGGTCGCCATCGTGCCAGACGGGGCCGATGAGGAGGCTGCCGTAGTTGCCGGTGGTGAAGAGGAAACCGGGTTCCATCATTTCGCTGTCCACCCAGCGTAGGGTGGCCAGGGCGCGAAAGAAGCGTGGCTTGGGGAAGCGCTTTTGGTTCCAGGTGATGTCCTCGTAGGGTTCGGGGCGGAGGACGTGACCGCGGACTCGGGTGTTTGTGTTCATGGTTACGTTGTAGTCGGGTGGCGGTGGCGAGACTGTGCGGAGAAGATGCCTGCTGTTTCAAATCGAAACGCTTTCCCTAGCCAGCCAGCGTAGCACGGCAATGGTGGTGGCTGGCGACACCGGCTGGTTGCACGCTCGCAGCAGTTGCTCGATCTCCCAGCCGCCGTCAGCCCCCAAGCGAAGCGACAGGGTTGCCCGTTCCGGCTTAAGCACGCGATAGACGAACACCTTGCCGCCTGCGACGCGCAGGGCGTAGCCACCGACGCAGTTGCGCTGCTGCCGGCCCTCCTCCAGAAGTTGGCCGGCATCGGTGAGGGGCTCAATGTCCTCCGTTCCCGGCACCGGCGGTTCAAGGAAACTGCCAACTGCACGCTGCACGCCCACGTAGTTTTGAAACTCTTCGGCCACCTCGTGGCTGCGCTGCCGCAGTTTCTCCAGCGTCTTGATCACCGCAAGGCCTGGGCGGCGCCCCATGGATTCCAACTCCCGCACCAGATCCTCCAGGAGGTGAACCGCCGAACCTTGTAATCGCTCCTCCTCAGCAGCAGCAATTTCATTGAGCAGTGCTGGCGACACCTGTGCCAACAGGTTGGGCTTGTTCGCCAGTTCCAGCAGACCGGCGTTGATAACGGGGACATGCGCCAGCCGCTGCGCAACCTCTGCGGTGGTTGCCACTGCACGGAGGGCCAGCACGCGCTCAACCGTCACGGTCTCGGGCAGAATCTTCCGCACGATGTTCACCCATGCCTGCTCGTGGGGGAACCCGAGCCACGCCAGCACTTCGCGCTGCGGACGACGAGACAGTGCTGCGGCCTGCCGACCGTGATTCCCGAAGATCGTCCGGAACCGGCCCAGATTCGCGGCGCAGAAGCCGAGAGCGGGATTCTGTTCGAGGAGTTCCACCGCCTCCTCTCGCTCCTGAACCATCCGCAGCACCGCCCACTGCCGGGCCGGGTAACGCTCGGCAGCCAGTGCTAGGCGCGGTGGGAGGGATTGGCGGAAGAGGCGGAAGGCCTGATGCTTTTCCAACAGTGGGTCCACTCCTTGTCCACGCACACTGGCCGGACCTGCCTCGATGGCGAGCAGGTCGTGCTTGGGCCGGAGCAGGCGGAACGCCGGCACGAAGCGGCTCCACTTCGCTTCGCCCTTGCGACGGCGAGTCGCCTCCAGCAGCGGCCATGTGCCCAGACGCATCTCCTCCTGCGCGGTGGTGATGCAGAGCTGGCCCTGGCTAAAGCGGAAACCCGGGCGACGGGACGGCAGGGAGGACGCCGGCTTCACGCCTCGCGTTCCTCTTCCTGGCCTTTGCTGGTCACGGCGGCGTATTCGGCCTCGCCCTGCTCCACGGCTTGCACCGGGCTGGTCCCGCGGTAGATGACGTTCATCAGCGCCGGAAAGTAGCCATCCACCAGGCGCATCGCCAGAAGCACATACCGGTAGATGCGTTGGTCGGTCAGGTTCGCCACCTCCGCCTCCACCTCCAGCCGCAAGCACACCTCGCCGTTCTCGTAATCCAGGAGGAAGCGCCCCACGCGCAGCCCATGGTTGATCCGCATGAAGAACTCGACCACGGCGGCGCGGCGCTCGGCCGGGACCAACACCGGCACCGAGGCGAAGACCGACAGCAGCGGGGGTTCCAGGTCGGCCTGAAACTCCAAGGTCGTCACCAGATGCGTCAAGGTGACCTGCACGGCCATCGCCTCGCCGTCCCCGACCGCGTGCGGAACGAGGGTAAACTTCACGAGATGGTCGCGGACGTGTTCGAGGATGGGGTTCATGGCAGGTTCAGGTTCGTTGTTTGCCCGGCATCCTACGCCCGCCCCTCTGCCATCCGCAGTCATAGCCCCGGCAGTTTTCTGGGCTTTGTGACCTAGCGTTTGGGTTCCGCATACCGCTCCCGCAACTCCCCGGCAATCTTCAGCAGGTTGTCCCGCAGCCGCTCAGGCCGCACCACCGTCGCGTGCGTGCCCCAGCTCAGGATCCAGCGTTCTACCTCGGCGAGGTTGTTCAGGAGCACGCGCAGCCGCACGCCGCCACCGGGCAGGTCGGTCAGTTCCTGTGAGTGGTGCCACTTGCGCTCCCGGACCAACTCCCCGGCCCACTTATCGAAGTCCACCACCACCTCGAAATCGTCCCCGGCCTGGAAGATGCCGAAGCTGCCCTTCAGGTAGGCATCGATCCGGAAGTCCTGGGGCAGCGTGAACTTGTCCTCCAACAGTCCCACCCGCCGCATCCGGGTCATGGCGAAGTTGCGCATCGCTCCGCGTGCCGGGTCGTGGGCCACGAGATACCAGCGGTTCTCAACGCAGGCCAGATGGTAGGGATGCACGCGCCGGGTCTGCGCCTTGTCCGCCCCGAGGTTCTTGTAGAGGAACTGCACGGCGCGTTGCTCCTGCAGGGCGCGGCTGAGGATTTGAAAGGTCTCCAAGTCGGCCTCATCCGGTGCAAAGGGGTGAAACGACAGCGCTTGGTCCAAGTTTCCCAGCGACAGGGCGTGCTGGTCGTTCAACTGGCCGGTCAGCTTGCGGAAGGCGGCCTGGAGCGGTTGTTCGAACGGGGTGCCGTGATACTGCGCGATGGCCTTGTGGGCGACGAGCAACGCGAACACCTCGGCCTCGGTGACCGGCACGTTGGGGAACTTCTCGACCGGCTTGGAGTAGTAGTAGCCGTAGCGTTGGGCGTCGTATTCGATGGGCAGGTCGAGCCGGAATTTCATGAAGTCCACGTCGCGCTTGATGGTGCGGGTGGAGACCTCGATGGCCCGGGCGAGCTTGGAGCAGTTGGGATAGTGCCCCGCCTTGAGGCTCTCGTGGATGCGCATCATGCGCTCGAAAGGTGGGCGGGAGTGGAGTTCGGCGGCGACTTGGGGCATGGCGGTGAAGTTCAAACATTCTGCGCCCCTATGACAGCGGTTGTCAAACCGCCGGGGCATCATGCGAAGATGATTGTTCCATCGGCGGCACGGGATGGGTTTGAAATGTCGGATTGGCGGCGACGAATCTTGCGCTTCCGTCGCCCGGCCGCCACAATCGACACGCACAGCACTGAAGTCAGGAAAATGAGCACTCACCAACTCAAATTCGGGAGCATCCAGAACAGTCAGAACGACGCCAGCCGCCTTGCTGGTTTGAGTCTCGGCTTGCGCAATCAAGGCCGAATTCGGCAGGGCCTAAGTTTCTTCATCGCCACCTCATCCATTTTTTAGCCAATCCCCACGTAGCTCATGGCCATCAAAAAGTCCGACCTCTACTCCTCCCTCTGGGCTTCGTGCGATGAACTGCGCGGCGGCATGGATGCCAGCCAATACAAGGACTACGTCCTGTTCATGCTGTTCATCAAATACGTCTCCGACAAATACGGCGACTCCGATGACTTCGCCCCGCCGGTCGTCATCCCCAAGGGCGCCAGTTTCAAGGACATGGTCGCGCTCAAGGGCAAGGACGACATCGGCGACAAGATCAACACCCAGGTCATCCAGCCGCTGATTGACGCGAACTCCCGCCTCGCCCGCAGCGACTTCCCGGACTTCAACGACTCGAACAAACTCGGTGACGGCGCGCAGAAGGTCGAAAAGCTCGGCAATCTCATCGCCATCTTCGAGAACCCCGCGCTCGATTTCTCGAAGAACCGCGCCGAGAACGACGACATCCTTGGCGATGCCTACGAGTATCTCATGAGGCACTTCGCCAGCCAGAGCGGAAAGAGCAAGGGGCAGTTCTACACCCCGTCCGAAGTCAGCCGCATCATGGCCAAGGCCATCGGCATCTCGCCGGCCAATTCCATCGCCGCCACCACCGCCTACGACCCCACCTGCGGCTCCGGTTCGCTGCTGCTGAAAGTCGCCGCGGAGGCCGGCAAGCACATCACCCTCGAAGGGCAGGAGAAGGACGTGACCACCGCCGGTCTCGCCCGCATGAACATGATCCTGCACGATTTCCCGACGGCCAACGTGCTTTCGGGCAACACGCTCTTCGATCCCAAGTTCAAGGACGGTGAGCAGGTCCGCACCTACGACTACGTCGTCGCCAATCCGCCCTTCTCGGACAAGACTTGGTCCACCGGCCTCACCCTGGGCGATGGCGGCAGCGGCGATAAGTTCCAGCGCTTCACCTGGGGCGTGCCGCCGAAGAAGCAGGGCGACTACGCCTACCTCCTGCACATCATCCGCTCCATGAAGAGCACGGGCAAAGCCGCCATCGTGTTTCCACATGGAGTCCTCTTCCGGGGCAATGCCGAGGCCGTCATCCGCCAGCAACTCGTCCGCTCTGGCTACCTGAAAGCAATCATCGGCCTCCCTGCAAACCTGTTCTACGGAGTCGGCATTCCGGCGATCCTCATGGTGCTCGACAAGGAAAACGCCGCCGCCCGCAAGGGCATCTTCATGATTGATGCCAGCAAGGGCTTCAAGAAGGACGGCCCGAAGAACCGCCTCCGCGAGCAGGACCTCCACAAGATCGTGGACACCTTCACCCGGCAGGATGAAAGCGAACCGCGCTACGCCCGCATGGTGCCCGTCGCGGAAATCGCGGACCCGAAGAACGACTACAATCTCAACCTCCCGCGCTACATCGACAGCACCGAGCCGGAGGACTTGCAGGACATCGACGGCCACCTGCGCGGCGGTATCCCCGAGCGCGACCTCGACGCCCTCGGCAACTACTGGAAGATCATGCCCGGCCTGCGCGCCGCCTTGTTCGGGAAATCCACCCGCCGCGGCTACGCCGCGCTGAATCTCCCCATCGCCGAAGTGAAGCCCGCCATCTTCGCCCACCCCGAGTTCACCGCCTTCACCACCAAGGCCCGGAAGCTTTTCACGCAATGGCAGACCGCCTCCGTCCCGCTGCTCAAGGGCCTCGCTAAGGACGGTCATCCCAAGCCGCTCATCGAGACCATCGCCGAGGACTTGCTTCTTACCTTCAAGACCGCGCCGCTGCTCGACGCCTACGATGTCTATCAGCACCTCATGGACTACTGGGCTGAAGTCATGCAGGACGATTGCTACCTCATCGCCGATGCCGGGTGGAAGGCGGGCGCGTTGCCCCGCGAAATCCGTCAGGTCAAAAACAAAGAAGGCAAGCTCGTCTGGCCCGAGAAGGAAGACTTCAAGAAGGGCAAGCGCCGCTTCAAGTCCGACCTGGTCCCCGCCGCCCTGGTCATCGCCCGCTATTTCGCCGCCGAGCGCGAGGCCATCGCCGCCATCGAAGCCGAACTCGCCGCCATCGAGCAGCAGCTCGACGAAAAGCGCGAGGAGCAAAGCGGCGAGGAAGGTCTGCTCGCGGAAGTCATCGAAGGCGAGGGTGAGAAGCAGAAAATCACCGCCAAGGCCCTCAAGGCCCGCCTCAAGGACATCGGCCGCGACCCCGACTACGCCGACGAACGCCAGGCCCTCGAAGCCTACGCCGCGCTGCTCGACCAGCAGGCCGACGCCAAGGCCCGGCTCAAGACCGCGCAGGACGACCTCGAAGCCAAGCTCGATGCGAAATACCCCACGCTCACCGAGGCCGACATCCAGACCCTCGTCGTGGACGACAAATGGCTCGCCACCCTCGCCGCCGCCGTGCAGGGCGAGCTGGACCGTGTCTCCCAGACGCTCACCGGCCGCATCCGCCAGCTCGCCGAACGCTACGCCACCCCGCTGCCGCAGCTCACCGACGAAGTGGCGACGCTCGCCGCCCGCGTGGACGGACACCTCAAAAAGATGGGAGCGGTATGGAAGTGAAACCCGGCTACAAACAGACCGAGGTCGGCGTCATCCCGGCGGAGTGGGAGGTCTTTTCGCTGTCCGAGTTAACCGAACCACAGCGGCCAATCTCATACGGAATTGTGCAAACTGGGCCGAACGTAGCCAACGGGGTTCGCTGTCTTCGTGTGCTCGACATCCATGAAGGGCGAATCAACAAATCCGAGCTGATTACCACATCGAAAGAGATTAGTGACTCGTATCGGCGCACAGTTTTGAAGGCTGGTGACCTCGTAATGCCACTTCGCGGTAAGGTTGGCGATGTTGGACTGGTTGATGAAGATATGGAGGGAGCAAATCTGACGAGAGGAGTTGCACTCATCGCGATACGGTCAGGTTGGTCGCCAGTATTCTGCCAGCAGGTCATTTCTTCTACGTCCACACGAAGACGATTAGAGCAGGCCATGAACGGTTCGGCATTGCAGGAAATCCCCATTGCCTCGCTTCGCTCATTCAAGATTTCCACCCCAAAGAACCTCCCCGAACAACGCGCCATCGCGACGGCGTTGAGCGATGTGGATGGGCTGCTGGGCGGGCTTGACCGGCTCATCGCCAAGAAGCGCGACCTTAAACAGGCCGCCATGCAGCAACTCCTCACCGGCCAAACCCGCCTCCCCGGCTTCCACGGCGAGTGGGAGGTGAAGCGGCTGGACCAGTTCGCTCCTTTGCAACGTGGCTTTGATTTGCCGACCTCTCAATTACAGCGAGGCGACTATCCCGTTGTCTATTCCAACGGTGTGCAAAATCGCCATGCGAAGTTCATGGTAAAAGCTCCGGGTGTAGTCACCGGCAGGTCAGGAACGATTGGGAACGTCCATTTCGTTGATGAAGACTTCTGGCCACACAACACCGCCCTATGGGTGACTGACTTCAAGAACAACGATCCCAAGTTCGTGTTCTATTTTCTCACCAGCGTCGGCTTGGAGAGGTTTGGCACTGGCTCAGGTGTTCCGACACTCAACCGAAACGACGTTCACGAGTTTCGCGTGAGCGTTCCAGCCACATCCGCCGAACAAACCGCCATCGCCGAGGTGCTGACGGAGATGGACGGGGAGCTGGCGGGGTTGGAGCAGCGGCGGGAGAAGACCCGCGCCCTCAAGCAGGCCATGATGCAGGAACTCCTCACCGGGAGGACACGGTTGGTATGAAGTCGTAGCTGCACCAAGCCTTCACCGGAGAACTTTAGAAACCAGCCACCAGACCAAGGACCATCATGCAAGCCCACGACATGCCGTTTACGAAGTTGATCAATGTGGATCAAGGTGCGCGGGAGCATTTCCACGTTCCCAAATATCAGCGGGAATACACTTGGAAGAAGTGGCAGTGGGAACAGTTGCTGAACGACATCGAGGACAACGACCCCGGCTATTTCATGGGTTCAATCATCTGCGTGAACGACGTGCAGAGCATCACCGCCGGTGACGAACTCATCTTCGAGGTGGTGGATGGGCAGCAGCGCCTCACGACGTTGTCGCTGCTCCTCGCGACGATTCACGCGAAGCTGGTGGCGGCGATGGACACCTATGAACCGGATGACGAACAGGACAAGGAGGAGGCCAAGTCGTGCATCACCAACATCCGCGCCAAGCTGGTGAAGCGGAAGAAAGACGCGAAGCCGGGAGAAGCGGGCGCGCGCAAGGTGGGGAAGAACGTGTATTTCCTGCGCGTGCAGCCGAGTGCCCAGAACCACAATCTGGCCGACTACCTTTACCTCTTGAGCGAGGCGGGGCTGATCGAGAGCCAGCCGAAGCAACCCTATTGTGGCAATCGCCTGCTCGGGCGCGCCTACGCCTACTTTCAGGAGAAGATTTCCTCCGACGTGGCCGATCTGCTGAAGCTGATGGAGCGAATCAATCAGTTGATGTTCGTGCAAATCACGGTGGGCAGTCAGGCCGATGCGTTCACCTTGTTCGAGTCGTTGAACAACCGGGGCGTGCCGCTGTCGGCGATGGACATCATCAAAAACAAGATGCTCGCGCAGATGGAGAAGAAGCACTCCGTGGACATTGATGAGTCATTTGAACGGTGGCAGGGACTCATCGAGGCAATACCAGATGCCAACGACCAAGAGCGGTTCTTGCGGCAGTTCTACAACACCTTCAAGCATCGGAAGGAAATCAAGGTCGATAAGGTCACCCGCGCCACGCGGTCGCTCATCATCCGGGTTTACGAGACGCTCATCAACCGCGACGCAGCGGTGCTGTTCGAGGAGTTGACGGAAGGCGCGACGACCTACGGGAAGCTGCTGCGCTCGGAGTTCAGCCCGAAGGCAGTCGCGGCCAGCTTGACGGAGTTGGACCGCATCAGCAGTGCGCCGGCCTACCTCGTCTTGCTCTACTTGTTTTCACTCGACGGCAAACATTTGGACGATGCGAAGTTTCTGGAGCAAGTCGTCGATTTGCTGGCGCGCTATTTCATCCGCCGTAACGTGACGGACAAGCCGCCGACCCGGCAGATTGATCAGGCGCTGATTGACGTGGTAGAATCGTGCGCTAAGCGAATCGATGCGGGCAAGAAGCTGGGTTTCGACTGGTTCGTGGATGAACTGATGAAGCACGCCCGGCCCGCGTCGCTGGAGGAGTTCAAGACCGCGCTCGGCGGGCATATTTACGACAGCAACTCATGGATGGCCCGATACGTCCTCATTCAAATCGACCAGATGCACCACTCGCGGGAATACAAACCAGACTTCTGGGCGCGGGACGACAAAGGCCGCTTCGTCTGGACGGTGGAGCATGTGCTTCCGCAGGCGGAGAAATTGCCCGATCATTGGGTAAAGATGATTGCCGGAGGCGACCGCCAAAAGGCGGCGGATTTACAAGATGCTTGGGTGCATCGCCTGGGCAATCTCACCTTGAGCGGCTACAACTCGGATTTGGCCACGGCGGCCTTTGAGAAGAAACAGAAGCTGGCAAAAGACCGGAGTTTCCTCGGACACAAGATCAACATCGGCTACCAGAACGGACTCGTCTTGAACTCGCTCCCGTTCAAAACCAAGAGCGGTAAGTCCAGCCTGGCGGACGCACCGCATTGGGATGCAGGGATGATCGAGGCGCGGACGAAGCTGTTGGTGGATATGGTCGCGGATGCAAACCTGCTGCCCGGCGACAAATCAGGGGGAAGCCATCATGCCTGAACACCCACGCTCCGAACGCAAGACGCAGAACCGCGTCATCGCCCTGTTCACCGACAAAGCGCGGCCCGATTGCCTCAGCTACGATTACCTGGGCGAGTGGCACAAGCGGGAGAATAACCGCTGCATCGAGGTGGATTTGCTCCGGGCGAACCTGCTGAAGCGCGGCTACTCCGAGGCGCACATTTCCGCCGCCCTGCAAAAGCTGATGGCCGCTGCGGACGCCACCGGTATCACGCTCTATCAGGCCAACCTGCGCACCTACCAACTCCTGCGCTACGGCGTGTCGGTGCAGATCGCTGCGGGAAAGCCGCACGACACGGTGCATCTGGTGGATTGGGATCACCCGGAGAAGAACGACTTCGCCCTCGCCGAAGAGGTGACGCTCAAGGGCGGCTACGAGCGTCGTCCCGACTTTGTCATTTACCTGAACGGCATCGCCATCGGCGTTATTGAACTCAAGCGTAGCTCGGTCGAAATCGCCGACGGCGTGCGCCAACTCATCACCAACCAAGAGGAGATTTTCAACAAGGGTTTCTTTCCCACGGTGCAACTTGTCTTCGCGGGCAGCGATTCCCAAGGACTCCGCTACGGCACGGTGACGACGAGGGAGGAGTTTTTCGTGGAGTGGAAGTCGGCCAGCACCACCCCGCTGACCGCCGGTGCGTTGCTGGACCGGCCGCTGGCCGAGATGTGCGAGAAGTCCCGGTTGCTCGACCTGATCCGCAACTTCATCATCTTCGACAAGGGATACAAGAAAGTGCCGCGCCCACACCAATTCACCGGTGTAAAGATGGCGCAGGAGCGTATCCGTAAGCGAGAGGGCGGCGTCATCTGGCACACGCAGGGCAGCGGCAAGAGCATCCTCATGGTGCTGCTCGCCAAGTGGCTGCTCGAACACGACCCCGAGGCCCGCGTTCTTATCGTCACCGACCGCATTGAGTTGAACGACCAGATCACGGGAGTAATGCGGAATGCTGGCGTCATCGGCGAGAATTCGCCTTCGCCCAGTATCGAGAACCGGGCGGAGTTCGTGTCCAAACTCGGAGCCGCCTCGCCCCGGCTGCTCTGCGCGCTGCTCCACAAATTTGATCCCGCCGACCTCAAAGGCGAGCCACCGCACGTTCACGGGCGGTTCTACGTCTTCGTGGATGAATGCCACCGCACCCAGGGCGGCGACATGAACAAGCAGATGAAGCGCTGGCTGCCCGACGCCATCTTCATCGGCTTCACCGGCACGCCGCTGCTAAAAAAGGACGCAGCCAAGCTGCGGACTCAGGACATCTTCGGCACCTACATCCACACCTACAAGTTTCACGAAGCCGTGGCCGACAAGGTGGTCCTCGATTTGAAATACGAAGCCCGCGACGTGCCACAACGCATCACCTCGCCCAAGGCGATTGAGGCGTATTTTCAGCAAAAGACGAAGACGCTGAACAATTTCCAGAAAGCCATCATCCGCAAGCGCTGGGCCACGATGGAGGAACTGATGAGCGCCGAGGAGCGCAAGGCCCGCATTGCCGCCAGCATCATCCACGATTTCGACACCAAGCCGCGCCTGAATAACGACCGGGGCACGGCCATTCTCGTGGCCGCGAGCATCTACGACGCCTGCCACTATTACCGCATCTTCCAAAGTAAGCCGTTCGGTCAATACTGCGGCATCATCACCTCCTTCGATCCGCAGCCCGGCGCGATTGTGCTGGAGCCGCCGAACAGCGACGAGCGCTACAAGTTCGACACCTATACTAAGCACGTCCTCAAGCCCGGCCAGAGCAGCAAAGCCTACGAGGACGAAGCCAAGCGCCGCTTTATCGAAGAGCCCGCCAACCTCAAGCTCCTGATAGTTGTGAGCAAACTCCTGACCGGCTTCGACGCGCCAAGCTGCTCTTACATCTACCTCGATAACGAGCTGCACGACCACAACCTATTCCAGGCCATCTGCCGCACCAACCGGCTCGACGGCGATGACAAGGACTATGGCTACATCGTGGACTTCAAGGAGCTGTTCAAGGACGTGCAGGAAGCCATCGCCGTTTATAGCTCCGACGAGCTGGACACGGATCAGGGCAGCGGCGGCTCCAATAACGTCGAGCTGAAGGACTGGCTCGTGGAAGGAAGGAAGCAACTCGATGCCGCCCGGGAGGCGCTCCGCTATCTCTGCGAGCCGGTGCCGCTACCGCGTGAGATGGAGCAGTTCCTCCATTATTTCTGCGGCGACGCGGCCAACCCCCAGGCGCTGGCGGACACAGAGCCGTTACGCATTTCGTTCTACAAGTCTGTGGCCACTTTCGTGCGCGCCTATGCCGACATCGCGCAAGATCTCACCGAGGCCGGATACTCCGATGCCGATGCCGCCGCATTGCAAAAGGAGGTGGATTTCTACAGCGAAGTCCGCTCGGCCATCAAAAAGCATTCAGGCGAGGAACTGGACATCAAGCCCTACGAGGCCGACATGCGGAACCTGCTCAACACCTACGTTCAAGCCGACCCGGCAACGGACATGGGCAACCTCAATTCGCTGTCGCTCACCGAGCTGATCGTTGAAACCGGCATACACGACGCCATCGCGAAGAAGCTGAACGAGAAGGGTAAGCTCTCGAAGAACGCCATCGCCGAGGGCATCATCAACAATGTCCGCAAGACCATCATCCGCGACCAGCTCACCGACCCACGCTTCTACGCCGAGATGTCGCAGCTGCTCGATGACCTGATTAAACAAAGCCGTGCCGACGCCGCAGCCTACGAGGCATTTCTCAATAAGGCGGAGGAACTGGTGAAGCGGATGGCGAAGAAGGATTCCGTAGCCGGTGTGCCCGCAGTTCTTCACGGCAAACCAGAGGCGATCGTGATCTTCACGAACCTGACCGACATTCATTCAGGCGGAGCATCCGCGCCTCGTGAGGAAAGTCCACTTGAACAAAAGGAGCGGGCGGCGCTTGCCCTCAAGATTGATCAGGCCATGCGTGAGCACGCGCCGGCGGGCTGGAAGGGCGATGACACGCGAGAGAAGCAGGTGCTGAACGCGCTTTATCCAATCATGTCGCGGGACCGGCGGGCAACACTCGCTATCTTCGAAATCATCAAACACCAACCCGGCTACTGATGACCGAGAACATCCAGCTTGGAGAGATTTCGATTCGGGTGACCAAGAAGGACATCAAGCACGTCCACCTGTCCGTTCATCCACCCAATGGCCGCGTGACGCTGGTCGCTCCGAAAGCAACGCGCCTCGAAGTGGCCCGTGCGTATGCGATCTCCAAGTTGGGCTGGATTCGGAGCCAGCAGGAGAAGCTGACCAAGCAAGCAAGGGAGACTCCCCGGCAACTCATCGAGCGGGAAAGTCACTACCTTTGGGGACGGCGTCATTTGCTGACGATTAAGCATTGCGAGGCCAAGCCATCCGTTTCGGTCGACCACAAACGAATCACTCTCACCGTGCGCCCAAGAAGTGACGCCGCCAAGCGTGGCGAGGTGATCCACGAGTGGCACAAGTCGCTTCTGCACGAGGTTGTGCCTGCCAAAATCAAGAAATGGGAGCCAAAGCTGAAGGTGAAGGTCACCGGCTACTTCCTGCAGCGGATGAAAACGAAGTGGGGAAGCTGCAACCATCGGCAAGGACACATCCGCCTAAATACCGAACTGGTGAAGAAACCGAAGGACCTGCTCGAATACGTCATCGTCCACGAGATGGCGCACCTGCTGGAGCCGACGCACAGCGAGCGTTTCATCGCCATCCTTCAGGAGCACTATCCAACTTGGCGCGAAGCTCGTGCCGATTTGAACGAACTGCCGCTGGGTGCTGAGGTATGGAGGGCGTGATATTTGAACGTGCTGGACTCATAATCGTGATTTCCGCCAACTCAAATTCCGATGCCGACTAGCTCTCGATGGGGCACAAATGCTGTGCATGTTGGCGGCTTGCGGAAAGCGGTTACGGACGAGCATTTCGCACTGCATCTGGCTGCCATTGAATACGAGTTGTCGGCCCCCATCACAATCGAGACCGAGGAGGATATTCTTTCACGCAAGCACTGGCCTGAACGATTCGAACCCTACGAGCATCAGGTCAAGAACCTGATAACCTTTTGCCGCAGGTCACCAGTGGCCCTCTTCGCCGATGATGTGGGGCTCGGCAAAACCATCAGCGCCGGCCTAGTCTTGAACGAGTTGCAGACGCGCAAGAAAGTGCGCCGGACATTGATTCTCTGCCCAAAAGTGCTCCTAGAGCAATGGCAGGAAGAGCTTCGAAAACACTTCGGGATACATTCCGTCCAGGCCGTCGGTGGGGACCTGAATGCATATTTGCGTCAAGGCATTCAAGTGGTCATCACGACCTACGAAACAGCGCGAGATCGCATGGACGCAATCCGGGCTGCCTCGTTTGACATGCTGATCCTTGATGAGGCTCATAAACTTCGCAACCTCCATGGAACCCCAAAAACCCCAGAACTCGCATCAAAGATCCACGCGGCACTGGCGAATCGGGATTTCAAGTATGTCCTGATGTTGACAGCCACCCCTATTCAGAATCGACTTTGGGACATCTATTCCCTACTGGATTGCCTCAGCGCGGCAAAGGGACATGAACATCCCCTGGGGCCACCGGATGCCTTCCTTGCCCGTTACGTTGTAGATGGAAGCACCACTGCACGCACCCTGCGCCAGGCGACCAAGGAGGAATTTAAGCGCAAGGTTGAGCACTACATGGTGCGCACCTCAAGGCAGGGCACTCGTTTGGCCTTTCCAGAACGGCGGGTCGTGCCCGAGCAATGTCAGGCATCTCCGGCAGAGCTTCACCTCCAGAAACTGGTAGGCTCGGCTCTGCTGAAACTCAACGCACTGGCGAGAACGAGTTTGGCTGAGGCGTTGATGAGCAGCCCCAGAGCCTTGCTTGCTCAAGTTCGGTCCATGGAAACAAACGGAACGCTCGACTTCGCCACACGACAACGCTTTGAGGATGGTGCCCAAGCAGCCGGCGCCGGCTGTAAACTGGCAAAGCTGCTCACCATTGTGAATCAGCTGCGTTCCAACAATCCCGGCAAATGGAGGGCTATTGTTTTCACCCGCCGTATTGAAACACTAAACTTGATCTCGGAGCAGTTACAAGCGGCGGGCATCACGACGGCAGCAATAAGCGGCAGGGGCGCTATCCGCCAATCACTGGAATCTTTTAATGCAGATCCTCCGAGAGCTAACGTCCTTGTTAGCACCGACGCGGGAGCGGTGGGATTAAACCTGCAGAAATGCAACGTAGTAATCAACTACGACCTCCCTTGGAACCCGATGATCCTTGAACAACGCATCGGCCGCGTTCAGCGGTTGAATTCCAATTTCAAGAACATCGAGGTTTTGAACCTTACCGTGAAAGACAGCGTCGAGGATCACATCGTGGCACGGTTGTTGTCAAAATTGCAGATGATCGCCTCGGTAGTTGGAGATATTGAAGCAATCTTGGAGGCCTCCCAGTGGAAGGACGAAGAGAGTTTCGAAGAAAAACTCAAGGAGTTGGTGATGCGCTCGCTGATGGGACAAGACGTTGAAGAGGCAAATCGTCTGGCACAAAAGTCCATCCAAGATGCCAAGGAGATCTACGATGCACAGCGCCAGCAGGTCGAGGCCACTTTGGGAGGCATGGACGCCTTGCATCGCAGCGGTCCTGCCGTCCCAAAAATCAAAGCCAAGCAGCCAAGGTTCGATGTGCCCACTTTTTGTCGCAAAGCGTTTCACTGCGATGGCGGAACAGTTGAGGAACTGCCCAACGGACGAATACGAGTGGCACCGAAGGGAAAAGTTCCATGGATTATCACATTTGATGACGATGATCCTGACCTCTTGCGGGTCGAAGCCGCAGCCTTCAGAGGAACCACCGTTCAGCTGCATGGGGAAGGGAAAAAAGCGTTTGAAGGACTCCTAGGTGAGTGGCGCAAGCGGCATGCACACCGGGTCATGGATCGCTCGGAGGAGTCGCGTGGCGCTATTCGCGGATCGCTCCAGCAATGGGCTGATGCTCTGGGAATCGGGCTCAAGGTCAAACAGTGGACGGTAAGCCGCGAACACTTGAGTTTTAACGGGCAACTTGAAGTGCGGGCCACCGCCTCCATTTCCCACGATCGTTACGAAAAACTATGCGTGGTCGAGCACCACCCAACGAAGGAAGGAATCATTCCTGAGCCACCGATCAATGCCCTCCCTGTTGACGAGGTCGCCTTGGAGGAACTCCTGCCCACCGCTCGGAATGTCCTGATGGACAGCATTGAGCACGATCCGGATATCCAAGAGTTTATTAAGTTCTACGACGCAACAAAATCTGATGAGGTTCAGCGATCCGGTCAGAACCAAACGGGCCGAGAGGCAGTGGCCAAAAGGTTTGAAGTTGCTCTGGCTGCTGAGCTGGTTGGTGCCCGAGGCTCGTGCTACGCGACGTTCGAGGTAGTTGCCCAGCTTTCCGGGGATGACAGCGCTACGACCTATGAGGTGCGCCTGCATATTGTTCCCTTGAGCGGGAAAGTCCTAATGGAACCAGAGCGTGCGCTCTGTGGTGTGAGTGGCAAGTCGGTTCCAAAGGCATGGCTTGAGGTGTGCTCCATCACCAAGCAAAGCGTGCTAAAGCACCTGTTAGAAATTTCCGCGATAAGCGGTCTGAGAGCACTTTCAAGGTATTTTGGCACCTGCGCTCTGTCGGGCCGACGGTTGCTGGCAACTGAGCTGGGCGATTCAGATGTAAGCCGCAGAAGAGTCGGTGTCGATCTGCTTAAGCGTTCAGAAATCACCGGAAAAAAGGCGCTGGCAGAGGAAATGAAGCAATGCCAGCTCACCGGTGTAATTGCCCTGCCTGAAGAGCTCGAAATCAGCGAAATATCAGGTTTGATGATTCGACGGGACGGTGCCGTCTCGTCGCCGGTTTCAGGCATTCGAGGCCACCGGAGTGAGTTTGTCGAATGCACGGAGACGCACGCCCTGATCCTTCCTCAAGAAGGGGCAGTCTCTGATGTTGGCGGACGGTTCGTGCGGCAAGACCTCCTAGTGAACTCGGAGAAAAACCCAAGCAGACGTGCATTGGAGTCGGAAACAGTAAAATGCAGCGTTACTGCCAAGCGCTTGTTGAAGGATGAGGCAACGCGTTCAGCAGTATCCCAGCTCTGGATGGACAAGGACGAGTCTGCGCACTCTGCCGTATCCGCTCGCCCAGCGCGACGCGATGAACTGATTCTTTGCGAAATCACAGAAACATTGCTGCTACCTGATGAAGCCGGAACTTCCTCGGTCAGCGGAAAAAAGGTGGACGCCAGGCTGCTTGAGCGATCAGCAATCTCAGGAAAACTTTCTTTGGCGGAGGAGCTGATTCTCTGCGCGTTTACTGGAGTGAAAATTCAGGTGGCTGAGGGTGCTGAAAGTGAGATTTCTGGAAAGGTTTTCCGGGGAGACCAAATTGTCCAGTCAGCCGTTTCCAAGTTGCGAGGCCACGTCAGCGAGTTTATCCGCTGTGACGTTTCCCAAGACTGGCTGCTACCCAGCGAATCCGCATCGTCTGATGTAAGCGGCAAGCGAGTTCGCCTTGATCTGCTTCGCAATTCTCCAAAGCCTCCCAGCCGCAGGGGATTGGAGTCAGAGTTCGAAACTTGCGCGGTGTCTCGCAAATCGTTGCTCCGTGATGAAGTAGGCAGGTCCGCCGTCAGCGGTAAGCTGGTGGACTTGCAGTTGTTACAACGCTCGTCGGCAAGCGACCAAATGGCCACCGATGACGAGTTCGTCGTGTGCGAGGAGACGGGGTGCAAACTTCTTCCGGTTGAAATCGGCACATGCTCGGTCACGGGCAAGCGTGTCGATAACCGTCTTCTGGTTAAATCAGCCATCTCTGGCAGAATGGGCCTGCCAACCTTAATAGCACGATGCCAGTTTACCGATCAGGTCGCACTGGTTGATGAGCTCAAAGCAAGCATGGTGTCCGGTAAAATGTGCCGGATTGACCAACTGGAGAAGTCGGAGGTCTCCGGCACTGAAGGACATCGCAGCGAGTTGCTGACCTGCGCACTTTCCGGCAAAAAACTTGTGCCATCCGAGATGGCCTATTCCAGCATCAGCCAAAGAGGTGCCCACCGAGCTTTGCTGATTGCATCCGAGCGCAACCCTGAGCGCTTGGGATTTCCTGACGAGGTTGTTGTCTGTGCAGCCTCCGGCAAACGATTGCTGATTGATGAAGTCGTTAAATCCGACCTCTCGGGCCGTGCAATGGACAAGACAGTCGCAGTGAAGAGTTTGGTATCGGGGCGCGTCGGTCTGCCCGACGAAATGCTAAAGTGCGAGGAGAGCGGGGTAACACTGCTTCCTGATGAGACCGCGATTTGCAGCGTCACCGGAAAACGGGTCAACATGGCGCTACTTGGGACGAGTTCCTTGTCCGGCAAGCGTGGGCTGGCGCGGCTACTGCAGATGTGCCCAGAAACAGGTCGTTCTGGGTTTTCTGATGAGTTTGTGACTTGCGCGGCCACTGGCCTTCACGTCGCCCCCTCCGCGGTCGATACCTGTAGCGTGACCAAGGAGGCGGTGTTGAAGCGACTCATGGTCAAATGTGATGTCAGTGCACGGAGCCTTAGAAAGGACAAGGCAAAGGTATCAGACAAGTCGGGTCGTTACGGTCATCCGGACAGGGCTTGCATCTGCGCTTGGACAGGCCGACAGCTGCTGATTAATGAGGCCCGAAAGTGTGCGATTACGGGTTTAGATTTTTCTTCCGAACTGGTTCAACCGAGTTTACCAGCTGAACCGATGCTGAAGCTTCTCACGTCTGGCATCCCAACAGCCATTGCCGATGGAGTTCAAGGAAAGGCTCTACGGAACGCCCTGTCAGCGGTTGGCGTGAAAGTAAGAGGCCTACTGGTAGAGCCCTCTGCCACGGGCAGAGTGTTATGCTATTTCGGGGATTGCAGTTCGATGTTCGGATTGAAGAAGCGCCATGTGGTCGGTTTTGCGCAGAACGACGGAGCGGTGCGGTTGATGGAACCCCTGTGCTTCGGGCAGCTCAAGGGAACCTCTTGGGTTGCGGAGTAACCAGATCCCGGCAGCGCAAACATAGTGTGCCAAACGGAGCGCTAGTTCGCGCTGACCGATCGACACCTAAAAGGAGCCCGCCACCAGGGCGGACTCCCTCTCCTCACACCCCCAGCTTCCGAAGCCTACGCTCCGGGGCCGCAGGTGACGTGGCGAATCGCGCCCGACCCTTGGCCCACTGGCGCAGCGCGGTGATCTGCTCCGCCATCTGCTTGGACAGCGGCAGGCGGTCGCCCGAATGGGTGTTCGATTTCTGCTGTTCAAAATGTCAGGGCGGAAGCAGCCAAGGCCCTTCTGCCAACAGGGGGTTCGGATGCAGGGCTTTTGAATCTGTGCTACCTTGTGGAAATGAAATCCACTGAGACTTCAGCGAGGCCGGGAAAGCGCAGGACGTTTGCAACGTCAGGACGCCGACGGGATATGCTCATGGCCGTGACGCAGTTGGCGCGGCGGCACCTGCCGGGCGGTGCGAGAACGCAGGCGATGCTACGGGAATTGAGGCACGTGTAAACGCCGGTTGAAAAGTGCGGCGGGTGGCGCTCGAAAAGTGAGACACCTTCCGGCGCGAAGGGAACGGTTTCTGGCCTTCGAGGTCAAGTCCGAGAAGTTCGCCGCGAGGTAGAACGAGCAGGAGGGCGAGCTGCGAGCCCCC
>CALQJI020000077.1 GCA_943330855.2 Klebsiella pneumoniae
CGCGCAGCGTCCCGCTCAACACCCGCTTCAAAGCCGAGGGCTGGCACAACGTCACCGCGCGCATCGCTGGCGACCGCTTCCCCGGCGACGACACCCGCACGCTGGCCGTCCGCGCCATCCGCGAGATTCGCGTGCTCATCGTGGACGGCGAGCCTGGCACCGAGCCGCGCGAGTCCGAGACGTTCTTCCTCGGCCACGCCCTCGTGCCCGTCTCCGCCGAGGAGGCCGAGCAATACTACGTCAAGACCTCCACCATCGCCCCTGCCGACATGACCGGCACGCGCTTCGACGACTTCGACGCCGTGGTCCTCGCGAACGTCCCCGACTTCTCCACCGACACCGCCATCGCGATGGAGAACTTCGTGAAGCGCGGCGGCGGCCTGCTCATCTTCCCCGGTGCGAAGGTCAATACCGCCTTCTACAACGCCCAGCTCGCCACCGCGCGCAAACTGCTCCCCGCCACCTTCGGTGAACCGCACGGCGACGCGGCGCAGGACGAGAAATTCTTCACCTTCCAAACCAAAGGCTACGACCACCCCATCGTCTCCCTCTGGAACGACGGCAACGCCGGCACGCTCGCCTCGGCGCGTTTCTTCCGCGCCTTTGAACTCAACCTTCTCGCCGCCCCGAAGGACGAGGCAGGTGAACAGGCGGGCAAGAGTCCCAGCGCAAAGAACTCTTCCACCCTCACACCCGCACACTCTCAAACCAACTTCGCCGCCCCGAAGACCATCCTCCGCTTCAGCGACGGCTCCATCGCGATGGCCGAGCGCGCCGTCGGCCTCGGTCGCGTCGTCCTGTTCGCCAGCACGGCGGACACGGCTTGGAACGACCTCGGCGTCCGCCCCGCCTTCGTTCCCCTGCTCCACCGCACGCTTGGCACGCTCATCCAGCGCCACGACGAAGGGGCGAACGTCCGCGTCGGCACGCAGTTCGCGCGCCGCCTCACCGCTGACTTGCTGCACAAGGACGCCGTCGTCATGGCCCCCGGCGCGGCGAGCGGCACGCGCGACTTGCGCCGCGTCGAGCTTGTCAGTGGCACGCCCGTCCTCACTTACGACACCACGGACAAGGCCGGCATCTACGAAGTCTCCATCGCCGACCCGCCAACCGTCATCAAGTTCGCCGTCCAGCCCGACCCGTCCGAATCCAACCTGAGCGAACTCCCGGTGGACGAAGTCACCGCCCTCGGCCTGGTCGCCGCCGTGCAGCGCTGGAACCCGACTTTGAACATCCGCGAGTGGGTGGAGAAAGCCCGCGTCGGCGCGGAGTTCTGGCTGCCCATCCTCATCGCTGTGCTCGCCCTGGCCGCGCTGGAAACCTTCTTGGCCCAATACTTCAGCCGCGCGAAGTAATTCTTAGCCACAGATGAAACACAGATTGAACACAGATTCCGAAAGCGGAGAAACACAGGGGCACTGCCGCATCTGTGTTTCATCTGTGTTTCATCTGTGGCTCAAAAAGTCATGACCGACTTGCTCCTCAAACTTCTCGGTGCGCGCGTGGAAGCGGCGGGCGACCTCGCGTCCGTCCGACTCGCCTTCCAAGGCGGTGTCGGGGCCGGATGGGTCGTGCTGCTCGCGCTCGTGCTCGCGGGCTTGGGCATCTGGACGTATCGCCAATGGCCGCCCGCCACGACGCCCGCCCGGCGCTGGTTGCTCACCGGACTACGCGTCTCATTTCTCGTGTTGCTCACGTTCCTGCTCCTGCGGCCCGTGCTCGCCTTCACCGTCGAGGGCAGCGTCCGTCGCACCTTGCTCTTGCTCGTGGACAGCTCGGCCTCGATGCAAATCAAGGACCCGCGCGTGACGCCCGATGACATTAAGCGCGCCGCGCTCGTCAAAGGCCTCTCCGACCCGACCAAAGGGCTCACCCAGCAACCTCAGGCTGGACGCCTCCGCGAAGTCGAAGCCATCGCCCGCCTCGACCTCCTCAAGTCCGGCCTCCGCAACGAGAAGCTCGACCTCCTCCCGCGCCTCGACTTCGATTTCGACCTCGTCCCCTTCAGCTTCGGCACGGACGTGAACGCCCTGCCGCGCAGCAAGAACGACATCTCCGAAACCGACGCCGAGGGCAAGAAAGCCCGCCGCAAAGCCAAGGTCACTTCGTTCGACTGGGTGGACAAACTCGACGCCAACTCCGCCACCACGCCCATCGGCGACGCGCTGCGCAAGGCCATCGAGCTGAAGCGCGGCCAACCGCTCGCCGGCGTCGTGCTCATCACCGACGGCGGCCAGAACTCCGGCCCTTCGCCCCGCGAGGTTGCCGCGCAGCTCAAGCAGGACGGCGTGCCGCTCTACATCTGGGGCGTCGGCATCACCAGCCCGCGCGACATCATCGTCGCCAATCTCTTCGCGCCCGAGGTCAGCTTCGTGAAGGACGAAGTGCTCGCCAACGTGCGCGTCCGCTCGCAGGGCCTCGCTGGGGAGAAGGCGAAAGTTGTTCTCAAGCTCGGCGACACCAAGGTGGACGAACGCGAAATCACCTTCGGCCCCGACGGCGAGCAAGTCGTCTCCCTGCGCTTCACCCCGGACAAGACCGGCGACTTCGAGCTGGAAGCCTTCATCGAGGCTCGCGCCGACGAGACGGTGAAGGACAACAACTCCCGTGTGCAGCACCTGCGCGTGATTGACGCCAAGATTCGCGTGCTGCTTGTCGAGCAGGCGCCGCGTTGGGACTTCCGCTACCTCCAAGCGATGTTCATGCGCGACCGCCGCGTGGACTTGAAGTGCGTGCTCTTCGAAGGCGCGCCGGCCATCGCGCGCGAAGCCAACTCGCCCTATCTCGAACGCTTCCCCGTCAACAAAGAGGAGCTGTTCAACTTCGACCTCATCGTTTTCGGCGACGTGGACCCGAAGCAGCTCACGCCCGAGCAGCAGCGGAACATCAACGAGTTCGTCTCGCGCTTCGGCGGCTCGTTCCTGATGGTCGCCGGCAAGCGCTTCAGCCCGAACGCGTGGCGCAACACACCCATCGAGCAGATTCTCCCCGTCGAGTTCGACGCCGTGAACACCGCCGCCGAGACCACCGAAGGCACCGCCGACAAACCCGTCCGCCTCACGCTCACCGCGCAGGGCCGCAGCTCCACGATGCTGCGCTTCGGCGACAAGGAAGAGGACAGCGCCGCGCTCTGGAAGCTGCTGCCGCCGGTCTATTGGGTCGCCAAAGTCTCGCGCGCCAAGCCCGGCGCGGAAGTCCTCGTCGTGGACCCCGATCCACTCAAGGCCTCGCGCTTCGGCCCGATGCCCGTCGTCGCCGTGCAGCAATACGGCCTCGGCCAATCGCTCTTCGTCGGCACGGACAACACCTGGCGCTGGCGCAAGAACACGGGCGACGAGATTTACACGACTTTCTGGGGCCAGATTGCGCAACGCCTCGCACTGCCGCACATGACCGGTGGTTCGCGCCGCACGCAGCTCACGCTCGACCGGCAGAACTTCGTCAGCGGCGACCGCGTGGCCGTTTACGCGCGCCTCTACCGCGCGGGCTTCGAACCGGTGAACGACCCCGTTGTCAAAGGCACCTACACCATTCGCACCGGCGACGGTGGCGGCCCGACGGAAATTTCCCTCCGCCCCGTGACCGACCAGCCCGGCGTCTATCGCGGCGAGTTCATCGCGCCCGCCGCAGGCAGCTACAAGTTCGGCGTCGAGAGCGATGCCGACACGCGCGTGGACTTCAACGTGACCACGCCGCGCTTCGAGTTGGGCGACACCGCGATGAACGAACCGCTCCTCCGCGAGATGGCGAGCATCAGCGGCGGCGAGTTCTTCCGCGAGGAAACGCTCTTCCAACTCCCCGACAGTATCCGCGCCAAGACCGAGCGCGTCCGCTCGCCGATGGAAGTCGAGCTGTGGGCCAGCCCGCTCTACTTCCTGCTGCTCCTCGGTGTCGTCTCAACGGAGTGGGTGCTCCGCAAACTGTCGCACTTGAAATGACCGCCGCCCCGGAACACCGCACCGCCGTCCCCCCGAGCGCCCTGCTCGCGGGCAAGCTGGCCGCCGTGCGCTCGAAGAAGGTCGGCGTCGAGACCGGCTCCGGCGTGGCGATGCTGCTCGGCGGTCTCGTGCTCGCGCTCGGCATCGGCATGGCCGCGGACTGGTTCCTCGACCTCCCGTGGGCCGTCCGTCTCCTGCTCTTCCTCGGCTACCTCGCCGGTGCCGGACACGTCATCTGGCACCGCATCCTCATCCCCTTCCTCCGCCAGCCCGACGACGACGCCATCGCCCTCCTCGTCGAGCGCGGCAACGCGCCCTTCGGCACCCGCCTCATCGCCGCACTCCAGCTCACCCGTCCAGGCGCGCTCCAAGCCGGCGAAGCCCCCGCGCTCCTCCGCGCGCTGGTCGCCGAGACCGAGAGCATCGCCCGCCCGCTGGACTTCACCGGCGTCATTTGCACCCGCCAACTCCGCCGCCTCGTCGGCTGGGCGGTGGTTATCATCGGCATTGGCGGCGTGGTGTTTTGGAAGGGCGAAGAAGTCAGCCGCGACTTGTTGAGCCGCGCATTCCTCTCCCGCGAAGTGGAAGTCCCGCGCAAGACCCGCATCGGCCAGACCAGCGGGGACATTCGCATCGCGCGCGGCGACAACGTGAACCTCTTCGCCCTCGCGAAAGGCGTGGTGCCCGAGCGCGCCAAGCTCGTGCTCAAGTTCACCTCCGGACGCACGCAGGAGTTCCTCCTCGACGGCAGTCAGACCAACCGCGCGCACTTCGCGCAGGCGATGGAGAACGTGCAGGACACGTTCGACTACACCTTCCACATCGGCGACGGCAAATCCCGCTCCGCCCGCGTCGAAGCCGTCGAGCGCCCCGGCATCGCGAAGCTCGACGCGTTGCAAATCTACCCTGACTACACCGGCCTGGGCACCGTGCGCCGCTCGCTCGGCGACCTGACCCTGCTCGTCGGCAGCAAGCTCAACCTCACGCTCACGCCCACGAAGGAAGTTGCGAAAGGCGCAGTGCTCGTGACCAGTTCGACGAACGCCGCGCCCATCACCTTGCCGCTTCTGGTCAACCCAAAGAACGCCCGCGAAGTGCAGGTGAGCATCCCCATCACGAGCGAAGCACTGACCGGCTTCTCGATTCATCTGGAGGACAAATACGGTTTTCGATCGAAGGATGACGCGGTCTATCGCCTCGAAGTTCTGCCCGACCGAGCGCCTGTCGTCCGCATCACCTACCCCGAGCGGAAGGAAGACCTCATCACGCAACGCGCCACCGTCCTCATCGGCTTCGAGGCCGTGGACGACTTCGCCGTGAAGCAACTCTTCCTCCGCTACACCGTGGACGGCGGCGAGGAGAAGGGCATCGAACTCACGCTGGAGACCGCACAACGCACCTTGCGCCGCCGCTACGATTGGAAAGTCGGCGCTCTCAACCCGAAGCCGCCCGAGGGCGCGACGCTCGAATACTGGATTGAAGCCCGCGACAACAACAACGTGACCGGCCCCGGCATCGGCGCGAGCGAACACTTCACTGCCAAGGTCGTCAGCGACGCCGAGAAACGCGCCGACCTCCTCAACCGCGTCGGCGACAGCATCGGTGCCATCGGCGAGGCTGCGAACGACCAGGAGAAGCTTAATCAACGGCTGGGCGACATCATCCAAGGTCGGCCCGAGCGGAAGTAGCCGCCGAGGTGAGGAGCGGAATTGCAGTCGCTGCCAGACGTTGGTGTGAGGCCCCGCATCCCACGACCTCGCGAAGCGTCTGGACTGCGTCAACTTCAGCGCCGCTTTTCCGCAGCTTGAAGTCACCGTTACCATCTTGTTCACTGCTCTCGTGACTCCGCGAGCCAACCAACTGCCACGACGCGTCGCCGTCGTTTCGTTGCTCATGGCATTGCTGCTCACCGCATCCAGCGCGTTCGCCGCCCAGCCAGCCCAGCCCAACTGGGCCTTCCTTCCCGTCACCCGCCCCGCCGTCCCGACGCCGAAGAACGCCGCTTGGAGCACGAACGCCATTGACCGCTTCCTCCTAGCAAAGCTTGAAGAACGCGGCCTCTCCCCAGCCCCGCCCACCGACCCGCCCGCCCTCGCGCGTCGCCTGCACTTCATCGCAACCGGCCTCCCGCCGTCGGTGGAAGAGACCGAGGCATTCGGCCGCGCGTCTTCATTCGGCAATCGGCAATCGGCAATCGGCAATCTCGTTGACTCGCTGCTCGCTTCGCCGCACTTCGGCGAGCGCTTCGCCCGCCACTGGCAAGACGTGGTGCGCTACGCCGACACGCACGGCACGGAGCACGACGCCCTTCTCCCGCACGCCTGGCGCTACCGCGATTACCTCATCCGCGCCTTTAACGCCGACCTCCCCTACGACCAGTTCGTGCGCGAGCACGTCGCTGGCGACCTGCTCGAAAAGCCGCGCTGGGCCGACGGCTTGAACGAGTCGCTGCTCGCGTCGGCGTGGTGGCGGCTCGTCGAGTTCAGCCAGACGCCGGTGGACGTGAAGGGTGAGGAAGTCGTCGTCGTGGACAGTCAGATTGACGCGATGAGCAAGGCGTTCCTCGGCCTGACCGTCTCCTGCGCGCGCTGCCATGACCACAAATTCGACCCCATCAGCCAGCAGGATTTCCACGGCCTCTACAGCATCCTCGCCAGCACCCGCACCTCGATGCGCGTGCTCGATGCGCCGGAGAAGCGGCACGCGCAGGACGCGGAGTTGGCGACGTTGAAAGCCGAAATTCGCGCCACCCTCGCCGCGACTTGGCGCAAGCAAATCGAGCTGTGGCCCGACGCGATGGAGCGCGGACGCCCACGTCCGCAAGACGCCACGAACGCACCGCCAGCCGCTGGGGACGTGGACGTCCACGCTCCACTCGAAGTCGAAGCCACCCGCTGGCGCAACGCCTTCGCCGCCGCCGAGACGAACAAGTCCCCGCTCGCGCCGCTGCTGCGCGCCCTGCGTGCCGGCGGTTTGCACCCGCCGTCTGCCGCGTCCGACAGCTCGCCAGAGCGGCGGTTGCAAACCGCCGGCACATTCGCCGACTTCACGACCGGCGCGGACAACGGCTGGTTCGCCACCGGTGGCTTCACGCGCTATTCACCCGCCGGAGATTTCTCCCTCACCACCACAGGCTCGAACCTCCTCTCCGCCATTTACCCCGCTGGCCGCTTCTCCCACCTGCTCTCCGACAAACACCCCGGCACGTTCCGCTCACCCAACTTCACCCTCACGAACAAGTTCATCGCCGCACTCGTCACCGGCGACAACAACGCCCGCGTCCGCCTCGTCATCGAGAACTTTCAGGGCGACTCGCTGCTCTTCACTCAGGCCGCGCCCAAGCTGACCGACAGCTCCGCGCTCCGCTGGGTCACGCTGCCTGTGCGGGAGACCTGGCGGAACCGCCGCGCCTACATCGAACTAGTCCCGCGCGATGACTACCCCTACCTCGGCATCGTGAAGGACGCAGCCAAGCTCCCGACCGATGGCCGCTCCGCCGCTGGCATTGCGAAGGTCGTCTTCCACGACGGCGAGAAGCCGCCAGAACCGCCCGCGTGGCCGAGCGGCTTGGATGGAGCGCGGACGCTCACGTCCGCCGCCACTGCTCCACGCACGGGGGCTGCTGCGGACGTAGGCGTCCGCGCTCCAATCTTAGGCCTCGCCACCCGCCGCGCGATTGATGCATGGGCCAACGGTCGTTGCGACGACGCGGAAGCAAACTTCCTCAACGGACTCCTTCGCCTCGGCTTGCTCGACAACACCGCGACTTCTTCTCCCTCGCCCCCACCGGGGGAGAGGGTTGGGGTGAGGGGACAGGGCGTGCCATCGGCGAAGGCTTCAACCACTACCTCCGTCGCCCCACCTCCTCACCCTCATTCCCTCTCCCCCGGTGGGGGCGAGGGAGGTTCGATCGCCGTGCTCATCAAGCGCTTTCGCGAACTCGAGGCCCGCGTCCCCGTGCCCACCCGCGTCGTCGCCGTCGTGGATGAAGCGCCGCCGTTCGAGACGCCGTTCTTCCCGCGCGGCGACCACTTGAAGCCCGGCGCGCCCGTGCCACGCCAGTTCCTCTCCGCTTTCGCCAGCGCGCCTTACCAGTCGCGCACGAGTGGGCGACGCGAGCTGGCCGAGGACGTTCTTCACAACCCGCTCACCGCGCGCGTGATGGTGAATCGCCTGTGGCACCACGTCTTCGGCGCAGGCCTCGTGCGCAGCGTGGACAACTTCGGTCAACTCGGCGAAGCGCCCAGCCATCCCGAGTTGCTGGACTGGCTCGCGAGCGAGTTCATCGCGCAAGGCTGGTCGGTGAAGGCAATGCTGCGACTGATGCTCACGAGCCGTGCGTTCGCGATGGGGAGTGGAGTTGAAGGGTTGAAGAGTTTAAGCGTTGAAGAGGAGAAAGCCCGCCCCGCCGCTTCACCCCTTCACCCCTTCAAACCTTCAACCTCCGCCACTTTCGACCCCGCCAACCGACTCCTCTCCCACGCCCCGCTCCGCCGCCTCGACGCCGAGTCCCTCCGCGACGCGCTCCTCGCCGCGAGCGGTCGCCTCGACCGCACGCCCTTCGGCCCCGGCGTGCCGGTGACGATTCCGCCCAGCCAGCGCGACGACTACACTCCCGTGGATGGCCCGCTGGACGGACGTGGTCGCCGCAGCCTGTATCTCGAAGTCCGCCGCAACCACCCGTCGCCCTTCCTCTTCACCTTCGACCAGCCCAAAGCCCTCGCCCCCGCTGGTCGCCGCGAGCCGACGAATGTGCCGGCCCAAAGCCTCACGCTGCTGAACGACCCATTCGTCCTCGAACAAGCCAGCCACTTCGCCGCCCGTGCGCTCGCCCAACCCGGCGACATGCCCTCGCGCCTCCGCTGGCTCCACGCGACCGCGCTTGGCCGACCTGCCACGGAAGCTGAAGTCACACGTGCCACCGCCTTCCTTGCCCAGCAAACCACCACGACCGGCGACGAGAAGAAGGCCTGGCAAGACCTGACCCACGCGGTGTTCAACCTGAAGGAGTTGCTCTACCTGCGATGAATGCCCACTGGAAACTGTCCCGCCGCGCGCTGCTTCAGCGTGTCTCCACCGGCTTCGGCTGGCTGGCCTTCGCGGGACTGTTCGGACGCAACGCAGCCGCTTCAACGCTTCACTCTCCACCTTTCACTACACACCACCCCGCCCGCGCCAAGCGCGTTATCTTTCTCTTCATGGATGGCGGGCCGTCGCAGGTGGACACGTTTGACCCGAAGCCGCGCCTGCGCGCCGAGCATGGCAAGCCGTTCCCGATGCGGATTGATGCGACGCAGTTCGACGCCATCGGCAAGACGCTGGCCAGCCCGTGGGAGTTCTCGCCGCGCGGGCAGGCGGGCACGCCCGTGAGCCAGCTCTTCCCTCACCTCGGCGGTTGTGCGGACGACTTGTGCGTAATCCGCTCGATGACCGGCGCGTCACCAGAACACGCGCAGGCCTGCTACTTCCTGCACACGGGCAGCACGATGCAAGGCCGCCCCAGCTTGGGTGCGTGGGCCAATTACGGCCTCGGCACGGAGACGGAAAACCTGCCCGGCTTCGTCGTGCTCAACGGCGGGATGATGCCCCTCGGCGGCGTGGCGAACTGGAGCAGCGGCTTCCTCCCCGCGCGCTTCGAGGCGACGCAGTTCAGCTTCACCGGCGGCAACGTCATGGAGAATCTCGCCGCGTCCGGCACTGCGACGGCGCGGGCAAACCAGCTCGCGTTCATCGCGGAGAACGACCGCGCGTTCGCGTCGCAGCTCGGCGCGCAGAGCAGCGCGGTGGAGACCGCCATTCGCAACTACGAGCTGGCGGCGGCGATGCAGACGGCGGTGCCGGAAGCTGCCGATTTGAAGAGCGAGAGCGCCGCCACGCATCAGCTCTACGGCACGGACTCCACCGATCCGCTCAAGGCCCGCTACGCGCGGCAGTGCTTGCAGGCGCGGCGGCTCGTCGAGCGCGGCGTGCGGTTTGTGGAGGTCAGCGCGGTGAGCGGGGTTCGCTTCGTCGCGCCGTGGGACCAGCACGGGAGCTTGAAGAAGGACCATGAGCGAAATGCCTTTGTCGTGGACCAGCCCATCGCGGCGCTGTTGAAGGACTTGAAGTCGCGCGGGCTGCTCGACGACACGCTGGTGCTCTGGGCCGGCGAATTTGGCCGCACGCCCTTCGCGCAAGGCAGCGACGGGCGCGACCACAACCCGCAGGGCTTTACCGTCTGGCTCGCCGGCGGTGGCGTGCGTGGCGGGATGACTTATGGCGCGACGGACGAGTTCGGCTACCGGGCGGTGGAGAACGTGGTGGAGATGCCCGACCTGCACGCGACGATGCTGCACCTGCTGGGGCTGGACCACGAACGGCTGACCTTCCTGCACGGCGGGCGCCACCACCGGCTGACGGATGTGCGAGGAAACGTCATCCGCGAGCTGCTGGCGTGAGCCGCTGGGTGTGAGTAACTGGGCTAAACACCAGCCGCTCCCCTTCACTCCGCTGCACCCCGTTCGCTCACTTCTTCTTCGGGGCCACCGCTGGGGCCTTCGCAGCGGCTGGCGGCGTGTTTGTCGTGCGCGGCAGAGTGACGGAGAAGCGCACCTGCTCCGCGCGTCCGGCAGTCTGTGTTTTCTCGTTCACAGCCGCGTAACCAATGATTCCCGGCAACGTGATCGGGAAGACGGCGTTGGCACCGATGACCACGGGCACCGTGACGCTCAAGCTCCCTTCATACACCTGTGCCGGCACCGGGCTGCCGGGGATCGTCTTTTGCCCCGGATTGGAATAAGCCGGCGGCAGCGCGCGCGTGGTCCCGAGCGTTCCAACCTGCACCTGTGTCGCCACCGCACGCGCCACGGTCGGGCGGTTGGAGTGAAGATAATAGCCGGGCTGGATCTTGAAAGTGACCGTCACGATCGCGTTGCTGCCTGGCAACGCATCCCCAGCAGTCAGCTTGGCTGAATCAAACGTGACGATGGTGGCCGGAGCTTGTGCTTCGACGGAATGCTGCGCGACGAACAGCGCGCAGATCAACGACAGGAGATGTTTCATATAAATCGAAGTCACCGACGCCCTTCACTCCGCTCTCTTCACCGGCCAACCGGCGGAGACCATGCCTTTGTAGCCGCCAATGAGCGACGCCACATTGAGGTAGCCCATCCGTTGCGCTGCATCACACGCGAGCGCGGACCGGAAGCCGCCGCCGCAATATAGGATAAGCTCCGCATCCACGTTGGGGAAGCGCTGCTCCAAGTCCCGCTCTAAAATCCCCTTGCCCAGATGCTGCGCCCCGACTGCGTGCCCCGCTTGCCACTCGGCATCTTCCCGCACATCGAGCAACACCGCCTCCGGATTGGCCGCGAGACGGGTGCGCAACTGTTCGACGGTGAGCTCGCGCACGGTGGCGCGGGCCTCGTTGACGAGCTTGAGAAAGCCAGGTGAATGGTCCACACCCGGAACTTAGCCGCCGGGCAGGCATGGGCAAAGGCTTTTTCCCCCCGCCTACATGGAGAGCGTCCTTCTGGCGACTTTCGCCAGCCTTGGAGCCAATCGTCGAGACCGTCGCCTGACGCAGCTCCCGGTCTTTGAAAGCTGAACTTGGTGCCGGAAAGCTACACCGCAGCAGCCGTGGCTTGTCATCCGTTACCAATCCGGCATCATCTCCTAGTTCAGTTCACGGGCGAGTGGCGCAGTGGTTAGCGCAGATGCTTTACACGCATTTGGTCGGGGGTTCGAATCCCTCCTTGCCCACCAAGGCTTTGGTGGCGGACTTGTTACCCAACTCGTGGCGCGTTAAGCTTGGCCTTCGGCTTTTCTCCCGCTCTCCTTATGAATTCCCTCTTCTTGCATTCGCGTCCATCTTCGGTCCCGAACGCCCCGAGCCGCGCATGAAAATCACCAACGTCGAAGCCATCTACGTCTCCCAGAAAGTCGTCCGCGCCCAATGCGACAGCGGGCAGGACGCGCTCATCGTCAAGGTCACGACCGACGCGGGCATCACGGGCATTGGCGAGGTGGACTCCGCGCCGCTCGCGGCCAAGGCCGTCATCGAAGGGCCGTTCAGCCACACCATCAGCACCGGGCTGAAGCACCTGCTCATCGGCCAGGACCCGTTTGAGACCGAGCGGCTCTGGCACCTGATGTATCACCGCACCATCTACTCGGGCCGGCGCGGCATCGGCCTGCACGCGATGAGCGGCATTGACCTCGCGCTCTGGGACATCAAGGGCAAGGCGCTCGGCCTGCCCGTCTGGAAACTCCTCGGCGGCGGTTTCCAAAAACAAATCCGCTGCTACGCCAGCTCCCTCTTCGGCGCGACCCCCAAGGCTACCGGCGAACTCGCCAAACGCATCCGCGCGAAAGGCTTTTCCGCCGTGAAGTTCGGCTGGGCCCCGATGGGCGAGAATGCGAAGACCGACGTGGACCTCGTCCGCCAGGCGCGCAAGGGCTTCGGCGCGGACGGCGACGTGATGATTGACGCCGGCCTCGTGTGGGACGCGCGCACCGCCATCCAGCGCGCGCAGGCCTTCGCCGAGTTCGGCATCTTCTGGCTCGAGGAGCCGCTCCCGCCCGACGACTACGAAGGCTACGCCAAGCTCACCGCCGCCAGCCCCGTCCACATCGCCGCCGGCGAACAGGAGAGCGGCCGCCAGTCCTTCCTCGACCTGATGGACAAGGGCCGGGTGGACATCGCGCAAGTGGACCTCACCCGCTGCGGCGGCTTCACCGAGGCGATGAAAATCGCGAGCCTCGCCGCCGACCGCGGGCTCAAGGTGGCCAACCACGGCTTCAGCACCTACATCAACGTCCACGCCGCCCTGCACTGGCTCAACGCGATCCCCAACGCCCTCATCGCCGAGTTCGTCGTGCAGGAAAACACCAGCCTCCGCGAGTTCCTCACCAAGGGCCACGTCCGCATGAAAGACGGCTTCCTCCCCGTGCCGGATGCGCCGGGCTTGGGACTTGAACTCGATGAGGAGCAAGTGCGGAAGCACCGGGTCGCTTGAGTGAAACTTTCTTCTAGCGATAGATGAAACACAGATTGAACGCAGTTAGCAGAGGGAAGCGCGATGGACGTGCCTCTTCAGTTCCATCCGTGTTTCATCGGTGTTTCATCCGTGGCTCAACAATTCTAGCCGTGCTGCTCAGTGGCTCCGTAGCAATCAAGGCTGCCAGCCCTGACGGACCTGCTTTCTTCGAGGCGAAGATTCGCCCGCTCTTCATCGAGCACTGCCAGAAGTGCCACGGCGAAAAGAAACAGGAAGGCGGCCTCCGCCTCGACACCAAGGCCGGCTGGCAGAAGGGCGGCGAACACGGCGCTGTCATAGTTCCCGGTGACCCGGATAAGAGTCGCCTCATCCAAGCCGTGCGGCGGAAGGACAAGGATTTGCAGATGCCGCCCAAGCGCGCGCTCGGCTCAGAAGAAGTCGCCGCGCTCGAACAGTGGGTGAAGCTCGGCGCACCCGACCCGCGCGAAAGCGTCGCCGTCGCCAAGTCGGGTGTGGACCCCGCCGCCGTGCGGAAACACTGGGCCTTCCACCCCCTCACCCACCCGCAGCCACCAACCCCGAAGCCCACCGCCTGGAGCCAGCAACCGCTCGACCGCTTCGTGCTCGCGCGCATGCAGCAGCAAGGGCTTGCGCCCAATCCCCCCGCCGACCCGCGCGCCCTCATCCGTCGCATGACCTTCGACCTCACCGGCCTCCCGCCGACACCCGCTGAGATTGAGGCCTTCGAGCGCGACCTCTTACTTTCTCACTCTCCCACTTTCTCACCTGCCACCGGCGAAAGTGAGAAAGTGAGAAAGCGTGAAAGTGAGCGGCGTGCATACGAGGCGCTCATCGAGCGCTTGCTCGCCACCCCTGCCTACGGCGAGCGCTGGGGCCGCCACTGGCTCGATGTCGCCCGCTACGCCGACACCGCCGGCGACGGCGCGGACTACCCCGTGCGCGAGGCCGTGAAGTATCGCGATTGGGTCGTGAACGCCTTCAACGCCGACCAACCCTTCAACGAGTTCATCCGCGAGCAGATCGCCGGCGACCTTCTCGCCGCGCAAGGCCCGGCGGACCAATACGCCCGCCGCATCACCGCCACCGGCTTCCTCGCGATTGGCAAGCGCTACGGCTACAAGCCCTCGCCCGACTACCAGCACCTCGATTTCGCCGATGCGATTGATTCCGTCGGCCGCTCGCTGCTCGGCCTCTCGCTCGGCTGCGCGCGTTGCCACGACCACAAGTATGACCCCGTCAGCGCAGCGGATTTCTATTCGCTCTACGGCATCTTCCAGAGCACCAAGTGGGCGTTCCCCGGCGGCGAGGAGCAGAAGCGCCCGTCGGACTTTCCCCCGCTCGTCTCGCGCGAGGAAGCCACTCGGCTCGACAAGTTGAAGGTCGCCGAGCTTGCCCGCCTCGACGCCGCGCTCGCGAAACTCAAAGCCGACCGCGTCGCGCTCGACGGCAAGTCCATCGGCGGCGGGCCGGACCTCGGCTTGGAGTTGCAGAAGCTCGGCGAGCCGCCCACCGCACCGTGGCTCTCCTCCGGCCCGAACAAAGTCCTCGCCGACGCGCAAAGCCCCTTTGCCCACATCCACCCCGTCGGCACGCGCGGCGTGCGCGTCGGCACCGGCAAGGCCAACGACGGCATCCGCTATGTCTTCGCCCGCCCGCTCAAGGCCGCGCCCGGCAAGCAAATGCACTTCACCGTGGACTTCCGCACCGTCGCCCCCACGGACAAAAGCGGCGCGTATCGCTTCTACCTTGGGCGCGGCGTCATTGCGTCCCTCGCAGTCGAGGTGAGTGTGACCGCCAAGGAACTCGCGCTGCGTGACGGAACGAAATGGGAAGTCATTCGCAAGCTTCAGCCCGGCACCTGGCACACGCTCCGTCTCACGCTCGACCCGGCGAAGAAAACTTACTCCGGCGCAGTCGGCGTGGCCGGCGACCTGACAACGTTTGCGGACAAACCGCTCGGCGCGAACTGGGATGGCGTGGCCGACACCTTCATTTGCGACGCCATCGGCCACGTCAGCGGCCCCGCCCCGGAGCGCGATTTTGACAATGTGGGCTTGCTCGAAACGCCCTTCGCCGAACCGGGCACCGGGCCCGTGGTCGCGCCAAACGCGCCGCCCGCTGACTTGGTGGAGCGGCTCAAAAAGCTTGATGCCGACATCGCCGCCGCGACCAAACTCCGCGAGGCCGAGGTCGCGAAGGAGCTGTATCCCGTGGCCTACGGCGTGAGTGAGGACAAGCCCGTCAACGCGCGCATCCAACTGCGCGGCGAGCCGGAGAAGCCCGGCGACGAAGTGCCGCGCCGCTTCCTCGAAGTGCTCGGCGGAGACCAACTCCCCGCCGGCTCGACCAACAGCGGCCGCCTCGAACTCGCCAACTGGCTCACCCGCCCAAGCAACCCGCTCACCGCCCGCGTGTTCGTAAACCGCGTCTGGCAATGGCATTTCGGCCAGGGCCTCGTGCCCACGCCCAGCGACTTCGGCCTGCGCGGCGAGCCGCCCACGCACCCGGAGTTGCTCGACTGGCTCACGTCCGAGTTCATCGCGTCCGGCTGGTCTGTGAAGGCGCTGCACCGGCTCATCATGCGTTCGCAGACCTACCAGCTCGCGAGCGATGACCACGCCGCGAACCTCAAACAGGACCCGGCGAACGTCTGGCTCTGGCGCCACGCCCGTCGTCCGCTCGATGCCGAGTCCATCCGCGACGCCATGCTCGCCGTGAGCGGCCGGCTCAATCGCGCCGTGCCCGGCCAGCATCCGTTTCCCGACGTGCAGAAATGGGGCTACACCATCCACAACCCGTTCTTCGCCGTTTACGACAGCGACCACCGCAGCCTCTACCTGATGCAGCAGCGCAACCGCCGCCATCCCTTCCTCGCGCTCTTCGACGCCGCCGACCCGAACCTCAGCGTCGCCCAGCGCCTGCCCACCACGACACCCACGCAGACGCTCTACCTGATGAACTCGCCGTTCGTGCTGCAGCAGGCCGAGGCCTTCGCCCGCCGCCTGCTCGCCGAATCCGCCGATGACACCCAGCGCATCCGCCTCGCCTTTGCAATGGCTCACGCTCGCGTGCCGACCGCCACCGAAATCAGCGACGCGCTCACCTTCCTCACCACTTACCGCACCAAGCTCACCGCCCTCGAAAAGCCCCCGACCAACGACGCCGAACTCGCCTGGGCCGGCCTGGCCCGCGTGCTGCTCACGAGCAATGCTTTCCTGTATGTTGACTGAGCATTCCTCCACGAACCCGCTTGTCCGGCCGACCCGCCGCGAATTCCTCCGCCGCGCCTCCGGTGGCTTCGGCGCGCTCGCCCTCGCCGGCCTTTGCAACGAAACCCAAGCCGCCCCCACCGACCCGCTCGCCCCGCGCTCCGGCCATTTCCCCGCCAAGGCCGACCGCGTCATCTTCCTCTACTCCACCGGCGGCGTCTCGCAGGTGGACACCTTCGACTACAAGCCCCAGCTCATCCGCGACCACGGCAAGGCCGTCACCGCCTCGCGCTGGCTCAACAAGCCCGGGAAGTTCGACCGCTTCCTCATCAAGCCGCGCTGGGGCTTCCAGCAATACGGCCAGAGTGGCACCTGGGTCAGCGACCTCTTCCCGCACATCGGCGGCGTGATTGACGACGTCTGCGTGCTGAACGCGATGCACTGCGAGAGCGACGGCCACGACAAGGCCACGCTCGCCGCACACACTGGCTCCGCGCAGGCCATCCGCCCCAGCGCCGGCGCGTGGGTGAGCTACGGCCTCGGCACCGAAAATCGCAACCTGCCGTCCTTCATGGTGCTCGCCCCCGCCGCGCCCTACGCTGGCGCGCAGACATGGGGCAGTGATTTCCTCCCCGCCTGTCATCAGGGCACGCACGTCATCCCCGGCAAGGAACCGTTGCCGAACTTGAAGCCCAACACGCCCGCCGCCGAGTTGCAGGCGATGGAGTTGCGCCTGCTCGGCAAGCTGAACCGCGCCCACCTCGAACACCGCGCCGCAGACGAGGCGCTCGACGCCCGCATCCGTTCCTTCGAGACCGCCTTCGGCATGCAGCGCGAAGCCCCGGACGCCTTCGACCTCTCGCGCGAAACCGACGCCACGCTCAAGCTCTACGGCCTCACGCGCGGCGCGAACACCGGATTCGGCTGGCAATGCCTCGTCGCCCGCCGGCTCGCCGAGCGCGGCGTGCGCTTCCTCGAACTCATCGATGTCGGCTCCAGCGCGAACTGGGATTCCCACGGCAACATGGCCGACCACGAGCGGCTGGCGAAGGCCATTGACCAGCCCATCGCCGCGCTCATCGCGGACCTGAAACAACGCGGCATGTTGGAGCGCACCCTGCTCGTGTGGACCTCGGAGTTTGGCCGCACGCCGTTCCACCAGCAGGCGAACCATCTGGGCCGCGAGCATCACAACCTAGTCTTCTCGTCATGGATGGCCGGCGGCGGCGTGAAGGGCGGACTGGCCTACGGCAAATCCGACGAGCACGGCATCCTCCCCGCCGAGGGCGCGGTCCATACCCACGACCTCCATGCCACGATGCTCCACCTGCTCGGCCTCGACCACGAGCGCCTCACCTACCGCTACGCCGGCCGCGACTTCCGCCTGACAGATGTCGCCGGCGAAGTCGTGCACCCCATTATCGCGTGACCCTGTCCCCAATATGCTAAACACCACCCTCAACTTCTCCGCCCCCGGCAAACAGCAGGGCTTCCTGCAAGTCCCCTGGTCCCACAACCTCGGTGGCTGGGCGAACATCTTCATCCCTTGCACCATCGTCGCGCGTGGCACGGGACCGACCGTCCTCATCCTCGCCGGCAACCACGGCGACGAGTATCAGGGCCAAATCGCCATCATGAAGCTCGCGCGTGAGCTGACGCCTGAGATGGTCAATGGCCGCATCATCCTCATCCCCTCGCTCAACTTCCCCGCCGCCCGCGCCGCCACCCGCCTCTCGCCCGTGGACGGCATGAACATGAACCGCGCCTTCCCCGGCCAGCCCGAGGGTGCGGTCACCAGCCAAATTGCGCACTACCTCACCACCGTGCTCTTCCCCATGAGCGATGTGGTGATAGACATCCACTCCGGCGGCCGCAGCATGGAGTTTGTCCCGTGCTCGACGATGCACCTCGTCGCCGACCGCGCGCAGCGCCGCACGATGCTCGACGCCATGCTCGCCTGGAACTCCGACTTCGCCTTCCTCTACGCCGACATCGCCGGCACGGGCCTGCTGCCCGTCGAGGCGGAGAACCAGGGCAAGCTCGTCGTCACCACGGAAATGGGCGGCGGCGAATGCATCCCCGCCGACGTGCACCGCATCACGCAAAGCGGCCTGCGCAACGTCCTCATCCACCTCGGCGCGCTGAAGGGCCGCGCGCAGACCCGCGCCAAGCTCGGCCTGCCGCCCGTCATCCTCACGCAGGCGCTGCACCGCGAGGACTACCTGCTCGCGCCTGAGTCCGGCATCTTTGAAATCTGCCTCGACCTCGGCGCGAAGGTGAAGCGCGGCCAGACCGTCGGCTACATCCACCACCTCGAACGCCCCGACCGCGCCCCCGAGCCGCTCATCGCGCAATCCAGCGGATTCCTCATCACCATCCGTGCCCCGTGCCTCACCCAGCAAGGCGACTGCGTGGCCGTCATCGCGCAGCAGGTGAGCGAGCAGGAAGTGATGAAGAGTTAAGCGTGCTCCCCCGCTGTCATATATGAAGCACCCCGCCGAGACGTTGCAGCAGGTTGACCGGGTCTTTGTCCGCTGGCGCGGGCGGCGGCTGGTCTATTTCGCGGGGTGCGATTATTTCCGGCTCGCGAGCCATGCGCGTGTCCTCGCGGCGGTCCGGCGTGGGTTGAAGGAGTTCGGGCTGAACGTGGCGGCGTCGCGCAAGACGACTGGAAATCACGTTCTCTACGAGGAGTTGGAGCGGGAGCTGGCGCGCTTCTTCCGAGCGGAGCGCGCGGTGCTGGTGGACAACGGTTACATGACCAACCTCGCCGTGGCCCAGGCGCTGCGGGGCGAGTTCACGCACGTGCTGATGGACGCGCGTTCGCACACGAGCGTGGCGGATGCGGCGGTGTTGCTGGGGGCGAAGGTGGTGCCGTTCGCGCATCGCGAGGTGGCGGATTTCACGCGGCAGTTGCGCAAGCTGGGGAAAGGCGCTCGGCCGATTGCCTTCACGGATGGAATGTTTTCGCACGACGGGTCAGTCGCGCCGCTGACGGAGTATCTCGCGGTGTTGCCGGCGAACGCCGCGCTGCTCGTGGACGACGCGCACGGCGCGGGCGTGCTGGGCACGGGAGGGCAGGGGACGCCGTCGCACTGCGGCGTGCGGGACGCGCGAGTAATCCAGACGGTGACGTTGAGCAAGGCGTTCGGCGCGTTCGGCGGGGCCATCTTCGGCACGCGCGCGGTGGCGGAGGCGGTGCTGACGAAGAGCCGATGCTTCACCGGCGCGACGCCTGTGCCGCTGCCGCTGGCGGCGGGGGCGCTGGAATCGCTGCGGGTGTTTCGCGCGAACCCGAGGTTGCAGGTTCGGCTGCACGCGAACGCGGCGTGGCTGAAGGGGCAATTGCGCGCGGGTGGACTGGAGTTGCCCGAAGCGCCCGGCCCCATTGTGCCGGTGATCCCTGCGTCGCCGAAGGAAGCGGATCGGCTCAAGCGGCGGCTGCTGGCGGCAGGAATTCATCCGCCGTTCATCCGCTATCCCGGTGGGCCGGAGGGTGGATACTTCCGCTTCGTGGTGAGCAGTGAGCACACGCGGAGGCAGCTCGCGGCGCTGGCGGGGGCATTGACGGCCTCCCGGTAGGAACTGCGCGATTGACGCGCCGCTTGCTGTCCGAGATTTTCCCCGCCTCTTTATGGCTAAGATTCAACGCGCACTGCTCTCCGTTTCCGATAAGGCTGGCCTCGTCGCCTTCGCTCAGACCCTCGCCGCTGCCGGCGTGGAACTCATTTCCACCGGCGGCACAGCGAAGGCCCTCCGCGATGCTGGACTCACAGTGAAGGACATTTCCGAGCACACCGGCTTCCCTGAGATGCTCGACGGCCGCGTGAAGACGCTGCACCCGAAGGTCCACGGCGGCTTGCTCTACATCCGTGGCAACGCCGAGCACGAATGGGCCGTGAAGCAGCATGGCATCGCGCCGATTGACCTCGTCGTGGTGAACCTCTACCCGTTCGAGGCGACCGTCGCGAAGCCCAACGTCTCGCTCCACGACGCCATTGAAAACATCGACATCGGCGGCCCCTCCATGCTCCGCAGCGCCGCCAAGAACCACGACCACGTCACCGTCATCGTGGACCCGAAGGACTACGAGGAAGTCGCCGCCCTCGTGCAGGCGACGGGTGACACGACGCTGGAACTGCGCCGCAAACTGGCCGCGAAGGTCTATGCCCGCACCGCCGCCTACGACGCCGCGATTGCTGCGCACCTAGAGAAAGCGTTCAGCGAACCGCCGTCAGCGGTCAGCTTGCCGAAGACGCTCATCGTGTCCGCGCCGCTCGTGCAACCGTTGCGCTACGGAGAGAACCCGCACCAGCAGGCCGCGCTCTACGGCAAGTTCGCCGACTACTTCAAGCAGCTCCACGGCAAGGAACTTTCCTACAACAACATCCTCGACCTCACCGCTGCCACCGCGCTCATCGCGGAGTTCACCGGCGACGCGCCGACGCTCGCCATCCTCAAGCACACGAACCCGTGCGGGGTAGGGCAGGGGACCACGCTGCGCGAGGCTTGGGACAAGGCGTTCGCCACGGACAGGCAAGCCCCGTTCGGTGGCATCATCGCGGTGAGTCAACCGCTCGACGGCCCGTGCGCCGAGGCCATCGCGGAGATTTTCAGCGAAGTCATCGTGGCCCCGTCCTTCACCGAGGAAGCGCTCGCTGTGCTGACGAAGAAGAAGAATTTGCGCCTCCTGCAAATCCTCAAGAACCCCGCCACCGCCGCGCCTTGGGACGTGCGCAGCGTCGGCGCGGAATCCTTTCTCCTCCAGCAGCGCGACCTGAAGCTCACCACCGCCGCCGACCTCAAGGTCGTGACGAAGCGCGCGCCGAGTGAAGCCGAGTTGAAGGCCATGCTCTTCGGCTGGCGCGTGGTGAAGCATCTCAAGAGCAACGCCATCCTCTACAGCGCCGCCGACCGCACGCTGGGCGTGGGTGCGGGCCAGATGAGCCGTGTGGACAGCAGCCGCATCGCCGTGTGGAAGGCGGGCGAAGCCAAGCTCCCGCTTGCCGGCAGCGTGGTGTGCAGCGATGCGTTCTTCCCGTTCCCCGACGGTCTCATCGCGGCTGCTGAGGCGGGCGCGACCGCCGCGATTCAGCCCGGCGGCAGTGTGAAGGACCCCGAAGTCATCGCCGCCGCCGACGCGCGTGGCGTGGCGATGGTCTTCACCGGCACGCGACACTTCCGGCACTGAGCAACCCTTTCAACTCTCAACTTTCACCTCCCCCCATGAGCTTCTTCGACCAACTCAAGTTCACCGCCGACGGTCTCATTCCCGCCATCATCCAGGAGCAGTCCACCGGCCGCGTGCTCATGATGGCGTGGATGAATCGGGCTTCGCTCGAATCCACCATCGCCACCGGCAAGACGCACTTCTGGAGTCGCTCGCGGCAGAAGTTTTGGATGAAGGGCGAGTCCAGCGGGCACGTGCAGGTGGTGAAGGACATCGCCTTCGACTGCGACGGCGACACGTTGCTCATCCAAGTCGAGCAGACCGGCGCGGCGTGCCACGAGGGTTTCAAGAGCTGCTTCTTCCGCAGCATCGAGGGCGGCGGCGCGAGCTGCAAAGAGACCGAGCCACGGCTGGAAACGCCGGAGCAAATCTACGGCAAGAAGGCATGAGGGATTTGTTATAAGGAGAGCAGGAAGGCCGGAGTTTCTCGTCGCCGCGCTTCTCGCTCCTGCCTTCCTGCTCTCCTTATAAAACCCCGCCCCTCCTCCCCTCCTCGCCGTGGAAGACGCCGTCCCCTTCGCCAGCCGTGATTACTTCATCACGCTTGCCCTGCTTCTCTTCGGGCGCGGGATGGATTTCCTTAGCACCTGGTTCGCCACGCCCACGCTCGCGCTGGAGGGAAATCCGTTGGCGAAGCGGCTCGGCTGGAAGTGGGGCATCGCCGTCAACCTCCTCCTGTGCGCCGCCGTAGCGCACTGGCCGCTGGTGGGCTTGATGTTGGTCACCACGAGCCTGCTGGTCGCGGCGCGGAACTTCAAATCTGCCTGGCTCATGCGCGCGCTGGGCGAGACGGGCTATGCCATGCTGGTCTGCGATGCGATGACACATTCCAGCCGGGGTTCGTTCCTCCTCAGCGTGCTGGGCGAGACGATGCTCGTCGGCCTGGTGGGTGGGGCCGTGGTGGCGTCGAGCGAATGGGCATCCGTCCCGCTGGCCGTGGGCATGGGGATGGTAGCTTATGCGGTGGCGGTCGCCTTCTACTCGCTGCTATCGGTATGGCGGATGTGGCGGCACTGAAGTCACCTTCTCGTAGGAGCCGACGTGCGGCGTCTCACCAAACGCGGCAGGGGGATTGCGGAACGGTGGAATGCAGCCAGAGACACGTCTGCTACAGGATTGTCGAAATGAGGGCCGAAACCGACAATTGAACTGACCTCCTGCCTCGCCTCCTTGTCAGTCTGCTACCGAAGCCAATGAGTCAGGGGAATTCCAAACCTGTGCTGCCTTCCGCTTTCCGCCTCTAGTCCGAGCCGTTTCCTCGGTAGGGACGCGCTGCCGCGTGGCCGTCGGTTCAGCCAGCCCGCTTCGCCTCCCCCGGACAGCCTCCGTCCGCCCGGCCATCTCGGCTTCCGCCTGCCGGACCGATACTTCCCGTCCCGCCGCCTCGGTTTCCGTCTCTCGAAACGACCTTTTCCGTCCCGCCGCCTCGGTTTCCGTTCGCCGGAGGGGTGCTATCCGAACGGAAAATGGCCTCCCGGCCCGTCCGAAGGCCACTTTCCGACCGAAAACGCCCTCCCGACACGCCGGAACCCCACTTTCCGACCTACCAACCCCTATCCGACCCGCCCAAACCCCTCCGCCAGCCCCGCCGACCCCCATCCGGCCTGCCAAAACCTACCCCTCCGACCTGTTTTAGCCATTCCCAAGAGCGCAAACCACACAAACAAAGCCAGTTAGGCATAAGACAGCCCAAAGAGCACAAAGCTGAATTGATAGGGCGAGACTCCGTCGAACAACCCTCACCAATATTTAACTCCACCATCCTAATTGCCATGCCCTCCCGCCGCCTCCCCAACTCCATGCCCGCCGTCATCCGCACGCTCAAAACCGCGCGCGATGCTTCGAAGAACACCCCCGTCGCCGCCGACCGCGCCATCAGTGCCGAGCACTGGGCCAAGCTCGACGACGCGGCCCCCGCCAGCTTCCTGAACAAACTGCTGAAGGAAGCCAGCGACGTGGACCTCGCCCTCGCCGCGCAAGCCCCCTTGAGCACCCAGTTCGGCCAGGTCTATGCCCGGCTCACCCTGTTTGTGAGCCACTTCCATCAAGTGCTCGACCTGGGCATCACGCGCGGCACCTTCGCCGACGGCGCGCGCAGCTACTACGGGCGCGACCTCGGCGCCACCACCATCCCCGACCTCTCCAACCAGACCGCCGTGATGGAAGCCGCCGAGAAAGTCGTGACCGGCGAGGCCGCCCGGTTCACCGCCGAGGGCGCCGTCCACGTCCCGATGGTCCTGCCCAGCGCAGCGGAAGTCGCCGCCCTCCGCACGCAATTCCTCACCCTGTTCAACCAACGCGACCAAGCCGTGGTGAAGACCGACCGCGAACGCGAAGAACTCATGGCCCTCTACACCGAGGCGCAGATTCTGGCCGTGGACATCTGCGACACCGTGGAATTCTTCTACCGCAAAGACCCCAGCGACGGCAGCCGCCGCACCAAATGCGAACGCTGGGGCGTGGTCTATCACTTCGAGCCGGGCGAGGAGCCGGCACCTGCTCCTGCACCCGCACCCGCACCGCCCGCGCCGAATCCGTGAACCCCCGTTGACGCGCTTTCCAAACCACCCCACCTTCCGCACATGGGAAAAGTCATCGTCAAACTCAAGCTCACCAATCAGGGCGACCTCGTCCTGACCAAGCGCAACCTCTCCAAGGCCACGCCTCGCACTGTCGAGGTCGAGGCGCTCGTGGACACGGGCGCGACACGCCTCTACCTCAAGCCCAGTGTCATCAAGTTGCTTGGCCTGGAGAAGGTGGATGACATCATCTCCCAGACCACCAACGGGCCGAAGCAACGCGCGGTTTACGAGCCGGTGCGACTGGACCTGCAAGGCCGCTACGGCAACTTCGATGTGGTGGACATTGGCGAGAACGTGCCGAACCTGCTGGGCCAGATTCCCCTCGAATACCTCGACTTCGTGGTGGACTCCAAGAATCAAAAACTCATCCCCAACCCCGAGCACGGCGACAAGCAGATGAGCGAGGAGTATTGACGCGCCGCAAATGGCTGCTGGCCAATTAGCCCAAAGCACCTAGTTTCAACCTATGCAACTCACCGCCATCATCTACCCCGACTCCGACACCGACTGGCTGGTGGCCGAGTGCCCGGAGACCGGCACCGCCAGCCAAGGCAAGACCGAGGCGGAAGCCCTCGCCAACCTCCGCGAAGCCACCGAGCTTTATCTGGAATCCTTCCCCCAGACGGTGAAACGGACGGCAGCCGTTCGGAGCTTCGAGCTGGCCCATGCCTAAACCGCCCATCGTTTCGGGCGCGCAAGCCGTGCTGATTGACGCTTTCACCCGTCGCGCGTAGATAATCCCCCCGAAGCAAGCCAGCCTATGACCACCCTCACGCTAGACCGAGTCCTGACCGATGCCGGTCGTTTGCCCTCGGAAGAAGAGCAGATCTTGGAAGACCTGCTGCGCCAACGCCGCGTCGAGGCCTCGCGCACGGAGACGGCCACTGAAGCCAGAAAGTCCGCCGCCGCCTTGCGTTCAGGCAAGCTCAAGGCCCAGTCAGCGGAAGCCGTCATTGCCCAGTTGCGCTGAACCTAAGCGCATGAAATCCCGGCTCTACCTCGAAACCACCATTCCAAGCTACCTCGTGGCGCGGGAAAGCAGGGACGCCATCCTGCACGGCCAGCAGGCCGCAACCCGGAAGTGGTGGGAACATCGCCAGGGCGATTACGAGCTGTTCGTCTCCGAATTCGTGGACCTTGAAGCGGCACGCGGAGACACCGAGATGGCGAAGGCCCGCGCTGTGGCGATGCAGGGTCTGCCACGCCTGGCAGCGACGGAAGTCGTCCGCGAACTCGCCGCCGAGATTCTCAGCACGGGCTTAATTCCCGCCAAAGCCGCTGTGGACGCCTCGCACATTGCGGTGGCCGCCGTGCATCGCATGGACATTCTGCTGACTTGGAATTGCACGCACATCCACAACATCGCCATCAGCCGGCAGATTGAGCGCATCTGCCTGCGCGCGGGCTGGCCCTGTCCCGCGATTTGCACCCCGTTCGATTTGCTGGAACCTTGAGCCATGAAAACCGATCCCATCCTGACGGAAATCCGCCAGACGCGCGACGCCCTTGCGCACGAGACCGGTTACGACCTGAAGCGGCTCTTCGATTACGTCCGCGAGCGCGAGCGTGAAGCGGCCACACGCGGCGTGAAGTTCGTCTCACCCACGCCGCGCGAGTCGGGCACCGCATACACGTTGCGGGAGGAAGCGCCGTGAAGCCGCCAGCCTTGGGCCAGATTCCCCTCGAATACCTCGACTTCGTGGTGGACTCCAAGAACCGCAAGCTCATTCCCAACCCCGAGCACGGCGACCAGCAGATGAGCGAGGAATACTAAGCACGATGATGCACGCCCGCCGCAAGGACACCAACGACGGCAGCCGCCGCACCAAATGCGAACGCTGGGGCGTGGTCTATCACTTCGAGCCGGGCGAGCAGCCCGCTCCTCCAGCGGACCCACCCGCGCCTCCCGCGCCGCCAGCGCCAAATCCTTAGGTGTTTAGTAGTCCGCAGAGATCCCAATGCAAACCAGGTTCATGCTCCGTATCAACGGTGTCCATGACATGCGCTGAAAATAGCGACGAGAACGACGCGTGCCGCGCGTATAACGCCGGTCCGCAGGCCGATTCTACGCGGGTCGCCGCAAGCCTCCCGACCGCGAAAAGCCCCGCCAGGAGGCGTATAACTCCAGCAA
>CALQJI020000078.1 GCA_943330855.2 Klebsiella pneumoniae
GCCGAGCAAAAAGCCATCGCGGCGGTGCTTGGGGCGCTGGACGACAAGATCGAGTTGAACCGGCGGATGAACGCGACGCTGGAGGCGATGGCGCGGGCGCTGTTCCAGAGCTGGTTCGTGGATTTCGACCCCGTCCGCGCCAAACTCGACGGCCGCCCCCCCGCCGCCCTCGACCCCGCCACCGCCGCCCTCTTCCCCGACTCCTTCCAAGACTCGCCCCTCGGGCATATTCCGAAAGGGTGGGAGACAGGTTCAATCCTTCGGCAAGCCGACTTGCTCAGTGGCGGAACGCCAAAGACCGATGTTCCGGCCTACTGGAACGGCGATGTGCCGTGGGCCAGCGCAAAGGATGTTTCCCAATGTGGCGAAGCCTTCCTCGTGTCCACCGAGCGAACCATCACCAAGCAAGGAGTTGATGAAAGCTCCACGAAGATCATCCCCGCTAACGCAACCGTCGTAGTCGCTCGTGGCGCGACGACTGGAAGACTCACCATGTTCGGCCACGCGATGGCAATGAATCAGACCTGCTACGGGCTGCGCTCGAAGGTCGGTGCCCCATTCGCGCTCCACTGCAACGTCCGCTACTTCATCGAGCGCCTCGTGCAAGGCGGACACGGCTCCATCTTCGACACCATCACGACGAGCACCTTTGAAGCAACTGACGTTCTCCTCGCGCCGAAGGAACTCCTGATTGCCTTTGATAAGCAAGTGACGCCGCTGTTCCAGCAAGTCCACGCCAACCTCCACCAATCCCGCACCCTCGCCACCCTGCGCGACACGCTGCTGCCGAAGCTGCTGAGCGGGGAGTTGAGCGTGGCGGAATTCACCGCCAAGGTGCCGTCCGTTTCCTGAATCATGGCCACCAAATCCAAATTTGATCCGCGCAAGCTGATGGAGAAAGCCATCGCGGTGATGAAGCAGTCCATCAACGAGCCACGCGCCGACAAAAAGGCGAGTCCGCTGGTGGGTGCGGTGCTGGTAAAGCCGGACGGGACGGTGGACGCGGCGTTTCGCGGGGAGCTGCGTCACGGCGACCACGCGGAATACACGTTGCTGGAGCGCAAGCACCGGGACGAACGCCTCGATGGCTCGTTCCTCTTTGCGACGCTGGAGCCGTGCGCGCCGGGAGCGCGGAAGCATCCGAAGCTGGCCTGCGCGGAGCGAATCGTGAACGCGCGGATTGCCGAAGTCTGGGTGGGGATCGAAGACCCGGACCCGACAGTGGACCGGCAGGGCATCCGGTATCTGGAGCAGAACGGCGTGAAGGTCCACCTCTTCGATCTCGATTTGCAGGAGCAGATTCGTGAGGTGAACAAGGCGTTCATCGCGCAAGCCTTGAAACGCGCGGCGGAAGCCAAGGACGGGAAGGCGGGCAAGCCTGCGCCGCTTTCGCAGTGGGACGAGGCGCTGGCCGGTGTGAGCGTGGCTGATTTGGCATCCGCTGCTCTGGCCCGCTATCGCGAGCGAACGAAGATCCCGGACAAGACAATTTCAGCCGGATTTCTTCAGCGCTTGGAGCGTCAAGGATTGCTCGGTCGGCGAGGATCGAAACTGGTGCCGACGGGATTTGGGTTCCTGCTCTTTGGGAAAGCTCCGCGGGAGATTCTGCATCACGCGGGATTGAACGCGACGATCGAGTATCCCGACGGCACGCACGAGATTCAGAACTTCGACGGCCCCACGGTCCTGATCCCCGATGCAGTGGAGAAGTGGCTGAGACCGAAGCTGCCGAACGTGATCGATCGGAGCCGGATGACGCGGGCGGAACGAGCCGCAGTGCCATTTGAGCTGGTGCGCGAGGCGGTGATCAACGCGCTGGTGCATCGCGATTACGACCTGACCGGCGCGACGTGTCATCTGGTGGTGACGGCGGACACGGTCACGGTGCGCAGTCCGGGCGCTCCGTTGCTGCCCATCACCCTGGAGCAGATGCAGGACTTCACCGCGCCGATGTATAACCGGAACCCGAAGCTGCAATTCGCCTTCGGCGGAACGAAGCTGGTGGAAGGGCGCGGTTTTGGGATGAGGACGTTCGGAGAAGCCGCCGCGAAGCATGGATTACCCGTGCCGAAGTATGCGTTCGACGGGTTGTATTTGAACCTGACGATTTATCGAGATGCCAAGGCGGCGCTCGGTTCGCTCGGAGAAGCGGTGCTGAATAAACTCAGCAAGTCGGAGCGGGCGGGCTGGGAATGGCTGGCCTCCAAAGGCAAGGCCAAGTCGAGCGAGTATGCGGGGGCGATGAAGCTGCCGTATCGGACAGCGATGAATCACCTGAAGAAGTTCCACGAACTGGGTTTGCTCGAAAGAGCAGGTTCAGCACGGGCGACCGAATACAAAGTCCGCAAGCCATGAGGGTGACCCACCCATTTCTGCCGAGTATCCTGCCAAGTATCCTGCCATTTTGGCAGGATACTGAGGACGGCTCGCGACACTTCTCACGACAAATTGACGCGAGAGCCGACGAGTGGCTTTGCGGAATCCCGACAAAGTGTCGGGATTCGGGTGCTGCCCGGTGGACTAATCCTGCCGAGTATCCTGCCATTCCGGCAGGATTCGCTGCCCCGCTATCCGGACATTTTCCCGGACATTTTGTCCGGCTACCGCAGCATCCCTCCGCATGAGCCTCAACGAATCCATCGTCGAAGACGCCGCCCTCGAATGGTTCGGGGAGCTGGGCTATGCGGTCGGGCACGGGCCGCATCTCGCGCCCGGTGAACCGGCGGCGGAGCGGGATTCGTTTGGCGAGGTGGTGCTGGTGGGGCGCTTGCGCGAGGCCATCCGGCGGCTGAACCCGGCGATTCCCGAGGAGGCGCGGGAGGAGGCGTTGTGCAAGGTGCTGCGGGTCGGGACGCCGTCGCTCACGCAGACGAACCGCGCCTTTCACCGGATGCTGCGCGATGGCGTGCCGGTGGAGTATCCCCGGCCCGATGGCAGCATCGCGGGCGATCATGTGCGGCTGGTGGATTTCGGCGATGTGCGGGCGAACGATTGGCTGGCGGTGAACCAGTTCACGGTGATCGAGGGGCAGCACAACCGGCGGCCGGACATCGTGGTTTTCGTCAACGGTTTGCCGCTGGGACTGATCGAGCTGAAGAACGCGGCGGATGAAGACGCGACAATCTGGAGCGCCTACGCGCAGCTGCAAACCTACAAGGCGGAGATTGCCTCGCTGCTGCATTACAACGCGGCGCTGGTGGTGAGCGATGGCTTGCAGGCGCGCATGGGTTCCGTGACGGCGAACCAGGAGTGGTTCAAGGTATGGCGCACGATTGATGGCGAGGGCGACGCGCCGAAGACGGCGCTGGAACTGGAGGTGCTGGTGCGTGGGGTGTTCGAGCGGCAGCGGTTCCTCGATCTGCTGCACCACTTCATCCTCTTCGAGGAAGACCCGGACTCGGGCGCGCTGCACAAGATCATCGCGGGCTACCATCAGTTCCACGCGGTGAATGCGGCGGTGGAGGAAACGGTGCGCGCCAGCGGCATGAGCGAGACCGGCAACGTGCTGCGCGAGGAGGCGGGCACCTACTGGGCCGGGCGTCAACGCGGCGGCAAGCCGGGCGACCGTCGCGCGGGTGTGGTCTGGCACACGCAGGGCAGCGGGAAGAGTTTCTCCATGCTCTTCTTCGCCGCGCGCGTGGTGCGGCATTCGGCGATGCAGAACCCGACGCTGGTGGTGCTGACCGACCGGAACGATCTCGACGACCAGCTCTTCGGCCAGTTCCAGCGCTGCGCGGACATCCTCGGCCAGACGCCCGTGCAGGCCAGCGGGCGCGAGCATTTGCGCGAGCTGCTGAACCGGGCGAGCGGCGGCGTGGTGTTCACGACGATCCACAAATTCATGCCGGAAAAGGGCGAGCCGATGCCGGAGCTGAGCGCGCGGCAGAACATCGTGGTCATCGCGGATGAAGCGCACCGCAGCCAGTATGGGTTCGGCGGCAAGGTGAATGAAAAGACCGGCGAGATGTCCTACGGCTTCGCCAGCAACCTGCGCGATGCCTTGCCGAATGCGTCGTTCATCGGCTTCACCGGCACGCCCATCGAGAAGACGGACGCGAACACGCGGGCGGTCTTCGGCGATTACATTTCCATCTACGACATCCAGCGCGCCGTCGCCGACAAGGCCACGGTGCCGATCTATTACGAGAGCCGCATTTCCAAGCTGAGCCTGAACGCCGCCGAGTTGCCAAAGCTCGACGCGGAGTTTGAGGAAATCACCGAAGGCGAGGAGCTGACGAAGAAGGAAAAGCTCAAGACGAAGTGAGGCGCGCTGGAGGCGCTGGTGGGCGATCCGAAACGCATCGCGCTCGTGGCCGCCGATCTGGTGGCGCATTTCGAGAAGCGCGTGGAGGCGATGGAGGGCAAGGCGATGATCGTCTGCATGAGCCGCCGCATCTGCGTGGACCTCTACAACGCACTGATCAAGCTGCGGCCTGAGTGGGCGGAGGAAGCTCTGAAGGTGGTGATGACCGGCAGCGCCGACGACGGTCCGGACTGGCAACCGCACATCCGCAACAAGGACAAGCGCCGCAAGCTGGCGAACCGCTTCAAAGACGCCAAGGACGCGTTCCGCATCGTGATCGTCCGCGACATGTGGCTGACCGGCTTCGACGCGCCCTGCCTGCACACGATGTATGCCGACAAGCCGATGCAAGGCCACGGCCTGATGCAGGCCATCGCCCGCGTGAACCGCGTCTTCCGCGACAAACCCGGCGGGTTGGTGGTGGATTACCTCGGCCTCGCCGATCAGCTCAAGAAGGCGCTCATCACCTACACCGAGAGCGGCGGCCAGGGCAATCCGACCTTTGACACCGCCCAAGCCATCGCCGTGATGCTTGAGAAACACGGCATCGCCTGCGACCTGATGCATGGCTTCAACTGGGACAAGTGGACCACCGGCAAACCCACCGAACGCCTCGCGCTCATCCCCGCCGGACAGGAGCACATCCTCGAACAGGAGGACGGCAAGAAACGCTGGGTGCAGGTGGTGACCGAACTCTCCCGCGCGTTCGCCCTCTGCGCTGCCAGCGATGAAGCGACGGCGATCCGCGACGACGTTTCCTTTTTCCAAGCCCTGCAAGCCGCGCTGAACAAGCAAAGCAGCAGCAACCGCAAGACGCCCGAGCAGATCGACGCGGCCATCCGCCAGCTCGTGAGCAAGGTCATCACCACCGAAGGCCAGGTGATCGACGTCTTCACCGCCGCCGGATTGCCCAAGCCGGACATCAGCATCCTGAGCGACCAATTCCTCGCCGAAGTGCGCGGCCTCAAGCACAAGAACGTCGCCGCCGAGCTGCTAGAGAAGCTGCTCAAGGACGAACTCAAGGTGCGCTCCAAGCGCAACCTCGTGCAAAGCCAGGTCTTCAGCGAGAAGCTCAAGAAGACCCTCAACGCCTACCACAACCGCGCCATCTCGACGATGCAGGTCATCGAAGAACTGATCAAACTCGCCAAAGACCTCGACGCCGCCACCAAGCGCGGTGAGGACATGGGACTAACTGACGACGAGATCGCCTTCTACGACGCCCTCGCCGCGAACGATTCCGCCGTGACCGCGATGGGCGACGACAAACTGAAACTCATCGCCGCCGAGTTAATTACCCAAGTGAAGAAGAGCGTGACCATCGACTGGACCCTCCGCGAAAGCGCCCGCGCCAAGATCAAGGTGATGGTGAAACGCATCCTCAACAAACACGGCTACCCGCCCGATTTGCAGGAGGAAGCCGTGAAGACCGTGCTCGCGCAGGCGGAGTTGCTTTGTGCGGAGTGGGTGTGAGGGAATGACGGACTGACTGAACTTCGGACTTCGCACTTCTTCGTTCTAAGTTTGCACCACTCCCGCTGTGTGGAGATGGCCGAGATCGAGAAAGACGACTTCAAACTGAACATCTCCCGCTACATCAGTTCGGCGGTGGGTGAGGCGGAGATCGGCGTTGGCGGCCCCATCCCTCATCCGGCCTGCGGCCACCTGCCCCCTCCTCCAAGGAAGGGAGCCGGCGCGCGTCGTGGCTTCCGGTTCGCATTCCACCGATTGCCATTGGGAATTGGTATTAAGCCGGGTTCGGTCCGTGTTTCATCCGTGGCTAAAATTGCAGAGGGAAGCGTTCGCGCGCTCCGAAAGCGCCGTCGCCGCTGCGCTCGGCCGGCTTGAAGGACGAGGCCCCGCGCCTTCACTCCGCCATTTTGCCCATCGGAATCTCCGCCTTGTAGCGACCGAGGAGTTTCAGTTCCAGCACGCCGGAATCCTCGCCCGTTTTACGCGCGGACATGACGACCGGGGCGGCGCCCTTGGACTTATCGGCGGTCAGGGGCACGCGCAGCAGGGGGGAGCTGCCCTTGCCGTAAACCGCGAGCTGCAACTCCTTCTTGCCCGCCCGCTCGATGCCGAGTGAGAAAACAGCCAGCTCGATTTCCTTTTCCCCGGCGGTGATTTTCGTGAGTCGCAGCTTGTCGTTCGACAGGACGCTGTCTTTGTCCTTGGGCGCGATCTTGGAGGTCCACAACTGCCCCACCGGCATCGCGTCATTCTTGGCCGCCTTCTTCGCAGCCTTGTCGCCCTTGGCGGGTTTTTCGGCTTTCAGCCGCTGGTCCGGGATGAGCAGCGCGCCCGCTTCGCCGGCTTTGAATCCGGTGGCTTGGTCGGGGGCAAGCTCGAGCTTCAGCGGCAGATTGCCGAGGCGCTTGTTGGCGTCCATCAGCAGCGCGACCGCCTTGCTCAGTTCCTCGGGCGGGAGAGCTGTGGGTTCCTGTGCTTGCAGGAGAGTGAGGGTGCTAAAGAGGACTACGAGGCTGAGATTGAGTTTCATAAGTTGAGGGAGCGTGCGGTGACTCGTGGCCGAGGGACAATCCCAAAACCGTTACCTGCCCGTGGAGCGAGCGACTAAGGTCCCCACATGCTCGCGTCATTATTCAGCCACTTCTCGCGGGTAATCACGCGAGCCGAGCCGTCCACAAAACAGGCGTTGGCCTGGTCCGTCAGCTTGACGTTGACGTTCGCTAGGGCAGCCGAGTTCCCGCGGTTGTGATGAAAGAGGAAGTTGTTGAATTTCACACCCGGCTGGGGCGGGGTGGCGCTTCCGTCCGGAATGCCATCGCCATCCGTGTCGGTGTTCATGTTCCAACTGGGATTGGTGGGCGTGTAGATGACCTGATTGGTGGACTCGCCGACGAGGAAAGTGTTCGCCGGCAAGCTTCCCAGCCGCGCCGAGCCACCCGATCCTGACAGGACAACGTGGTAGCCGATGACCTGGTTGTAATTCGGAGCCGTGGTAATCTGGATGGTGATGGGCACGGTCTTGATGAGCAGGGCCGGGCAGCCCAACTTGCCCTCGAACTCCTGGTTCACGGTGTTGCTTTGCATCCCGATGTAGGGGGCCAGCACGTTGCGCCACTCGGGTTGTTGCGTGACCGGCGGGGTGATTCCGTAATTGCAAGCATACGGCGGCAACTTGTCGTCGTGATCCCCGGCGTAAACCGTCAAGCCCAGTGCCACCTGCTTTCGATTGTTCAGGCACTTGATCATCTTCGCCTTCTCCTTCGCCTTGCCCAAAGCCGGCAGCAACATTCCGGCGAGGATGGCGATGATCGCGATGACAACTAGAAGTTCGATGAGGGTGAACGCCAAGGAAGGTCTCGGTTTCATAGCTGAGCTTGCACCGTAGGAGTGAGGGTGGAAGCCGTCAAGACACCGCTTGGCGCGTGTTCCACCGGGGGCGCAGCTTCACGCACGCAGGAGCGGGTCGGGCTGGTCCGAGGTTTGGCAGCCGAAGCCGCGCCGCGCCAATTCCTGCCGCAGTCGCGCCATTTCGCCGGGGTGTGGGATGCCCGCCATCCAGACCGCGTCGCCCTCCAACATCACGTCCAGCCGCCGCTTCGTGGGCCAAGGAGTCTTGTCCAAATCCGCCGGGTAACGCGCCCGCGCCACTTCCGAGAGCAGAAACACCCGCTGATTATCCGAGCCGCGCAACGCCAGCGTCTGCCCGGCCTCGGCCACGAACGGCTCGCTGATCAACACCTCCAGCGCCGCCGTAAACGCGCCGTGCTCGGCAAACAACTTCTCATGCGCGGAGCCGGAGAAAACCAAGCCATCCCCCGCCGTGTGCGGTCGCAGTGTCGCGATCAATTCCGCCAGCGCCGCCGGCTGGTCGAACGGCTCCCCGCCCGAGATCGTCACGCCATCCGCCTGCGCGAGCCACGGCGCGAGCGTCTCCACGAGCGTGGCGACCTCCACCGCGCGTCCCTCATCCGGCGCCCACGGTCCCGACTGATGCAGCCGGGGCAGTGGATGGAACAGCCCTGCGTCCCAATCCCCACCCGCCGCCCGTGCCCCAGCGTGGTGATGGGGAAGTAAACTTTGTTCAGTGAGATTTTCATGAGCCAGTGAGCCGTGTTCCGTTTTCAGTAATCAGCCGGAGGCGGGGCGGTCCAGCGCGCCCTGACGCTCCTCGGAAAATTGAATCGCCATCGGCGAGAATCGGGGGCGACGCATTGGGGGCCACTCATAGGAAGGGTTGGGCGCGTGTGGATTTAGGAACTGGGGAAGGCTAGCGGAGCCCGCAGGGTTGCAGAGCCGGAAAGTGAGCTGGCTGCCGGGCGGGGCGCAGCTGGATGATGTCCTTGGCGCGCGGACGGTCCCCGTCCGCAGCGGCCACGTCGGGAGTGGCGGGCACGGAATCACTCTTGGCTTTCTGCCTCCGCTGCGTTCCGGGTTAGTGTCGGATGCGCCCGAATTTCACCCCGTCTGAAACTTTGGTTTGACAAGTGTCCGATGCGGCAGACAGTCAGCTCTTTCCAAGGCAACCAACGTGTTGGTGAGGAGTGGCGTCATGAAAGGGACGGAGATGAACAGTTCGGGGGCGGACAAACCGCAAGGGGAAGAATTGTCTTCTCCCCAGCGCCACGCTGGCGAACTTGACGGCCGGCCTCAGCAGCCCGACTCAGTGCCGCTCGCGGCGGAGGCGCATCCCCCGGAAACTTTTCACATCCTCCACGTGGAGGATGATCCCTTCATTGCGCGTTTGATGCTGGAGATTTTGTCGCGCACGAAGCCGCTGAAGTTCTTGGTGCAGCCGGCGGAGTCGCTCGCGGTTGGGCTGGAGCGGTTGGCATCCGGCCGGGTGGATGTGGTGCTGCTGGACTTGTCGCTGCCGGACAGCCGTGGGCTGGACACACTGAAGCGTGTGCGCGGCCAGTCCGCCAGCGTGCCGATCGTAGTGCTCAGTGGCCATGACGATGAGGGGATGGCCTTGGCCGCGTTGAAGTTGGGGGCGCAGGACTATCTCGTGAAAGGCACGGCCAACGCGCAGATCGTCGTCCGCTCGATCCGTTACGCGATGGAGCGCAAGCGCGCGGATGACGAGTTGGCGCGGGAGCGGGACCTGTTGCATGGCTTGCTGAACAGCATGCCTGACCGGATTTATTTCAAGGACACTGAGAGCCGTTTCCTCCGGGTCAACCGGGCGATGGCGGAGAAGTTCCAACTGGAAACCCCGGAGTCGGCCGTGGGGAAATCCGACTTCAATTTTCATCCTGCCGCCGACGCGAAGGAGTTTTTCGCGGACGAGCAGCGCCTGTTGCAGACGGGCGAATCGGTCGTCAACAAGGTCGAGGAGCAGACGGACGCGGATGGAAGTGTGACGTGGGCCTCCGTGACGAAGGTGCCGATGCGGGACCGGCGGGGGAACATCGCCGGGCTGATCGGGATCTCGCGGGACGTCAGCGCGCTGAAGCGGCTGGAGGCCTCGTTGGTGGAGGAGCAGGCCCTGCTACGCAGCATCGTGGATCATCTGCCCGATTTCATTTACGTGCTGGACGAGGAGGGGCGTTTCATTTTGGCCAACGAGGCGTTCTACCAACTGACAAGAGCACTCACTTCGGAAAACCTCATGGGCCAGACGGCGCGGGAGTTGTTCCCAGCGTCGGTGGGCGAGCCGCTCCATGAAGATGATCTGGCGGTGGTGCGGTCGGGCGAGGCGGTGAAGAACCGCGAGGAGGTTTGCCGACTGAGCGCGGAGGCGGACTGCTGGCTTGCCACCACCAAGGTGCCGCTGCGGGAAGCTTCCGGTCACGTGATCGGGGTGGTGGTCATCAGCCATGACATCACGCGGCGGCGGCGCGCGCAGCGGCAGTTGCAGGACGCGAACGCGGAGCTGCTGCGGGCCAACGAGGCCCTGAAACACGCGCAGTCGCAGCTCATGCACGTGGAGCGGTTGCAGTCCGTTGGACGGCTGGCTGCCGGCGTGGCGCACGAGGTGAAAAACCCGCTGGCGGTGCTGCGCATGGGCGTGGATTTCTTCGCGGAACTGAGGCTGCCGCCGGAGTCGGCGGACACAGCGGCGATCGTGATCGAGGAGATGCAGACGGCCATCCAGCGGGCGGACACGATCATCATGGGGATGTTGAATTTCTCCGCGCCCGGCGAGTTGCGGATGCAGCCCGTGGAGGTGAATCAACTGGTGAACCGCGCCCTCTCGCTCGTCCGGCACGAACTTACCTCAAATGGCTATGTGGTCGAACGGCACGTGGCCGCTGGCACGGCGTTCGCGCTGTTGGACGCGCAGAAGATTGATCAGGTGCTGGTGAACTTGATGACCAACGCATTTCACGCCATGCCGGGCGGCGGCAAACTTACCCTGCGGACCCTCGTCCGCGCCATCGCTGCGGAAGAGACGACGCATGACGCTGGCTCGCGCGAGGGGGCGCGCTTCTGCACGGGGGAGGACGTGATTGAGATTCAGATTGAGGACACCGGCACCGGTATCCCGGCGGACAAGCTGGACAAAATTTTCGACCCGCTCTTTACCACGAAGGAGACGGGCAAGGGGACCGGGCTGGGGCTGACCGTGGCCCGGAAGATCGTGGAGCTGCACGGCGGCACACTTTCCATCAACAACCGCCCGGAAGGCGGGGTGCGTTCCACCCTGCTCTTCAAGGCCATCAAGGAGACTCAATGAAACCCAAGCACATCCTGATCGTGGACGACGAGGTCGGCTTCACCCGGCTGCTCAAGGTCAATCTGGAAGCCCGCACCCAGCATACCATCGCGGTCGTCAATCGAGCGCACGAGGCCATCCCGGCGGCGCACAAACAAAAGCCCGACCTGATTCTGCTGGATGTGATCATGCCAGGCTTCGACGGCGGCGAGCTGGCGGCGCGCCTTCAGGCGGACCCGTCGTTGCGCGCGGTGCCCATCGTCTTCCTCACCGCCACCGTGTCGCAGACCGAGGCCCATCGCGGGGTGAAGAGCGGCGGATTCACGTTCCTCGCCAAGCCCGTCTCGATGCCGGACTTGTTGGCGTGCCTGGCCGAGCACTTGGGGCCGACGGTGGCGAACAGCGGCACCCCGCCACCGGCAGCCGGAGAACTTCCGCGACCGATGCCATGAAGCTCATTTGCACACTGGACACAACCGGCGGCCGGCGCATTTTTGGGGAAGCCAAACCTGAACAGCGCCTTGCCATGAAAACCACTGCTCCCCCCGCCGAGTTGCCGCTCGCGGGATTCACAGCCGCCCGTTTGAAGTTGTTTGGGCTGACGTGCCTCTCCCTCAGCGCCAACCTTTGCGGCTGGACCGCAGAGCCGCCAGCGACGAAGCCCGTGCCGTTGGCGCAGGCGGCAGGGGCGCTGGAGTTCGAGCAACTGGCGAACATCAAGGTCACGTCCGTCGCGCGCTCCGAGAGCACCGTGCAGCAATCCCCGGCGGCCGTCTTCGTCATCACGCAGGAGGACATCCGCCGCTCGGGCGCGAAGCAGATCGCGGAGTTGTTCCGCATGGTGCCGGGCATGGACGTGGCGCGCATTGACAACAACAAGTGGGCGATCAGCGCGCGGGGATTCAACGATCGCTTCGTCGGCAAACAACTGGTTCAGATGGATGGTCGCACGCTCTACAACCCGCTCACCGGGGGGGTCTACTGGGATGGCGTGGACTATCCGCTGGAAGACATCGAGCGCATCGAAATCATCCGCGGGCCGGGCGGCTCCCTGTGGGGTGCCAACGCCGTCAACGGCGTCATCAACATCATCACCAAGTCCGCCAAGGACACCCAGGGCGGACTCCTCAGCGGCGGCGGCGGCACGGAGGAACGCGGCTCCGGCCAGTTCCGCTGCGGCGGCAAGGCGGGCGAAGACCTTTACTTCCGCGTCTATGGCAAAGGCTTCGAACGCGAGCAGCAGTTCTCCCAGGAAGGGGACACGAACGACGGCTGGCGGTCGGGGCGCGGCGGTTTCCGGCTGGATTGGCTGAAACCAGGGCCCAACACGCTCACGCTGGAAGGCGACTTCTTTCGGAGCGTGGCGGGCCGGACGGACAGCCGGCCCACGACGAACGCCCCGCCGTTCTTCTACCGGAACGTCGAGAACGAAGTCACCTCGGGCAGCGACTTCCTCGCCCGCTGGAGCCACGAGGTGGACCAGGATTCAAACTGGCAACTGCAAGCTTACTGGGACCGCTTCGAGCGACGCACCACGTCGGGGCTGTTTGCCTTCGGGGCCAACAGCTTCGATCTGGACTTTCAACATCAGCTCGCGCTCGGAGAGCGTCAGAAAATTGTCTATGGGGCGGGCTACCGGCTCAACGACCTCTCCTTCCAGGGGAGCACGAGTGACGGTGCCCTCGTGAACAATGCGTTCGCGGTCGGGCCGGCCTTGACCCAGCGGAACACGCAGCTCCTCAGCGTGTTCGTGCAGGATCAGATCATGCTGGTGGACGAGCGCCTCCGCCTCACCCTGGGGTCGAAATTCGAGCACAACGACTACACCGGGTTTGAATACCAGCCGTCGGGCCGGCTGCTCTGGACGCCCACGCCACGGCAGTCGGCCTGGTTCGCGGTGTCGCGGGCCGTGAAGACCCCGACCCTGCTGGAGAACGAGATCCAAGTGGGGTTGCTGCCCGGTGGAATCGGGGGAACCAATTTCATCCGCACCCTGCCCAACTCCAATTTGAGCGCGGAAGAGCTGCTGTCCTTCGAGCTGGGCTACCGGGCGCAACCGACGGACAAGTTCTCCTTTGACCTCGCGCTGTTTTACAACGAATACGACAACCTGGTTGTGCCCGTGCCCGGAGCGCAAATACCCGGCTTCCCGACGGCGGCCACCTCCACCACCCCGCTCACGCGGGACAACCAGATGCACGGGGAGAGCTATGGCGTGGAGTTGGGGACCAACTATCGTCTGGCCGATTGGTGGCGGGTCTCCGGTGCCTACACTTTCCTGAGTATGCAATTGCACCGGACTGCGGCGGGCGTGTCGGTGGCGGCCGAAGGGCAAAGTCCGCAGAATCAGGTTCACCTGCAATCCTCCTGGAACCTCTCCCGCCACGCGGAGTTCGACCTGATCGGGCGCTGGGTGGATAAGCTGCCCGGATTCGCTCCCGCCATTCCCGCCTACTATGCGCTGGATGCGCGCCTGGCCTGGCGGCCGCGCAAGAACCTGGAGTTCGAGGTGGTCGGCCAGAACCTGCTCGACAGCCATCACCCGGAATCCGGCTCCAGTCCGCTCGTGAAAGCCCCGCTCGTCGAACTCCGGCGCGGGGTTTACGGGAAGGTCACATGGCGTTTCTAGCCAATCACCTGAACTGCGGAGCCGCCGAGCTGGGGAGGGGGACCTTGCCGCGTGCGCATCAGGTCGTCGGCTTTTCTCGCCGGTCACTTTTGAACGGGTTGTTCGGCGTGTTCCAACTTCTCCTCGCGTGCGTGCTGGGCCTCGCCGCGTTGGGAGCTGCGCCGGCACCGCCCAAGAGCGAGGCCGAGGTGAAGGCCGACTATCTCCTTCTCTTCACCAAATACATTGATTGGCCAGCGGAGGCGTTCACCAATGCAAACCAGTCTTTTGTGATCGGAGTGATCGGAGATGATGCCGTGGGCGAGGCGCTCGAACGCCGCGTGAAGGGGCGCATCACGCAGGGCGGGCGCAAGGTGACGGTTGTCCGTGCCCGCCGCCTCGAAGACTTGGTCGGCTGCCATCTTCTCTTCGCGGGTCCTGCGGAGCGGCGCAACTTGGCCGAGTTGACCGGCGCGGCGCGGAGCAATTCCACCCTGACCGTGTGCGACGCGGAGGCGTTGTTCATCCAAGGGGCGATGATCAAATTTGTGCTGGTGGAGGGGACGGTGCGGTTCGAGGTGAGGCTGGGGCCGGTGGAGCGGGCGGGGTTGAGTGTCCACTCGGGTATGCTGGGATCTGCCAAGCGGGTTTGGCCCAAGACGGCCACTACTTCAGGCGCACCATGATCAAGTCGTTCCGTGACCTTCCGCTGCGCCGCAAGCTCACGCTGGGGATTGCGGCCACCAGCTTCACTCCGTTGCTCATCGCCGGGATGCTGGTCATCGGCTACGGCTTTTTCAGTCAACGCTCGGAAGCCGTGCGGAATTTGAAAGGGTTGTGCGAGACACTGGCAGTGGTGGCGCGGGTGCAGTTGGAATTCAAAGACCCCACGCGCGCTGCGGAGATGCTCGAGACGCTGGCTGGCCGGCCGCAGATTATGGCCGCCGCCTTGTTCACTTCGGACGGCAAGAAATTCGCGATCTACATTCGTCCTGGCATGGGGGCGTTTCAGTTTCCCGACAGCCTCACCCCCGGCCACCGGTTCACGTCGGACGGGCTGGAGTATGTTCACGCTATCGGCACGGGGGAGGAAATGGCCGGGCACCTCTTTGTGCAGTCGGACCTTCAGATGCTTTATGCCCAACTGCTGCGCTACGCCCTCATTGTCGGCGCGGTCATGACGGGCTTGCTGGCGGTGACGTGGTGGCTGTCCCGGCAATTTGAGATGGAGATTTCCCGTCCGCTGCTCGCATTGGCGGAGACCGCGCAGAAGGTGCAGGCCAGCCGGGATTATTCCGTGCGGGCGACGAAGGAGGGCGAGGATGAGATCGGCCAGTTGACGGATGCGTTCAACCAGATGCTCGGCGGCATCGAGGAGGCTGCCCGCGCTCTAGAATGCGTGAACGCGAGCCTCCAGGGGGAAGTCCACCAACGCGAGCAGGTGGAGGAGACGCTGCGGCAGTTGAACGAAACGCTCGAGGAGCGCGTGGCCGAGCGCATGGCCGCCGCCGAGGCCGCCAACCGCGCGAAGAGTGAATTCCTCGCGAACATGAGCCACGAGCTGCGCACCCCGCTCAACTCCGTCATCGGCTTTGGCAACATCCTGCTCAAGAACAAGGCCGCCAACCTCCGCCCCGAGGATATCGCCTTCCTTGACCGCATCCTCGCCAACGGCAAACACCTGCTGGGTCTCATCAACGAGATCCTCGACCTCACGAAAATCGAGTCGCGCAAGGTGGACTTGCAACTCACACCCGTGGAGTTCGCGCAATTCGTGGGGGAGGTCATCGCAAGTTTCGAGGCTCAAGTCCGGGACCGTCCCGTCCGGCTCCTCACGGAAATCCCGCCGGTCATTGCCCTGTTCAACACGGATGCCGGACGCCTGAAACAGGTGCTCATCAACCTTGTCGGAAACGCCCTCAAATTCACTGAGCAGGGCAGCGTCACCGTGCGCGTGGTGGCGCATGCCCACACCCACCGCCCCCTGCGCCTTGAAGTCGTGGACACCGGCATCGGCATTCCCAAGAACCGGCAGACCGCAGTCTTCGAGGCGTTCCAGCAGGCGGACTCCGGCACCTCCCGTAAATACGGTGGCACCGGTTTGGGGCTGACCATCTCCCGTGCCCTCTGCGAGTTGCTTCAGTGCCAGCTTGAGCTTCGTAGCGAGCCGGGGCAGGGCAGCACCTTCAGTGTCATCTTCCCGGTCGAGGAAGACGCCGTGACCGCGAAGCCCCGGAAAAAACTAAGCACCGACACCACCTTCCTGCCCCGCCTCCAGTCCTCCAAACCGAAGCCCGCCAAGCGCACCACCGGGCCACGGCTCGTCCTCGTCATTGATGACGAGGACGACTCCCGGGACCTCATGGCCAATATGTTGGAAGAATGCGGCTGCGAGGTGGCCACCGCCGACGCCGGCAACCGCGCCCTCGCCGAGGCGCGCAAGCGGCAACCCGACCTGATCATGCTCGACCTCATGATGCCCAGCATGGACGGCTGGCAAGTGCTGCAAGCCCTCAAGGCCGACGCCGAGCTGCGGCACATCCCCGTGGTCATCGCCAGCATCGTGGCCGGGGAAAATCAGGGCGCCGTCATCGGTGCCGTGGACCTGCTCCAGAAACCATTCTTGCGCGAGGAGCTGCAACGTGTCCTCGGCGCGCGCCTGCGCCCCAAGGTCCTCGTCGTGGAAGACAACGACCTCGACCAGCACGTCTTTGGCAGCAGCCTAGCCGCTGCGGGCGTCGAGTATCGCATCGCGACCAATGGTCGCGATGCTCTCGTGGCCGTGGAGCAGTTCTCCCCCGACCTCATTCTGCTCGACCTGCTGCTCCCCGAAATGGACGGCATGGAGTTTCTCCAACGCCTGCGCGCCAACCCGCTGCACGAGCAACTTCCGGTGTTCATCGTCACTGCCAAAGAATTGTCTAACGACGAGACGGAGCTGCTCCACCAGCAGGCCCGCTTCATCCTCCGCAAGTCCGGCGATCTCGAGCTGGATTTCAAGCGCTTCCTCACCAGCTCCCTTTTTCCGACGACGACGGCACAACTCTCGCCGCTATCGCCCCCGCCCACGAACGGCTCCCCGTCCAACTCGTCATGAACAAGGCCGTTGAATTTGACCCTGAGGCCGTGCTTCGCCTGCGACGCTTGGGCAACGCGGACTTTGTCCGGGAGATGATTGATCTCGCTGCGAAGCTCGCGACTGAGAAGGTTTCCGCCGCACGCCGTGCTCTGGATGCCGGAGACCTTCAAGCCCTTGCCGATGCCACGCACGCGCTCAAATCCAGCGCCGCCGGGGTTGGCGCGCTTCATATGTTCGAGCTTGCCTCGCGCATCGAACTCCTGTCCCGTCGCGGCGAACGCGAGCCGCTGCCGCAGTTGCTGGCCGAGCTGGAAGCCGCCCACACGCGGGTCCAGCCCAGCCTCGACGCCGCCCGTAAAAACGTAGCCCCATGAAACGCCGCATCTCTGTCGTCGAGGACAATCCTGACAACCGCCTCCTGCTCCAAGTCCTGTTGAGCGACCTTTACGACGTGACGGAGCATGCGGACGGCTTCGATGCCGTCGCCCAAATCCCGCTCGCCCCGCCCGACCTCGTGCTGCTGGACGTGTCTCTGCCCGGCCTCGACGGACCGGCGGTGCTCAAGCAGCTCCGTGCGCACCCCGCTGTGGCGAGCGTGCCCATCATCGCCCTCACCGCCCACGCCATGACCGGCGACCGCGAACGCTTCCTCGCTGCGGGTTTCGACGATTACGTCAGCAAGCCCATCGTGGATGAGCAACTCCTGTTCGAGGCCATCGCCCGCCATCTTCCCGCCGCGTGACCGGGCGTGGCTTTCCAGGCCGAGCGAATCTGATTTTAGAAGGCCAACTCGGAGTCGCTTGTTACCGGTTCACCCCCGTTTCACTGTTGGAGGGCGTGTTGTTCACTTTGGAGAAATTCGTGTTCCATCCGTGGCTCAACTGCATGGTCCCGGATGAGGCACAACGCTTGCAGTCTTGAACCTTCGTCCCGTTCGCGGTCATCCTCAGCGCCATGAAAGTTAGCAAACTCCTCCACACGCGCTATCGCGTGAACGACATCGAACGCACGGCGACATTTTACCGGGAGATTCTCGGTCTCGAAGAGGTTCGGCGGCACAAATCGCCACGCGGCTCGGAGCTCGTTTTCTTCAAGGCTCCGCAGAGCGAGGAGACGGTGGAGATCTGCTATTTTCCCTCCAGCGGGCCGGTGCAGGTGCAGGCGGACCTCACGCACCTCGCTTTCTCCGTGGAGAGTCTGGAGGAGTTCGGGAAGCACCTCGCGGCGCACGGGCTGAAATACTCCGACGGCCCGACCATGAAGGACAACGGCGGTGGGTTCGCGTTCGTGGACGCGCCGGAGGGCTACGAGATCGAGTTGATTCAGGCGGCCAAGACACCCAGCAGCCCGGGTGCGTATTGAGGCGGTCCGCTGCCGCCCGAGAGCGGCGCCGGATTTAATCTGTGTTCCCCGTCCGCGCACTGTTAGGGTCCGTCCTAATTAATGAGCCACCCCACTCGCATTTCATTCGGATTCATGGCCGGCCTCCTGGTGGTGGTGGCGGTCATGGGCTTGGCCACGCCGTTGCTTACGGTGCTGTTCGCCTTCTTCCTGCTGCACGTCTTTAGCTTCAAGGGCCGCAGTAAATCTCTGGCGGTCGCGCTATTCCTGATCGCGATCTCGTCGGTGTGTCTGGGCGTGACCATGTTTATGGCGCACGCCTACGTGGCGGCACCGGAAATCGGCGAACGACTGATCCCTAGGCTGGCGGAATACGCAACGGGTTGGGGGATGGAGCTGCCGTTCAAAGATATTCAAGGACTGATGGCACTCATCAAGACCGAGGCGATGGATCGCTTTGGCCTAGTCGGATTGGCGGGCACGAATCTACTCAGACAGGGTGCCTTCGTCGTTATCGGCATGGTGGTGGCGATCAGCCTCTTCCACAACTCGGCCATCGTCATTGACCACGACAAGCACACGCTGAAGAACAACCTCTACTCCATCACTGCGGACGAGATTGGTCGCCGGTTCGAGCTGTTCTATAAGAGCTTCCACACGGTGATGGGCGCGCAAATCATCATCTCTTCCATCAACACGGTGTTCACGGGCATCTTCCTCTTTTCGGTCGGCTTTCCCTACTGGCACCTGCTCATCGTGGTGACCTTCCTCTGCGGACTGCTACCGATCCTCGGCAACATTCTCAGCAACACTCTCATCGTTTGCGTGGGGCTGACGGTGGATCCAAAATATGCCCTCGGCGCGTTGGGCTTCCTTATCGTCATCCACAAGTTTGAGTATTTCTTGAACAGCAAAATCATCGGCAAGCGCATCCAGAATCCGATGTGGATGACTTTGCTGGGGCTGATCTTGGGCGAGCGATTGATGGGCGTGCCGGGCATGATCCTCGCGCCGGTCATCCTCCACTACATTAAGATGGAGACCTCCCGCTTGGCGGTGGAACACAAGACGGCAGACGAGCCGGTGGTCGTGGCCAAGCCGGAGTGAGCGCCGCGCTGTAGCGGAGGTCTGTGACCGCGGAGCCTGGGCCACTCCCGGCGATTTGTTCGGCGCTCACAGAGCGCCGCTGCAGGTTTCTAGCCGGCGGCTAGTCCAGCAGTCGCTCCATGTAGACCACGTCCAGCCAGCGGTCGAACTTGTAGCCCACCTGTTTGAAGTGGCCCACTTGGACGAAGCCGAACCCCGCGTGGAGCCTGATGCTCACCGCATTCGTCGCGTCAATCGCTGCGATGATCACGTGCAGCCCCTTCGCCCTCGCGGCGTCTATCAACGGCGCGAGTAGTCGTTTTCCAAGCCCTTGGCCCCGCATATCCGTAGCGATGTAAACAGAGTTTTCCGAAGTGAAGCGGTAGCCCGGCCGTGCGTGATAAGGATTCAACGCACTCCAGCCCACGATACGTCCCGAGTCGTCCTCGGCCACGAAGACCGCGAAACCATCGCGTGCGTGCTGGTCGAACCACTCCTGGCGCTGTTCGAGCGAGCGCGGCTCGTAATCGTAGGTCGCAGTGGTGTTCAGCACCGCGTCGTTGTAGATGGCGAGGATACCGGGGCAGTCGGTGCGGGTGGCAGGGCGGATGGTCATGACGCGGCGTGAATCGGTTCTCGGCAACGTGGCTACTTGACTTCCTCGGGCGTGGCTTCGGGCGCAGGTTCCGGCTCCGTTTCCTCTTCGGGATCCGGCTCTTTTGCCTCCGCCGCTTGGAACATGGCACTGATGAGGCCGGCGAAAAGGCCGCTGCTCAAGAGCGTGTTGCGGAAAAATGTCCACGTTTCCGGCCAGCCGTTGGTGCCCGTGGTGAGTGCACGAAACCATTCGGCCAGTGACTTGGCGTAAGACGGGTTTTCCAGCCAAGCGCCGGTGTTGGTGATGAGGTAGAAGAACACCGCGCCGAGCAAGCTGCCGCCGATGTGCTTGAGCACCGACGTGTGGCGGGAGAGGCGGCGGCCCAGCAGGTAGAGGACGCCGAACCCGAGGTAGTTCACCAAGTGGTAGTCGGCGAGCGGCGGCTGATCGTAATAGAACACGTTCAACCCGATGTCGGTGCCGAGCAACGTGCCGAACACCGCCCACCACGGCAGCCGCTGCGGAAACGCGCCCGAACAAAAGACCAGCGCATACCCGAGGCTGAAGTTCACGGGCATCACCCCGGGCCAGCGTGTGAGGGCGAAGGCCGCCAGCAGCAAGGCAGGGATGAGTATCGTTTGTTTCACGGCGGCGGATGATACGGCGGCGGATTTTGGTTCAAAGTGCAAACTGCGGCGAGGGAGGCGAGGCTCCGTGCCGACGATGCGCTTGCAGCGGGCTGGCCGTGGCGGCTGGCTCGAAGCGCCCTTATTCCGCGATCTGATCGGGGTCGGTGCCGCCGGCGGGGAGAAAGAGGCTCACGGTGCTGGGCTTGGTGCGGTGGAGTTCGAGTCGGCCTCGGTGCAGCTCGACGATCTTCCGCGTCACCGTCAGCCCGAGGCCGAGGCCGACGGCGCGCTGGGTGTAAAATGGCTCGGTGGCGTGGGCCGCGCTGTCGGCGTCGAAGCCGCCCCCCGCGTCGCGCACGTCAATCCGCACCCAGCGGGAGCCGTCGGGTTGGATTTCTGTGGCGGAGGTGACTTCGACGGGTTGGTCGCTGGGCGTGGCTTGAAGTGCGTTGAGGAGGACCTCGGCGAGGGCGTGTTTGAGGCCGGCGCGTTCGGCGATGAGTGAGAGTTGCTGTCCGCCGCTTTCGTATTGGAGGCGGGCGCTGGTGCGGGGGGTCTCGGCGTGCGCATCTGCAAAGGCTTCTTCGACCAGCTTTGCGAGAGGGATGCTCTCCACCCGGCGCAGGCCGTCGCGGGAGAGGTGTTGCATCTGGCGGGTGAGCCGGGTGATGCGGCGGACGCTGTCGCCCATGATGCCGGTGATCTCTTTGCGGATGGCCGGGCTGTCGCTGCCTTCGCGCAAAAGTTGCTGGCTGGTGGAGATGGGCACGAGGGAGTTGCCGATCTCGTGTGCGAGTTGCTCGGCCATCTTGCGGACGAGGCGCAGGTTAGCGGCTTCGACTTCCATCTGCTGGGCGCGGTCGGACTGGGTGACGTCGTCGAGCAGGAGCAGGACGGCCTCGGGTGCAGTGGCGTTGCTGCGTTGGAAGGGTTTTAAAGTGACGCGGAAGCTGGCGTCGCCGGTGCCCGGGATTTTACAACGGCTGGTCGGCGGCGTGGTCCCGGTTTGCAGTGCCTCAAAGACTTTGCTGCCGAGTGTTTGCGGGAGGTCCGTGAAGGCGAAGGCGTGGTCGGGTTGGGGGCTGCCACGACGGAAGAGGCCGCGTGCGTTGCGGTTTGCTTGAAGGATGCTGAGGTCGCGGGCGATGACGATGACGGCGCTGCCGAGTTGGTCGAGGGTGTCGGTCATCATGCCGTGCTGGCCGGCGAGAGCGTCGTGGAGCCAAGTGTTGCGGATGGCGAGGCCGAGTTCCTCGAGGAGGTGAAAGACAAGCGAGAGTTCCTCGCTGGAGAAGGCTTCGCCGGTGAGGCGGCCATCGAAGACGGCGATGCCCAGGAGGGATTCACGGTCGAAGAGGGGGATGGCGATTTGCGCGCCGAGGAGTTCGAATTCCCGGGCGATGTCGGGGTCGGCTGCGGCCTCGGGGGTGCCGCGGCGCAGGACGCGCGCATGGCGTTGGAGGTGGGCGCCGATGCCGCGCTTGAAGGAGAGCGCGAGGTGGTCGAGGAGTTGCGGTGCGATGCCAAGTGCGCAGGCGGGGTGGAGGGCCGGGGATTTCCAGTGGGTGCTGGGTTGGATGGAGAGACTGAGTGGCGAGTGCAAGTCGCCAGCGCGGCGCAGGAAGATGGCGGCGCGGTTGACGCCGAGGATTTCGCGGAGGAGTTGGAGGAATTCGCGGAGGAGCGCGTCGGTGTGCAGGCTGTGAGTGAGGATGCCGGAGAAGTTGCGCAGTGCGGCGAGGGCGGGTTCGGGTTTGCGCGGGGGCAGCGCGGTCTCGGTGGGGGGCTGGAAGGCGGGTTGTGACGCGGGCGGTTGGCTTGTGGATTGGTTCCAACTGCGTTCCAGCAGGGTGGTGAGCAGGCGGGCGCGGACGGGTTTGGTGAGGATGTAGTCCACGCCGAGCAGGTAGGCTTCCTCTTCCCATTCCCACTGGCTGGCGGCGGCGTAGAGGATGACGGGACAGTTGGGGAGCGCGCGGCGGAGGTGTTCGAGGGCGCGGATGGGGCGCACGTCGGTGAGGTCGGCGTAGAGGATGACGGCGTCTATGCAGCCTTGGCTGAAGAGCGGCTCGGCGGCCCAGACTTCGACATGATGCAGGACGCGGAACTCTCCCGCGTCGAGCACGGCGCGCACGGCCTCGGCGAGGCCGGGCAAGGGGGCGATGACGAGGAGGGTTTTCAAATTTCCTCCTCCAGCGGGATGGCCGGCGGCGGTGAGGGCGAGACGAAGCGCACGGGCAGGTCCACGGTGACGGTGGTTCCCTTCTTCTCCTCGCTGACGATGTTCAGGTTGCCGCTGTGCTGGTGGATGATCTTGCGGCAGATGGCCAAGCCGAGGCCGAAGCCACGGTTTTCGTCGCCGGTCTCCTTGGTGGTGAAGTAGGCGGAGGAGAGGCGCTCAAGATTTTTGCGGCTGATGCCTTCGCCCGCGTCCGTGATGCTCACGCGCACCCACTCGCGGCCCGCCTCGGTGGTGGCGAGCCGTTGCAGTTCGAAGCGCACGGAGGTGCCGGGGGACGATGCGTCAATCGCGTTGGAGAGGATGTTGCCGAGGCAGCGCTGCACGAGCACCGAGTCCATCTCGACGACGGTGGGTGGATACTCCGGCAGCTCAGTGCGCACCTGGCGGCGCTTGAGTTTCGGGCCGGCGAGGTCCACTACCTTGTGGATGAGCTGGTCCAGGAGGGCCGGGGCTATCTGGACGGTGTGGTTCTCCGAGAAAAAGAGTGCGTCCTTCACGTAGGCCTCGATGGTGCCGACGTTGCGCAGACAGGTGGGGAGGAGTTCGTTCGCGCCGTCGGTGTTGCCGTTGACCTGCGCGCTCGTCAACTGGAGGTAGGTGGAGACGGGCGTGAGCAGGTTGTTCAAGTCATGCGCCATACCACGCGACATGCGGCCCAGTAGCTCGAGCTCCTCGGCGAGGAGGACCTGTTTCTTGAGGCGGATTTGGTTGAGGATGAGGCTGAGGTTCTTGCCGAGGCGCGTGAGCAGCAGGAGGTCATTGGGAGTGTAGGGGGTGCCGCTGGTTTTCTCGCCGATGAGCAGCAGGCCGAAGGGCTCCTCGCCGCTGAAGAAGGGAAAGCAGAACTCCGGCTCGAATCCTTTCAAGAACTGCCGTGCCTCGCGCTCCATCTCGGTCTCGCCGGGCATGATGTAGGCCAGGTTGAAGGCGAGGTAGCTGGCGGTGGTCTGCTGGAAAATCTGGAAGATGGGCGAGTTGGAGCGCAGTTCGGGGAGCTGTGTCTGCGCCGATTTCGGGTGCCCGCGAAACACGGTGAAGACGTGCGTGGACTCGTCGAGGAGGATGATCTGGTAGTTGCGCACGCGGATGGTCTTGAGGAAGAGCGCGTCGAGGTCGGTGAGCAGGAGGTCGGCGTTGTTGTAGAACTGCACCTCCTGCAGGAAGGCGCGCACCTTGTCGTGATACTCGAAGCGGTCGCCGAAGCGGTCGCTCAGGATGCGTTGCTCCAGGGCCTCGTCACCTTTTCCGAAGAGCCGGGGGAAGAAGATGGAGGCCACGGTGGCGCTGGCCAGCAGGACACCCAGCGCACTGAAAAATGCGAAGGTGCTGAATTCTTTCGGACGGAAGACATTTAACAGCAGCAGCAGGAGGAATCCGATGAGGAACAGAAACAACAGCCGCACCGCGTGCGCGGCGGCCTTGCCCAGCGTGACGTGGATGTCGAGCAGGTGATGCTGGAGCACGCTGTAGCCGACGATGATGCCGTAGAAAATCGCCGCCGCGCTGCCGAACGGGAAGATGGCGATTTCCGTGAAGGGATATCTGTCGAAGCCGAGAATGGGGAGGATGTCATTCCACCCGAAGCCAATGAGGATGCCGTTGGCCCAGAGCAGCGCTTTCACGCGCGCCCGGTGGAGTCGCTGAAGCGTGGCGAGCTTCTGGTAAAGAATGACGACGGTGGCGGTGGTGACGACAACGTAGCTTGCGACGAAGGCCCAAAAGCCCGGGCCGGCCACCGAGTAAAAGTAGGCGTCATCGAGGTAGCGCACGCCGCTGGTGAAGAAGCCGGCGGCGTTGGAGAGGGCCAGCAATCCGAACCAGCCGTAAAGCGCCGGCAGCCAGCGCGGCAGCTTCACCTGCGCGATGAGGATGCTGAGGTGGAGCAGGCTGATGGGCAAAAAAATGACGCCGTAATGCAGGAAGGCTGACCAGAGGCGGGCCGATGACTCGGTCTTCACGCTGAACATGAAGAACGTGCCGAGGTTCCAGACCGTGATGGAGAGGCCCCAAAGCAGGTAAACGCGGTTCAGCGTCGAGCGGAGATCACGCGTCAGCACGAAGAGCGTCAATGCGAGGTTCGTGACGGCGGCGGTCAGCGGGATGAGTTCGTAGAACTTCATGCGCGCCGATACTCCTTGAACACGAGGCACGAGTTCTTGCCACCGAAGCCGACGTTGAGATTCATCGCGGCGCGAATCGGATAGGGCCGGGGCCGCAGCGGCACGTAATCGAGATCGCAGCCCTCAGCGGGCGTAGTGAGATTCGCTGTGGGGGGGATTTCGCGGTGATGAATCGCCAGCGCCGTGATGACGGACTCGATTGCGCCCGCTGCCCCGAGTAGGTGGCCGGTCACGGGCTTTGTGCCGCTGACGGCGACGCGGTGTGCGTGCTCACCGAAGAGCTTCTTGATCGCCTTGGTTTCCACCACGTCGTTCGCTTCGGTCGCCGTGGCGTGGGCGTTGATGTAGTCAATTTGCGTCACGTCCATGCGCGCGCGGCGGAGCGCCTTCTCCATCGCGCGGTGCAGGCCGAGGCCCTCGGGGTGCGGCGAGACAGAGTGGTAGGCCTCGCAGTTGCGCCCGTGCCCGGCAACTTCCGCGTAAATCTTCGCGCCGCGTCCGAGCGCGTGGCCGAGTTCCTCCAGCACGAGGAAGGCCGCGCCTTCGCCGAGCAGAAATCCATCGCGTGAGCTGTCGAAGGGCCGCATGGCGGACTTCGGTTCTACGTTGCGCGAGGTCATCACTTTCGTCAGGCAGAACGCGCCCCAGAGCGGTGCAAGGATGGGGGACTCCGCGCCGCCGGCGATGAAGATGTCCGCGTCGTCGCGCTGGATCAGGTCGAGGGCCATGCCCACCGCGTCGTTGCCCGACGCGCTGCCGGTGCTGATGGAGATGGCGTGGCCGTGGATGCCGAGTTCAAGCGCGATTTCCCCGCTGCCGCCGCCACAATAGGCGTTGATGAGCGTGAAGGGGCTCATGTGCCGGTAGCCGCGCTGCTCGAACGTGGTCTGGCCTTTGAAGGAGCTTTCCATGCCGCCGACGCAACGGTGTCCATGACATGCGCTGAAAATAGCGACGAGAACGACGCGTGCCGAGCGTATAACGCCGGTCCGCAGGCCGATTCTACGCGGGTCGCCGCAAGCCTCCCGACCGCGAAAAGCCCCGCCAGGAGGCGTATAACTCCAGCAAA
>CALQJI020000079.1 GCA_943330855.2 Klebsiella pneumoniae
GCTCACCTTGCCCGAGGCCACCCGTTCCCGTATGTCGGTCCAGTCTTCCATAATGCGATACATGCTTCATCGTTGATGAAGGCGCTGCACTTTTCGACCGCCCTGTCACATCCGTGACCCCGCCGCACTTTTTAACCGGCGTTTACAAGCTTCCCGCGCTCCTCGACGTTGAGCGGACGGAGGTCACGGTCGCCCACTTGGCCGACGCGGATGTTCGCGAGCTGCATGGCCCAGCGGAAGCGGAAGAACTCAGGGCAGTTGCGCGAGGGGACTTTCTGCCCGGTGACGGGGCACTTGGAAATGATGCGGTTGTCGAAGCGCGGGACGAGCTGGCCGAAGAGCAGGCCGCCTTGGAAACGCTTGGGGAGCTTGATGTCGGGGCAGGGGATGGCTTCCCACTTGTCGAAAAGGGTTTGCTCAAACTGGCTGTCCACCTTGGGCAGCGTGCCGAAGTGGGCTTGCAAGAGCCGGCGCACTTCCGCTTCCACGCCTTCGCGCGGGAAGGCGGCGTTGAGTCCCTTGAAGCGAATGACGGAGGCTTGCTGGTCACCGAGCGGGTCGAGTCCGAGGTGTCGGCAGAAGGTTTCGGCCATCGTGCTGGTCTCGAACTTCTCCATGAGGCTGCGCGCGTTTTGCTCCTTCTCGGAATCCTCCAGCGCGGCCTCGCTGTCGGCTTCGGCGGCACTCCAGCGCTTGTTGCCGTCGTAGCCCCGGTTGTGCGCATACCAGCGGAGCACGTCCCAGAGTTCGGACCAGGTGAGCAGGTGCTTCGCGTCGCCGTGGCTGGCGAGCACACGCGCGGCGAGGAGCCACGGGGCGGAGTGGCCGCCGGCTGGTTGATGCTTGGCCGCGAGTTGTTCGGCGCTGAGGACGCCCAAGTGCTCGAGGAGCTTCTCCAAGCGCGCGATGCGTTGCCGCGTGGCGCGGGCGTGGCGGCGTTGGCGGCGGAAGAGGCGGCGCTTGCTGGCGAGACAGTCGTCGGCTCCGAAGGTCACGACGCCGCAACCGAGCAGGGTAGGGGATGGGGTCTGGGAGATGGAGGATGGGGCGGATTGGAGGACGGCCCAGCCGAGGGAGCTGTGGCCGACGTCGAAGGCGAGTTCCAGATTCGGGGAGGTAGGTTGGGTGGCCATAGTTTTGTCCTTGCGGGGTCGGTTAACCATTTGGCACGGTGCGTCCGGAATCAAGACAAAGTTAGAGGCGCAAACCGTTCTCTCTCCGCGCCACGCGTGGACACCGGATCAAAAGCGTTTCTTTAATGACAAGGCCGACGCCATAAGCGTCGGCCTTGTTGCTGGGTGGGGGGAAGTTTCCGTTGCCCCGGCCGCGAGTGGCTGACTAAAGTTTGGGCGACGCAACGACTTCATTCTCCTCCCGCCATGCAATATCGCCCGCTCGGAAAAACTGGTCTCAACCTCTCCGTCATCAGCTACGGGGCCGCCTCGCTCGGCAACGAATACGGCAACGCGACGGATGAGGCGCGCGCCATCCGCTCGTTGCACGTCGCGCTGGAGGGCGGGGTGAACTTCATTGATACGTCGCCTTACTATGGGCGGACGTTGGCGGAGGCGGTGCTGGGCCGGGCGTTCAAGGGCATTGCTCGCGACCGTTTCATCCTCGGGACGAAGTGCGGGCGCTACGATGTGGCGGGGTTTGATTTCAGTTACGACCGCATCCTGCGCAGCGTGGACGAGAGTTTGCAGCGCATGGGGGTGGACCACATTGACATCATGCAGTGCCACGACATCGAGTTCGTGGACATGCAGCAGGTGGTGGAGGAGGCGTTGCCGGCGCTGCGCAAGGCGCGGGAGCAGGGGAAAATCCGCTTCATCGGCGTGACGGGTTTTCCGCTGAACGTCTTCCGCTACATCCTGGACCGGACGGAGCTGGATTGCATGTTGAGCTATTGCCATTACGCGCTGAACAACACGTCGCTGGCGGGGCTGCTGCCGTATCTGAAGGACAAGGGCGTGGGCATCATGAGCGCGTCGCCGTTCAGCGAGCGGCTGCTGACGCGGCAGGCGCTGCCGACGTGGCATCACGCGCCGGAGTCGCTGAAGGCGCAGTGTCGGAAGGCCGTGGAGTTTTGCGACGGGAAGGGCGTGGACATCGCGAAGCTGGCGTTGCAGTTCTGTGTGCAGAACGCGGACATCACCACGACGGTGCCCGGCACGGCGAACCCGGACAACATGGCGAAGCAACTCCAGTGGCTCGATGAGCCGGTGGATCATGAGTTGATTGCCGAGGTGAGGCAGTTGCTGGAGCCGACGCAGAACGTGCTGTGGCGTGTGGGCCGGGAGGAGAACTGCGTGGCTTGGGAGGCGGGGCTTTGAGTGGATTAGACAACCCCTCGGCGTCGGGAAATCCGGACCCGTTCCCCGTGGACCTCGACCTGACCGTGCTGCCACCCGAGGGGCGGCGGGTGCCGCGTGCTTCGCTGGAGCAGGTGCTGCAATTCAGTAAATGGCATGAGCCCGGAGCCCGGGCGCGTCGCCGCGAAACGGAATTGCAGCCAGGCTATCGTTGTTCGGTGGAATTTGTCCTCACCTGACCATGAACATTGACTCCCACCAACACTTCTGGCGTTACACCGCTGTCGAGTATCCGTGGATGACCGACCAGCTCGCGTCGCTGCGTCGCGACTATCTGCCGGAACATCTCGCGCCGTTGCTGGCGCACGCGGGCCTCGCTGGCTGCGTGGCGGTGCAAGCGCAGCAGGCGGTGGCCGAGGCGCGCTGGCTGCTCACGCTCGCGGACGCGCACCCCATCATCAAAGGCGTGGTGGGCTGGGTGGATTTGCAGAGCGAGCGCGTGGAAGAGCAGCTCGCGGAGCTGGCCCAGCACCCGCGCTTCGTCGGCGTGCGGCACGTCGTGCAGGACGAGCCGGAGGATGACTTCATGCTGCGGCCCGCGTTCCAGCGCGGCATCGGGAAGCTGCGGCAGTTCAACCTCGCTTACGATCTCCTCGTCTTTCCCAAGCAGCTCCCCGCCGCCATCCAGCTTGCCGCGAACTTCCCGGAGCAGCGCTTCGTGCTCGATCACATTGCCAAGCCGTTCATCCGGGACGGCACGCTCTCGCCGTGGCGCGAGCAAGTCCGCGAGCTCGCGAAGGCACCGAACGTCTGGTGCAAAGTTTCCGGGATGGTCACCGAGGCGAAGTGGGACGGCTGGCGTGCGGAAGACCTCCGCCCGTATCTCGACGTGGTGTTCGCAGCGTTCGGTGCGGAGCGGCTGATGTTCGGCACGGACTGGCCGGTCTGCACGTTGGCGGGGAGCTACGCGCAGGTTCACACGCTGGCGGACGATTACACGCGGACGCTGACGGCGGAGGCGCGGGCGAAGTTCTTTGGTGGGAACGCGACGGCGTTTTATCAGCTCCGGCCTTGAGCGAGGGCAACAAAAAAGCACCCCGACTTGCGTCGGGGTGCTGGGTTGAAAGCGGATAGAATTACTTCTTTGCGCCGGGGGCCTTCGGGGGAAGGATCGCGTCCTTCGCGGCCTTGGCTACGCGGAACTTCACGACCTTCTTGGCCGGGATGTTGATGGTCGCGCCGGTGGCGGGGTTACGGCCGACGCGGGCCTTGCGGTTGACGAGGACGAGCTTGCCGATGCCGGGGAGGGTGAAGCTGTTCTTCGCGTTCTTGTAGGCGAGTTCAGCGAGGTGCTCGAGAATACCAGCCGCCTGCTTCTTGGTGATTTCGGCTTTGGTGGCGATTTCGGACGCGATTTGTGATTTCGAGAGGGCTTTGGCCATACGTGTGTCTGTTGTGTTGAGTGTTATTTGGTTAGCAGTCCTGCGTGCGACTTGCGCGTATGGAAGCCACCACGCAAAAAGTGTGCAAGCAGAAAAGCACTATAAATGCAGGTTAATTTGCATCTCTGCGCTGTGAAACGCCCGTGTTATGGGCTCCTTGAAACGAACTTGGCGGCGGTGGCTTCTCCCGCTAGGGTTCGTAAATCATGAATCCGCGCCACAAACCCATCGCCGTCGCTGCCGGGGTGCTGCTCGCTGTGTGGGCGCTCGCGATGGGCGGCTACGTCATCGCAAAGAACGCTAAGGTGACCGGCGAAAAAGTCCGCGCCTACCTAGCGAAGACCGACCTTTCCAAACTCAAGGACAAGGATCGCGCGCAGGCTCTCAAGCAACTCGCCGACTACATGAACCAGCTCTCTCCCGACGAGCGCCGCAACACGCGCATGGACCGGGAGTGGGGTAACTGGTTCAAGGCGATGAACGATCAGGAGAAGGGCGAACTCATCGAAGCGACCATGCCCTCGGGCATTACGCAGATGCTCACCGCGTTCGAGCAACTTCCCCCGGAGAAGCGCAAGAAAGCCATTGAGGACAGCCTCAAACGCCTGCGCGAGGCCCGCAGTGAGCCGCGCAACGCCGGGCAGTGGCAGGGCAAGGACGCGCCGCCGCCACTCAGTGAAGATCTGCAAAAGCGCGCCGCCGCCGCTGGCTTGGGCGCGTTCTACTCGCAGAGTTCCGCGCAGACGAAGGCGGAACTCGCGCCGCTGCTGGAGGAGATTCAGCGCTCGATGGAGAGCGGGCGGATGATGCGGCCGGGAAGGTGAGGAGTTGACCATGCGCCCATTTGCCATTCGCCATTCGCCGCTCGCCATTCGCACGGCCTTCACGCTCATCGAACTCCTCGTCGTCATCGCCATCATCGGCGTGCTCGCCGGGATGCTGCTGCCGGTGATGAGCAAGGCCAAGGAAGCCGGGCGCGGCACGGTGTGTTTGAGCAACCTCCGCCAGCTCGGCCTCGGCCTTCAGCTTTACGTGCAGGATCACAACAACCGCTTGCCATTCATGCGCGACGCGCTGCTCGGCACCAACTCCATCCCCGTGACCAACGCCACTATGCTGCCCTCGCCGGAGTCGGTGCTCATGCGCTACACCGGCGGCAGCTCGAACCTCTGGCGCTGCCCCTCCGATCGACTCAACGTCTTTCAGCAGACCAGCTCCAGCTACGCGTGGAACTCGCTCCTCAACGGCCAAGACGCCGACCGCCTCGTGGTGATGAACATCGCGTTCAAGTCGCACCAGATCCCCGTCTTCTACGACAAGGACGATTTCCACAAAGACCGCGGCCCTGGCAAGGAAGTGAACTTCCTCTACGCCGATGGCCACATCAACAAGTTGCTGGAAATGGGAGGCACGCGGTGATTCAACTGCGAGGCGTCAGCAAGCAATTCGGCAAGCGCTGGGCCGTGCGCGAGCTCGACCTCTCCGTGCCCCGCGGGGAGATCTTCGGCCTCCTCGGCCACAACGGCGCCGGCAAGAGCACCGCCATCGGCATGATGCTCGGCCAGGTCTGGCCCACCACCGGCGAGTTGCGTATCTGCGGCCACGACATCACACGTGACCGCGCGAAGGCACTGCACCGAGTCGGCGCGATTTTCGAGACGCCAGTTTTTTACGACTACCTCAGCGGCTGGAAGAATCTGCAAATCCTCAGCCACTACACCGCACCCACGCCGCCGGAGCGCATCAAGAAAATCGTCGAGTGGGTCGGCCTCACCGGGCGCGAGCACGACAAGGTGAGCAAGTATTCCCACGGCATGCGCACGCGGCTCGCCCTCGCGCAGGCGCTCTTGCCCGACCCCGAGTTGCTCATCCTCGACGAGCCCAGCGATGGCCTCGACCCCGAGGGCATCCACGAGATGCGCCTCACCATTCAGCGACTGCAAAAGGAACTGGGCCTCACCATCCTGCTCTCCTCCCATCTGCTCAACGAAGTCGAACAGCTCTGCACGCGCATCGCGGTCCTGAACCAGGGGAAGAAGGTTTTTGAAGGCACGCTCGCCGACGCGAAGCAGACGAAGCACTGGGTCCGCCTCAAGGTCGGCGACTTCGCCCGCGCCGCCGCGAGCCTGCTCGCTGACCAACTCATCACCGACACGCGCGACGCCTCCCTCGTCGCGCTGGCCGATGGTGTGAAGACTGACGCCGTTGTCCGCCGCCTCGTCGCCCTCGACATCCCCGTCTTCGAGGTCGCGCAGGAGGAGGAGACGTTGGAAAGCTTTTACCTGACCTTGATGCACGACAGCCGGGCGGAGGGGAGGAAGTTGAAGGCTGAAAGTTGAAGGCTGAAAGTCGCGATAGACTGCCCTCCACTCCAGAACCCGCTTTCAACTTTCAGCCTTCAACTTTCAACTTCAAAAATGTTCTTCCTCCAACTCCGCAGCGAACTGGCGAAGCTCTTCGGCAAGAAGCGCACTTACATCGGCTTCGGGGCGTTCCTACTCTCGCAGAACGTGATGCTGCTGGCCTTCCGCTACTCCAATTGGGAGAAGGGCACGGCCCGCTTGCTCGAAGGCAATGGCTACGTCGCCACCGAGTTCATCTCCACGCTGACCGTGGCCGTGCTCATGCTTATCCCGCAAATCCTCCTGCTCATGCCGCTCTACGTCATGCTCGTGGGCGGCGACCTCGTGGCGAAGGAGGCGGAGGACGGCACGCTGCGGATGATTCTCTCACGGCCCATCTCGCGCTTCCGACTGCTGTTCGCTAAGTGGCTCACCGGCGTCATCTTTGCGGCGATTCTCGTGGTCTCGCTGGGGGCGATGGCGCTGTTCTTCGCCCGCTGCTGGTTCGAGTGGAAGGGGATGTTCATCTTCATCCCGATACCCGGCGGTCAGCCCATTTTTAACGTGATGAGCGCGGGCGAGGGCTTGAAGTATTACGCGTTGGCGCACGTGCTTCTTGCGGTCAACGCCTGCACGATGTTGAGCCTGGCGTTCATGTTTTCCTGTTTCAACATGAAGCCGGCGGCTGCGACCATTCTGGCGCTGTCGTTCCTGTTTCTCAGCGTGGTGATGGAGGGGATGCCGTTCTTCGAGGATTGGAAAGAGTTCGCCCTCACGCACCACTTCCGCGCGTGGATACTGGTGTTCGCCAAGCCGATGCCGCTCGCGCAGATTGCCGAGGCTCTCTGCGTGCTCGCGGGGGTGAACGTGACGGCCTTTGTCATTGGCGCGACGCACTTCCATATGCGGGACATCAAGTCGTGAGTCGCGGGGCGTGAACCACGAAGACACGAAGGAAACCAAGAGCCGATGAAATCACCAGTCTCCGTCTTCTTCGTGTCCTTTGTGGCTTCGTGGTTAAACCCCTTTCTGCTCGGAACCAACTCCACTCGAGCCAGCGAACAACCATGAACATCATCGCCTTTCTCGGCTGGACTGAACTCGTTGTCCTCGCCGCGGTAATCGCCGTCGGCATTGGCTGCTGGCTGGTCTTCAGCCGCAGCTCGGACCAGAAGAAAGATGAGTAAGCCCCCCCAAACGCGCCCCGTAGCCGCCGAGGTAAGGAGGCGGATTCTGCGTGCGTGGCCAACGCTCCGCCGCCTCACCTCGGCGGCTACCAGGTCCGCGCTGCGCGCGTGACCGATGCCGCCATCATCGCCCGTTTCAACCGGGAGATGGCTTTGGAAACGGAAAGCCGGAAACTCAGCTCTCAGCGCGTCCTGCGCGGCGTGAAGGCGCTGCTGGCGGACGCGGCGAAGGGCTCTTACTACGTGGCGGAGTCCGGCGGGGAAGTCCTCGGACAGCTCCTCATTACCTACGAGTGGAGCGATTGGCGGAACGGGAATTTCTGGTGGATTCAGAGCGTGTTCGTCACGCCGTCGGGGCGGGGCAGGGGAGTGTTCAAAGCGCTCCACGCGCACATCGAACGGCTCGCGAAGAAGCGGAAGGACGTGTGCGGCTTGCGGCTCTACGTGGACGCCCACAACACCAAGGCGAAGGAGGTCTACGCCCGGTTCGGGATGCAGGCGACGCACTACGAGCTGTGGGAGACGGACTTTGTTTTGGCCACCGATGGCGCGGATCACGCCGGTTAGGGAAGGCTGGGAGCGGTTTCCATCCGTGTGTTCCGCGTTATCTGCGGGCAGCTCTTCTCATGCCGCCGCCCGGCTCATCACCACTTCCACTCCTTCACGCGCGGCGCTCACTTCCAAGCTGCTGCCGTGGATGGCGGTGAGTTCACGCGCCCACTCCTCCATGCTTTCCACCTTGGCGTCGTCGTGGTCGGGGTCGTGGTGGAAGAGGAAGAGCTGCTTGACCTTTGCGATGACCGCGAGCGCCACGGCGTCGTCCACGCAGGTGTGGCCCCAGCCGATGTGGGACTTGTATTCCACGCCGTCGTATTGGGAATCCATGATGACGACGTCGCAATCGCGGATGAACTCGATGAGCTTCTCGTCCTGCTTCTGCGCGTAGGCGAGCACCTCGTAAGATTGCGCGCTGTCGGTGACGGGCGCCATGCGCAGGCGCGAGTGAGGCTCGTTGTCCGGGAGAAAGGCGATGGAGCCGCCGCTGGTTTCGAGGCGGTAGCCGACGCAGATGCCGGGGTGGTTCATGAAGGCGGCGGTGACCTTTACCTTGCCGATGTTGAACTGCATTTCCTTCAGCTCCTCGATCTTGAGGTAGCCGGGCATCTGCTGCATGGAAACGGGAAAGTAGGGGCTTTCCATCTGGCTGCTCAGGACAGTCTGGAGGCCGACGCGCGCGCCCTCGTAGCCCTTGATGCGAATCTGGTTTTGCGGGTTGTAGGCGGGTATGAAAAAGGGAAAGCCTTGGATGTGGTCCCAGTGCGTGTGCGTGATGAGGATGGTGACCTCGATGGGCTGGGCTTTGAACTCGGCGGCGAGCTTGCGTCCGAGATTTCGGATGCCGGTGCCAGCGTCGAGCACGATGAGTTCGCCGTCCGCGCGCACCTCTACGCAGGAAGTGTTGCCACCGTATTTCAACGTCGAGTCCCCCGGCGTGGCGATGGAGCCGCGCACGCCCCAGAAGCGCACGGTCGGCGGCGTCCCGATTCCCCCGCGGAAGAACGTCGTATCAGGCGGGGTCGCGCCCTTGCTGCTCATCAGGTCGATCTTGCGCAGAAAGGTCGTGCCGCCCTCAATTTCGATTAGGTGGAGCAGTTCGACGGGCTTGATGGGTTTGAGCAGGAAGTCATCCGCACCGGCATCAATCGAGTTGGTGCGGTCCGCCGCGTAGTTGCTGCTGGAGACGACGATGATGCGGGGCTGTGGGAAGTAAGCCTGATTTGAGCGGATGGCGCGGCAGACCTGATAGCCGTTGAAGCGCGGCATGAGCAAGTCGGTGACGATCAATTCCGGCAGGTGCTCAAGGGCAAGAACCACGCCCGTGTCCCCCGCGTCGGCAGTGAGCACATCCCAACCAGCTTCCTCCAAGGTGCGTGCGAGCACCGATCTCACGATAGGGTCGTCGTCAATGACGAGAGCGGTTTTCACTGGGTTTGTCTGTATAATACGTAAGAACACCAGCAAAGCCCCTTGAAAGCAAGCGGCGCGCGAGGTCCGAAGCCAAATGGCAAAAGTTGAGAGCTCCGCAAGTTCGGCACTTTTGCCTTTTACCTTTTTACTTTTGCCTTCGCGCGCCGCGCGTCAGCGCACGACTTCGAAGGCGAAGCCCTTGAGATACTCGGTCTCTGCGATGCAGGGGATGAAAGGATGGTCCGGCGATTGAGTGAAGGTCGCCACGCGGCGCAGCACGCGGCGGGTGTCGAACGCGGCGGAGAGAATCACGTCCTGGAACGTCACGCTGTCCACATGGTGTGAGCAGCAGAACGTCGCGAGCAGGCCACCGGGCTTGAGCAACTTCAGCGCGCGCAGGTGGATTTCCTTGTAGCCGCGCAAGGCGTCCTCCACGGAGGCACGGTTCCGGGTGAAGGAGGGAGGGTCGAGGATGATGGCGTCGAACTTCGGGATGAGCTTCTCGTGCGGGCCGACGGTGGTCTGAGCCTTGAGCCAGTCGAAGACGTTTGCGGCTTCAAAGGTGCAGCGGTCTGTGAGGCCGTTGTTGGCGGCGTTGCGCGTGGCGGCTGCGATGGCGTCCGCGCTCTGGTCCAACCCGTGGACGTGGGCCGCCCCAGCGCGGGCTGCGTGCAGCGCGAAGCCGCCGAGGAAGGTGAAGCAATCGAGCACGTTCGCGCCGGGGGTGAGCGCGAGGAGTTCGGCGGTGCGCTGATAATTGGCCTGCTGGTCGAGGTAGAGGCCGGTCTTGTGACCGGCGCGAAGGTCGGTTTCGAACGTGAGACCGTTGAGATTTACGGACACCGGGCCGTCGAGCGTGCCGACGAGCATGCCATTGATTTCGGGCAGGCCCTCGAACTTGCGCGAAGCCATTTCGTTGCGCTCGACGATGGCCCGCGGTTTGAAGATGGCCTGAAGCGCCGCGAGGATTTGTGGCTTGCGCAAGTCCATGCCCAGTGCGGGCGTCTGCACCACGAGCACGTCATCGTATTTGTCCACGATGAGGCCGCTGAGGAAGTCGCCCTCAGCGCTGACGACGCGGAAGGAGGTCGCGCCCGGCAGATGCCGCTTCCGCAACGCGAGCGCCTCACGGATGCGCTCCTCGAAGAACGCTTGGTCCACCGTGACGTGCTCGTGCGTGAGCAGACGCACGGTGATTTTGGATTTTGCGTTGTAGAGGCCGACGCCGAGCCAGTGCTTGCGGTGGTCCTTCACCTCGACGAGGTCGCCGTCCTTCACGTTCGGGGACGTGTGCATGATAGCACCCGAGTAAATCCACGGGTGCCCGGCGACAACGCGGTCGGCCTCGCGGGGCTTGAGGATGACGATGGGCAGGGCAGGGGGGGCGGCGGTGGGCGTGGTCATGTTTGTAAACAGTTTGGGATGCGATGAGGGAGCCAGATTAGGATTCAGACAAGGATGCCGACCGACCTGCTGCGGCCCTCTGAATCCTCATCTTAATCCCGCTCCACTCCGCTTCGGGCGGCAGATAAGGCCAGACCCGTCTGTGCGAGGGAAGTCATTTGTTGTGTCTTTTCCCCCACGTCCGCCAACATATCCTGAAGGAGGCTTCCGGTAGGCCAGTCGGAATCCACGCACTCACGATGAACCGCACCGCCTGCAATTCTCGCCGCCACTTCCTGGCGCAGTCCGGCTTCGGCCTTGGCTCCGTCGCGCTCGCGTGCCTGCTCAAGCAGGACAACTTGCTCGCCAGCCCGCCCAAGCCCGACCTCGACCCGAAGTCCTACGACCTGGTGCCGCGACGCCCACACTTCGAGCCGCGCGCGAAGGCGATGATTTCCATGTTCATGCAGGGCGGGCCGAGCCACATGGATTTGTTCGACCCCAAGCCCGCGCTCGACAAGCTGGACGGCCAGAAGTTCCCCGGCGAAATCAAGTTCGACAACGCCGCGCAGGCCAGCCCGAAGGTCCTCGCCAGCCCGTGGAAGTTCCAGAAGCACGGCCAGTGCGGCATGGATGTCAGCGAGCTGTTGCCGCACTTCGCCGGCATCGTGGACGACGTCTGCCTGCTGCGCGGGATGCACACGGGCGTCAACAACCACGGCCAGTCCATCTACGCGCTGCAAAACGGCCGCGTGCTCGGTGGCCGCCCCACGCTCGGGAGTTGGCTGACTTACGCGCTCGGTTCGGAGACGAGCAACCTGCCCGCGTTCGTGGCGCTCACCGACCCGCGCGGCTTGCCCGTGCTGGGCGTGGCGAACTGGGAGAACGGCTGGCTGCCCTCACTCTTCCAAGGCACCGCCGTCCGCTCGAAGGAGCCGCGCATTCCGAACCTCGACCCGCCGCCGCACCTGCGCGGCCCGGCGCAGGAGAACTACCTTTCGTTCCTCGACAAGCTGAACCGCGACCATCTCCGCGAGCATCCGGGCGAGACGGATTTACAGGCCCGCATCGCCAGCTACGAGCTGGCCGCGAAGATGCAGACCGCCGCGAAGGAGGCGATGGACATCACCGGCGAGAGCGCGGCGACGAAGCGGCTCTACGGCATTGATGTGCCGGCCACGGCGGAGTTCGGCACGCGCTGCCTTATCGCGCGGCGGCTGGTGGAGCGCGGCGTGCGCTTCGTGCAGCTCTACACGGGCAACCAGACGTGGGACCACCACGGCAGCATCCGCACCGGCCTGCCGGCTGCCTGCAAATACGTGGACAAAGGCTCGGCGGGGCTCGTCACCGACCTGAAGGCGCGCGGGTTGCTCGACTCAACCGTCGTCCACTGGGGCGGCGAGATGGGCCGCTTGCCAGTCATCCAAAACGATACCGGCCCGGCGAAGGTGGGTCGCGACCACAACACCTACGGCTTCTCGATGTGGGTCGCTGGCGGTGGCTTCAAGAACGGCTTCACCTACGGCGAGACCGACGAGTTCGGCCACCACGCGGTGAAGGACATCGTGAACCACTACGACTACCACGCGACGCTCCTGCACCTCTTCGGCCTCGATTACAAACAAGTCGTCTTCAAGCGCAACGGCCAGGAGATGTCCCTCGTGGACGGCCAGAACGCGCGGTTGGTGAACGAGATTTTGCGCGGGTGAGCGTCTGGAGCGCGGACGCCCAGGTTTGCAGTCGGGAACTTTGGGGACGAAAGGCCACTACGGACGTGGGCGTCCGTGCTCCGGTGGCGTTGCCGTTTTGATTACTTCCCGAACGCGGGGTGCTTCGCGTCGCCACCGCTTTGGAGGAAGGCTAGCAGGTCCAAGATTTGTTCCTTGTTCAGCAAGTTCAGCAGGCCGGGCGGCATGATGGAGCTGCTTTGCGCGCGGCTCTGGAGGTCCTTCTTCGCGAACTTCTTCACCATCGCTTCGCCGGGGCCGGTCTGGATGGTGAGGGTCTCGCCTTCTTCTTTCAGCAGGAAGCCGGTGAAGGGGTCGTCGTTGCCGAGCGTGAATTCGACGGGCCGGTAGCGCGGCTCTAGGTTCTTCGACGGTTCCAAAATCTCGGTGAGCACGGCCTTGGCGTCGCCTTTGTATTTGGCGGCGACGCCGGTCAGTTCCGGCCCCCACAGCACGCCATCGGCGCCGACTTTGTGGCAGGCGATGCAGCCGACGGTGGTGAAGAGGGCTTTGCCTTTCGCGAAGTCGCGGCCGGCGCCGAGCTTCGGCAGTTCGCTGGCGAGGTCGGCGAGTTTCCATTCGGTGATGACGGGGGCGGCGGGTTCGGTGTGGCCTTGCGCGAGATATTCGTCGAGGTCTTTGACCACCTTGAGGGTGCCGCGCATGCGCTGCCAGTGGCCGGGGTAGGTGCAGAGGAAGGGATAATCGCCCGGCTCATTCGGCGCGTCGAAGCGCAGCCGGAAGGTGTCGTTCGGGTTCAACATCTTCGTGGCTTGGAGGACTTTCGGCGACGCGGGGACGTAGTGGCGGCCTTGGCTGTCGGGCTGCGAGGTGAGCTTCTCGGCGTCGAGGCCGATTTCGTCCACGGCTCCGATTTGCGTGAGCACCCAGTTGTGCTGCATGGCATCGGAATTGTGGAAGATGAGTTCCACGGGTTTGCCGGCTTCGGCCACGAGTTGGACTTTGTCGAAGAACATCTGTTCGTGGAGCGTGCCCAGGCGCAGGACGTTGACGCCGAGGCTGGAGAAGGATTTGCGCACCGGCAGGGCGGCTTCCTTGGGTAGCTTCGCGGCGAGCTGGAAGCCGAGTTGTTGGAGGTCGAGGAAGTCGTTCTCCGTGCGCTGGGGCACGGGGACTTTCCTCGCCTGTTCGAGCAACGCGTCGGTGAGGGGTTTGAGGGCGGTGGCGGGCCAGGATTCGCGGGGCAGGGACAGGAGCGCGCGTGCGGCGGTGGGCACCTCCGTGCCGCTGGCCAGGACTTTCGCCAGCGCGGCGAAGGCTTCGGCCTCGTTGCCCGGCAGCTTGGCGGCGGTGGTGATGGCGGCTTTGCGCGTGGCGGCATCCGCACCGGGGGCGAGCAGCGGCAAAATCTTGCCAGCAAAGGCCGCGCGTTTCGCTCCATCCGGCGCGAGGGGCAGCCCAGCGACCAAGTGCGCCAGCCCGTCGGGCTTGCTCTGCGCGAAGGTCCAGAGGGCTTCGGCTGGCAGGATGCCGACGAGCGCGGCGAAGGCGGCTTGGCGTGCGGCCGCCGGGCCAGATTCGCCGGCAAGCGCTTCGATTGCGGGCTGGCTCTGTTTCAAGTCCTCCGGCTTCTGAGTGACGAGGAGTTTGGAGAGCTCGGCGATGACGGGCTGGCTGGCGGTGGCGCGCTTGATGCCGGCGAGCAGTTCTGTCGGCACGTCGGATTTGTTCAGCGTGGCGAGCGCCTCGGCGGCTTCGCTGCGGAACTTCGCCGGCATGCCGGGCCGGGCGAGGAGGGTCTCCCACAGCGGGATGAACTTCGGGTGGGTTGTCTCGCGGTCCACGAGCAAGAGTTGCTCGTTCGAGAGGCGGCCAAGCTGGTATTTGACGATGACCGGACTTTTATCGAGGAACACGACGGGTTTCTCGACCTCGGCGGCCGTTGCGGATGCGAAGGCAAACCCCGCGAGCACGAGCGCGAGGAGTGGTAGTTGAGAGTTGAAGGTTGAAAGTGGAACGAGGGCAGGCCTCGTCTGCGCGAGCGATAGGTAGGGGAAGACTGATTTCAGCTTCATAAGCGGGCGGGACGATAGGCCGGACGAATCGGTGACGCCAACCCAGAAACGTGCTGCCTCGCTGCCCGCGCGCAAAAGCGCGCTCGACAGCCGCGCGTTTTACGTGAGACAAAACGCGCGACCAAATGGCCGCCCTGACCCCCAGCGAAGAAGCCCAGTTGCAGCAAACGATCGAGATGTTCCTCGTGATCACTCAGTCGCAGCCGCTCGACTACCAGTCGCTGGAAATCCTCAAGGAAGCCTACATGAAGCTGGGGATGCAGAAGGACGTGGTGGACACGTCCAAGCGCATCGCCGAGGCCTACGTCCAGCTCGGGCAACTCAGCTCCGCCATCATGGAGTATGAGACCATTCTCCAGCGCTTCCCCGATGACCCGGACGTGCGCAAGGCCCTCACCGAGATCGAGAACAAGACGAACAGCTTCGCTGGTCGCAGCACCGAGCCAAGCGCACCGTCCAATGCCCTCGCCACCGAACCCAGCAAGGGTAAGCCAGGTGGGCTCGCCGCCAAAGTTGGCTCGGATATCGACGACGGCAAGGCCGCCATGCAGCGCCTCTTCGTGGACAGCAAGCTCGTCAACGCGTCGGACTTCGGACGCCTCTGGTTCACCCCCGGAACCGAGCCGATCACCCAGGTCAACGAACCCTTCCTCCAAATCATGGCGGACAAGGGCGTGCTGGGTATGGATAAGTCCCTCAAGCTCGTCATCGAGCGCGCCCGCATCGGCTACCTTGCTCTAGATAGATACGAAACCGACAACGACCTCGCCAAGAGTTTCCCGCGCGCCGTCTGCCTCAAGTGGTGCGTCCTGCCTTTCGACCGCATGAGCAAATCCGTGCTCGTCGCCACCGCCAACCCCTTCAACAAGCAGGCCGCCGCCGAACTGCAGGCCGCCACACCCAATCGCTTGATCTGGTATATGGTCTCCCCGCCCGACTTGGTGAAGGCGATCAAGAAAATTTTCCGCTAGCCCGCCGTGAGCCTCGCCCCAGTCAAATCCTTCGGTGAACGCATCGCCGACGCCCTCGTCGAGGACAACCTCCTCACTGCCCAGCAAGTGGAGGAACTGGTCGCCCTCCAGAAAAAGGAAGGCACCCGCCTCCTCAAGCTCCTCATAGACAAAGCCTACGTCGGCGACGCCGACATGGTCGTCGCGATGGGCCGGGTGCTCAACACCCCGCCCGTCAACCTCGCCCGCGTCGGCATCGCCCCCGAGGTCATCGCCCTCGTTCCCCGCGAGATTGCCCTCAACTACAAGGTCCTCCCCGTCGCGCGCCTAGAGAACAAGCTGTTCCTAGCGATGGCCGACCCGCTCAACGTCCTCGCCCTCGACGACGTCAAGCGCATCACCAAGCTCGACGTCACGCCCATGATCGCCTCCGAGAAGGCGATCCTCGACAAGATCAACAACCTTGAGACCAACAAGGGCGGCGGGATGGAGGAAATCATCAAGAAGTCGGCCGAGATGGACGCCGACGCCGAGGGAGCGGAGCTCGTCGCCGAAGTTTCGGATAACGCCAGTGTGGACACGCTGGCCGCAGCCGGCGAGGAAGCCCCCGTCATCAAGCTCGCCAACCTCATTCTCGTCCAGGCCATCCGCGACCGCGCCTCGGACATTCACATTGAGCCGTTCGAGAAATCCGTCCGCCTCCGCTACCGCGTGGATGGCGCGCTGATGGACATGCCCCCGCCGCCCAAGTCCATGCAGATGGCCCTGACCTCGCGCATCAAGATCATGTCGAATCTCGACATCGCCGAGCGTCGCCTCCCGCAGGACGGACGCATGAGGATGCGCGTCTCCGGCAAGGACATTGACCTGCGCGTCTCCCTGCTCCCCGTCGTCCACGGCGAGAAGGTCGTTCTGCGCGTGCTCGATAAGTCCAACCTCACTGCGAGCATAGATAAACTCGGACTCGACCCCGACACCTTCAAACGCTTCAAGTCCGCCGTGGATGCCCCGCACGGCCTCATCCTCGTCACCGGCCCCACCGGCTCCGGCAAGACCACCACGCTCTACTCCGCGCTCAACGAGCTTAACAACCCCGACTACAACATCGTCACCGTCGAGGACCCCGTGGAGTTCCAAATCCCCGGCATCAACCAAGTCCCGGTGAAGAAGGAGATCGGCCTCACCTTCGCCGCCGCGCTGCGCTCCATCCTCCGCCAGGACCCGGACATCATCATGCTTGGTGAAATCCGCGACGAGGAGACCGCCGAGATCGCCGTCGAAGCCGCGCTCACCGGCCACCAAGTGCTCTCCACGATGCACTGCAACGACGCCCCCGGCGCGATCTCCCGCCTCGACGACATGGGCATCGCGCCCTTCCTCATCTCCAGCTCCGTCATCCTCGCCTGCGCCCAGCGCCTCATGCGCCGCATCTGCCCCGGGTGCAAGGAGCCCATCAATTACTCGTCGAAGATTTTCGAGCAGCTTGATCTCGACCCCAAGTTCTTCGCCGGCGCGCAGCTCTACAAAGGCAACGGCTGCGAGCGCTGCAAAAATTCCGGCTACTCGGGCCGCTGCGCCATCATCGAGGTGATGACTGTCACCGACGACATCCGCAAGTTGGTCATCGCCCGCTCCAGTTCCGCCGAGATCGCCAAGGTCGCCGTCTCCCAAGGCATGAAGAACCTACGCGTCGCCGCCCTCGATAAAGTCCGGGAAGGCATCTCGACCCTAGAACAGGTGCTCGTGCTCACATCGAGTCATTGAGCCGGACACAGGAGCGGGGGATTAATAAGGAGAGCAGGAAGGCAGGAGGGATTGGTGGCACGTCGGGTGTTTTCCCCGCACTCCCGCGCTCCTTATAAAAGAATTTCTCCCGCCAACGGATGCCCCGCTAGGAACTCCGCCACCGTCATGCGCCGGCTCCCTTCCTTCTGCACTTCGAGCAGGCAAAGCGCCCCCTCACGGCAAGCGATGACCAATCCCGACTTGTCGGCAGCGAGGACCTGACCGGGCTGGGTGGCTGGAGCCAACTGCAAGTCGGCGGCACTGGCTATCTCCGCCCGCCAGACTTTCAGCAACAGCGGCCTAGGCTGTGCGGGTAAAAATGTGAATGCACCGGGCCACGGCGTGAAGGCCCGGAGCCGGTTATGCAGCACCCGCGCGGGCTGCGACCAGTCGAGCCGACCATCCTCCTTCGTGAGCTTCCGCGCGTAGGTGACGCCCTCCGTGGGTTGCGTTCGCGGCAGCGCCTCGCCAGCGACGTAACGCGAAATCGTCCGCACCAGCAGCTCCGCGCCGAGGACGCCAAGCCGGTCGTGAATTGTCTGTGCGGTGTCATCCGGCGCGATGGGCGTGGCGCATGTAGCGACGACGCCGCCGGTATCCAAGCCCGCGTCCATCCGCATGATCGTCACCCCCGTCTCCGCATCACCTTCGAGGATTGCCCACTGAATCGGCGCAGCCCCGCGCCAGCGCGGCAGCAGCGAGGTATGCACGTTCAAACAGCCATGCTGCGGGAGGTCGAGAACCGCCTGCGGCAGAATCTGTCCGTATGCCAAAACCGCGATGAGGTCAGGCCGCAATTCGCGGAGCTGCGCGAGGAACGCCTCCTCCCGGGCCCGCACCGGCTGGAGCACCGGCACCCCGAGGCGGAGCGCGAGCTCCTTGACCGGCGGCGGCTGCAGCTTCAAGTCGCGCCCCTTCGGTTTGTCCGGCTGCGCCACCACGCCCACGACTTCACAATCCGGCGCGATGGCGAGCGCCTGCAACGTCGGACAAGCGATGTCCGGCGTGCCCATGAAAACTATGCGCAACGACATAACCGGAGTGTCACGGGCGCGGACGGAACGGGCAAGTGTGGGAAGCAGAGTGTTGGAAACTGATGTGTATCGCCTCAACTGTGCGCCACGAGTGGTAAAGCAAGGTTGAGCACGTGCGTGAAGTCGGACTACGCTGCGCTCCATGAGCAAACCCGCCTGCCCGATGTGCGAAATGACCGACGTGCTGGAACACCCCGCCCGCTATGAATGCGTCACCTGCGGCCACGAGTGGGAGCGCGCCGCAGAAGCCGAAGCCCCCGCCGGCCCACGCATCGTCAAGGACGCCCACGGCAACGTGCTCGCGGACGGCGACTGCGTCGTCCTGATCAAGGACTTGAAGTTAGGCGGCGGCTCACAAGTGCTCAAAGGCGGATCGAAATCCAAACCCATCCGCCTCGTGGACGGCGACCACGAGATTGATTGCAAGGTGGACGGCATGGCCATTGGCCTGAAAGCGTGCTTCGTGAAGAAGGCCTGAGCCGCGTTGGCTGGCCCGGCGAGAATTCAATTCTGCCGGGGATCCACCAAGCCGCCAGCGACACAAAATCGCGCCACTTCCCCCTCGCCCCGCCCCCCAGGAATCAGTATCAGCACGCCAGCATCGATGTCCTGGAAATAGAAGAACAACACAATGCGCCCGTCGGCCTGGGCGTTCCCGTGAACAAACCGGTGTTCGCGCAGATACGACACGAGCGCACCTTCCAACTCCACGGGGCGCCCGAGTGCCTTGGAAACCACGTCAGCCAGCACGGCCACCAGATGCGGCATCGTTTCGCAATCCGAGGCGCGGACGAAAGTCGGGTCTCCCGCGAACTCCTCCAGAAAATAATACACCGACTTCTCGTAATCCGTCGGATGCAGCATCCGTTCGCGCAACTTGGCGAGGTGATGCGGGAAGTTCTGCGAGGCAGTGTTCATTGGCGAATGAAGGGTCTGCGTTGAATGGCCTGCATTAGACCTTGAGCGAGCCACGGAACCCGCGAACGCTGTAGTAAGACTCCGCGCCGTTGTGACCGATGAAGACGCGGTTGTAACGGCGATCCCCATAGATCGCACCGCCGAGTTCGCGGATCTCCGCCGGCGTCCGCAGCCAACTCGACGACTTCGTGTCGAACTTGCCCAGTTTTTGCAGCGCGGAATATTCCTCCTCCGTCAACACCTCCACGCCCATGGCCGCCGCCGCATCCATGACGCAGTTCTTGGGTTTGTGTTCCTTGCGCGCATCCAACGCCGCGCGGTCGTAGCAAAGACTGACGCGGCCCTTGGGACTTTGCGCGGAACAATCCATGAAGACGAACTCGCCCGTTTTTTTATACTGACCGACCACACTCGGTTCGCCGCCGGTGCGTTCCATTTCCGCGAGCGACCACAGCTTGTCCGCATTGGCTTCCAGCCTGGCCTGCACCTTGGGCCACACCAAACCCGGGTGACGGGCGAGGTTTTTCTCAAACCGGTCTTTCAACGCATTGAGCAGCTCTTCGCGTTGTTTTTGGGACATCTGCATTTTCATTTCGCGGGAGCATGAACCGGGGTTGTTTTGGCATTGCGACGCGGAGAAGCGTTGGCCAGCCGGATGAGCTGTTCGACGTTACGCATTCTCCCCGCGCCCGGGTCGCGCGCGAGTTTGTGCCGCATCTCCAGTTTCATAGCGTTGGCAGGGTTTGGCGTAGAGTCGCTCAAAGAGGCGCTGCTTGCGTTCGGTCTCCGACAGGCCGGCGGGCAGCGAGGCCGATCACCGCCGCGCCGATGCCGCTGGTGATGTGGTCGTAAACACCGATGAATCCGGGTAAAACTCACGGCGCAGATGTTTTTCACATTTGGACTATCGCGCTGGTGTTTCTGGTTCGCGCAAAAGCTTCCAGCGCCACTTCCCTCGCAATCGCGTGGCTGACGATGGGGCGTGGGTAATTGCGCCCCAGTTCGACTCCGGCGGCGCGCAAGATTTCAACTGGCGCGGAGTGCGGTTGATGCAGCCACTTGTCAGGAAGCTCTGCGAGTTCGGGACACCACTTGCGGACATATTGGCCGTGCGGGTCAAACTTCTCGCCTTGGCTGGTCGGATTGAAAACCCGGAAGTAGGGCGCAGCATCCGCGCCGCAGCCCGCAGTCCATTGCCACCCGAGTGTGTTTTGCGCGAGGTCGGCATCCACCAGCGTATCCCAAAACCACCGTGTGCCTTCCTGCCAATCAAGTAGCAAATCCTTCACCAGAAAACTCGCGACAATCATGCGCACGCGATTATGCATCCAGCCGGTCGCCCACAGCTCGCGCATCCCGGCGTCCACGATGGGATACCCGGTGCGGCCTTTCTGCCACGCGCGAAGCCAGGCTGCGTCTTTGCGCCACGGAAACTTTTTGAAGTCTGCGCGCAACGGTTCGGTGGGCGTGTGCGGAAAGTGGAAAAGCAAGTGGTGCGCGAACTCGCGCCAGCCAATTTCGGAGAGGAATTGCGAACCGCGCCAACACTCGACGGGCAAGCCACGCTTCACCGCCATCCGCCGCAAACCATGCCACACTTGGCGGGGGCTGATTTCGCCGAAGTGCAGGTAGGGCGACAACCGCGACGTGCCGGTGACATCGGGGCGATTGCGCTGGTTGGCGTAATCATCGAAGGCTTTGCTCAGGAAACGATTTAGGTTGGCGATCGCACCCACCTCACCCGGCTGCCACGCGGCGCGCAGTCCATCGGCCCAATTGATCTTCGGCTCAAGCTCCAGTTCATCGAGTGCGAGGGACTTCGGCCACTTCGAGGGTGCGGGCAGGTTTGTGGGTGCGGGCAAAGGCTCGGCTGGGTCGGGCTTCGTCAGGCAATGCTTCCAGAATGGAGTAAAAACTTGGAACGGCTTCTTGCTCTGGTTCTGAATCGTCCACGGCTCATGCAGCAGAGCGGCGTTGAAACTCTCCGCCGCGAGGCCGTCGTCGCGCAACGCCTCCTTGATTTTCGCGTCGCGCGCCATGAGGACAGGTTCGTAGCGACGGTTCCAAACCACCGCGCCCGCGCCCGTTTCCTTCACCACAGCGCGCAGTGTGTCGAGCGTCGGTCCCCGGCGGATGATCAGTCGCGAACCCGCTGCACGCAAATCCGCATCGAGGGCGGCGAGCGACTGATGGAGCCACCAGCGCGAGGCGCCGCCCGGCTCCCACGGCGACTCCTCCTCCGGCGCGTGGATGAAAAGCGGCACGACCGGCCTACCTCGTTGCACGGCTTCTTGAAGTGCGGGATTATCGGCCAGCCGCAAATCCAGACGCAACCAGACGATGGATGGGGATTGAGTCATGCCGTTCTGTAGGGCGGCAGAGAGTCTCCAGTCCTGCCCGGCCGCCGCGATTTAATTCTTCCGCTCAAGCGCATCCTCCTTCAACCGCACCATCACTTCGTTGCGACGCAGGAATGCCGGCGTGAAGGGGGGATCGTAACTTGCCATCTGCGGCTCGCCAATGGCCTGGAGTTTTTCCTCAGCGAGCCACTCCACCAGCTTCTGCCGCGCCGCCGCCGCGCGTTCGGCCCCCCAGTTTCCGCTGAATCGATACACCGCGAACCGACCGGCCGGACGCGTCTGCACTGTGATGTCGTCGCGCTTCGCTTTCGGGGTGCCGGCGGCCGCGGTCTTCTGCGGAACGACGAAGCTCATCTGCCGATTCGTTCCGCTTGGTTCGCTGAACACGGGCGTGGTCATGGCAATTTTCGCCTCCGCCTCGTTCGCGCCACCGATGTAGCGGAACAATCTCATAAAGCTATCGTCATCCACCGGCCGCGTCGCCGCCATCGGCGTCGAGACCAGCGTGAGCGCCGGGTAATCGCGGATTTCGAAGGCGCCGCTTTGGCGCACGACTTGGTAGCCCGCCGATTCGTAACCGGCGCGGGTCAGTTTGCAACCAGCCAGAAACAGCAAAGTTAGGACGGCGCTGCCGCCAAGAATCCAAAGTTTCGCCATCATACCTTAATCATATTGTCCGCGTTCCGGTTGTCAAATCGACCGGATCCAGGGGAAATACGGCCACGTCCACGCCGTGCGACATGACGATGTGATCGGGCGGCCGTCCGGTGGGCGTGAAACCGTTGACAGCCAGCAACTGCTCGTCCCACACCGTCACCTCCGCGCAGCACAGCGGATACGGCTGATGGAACACTGACCCGCGCCAGAGACCGGCGGGCGGGCTGGAATAAAGCCGGTAGCGCTCGACGAGGAAGAACTCCAGCGAGTCGGGCGCCGACGGTGGCAAGTCTGCGGCGGGCGCGTAGTCAAACACGCAACGAGCTTCGCTCGACTGGTCGCCTGTGCGCAGCGATTCGTAGCGGATGCGGCCTTCCGGTGTGCGGTTTGATTTCATCTCCGCGTGCTGGTAAGGCAAATGGAAGAATCGGCGGGCAATCTTCACTGCCAGCCATTGATTCGCATCCAGTGAGTAGAACCAAACGCCCGGAACACCGGCGCGGTCATGCACGTAAGTGCGCAGGTTCAGTTCCATGAAATTCGAGATGCCCGGCACGGCGGGCAGGAAGCGTGGGCGGATGTTGCGCATGAAAAACGGAACAATGCCGAGATACGCTTTGCCGGCGAAAGTATCGACGAAGAGCCCGTCTGGGAGCGTCGCCTGAATCGCGGCGACGGAATATTCCCAGTGCAGAAAGAGCAGATCGCACCATGACTGGAACATTACCGGCCGCCCGGTGGGCCGCGTCCGGGCCGCGAGTCGTTGCGACTCGCTGGGGAAGCCTGGAGTGGCAGTGGACATCATCACGAGCAAGTCATAGACGAAAGATCGGAAGGAAACAAATCATCAAGGGAGACACCCTCACTGAGCCCGACTTTGCATCCCGGCGGAATTGAGTCAAACATTCGGTCCATGAATCTTGCCTCCATCAATGACTGGCTGTTTTTCTTCCACGCCGCGATGACACTGTTCATGGTCGGCATGATCTGGTTCGTGCAAATTGTTCATTACCCGTTGTTCCACCACGTCGGCGAGGCGCGTGATCCATGCCCCAGGGTCGATCGTCCCGAGGACCTCCGCGTTCGCCCGTTTGCTAGGGCGCATTCTTTCAGTTCTGCGAGCGACTCCTCAAGACACTCGTTGCCAACTCAACGGGAAACGGTTTCGCGGAAAAACAGACTCTGATTGAATTACGCCCATGAGCGCTTCGGAGAAAAAGGTGCTGATCGTGGGCGGCGGACTGGCCGGTCTGGCTTGTGCGATCCGCCTGCATGAAGCCGGCGGCCACCCACTCATCTTCGAGGGAAGCGATGGGATCGGTGGCCGGGTGAGGACCGATCAAGTGGATGGATTTCTGCTGGACCGCGGGTTCCAAGTGTTTCTAGATGCTTACCCGGAAGCGGGCGCTCTCCTCGACAAGGATAGGCTTGATCTGAGGTCATTTAAACCAGGTGCACTGATCCACCAGACTTACGGTATGCTGCGGATCATGGATGTCCTTCGTGAACCGCGTCACTTCATGGAAAGCGCGCTGGCCCCGGTTGGATCGTTTGCGGACAAACTCCGAGTGGCCAGACTGAGGTGGCGCTTGATGCGTCTGACCACCGAAGAAATCGCCGGGCATGAAGACATGACCACGGAGAGTTATCTCCGGCGCGCAGGATTCTCTCCACCGATGATCGATGGGTTCTTCCGCTCATTCTATGGGGGCATTTTTCTCGAACGGGAACTCCAGACCTCGAGCCGGATGTTCGAGTTCACCTTCAAAATGTTTTCGCAGGGAAGCGCCACTTTGCCGTCGCGAGGGATGGGGGAAATTCCCCGCCAGTTGGCTCTCCGCCTCCCTCCGGGCACGATCCGCCTGGGCGCGCAGGTCACGCGAATCCAGCCGGGAAGCATCACCCTTGAATCTGGCGAGCAATTCCGAGGCGATGCCGTAGCCGTGGCCACGGATGCGACGACTGCGGCAGGATTGGTATCGGCCGGAGGGATTGACGGGCCTGTCTGGCGGTCAGTGACCTGTTTGTATTTCGCCGCCGCTCGCTCGCCTCTTGGCGAGTCGATCATCGCGCTCAATGGCACGGGCTCCGGCTTGGTGAACAACGTATGCGTCCCATCAGATCTTGCACCGGACTATGCGCCGCCCGGCCGGGCGCTCGTCTCGGTGAGCGTTCTGGGAACGGTGGACCCAGCCGACCTGGAATCGCGGGTCTTGGCCGAACTCGAGGCCTGGTTCGGCGGCCCGGTGCGCGAATGGCGCCACCTCCGGACCTATCGGATTGAGCGGGCGCTCGCCCGGCAGGCGCCCGGCACCGGATTCACCGGACCGGGTTTTCGCAAGGAAGCCGGCGTTTACCTCTGCGGAGATCATCTTTGGAGCGCCTCCATCGAAGGCGCGATCATCTCCGGCCTGCGGACAGCGGATGCGATCCTGAAGCCATCATGAAACCCCCAATGCCATCGATCTTCCATGCCAGCACCCCGCTCCGCGCCAGCGTGGAGACCATGTTTGAATTCCACAGCAATCCGCGAAATTTACCCGAGGTCATGCCCCCGACCTTGAAACTGGTGAGCCTCAAAACGGATGGCCTGGCCCAGGAGGGGCGCCTGATCGAACTGCAGTGCCGCGATTGGTGGATTATCCCGATGCACTGGACCTGTCGGTGGAAGACCGTGCAAGCACCCGATCTGCTGGTGGATGAAATCGTGGAAGGTCCCTTCACCTTGTTCATCCACGAGCACCGCTTCGAGAGACGAGGGCCCTCCGAATGCATCATGCATGACACGGTCACCTATCAGTGGGGCCGCTCCTGGTGGGGCCGACTCGTTTCCGAGACCGGCGTGAGGGTCTATCTGACATTGCTTTTCAAATACCGCCATCATCGCACCCGGAAATGGGCGATGACGAAGTGACGTCGGCAGAAACCCACCCTGACCGCATACCGGGTGCTCAGAATGCTGCCAGACAGAGGTAGGCATTCAGCACCAGATAGAACAGTGCCGGGATCGTTTGGAGGAAAGTATCTTTGATTTTGATGCGGACGCCGACCGCACCCAGCATCATGAGGGCGAGGCCGGCCGCCGCCGCGCGTCCCATCCACGGTTGGCTCAGGCCAGCCAGCAAACCCAGCGCTGCGCACAGCTGCAATCCTCCGATCAGCGCGCGCTGCGAACCAAAGTGGTAGCGGTCGAATTCCCGTTTCAGGGGGTCGGAGAGAAAGCACGCTGCGCCGTATCCAAGAAAAGAAACGTCCTTCGGGGATCATAGTGGGTAAAGATCGAGCTTTCCGCAGAAGAACAGGATGCGCGTCCGGTAGTTCTGGAAGTTGCGGAAGCCTCGGGCGGCGGATTTGAGGCTCTGGATTTTAGAGTTTAAC
>CALQJI020000080.1 GCA_943330855.2 Klebsiella pneumoniae
CAGCGCCCGGCGGGCCAGCCAGCGCTCGGTAAAGTTCATCCGGTGGTTGCGCCATGCGCTGCAAGAAAACCTCACGGAAGCCGCCGCCGTGCCCCGCCTGACCACTCTCTATGCCTCACTTTGACACACCTTCACTGGACACCGTTGGGCGTGGCACAGGCCGCCGGGGCTGCAACCTATACGCTTTATGTAAAGACGAATAATTTAATGTTCGGGACGGGTGACAATAATAATAATCAGCTTGGGGTTACGAATCTTAACTTCACCCTGTCGCCGGTGCTGGTGGCCGCAGGGGTCAGCAATGTGATGGCAAGCGAGGGTGTCTCGTATAATCCAAATGGGGTTCACCTGAGCGGATTTTCTAGTGGTTTCAACAGCATTTTCATATCCACAAACGGTTCCCTGTGGGGCGTCGGTAACGCCGCTTATGATTTTGTGAATGTCTACGCGTTTCCAGCCGGTGTGTTTTTGAAGCTGGAAGATGGCATAGTGCAGGCGGTAGCGACCCCGCTTACTGTCTTCTACACCAAGGCCGACGGATCACTTTGGAGATCGGCGCACAATAGTTATTCTGGAGGAGCAAAAGGCAGTATCTATGATTATAACAATATTCCTGGACCGTTAGTGATGCCTGGTCAAGTAAAGGGCTTTGCCTCGAGCATCACCTTCATTGCAGTCGTAACCAGCGATATAAAAGACTATTTCGACCCTGGCTTTCGAGTCCCACTATCGGTCGGCCAGCCATTCGTCTCTTTTCCGAACGGTCAAATCGTCACCAGAATAATCAATGCCGCTGACGGAGATGTCGCCAGATTTAACCGCGATGGGTCGCTGGATAATAGCTACCTCAGGCTTGCGGATGCCCCGCTTCCATTGGGGGTGACAGGTTTATCACCGAATGTCGTGGCTGCGGCTCTGCAGCCCGACGGAAAACTAATCTGCGTCAATAAGCAGGGAGTATCTTTTCGGTTAAACCAGGATGGTGGAATTGATAAGGCTTTCAGCATGCGTTCAATAGGAAGCGTATCAGTGATAGAAGGGGGGGTAGCTGTTGACCCGGCCTCAGGAAATGTGTTCTACAGCCTTGGTAGAATCCCTGGGCTTTCCGACTCAGTTATTATCGAAAAAGCCGCAGCGGATAACTCAATAATTACCAATAACTTGCTTACTGTTGTGGTGAATGGAGGGCGTTTATTGGACGCCGCAGGCGGGAAGCCGTTACTAACGTTTACTGCTGCATCTCCCGTCCTCGAAGTTGACCCTCAGAATATCAATAACGTTTTCAGCGTGGGACGGCTGTATGAGCCAGTAATGCGGTTTAATCAAGATGGGACTGAAGACGCCTCATTTAACAACAGCTTCGCTGTGTCCAGCGCCTATCAAACAGTGCATGTTGATAAGCCGTTTGCAAGGCCGCTTATTTTGCCATCTGGCGGCCTTGTTGTGGCCTCCGCTTCCAGCACAAACAGCTGGGATACCACTACATATTCTCTTAATTTCTACGACAGTGGCGGCGTTAGAATGGCAAATGTTGCATCCCCTAACATTACTGGTGCCATTGAGAGTGTGAACAGCCAGTTGGCACTAGTAGTCGGATATAAATTATCCCTTCAGGCAATTATATATCACACCAATAAAGGCATTGTTGGGCTTTGGCAGCACGATTTTGTTCAGCTATCTCTTAACAGATCCTATACTAACCGTCTGAAGGCTGATTTTATTTACATCACTCAGGTTGACCTTAATGGAACGGTCCAGAATGTGTTTAAAATACCCAGTGGGTCTAGCGCCGTCGCTCAGGCGGTCGTGGAAACTAGCGGCGATATTTTAGTTCAGCTTGGGGGCGAAATACGCCGGATCCCGAGCTCACTACTCAAATCCATTCCCATGAATCCTTTCGGAGGTGGTTCGCCAACGATCACTAGCCCTACCGCTGCTACGGCGGTGGTGAGCCAACCCTTTAGCTACCAGATTACCGCCAGCGGCACGCCCACCAACTACTCGGCCACGGGCTTGCCCGTCGGGTTGACCATGAACGCCACCACCGGCCTCATCACCGGCACGCCCACGGCAACGGGCACGTTCAACGTCACGCTCAGGGCCACGGGTGCAGGCGGCACCGGCACCGCCCTGCTAGTGCTCACGGTCATCCCTGCCGGCGGGGGGGGGGGCGCTCCTGTCATCGTCAGCCCCACCACGGCAGCGGCCACAGTGGGCCTAACCTTAACCTATCAAATAACCGCCACTGGCGCGCCTACCAACTACTCGGCCACGGGCTTGCCCGTCGGGTTGACCCTGAACGCCACCACCGGCCGCATCTCCGGCACGCCCACGGCAGCGGGCACGTTCAACGTCACGCTCGGGGCCGCGGGTGCAGGCGGCACGGGCATGCAGGGGTTGGTGTTGACGGTCCTGCCGTTTGTCATCAACCAGCCGCCGCAAGGGTTGGGCGTGGTGGCCGGTGCCACGGCCCTCTTCACGGTGGGGGTCACCGGTCAGGGCCCATTCACCTACCAGTGGCGGCTCAATGGCGGGAACCTCGCCGGGGCCAACGCTTCGTCCCTGACCCTGAGCAACGTGCAAGCGCCCAACGCGGGCACTTACACCGTGGTAGTAGCGAATAGCTTTGGCTCGGTGGTCAGCGCAGGTGCGGATTTGAGCGTGCTGGTGCCGCCCAGCATCACCACGCAACCGGTGGGCTCCACGAATGTGGCGGGGGATACGGTGAGTTTCACCGTCGAGGCAGCCGGCTCTGCCCCGCTGACCTATCAGTGGCGGCTGAACGGCACGAACGTGCCCGGCGCGGTGGCCAGCACGCTGACCTTGACGGAGGTGCAGGTGACGAAGGTCGGCCTTTACACTGTCGTCATTTCCAACCCGGTCGGGGTGGTGGTGAGTTCCGCCGCCGTGCTGGCGGTTCTGTCCCCACCGTTCATTTACGCGCAGCCATCCTCGCGCGTAGTGAACGCAGCCACGCCAGTAGCCTTTTCAGTTTTGGCTTTGGGTGAGGCCCCCTTCACCTACCAGTGGCGGTTCAATGGCGTGAACCTTCCCGGGGCCACGGGTGCCACGCACGGCATCGCAGCCGCCACGCCCTCGCATGAGGGGCTTTACTCCGTCGTGGTGAGCAACAGCCTCGGCTCGGCCACGAGCAGTGCGGCGCGGCTCACGGTCTTGCCGGTGAGCGTGGTGGTGCCGTGGGCTGCGGCGAGCGGCGGCGGCGGGTCGGATGTGGGCAACGCGATCGCCGTGGATGCGGCGGGGAACAGCTACGTGGCGGGCTACTTCAATGGGACGGCGACGTTCGGGACGAACACGCTGACCAGCGCGGGCAACACGGACATCTTCATCACGAAGCAGGATGGCAACGGGCAGTTGCTGTGGGTGCGGCGCGCGGGCGGGACCGGTTACGACGCGGCGAAGGGCATCGCCGTGGACGCGCTGGGCAATTGCTATGTGACGGGTGCCTACGAGGGCGAGGCGGGTTTCAGCAGCACGACGCTGACGAACACCAGCGCGGCGTCGTATGCGGATGTGTTCCTCGCCAAGTATGACCCGGCGGGCAACCTCGTATGGGCGCGCAGCGCGGGCGTGGAGTTCGCGCATGACGAGGGCACGGCGGTGGCGGTGGATGGCGCGGGCAATGTGCTGGTGACGGGCCGCTCGGTGCTGGACACCTTCGCGGGCGTGCCGGTGGCGAACCCAGGCCGCATCTTCGTGGCGAAATACACGAGCGCAGGCGCAGAGGTCTGGGCGCGCAAGGCCGGCAGCTACAGCGGGGGGAATCAAGACACGGGCACCGGCATCGCCACGGACAGTGCGGGGAATGTCTTCGTCACGGGGGTGTTTTACAGCCCGGTGGCGGCCTTCGGAGCAGGCTCCTTCACCAACCTCGGCAGCGCGGATGTGTTCCTCACGAAATTTGATGCGGCGGGGACGTTGCTTTGGTCACGCCAAGCCGGCGGTGTGGCACAGGATGAGGCGGGCGGCGTGGCGGTGGCGGCAGACGGCAGCGCGTATCTGGTCGGGGCGACGGGCGGGAGCGCGACGTTCTCGGGCAGCAACGTGACGAGCCTCGCCGGTGCGGCGTCAGACGGCTTCATCGCGAAGTATGCAGGCAGCGGCAGCGTGATGTGGGTGCGGCAGTTTGGCGGCAGTGGCTTGTCCGTCGCGCGCGCGGTGGCGGTGGACGCCGCCGGCACGGTGCATGTCACGGGCTACTTCTCCGGCGGCGCGACGTTCGGCACGAACACGCTCGGTGGCATTTCCGGGAGCTACGATGCGTTCCTGACGCGGCTGGATGCGAACGGGGTGTTTGCGTTTGTGCAGCAGGCGGGCGGGGCGGACTTGAGCGGAGACTTCGGGCTGGGTGTCGGTGCTGATGGAGCGGGAAACAGCGTCATCACTGGCTACTTCAGTGGCACCAGCTCGGTCGGTGGCAACACGCTGCCGAGCCGGGGCGCGGAGGATGTGCTGGTGACGCGGTTCAACCAGTTCACGGGCGGCGGGGTGCCCACGCTGGGGTTGCTGCGGAACGGTGCGCAGTTTCGGATGCGTTGGCCGCTGGCGTCGTCGAGCTACATCCTGCAAAGCGCGACGAACTTGCTGGCCCCGGTGTGGCTGGACGAAACGAACGCGCTGACGCTCACCGGGAGCGAGTTGGAAACGGATGTAACGCCGGGGAATCGGGTGCGTTTCTATCGCCTGCGCAAGCCGTAGCCGCCGAGGTGAGGAGGCGGATTCCCCCCGAACCACGCAGTTGTGAGGGCGGACTTGAGCCGCCCACGGTCGCACTCCTGAGGACGCTCACGTCACAAGGTCCGCCGCCTCCACCTCGGCGGCTATCTGATACGAATTCCGAATGACATTCGACGGAACGGCTGGAGGACCGCGCCGCGCGCTGGCTCCCTCTCCCTTCCTCGGAGGAGGGGAGAGGGCCGGGGTGAGGGGTTACATGCGTCGGCGTGGGCGGCCCCACCCCTCATCCGGCCTGCGGCCACCTTCTCCCCTCCGCTGCGGAAGGGAGAAGGCGCGCGACGTCGCGTTCGGTTGGCATTCCAATCACTCGCATCGAGAATTGGTGTGAGTAGGGGAACTTGGGGATTGTGAGGGACTAGCCGGATGCTAACTTCCGTCCGTCGCACCAATGCCAACCGAAGCCCACATCTCCCTGCCTGACTCGCTGCGCGCGCAGTTCGCCGCACTGGAGGGTGCGCTGTGGCGGGCCGAGACGACGCACGCGGCGTGCGGTGGGGTCGCGGCGCTGGGGGCGTCGTTCGCACTGCTCTTCCTGTGCGACCGCGTCGGGGACACACCCAAGGCGCTGCGTGTGGCTCTGTTGCTGTCGGGCGTCACCGGCGCGGCGTGGTTCGCGGTGCGGTGGTGCCGAAGCTGGGTTTGGCAACGGCGGGATTTGCGGGCGCTCTCGAACGTAGTGCAGCACGGACACCGGCGGCTGGGCGACCGGTTGTTGGGCATCGTGGAACTGGCGGAGGAGAAGCAGCGGCCGCAGAACATGTCGCTTGCGCTCTGTCGCGCGGCCATCCGGCAAGTCTCGGCGGACGCGGCGAAGTTTGACTTTTGTGCGGTGGTGAACGCCCGGCCCGCGCGGCTCGCGGCCTTCGCGATGGCGGCGGTGCTGGTGCCGGTGGCCTTAGCGTTTGGCCTCGCACCGGCGGCGGGCTGGAACGCGCTTCAGCGTTGGGCCGCTCCCGTCGCGGGCATTCCGCGCTACACGTTCATCGCGCTGGAGAACTTGCCGGCGCAGCTCGTCGTGCCGCATGGCGAGCCGTTCGAGCTGGTGGCGAAGGTGAACTATCGCTCGTTCTGGAAGCCCGCGAGCGCGAGCGGGCGCTTCGAGTTGCAGACCAAACTTTCCGCGCCGGTGCAGAACGGCCAAGTGAAGCTCACCCTCCCCGGCCAGACGCAGAATGGTTCGCTCCGTGTCCGCCTCGGCGACGCGACGCACGTCATAGCGGTGAAGCCGCTGCATCGGCCCGCGCTCAAGCAGCTCGCGGCGAACGTCACGCTCCCGGCTTACCTCCAGTATCCGCCGACGAACCAAGTCGTGCAGAACGCCACGCTGGCCGTGCTCGAAGGCAGCCGCGTCACGCTTAACGGTTCCGCCACGCGCCCGCTCGCGTCGGCGGAGGTCACGGTGGACAAGACCGAGGCGGTGTCGCTGCTGCTCTCGGGCGAGCAGTTCAACAGCGGCTCGCTCAAGCTGGATGCGTCGTCGCAGGCGGCGTTCGACTGGCGCGATGAGTTCGGGCTGAAGCCGGTCGCGCCGTGGCTGCTGGCGTTGCGCCCGCTGAAGGACGCCGCGCCGCGCGTGGACCTCGGCGACCTCGGGCTGGAGATTTCCATTCTCGAAACCGACGTGCTGCCGCTGCGGTTTGCCGCCTCGGATGACTTCGGTGTGCGCGAGGGCGCGGTCAGCACGGAGATTGTCGCGTCGCTCGACCCGACGAACACGCCGGCGGTTGCGCAGTTCAGAAAGTCAGCGACGGGCGCGCAGGAGCGGCGGTTCACGAACACCTTCATCTTCAGCCCCACGGTCATGCGCATCCCGGCGGACTCGGTCGTGGAGGTGAAGGGCTTTGCCACCGACTTCCTGCCGGGCCGCGAACCGGCGGAGTCGGTGACGCATCGCATCAACATCGTCGGCCTCGCGAAGCATGCGGAGCTGGTGCGGCAGCAGTTGGACCAGCTCTTCGCGCAGGTCGAGGAAGTGACGCGCAAGGAGGAGGCCATCGCGGCGGCGACGCGCGAGTTGATGGGCTTGCCGGAGGACAAGCTGAAGTCCGACGAGGCCGCGAAGAAGGCGGGCGAGCAGGCGGACGAGCAGGCGCGCAACGCGGCGCAGCTTGAGCGCATCGCGCAGCAGGGGCAGGACGTGATTCGCGAAGCGATGCGCAACCCGACGCTCACGCAGCAGACCTTGCGCGAGTGGACGCAGAACTTGGCCCAGATGAAGTCGCTGGCGCAGGGCGAGATGAAGGAGGCGCAGCAGTCGTTGCAGAAGGCGCAGGAGAGCACCTCCGGCGAGCAGCGCGCGGACGAGGCGACGAAGGCGCACAAGGCGGAGGAGAAGGCGCTGGAGAAGTTGCAGGTGCTCCAGAAGAAGATGAACGACGGCCTCGACAACTTGCAGGCGCTCACGCTGTCGCAGCGGCTGAAGAAGCTTTCCGAGTCGGAGCAGGGTCTGGGCGTGCAGCTCGGCAAGGTGGTGGGCGAGACGATTGGTTTGCTGCCGCGCGAGTTGCCGGAGCGCTACAAGAAAATCAACGCGTCGCTGGCCGGCGACCAGGCGGGCGTGAAGGTGGAGGCGGAGAAGGTCGTGGCGGAGATGAGCCGGTTCTTCGACCGCACGCAGCGCCCGAACTACGGCGAGGTCGCGGCGGACATGAAGCAGGTGAACACGGCGAACGAGCTGGACCGCGTGCGCGGGCTGATTGACGCGAACATCGCGATGGACGCGATGGGCAACCTGACGGCGTGGACGAAGCGCTTTGCCGACTGGTCGAAGAAGCTGGAGCCGCCCGAGGAGGAGAGCGAGGGCGGCGAGGGTCAGGGCGAAGGCAAGCCGAAGGATGATAAGTTGCTCAAACTGCTGATGGCATCCATCCGTCTGCGCGCGGGCGAGGTGCGGGTGTGGCAGCAGACGATGTTGCTCGAGGAGGAGAAGGCGCGGAACCCCCGGCATGCCGAGGGCGTGGCGAAGGTCGCGGAGCAGCAGCGGGTGTTGCGCGGCGACCTGACAAAGCTCCAGATGCAGTTGGACATTGAGGAAGCGAAGGAGTTTTTGATCGGCACGCAGGACGGGATGCGCGACGCGGAGTCGGCGCTGTTCGACAAGCTGACGGGCGAGCCGGCGCAGAAGCCGGAGAACGCGGCGCTGGCGCACTTGAGCGACCTCATCAATCTGATCAACGAGCAGGCGAAGCGGCAGAAGCCCAAGGACGGCCAGCAGCCACAGACGACGCAGCAGGAGGCCGAGATGATGATGGAGATGGCGCGGCAGGAGCAGCAGGTCGGCATGAAGCCCGGCCAGCAGCCCGGCCAGCAGCCCAACGGCGGCACGACGGACAAGGCCAGCCCCGGCACGACCGGCGACGCGCGCGGAGCCGAGGCGGCCGCGCGGCGCACGGGCAAGGGCAGCGGGGTGACGCGGCAGGTGCCGGCGGAGTTCCGTGAGGCGCTGGAGAATTTCTTCAAGGCAGTGGAGGCGAAGCCGTGAACGCGAATGCGTCAGTGGAGCGCGGCCTTCAGGCCGCAGATGCGGACGTCAGCCGGAGACCGTCCTTACGCGCTTTTCGCATCGGGGCCGTCTGCGGCGTGAACGCCGCGCTCCGGTCATTGGTCATTCTTTGGGCCTTGGTCATTGGGCCTTGGTCATTCCGCGAAGCGTCCGCCCAACAACTCTTCATCGAGAAGTCCGACGCCAGCCCGGCGGCCATCGACGTGATGTATGTGAAGGGCTTGCAGTATCTCGTGAAGTCTCAGTCCGCCGAGGGCGCGTGGGCGGACGTGTATGGGCGGCAGCCGGGTGTCATCGGCTTGTGCGTGGTGGCGATGCTCGCGCACGGGGATGACCCGAACGTGGGGCCTTACGCGGCGGCCATCAAACGCGGGCTGAACGCGCTGCTCGCCCAGCAGAACAAGGAGACCGGCTACATCGGCACCTCGATGTATAACCACGGCTTCGCCACGCTCGCGCTCGCGGAGGCTTACGGCGCGGTGGACGACGCGCGGCTCGGGCCAGCGCTCCAGCGCGCCATCAACCTCATCGTCGCCTCGCAGGCGCGGAACCCGACGGGCGGCTGGCGCTATTCGCCGGACAGCACGGACGGGGACACGACGGTGAGCGGCGCGCAGATGGTCGCCATGTTCGCCGCGCGCAACGCGGGGTTGGCCGTGCCGGAGGAGGCGATTCAGAAGGGGCTGAAGTATTTCACCAGTTGCCGCACGCCCGAGGGCGGCTACGGCTACACCGGCACGAGCGGGCCGAACGCCACGCGGTGCGCCATCGGCGTGCTGGTGCAGTCGCTGGCGAAGCAGAAGGACACAGCGGAGTTCAAGGGCGCGTGGCAGTATCTCCAGACCACCGGCGGCGACTCGCACTACCAGCAATACTACCTCTACTACGCGGCGCAGGCCTACTTCCACGCCTCGCCAGACGCGTGGCGCAAGTGGAACGGCGCGAACATCAAGTCGCTCGCCGCCACGCAGAACAAGGATGGGAGCTGGGACGGGTCGTTTGGGAATTCGTTCGGCACGGCGGCGTCGCTGCTGTCGCTCGCGCTGAACTATCGCTTCTTGCCGATTTATGAACGGTGAGGGAATAGCCAATTCCCAATGACCAATGCCCCCAATGAATGCCCAACGCCCAATGACCGGAGTGCGGCGCAGTAGGGCCGCCCGCCATTGGTCATTGGTCATGCTTTGGTCGTTGGGAATTGGTCATGGGTCATTCGCGCAAACGCCGCTTCCCCCCGCCACCGTCTCCTTCCTCGACGGCTCGTTCCTGCGCGGGGAAGTCGAGTCGCTGAACAGCGAGGTGCTCAAGTGGCGGCATCCCAACGCGCGGCAGCCCATCGAGTTCAGCCTCACGAATCTAAATCTCATCCGCCTGCCGCCGCGTGCGCCGGAGGCGGTGACGGACATGGGGCCGGTCTGCCGCGTGCGGCTCGCCAGCGGCGACGAGTTCGCCGGGCGGCTGCTGTCGCTGGATGGGGAGAGCTTCGAGGTGGAGACGTGGTTCGCGGGGCGGCTGCGGGGCAAGCGCGCGGGGTTGGTGAGCCTCGCGTTCGCGAACGCGGGCTACGCCGCGTTTTACGAAGGACCGCGCGCGGCGGAGGAGTGGCGGAGCAGCGCCGTCGGCGCGGTCGTCAACCGGGGGATGGACGGAGAATTCTTCGGCGGCGGTCGGCGTGTGCTGCAACTGCTGCCGCAGATGAATCAGGTGGTGGGGCCGCAGTTCCGCGTCGTGGAACCGGAGCCGGTGCGTCCTGTCCCCAAGCCCGCACCCACGCCGCAGGAACTCGTCGCCCAGCTCAAGGCGGAGATTGCCGCGCTCACGGACAAGGTCGCGCCCGTGGTGAAGCAGGCTTTGGAGAAACGACTCAAGGAGTTGGAGGAGCTGGCGGCGAAGGCGCCGGCGGCAGTGCCACTGCCGCCACACTTGGTTCAGCCCGGAGCTTTGAATCGCCCCGTCCGAGTTCCAGTTGGCGCGCCGCAGAATCAGGTTGCTCCGCCTCCAGCTCCCGCCGTGGACCCTGTCGTGCAGGCCGTGCAGGCGGAAATCAATCGCGCATTGAACCGCGTCAAGGGCGGAATGCTCCCGCCTCTGCCACCGCCAAACTTGACCATAGTCCCAGCGAAGGAGCTCGCCGCACCCGGTGTGCGCAAAACTTTCCCCGAAGCCGAAGTCACGCGATTGACCGATTCCGCCGAGAAGGCCGCGACCGTCGCGGACTTCCTTAAATCCGACTTGGTCATCACCGCGCTCGCCGAAAAGCAGACCTCGCGCACGACGCTGGACCGGTGGTTCGCGGAGTTCGCGCAGCCGTTTGACTGGCAGGGCGACGCGGTGAAGACCGGGCGGTTCCGGGCGATGCTGCGCGCGGAGGCGGACCTGCTCGGGCGGCGGTTGCTCGGGCGCGCGGCGGTGTTTGTCGAGCAACCGGCCGCGCAGGCCGAGGCGCAGGCGCAGGTCAACGCGGCGGCCAACGTCCTGGCCGACGCCCGCGTGCGTCTGCTCGGCGCGCTGGGCGTGAGCAACCCTAACCTCGCCGTCGCGCTCGGCGCGGAGGGCGCGCTGGCTGGCCCCGCTGTCGCCCGCACCGCCACGAACGTCGCCTGGGTCTTCCGCGACGGCGCGTATTACTCGACGGCCGTGGGCACCCTCGGGCGGGAGTGCCAGTTGCCCACGAAGGCGCGCATCGAGTTCGACCTGGCGTGGAAGGGGCAGCCGTATTTCCGCTTCTCCTTCTACACGCGCAGCACGGACGACTTCGACTTCAACGACGGCTGGCAGTTCTACACCTCGCCCGCCGGCTCCATCAGCTCGATGCGGCGCGCGGGGATGGGCGGCGCGTCCGGCACGAGCGCGCGCGTGCCGCAGTTGAGCACTAAGAGCGCGGTGCGCCTCACGTTCCTCGTCAACACGGAGACGGAGACCATCACGCTGCTGGCCGACGGGGAGCAGGTGCATGAGTGGAAGAACCTCGGCTCGCCGGGCCCCGGCACGGGCATCACCTTCTATAATTACAACGTCAACCCCCGCTTCCGCCTCGGCGACATCCGCATCACGCCGTGGGACGGGCGTGTGACCGCCGCCGCGTCGCCGCCCGCCACCGACACGGACCCGCCCCTCGAGGCCCCGGCAGCGGACAGCGCAGTGGTGGAGTTCATCAACAAGGACCGCGCGACGGGCACGCTGCACGGCATTCGCGAAGGGCGGTTGTCGCTGACGACGGCGGGCAACAAGCTGGAGATTCCGCTGACGCGCGCGGGCTTGATTGCCTTCCCGGCGAACGCGGCGACGGAGCTGGCGAAGGTCGCGGGCGTGCAGGTCACGCTGCACCGCAACGAGCGCCTCACGCTGGCGTTGGAGAAATGGGAGGGCCAAACCATCACCGCCGTCAGCCCGGTCTTCGGGCGGCTGACGCTCAAGCCGGAGGCCATCCGCTCGCTCCGCTTCAACCCGACTGCGCCGCGCGGGCTGGGGGATGAATGGGGGGGGCCGTGAAGCGTTCTACTCCCGCTCCTGTGAAAGAACAGCTATCAGCGGTCAGCGGTCAGCGGTCAGCACGACGGCAGTTGCGGCGTGCTCGGTCTGGCCTGTGGTCGAGGGAGCAAACGTCCCGCTCTCAACTTTCAACTTTCAACTTTCAACTTCTCCTCGCCCTCCTCTTCACCACGCTTCCCCTCCTCGCCCAGCCCGCCGTGGATGTCTTCCAACTCCTCGACGGCTCCACGTTGCACGGCGCGCTGGAGGCGATTGACCCGGCGAAGGGCATTCGGTGGAAACACCCGGCGGCAGGCGCGGCCATCGAGTTTCTCCCGCGCAACGCCCACCAGATTCGCTTCGCGCAAGTCGCGCCGCCGCCGGCGCAGGCCAGCGCGCACCACACCTGCCGCTTCCGCTTCATCAACGGCGACGAGTTGACCGGCAACCTCCTGTCGCTCGACGCACAGCACATCGAGCTGGAGACGTGGTTCGCTGGGAAGCTCCGGGCACCGCGCGCGGGCGTGCAATCGCTCGCGTTCATCGCGAAGGGCTTCGCCACGATTTACGACGGACCCAACGGCGTGGAGGGCTGGACCACCGGGCCAGCGCCCAACGCGTGGCAGTTCCGCGACGGCACGCTCACCGGCGCTGCGAACGCCTTCATGGGCCGCGACCTCAAGCTCCCGGCGCAGTCGCGCGTGGAGTTCGAGGTCGGCGCGCCGAGTGGAATGCAGTTTTATCTCTGCCTCTACACGGACGCGACGGAGCGCTTCAATTTTGTCAGCAGCGGCTACCAGTTCCAATTCGGCCCGGGCTACGCGAACCTCATGCGTGGACAAGGGCAGTTCGGGATGCAGCACCTTGGCCAGGCGCGGATTCCGCTCCCCTCGCCGGACCGCCCCCTGCGGATTGAAATCCGGGCGGACCTGCTGGTGGGTGCGCTCACGCTGCTGGTGGATGGCAGCGTGATTCAGCAGTGGAACGACCCCAACGCCGCAAAGCCCATCGTGCCCGCTGTGGACCCGAAACTACCGCCGACCGTGGCCGACGCGGTGCGGGATGCGGCCCGGGCGCGCGGGCCGTTGCTGCCGGGCACGGGCCTGTCGTTCTTCATGCTTAATGGCGGCATCCAGTTGAGCGCCGTCAAGGTGTCGGCTTGGGACGGGCGGCCCATCGAGCCAGAGCAGGTGGCAACGAACTTCACCGGCCACCTGGTCCGCCTCGCGAATCAGGACCGCGCGGTCGGCGAGGTGCGCACCATCCGCGACGGGAAGCTCACGTTGGCGGCGACGGCAGGCAGCTTGGAAATCCCGCTGACCCGCATCACCCAAGTCGTCCTCGCGCCCGCCGCCCCGCCCGCGACGAACCGTCCTGCTGGCGAGACGCACGCGCGCCTGAGCAGCGGCGAGACGGTCGCGCTCACGCAGCCGCGCTGGGACGGACGGCAGCTCGTGGGTGTTAGCCAGCACTTCGGCCCGCTGCAACTCGACACCCGCTGGGTGCGGCTGCTGCGCTTCAACCCTGAGCGCGAACCCGTCGCGCCCGACCTCCCGCTCTTTGGCAGAGAGGGCCCACCCTTCTTCGAGCGATGAGTGACGTGAACCAATCCTGCGGTAGGGCGATGGGCGTTCGCCTGTCCTCACTAATTACTAATCGCTTCTTACTCCTCTTCATCGCAACGGAGTTCGTGCTGTGCGCCGCCCGCGCCGCCCCGCCGCAGGCGATTCTCTTCCGCAACGGCGACCTGCTCACCGGCCAAATCGAATCTCTTACGCCCACGAATGGCCTGCGTTGGCGGCACGGCGACGCGGCGGCGAACATTCAGTTTCAGCCCGCTGCGCTGGCGGAAATCCACCTCGCTTCGCAATCGCCGCCGCCTGCGACCTCGCCGAGTTTTTGCTATGTGCGGCTCACGAATGGCGACGAACTTCCCGGCGATCTGAAGTCGTTAGACGAACAGCAGCTCGTGCTGGAGACGTGGTATGCCGGGACGTTGACGGTGCCGCGCTCGCGCGTAGCCAGCGTGCGCCCAGCGGGGCCGACGCCGCGCGCGGTCTTCGCCGGCCCGGACGGGTTGGAGGGCTGGACGATGGGCAAAGCGCTGCCGGGCAACGTGAATCCGGGCCAGTGGCATTTCGCGAACGGAGCGTTTGTCGCCTCGCAGTCGGCCTCCATTGCGCGGGATGTGAAGCTGCCGCCGAGTTCGTCGTTGGAGTTCGACCTCGCATGGCGCGGGCAGTTCCGGCACGCGGTCGCTCTCTACACGGATTCGCTTCAGCCGGTGATGCTCGACTCCACGGCGGAGCAGCCGGCGTTTGGCGGGTTTTACAGTTTGCAGATGTTCCACTTCGGCACGCCGCAGATGCAGGTGCAACTCATGCACGTGCGACACAAGGAGCAGCGGCGCGAGCTGGGCATGGCCATCATCCCGATGCCCACGAACAACTCGGCGCACTTCGCCATCCGGTCGAGCCGCGACTTGAAGACCGTCAATCTCTTCATCAACGGCGTGCTGGCCAAGCAATGGGCGGACCCGGATTTCATCGCCGAGGGCACGGGCGTGAGGTTTGTGGCGCAGCCCATCGGCGGCTCGCTGCGGCTTGGAAATTTGCGCGTGTATGAATGGGATGGGCGCGTGGCTGAGCACCTCGCGCCGCTCGTGCCCAACGTGCAGAACGACGTGGGCCGACTCGTGAACCGCGATTCCGTGGCGGGCCGGGTGGTGGAACTGAAGGACGGCAAGCTGCGCTTCGCCGTCGCGGACAACTTCGTGAGCATCCCGCTGGACCGCGTGGCGCAGGTGGACTTCGCCACCGACCGCGCCAAGACCGCGCCGCTCCAGGCCGGCGACCTCCGCGTGTTCTTCGCCGGGCGCGGGAGCCTGACCTTCGCGCTGGAGAGCTGGACGGAGAAGGTCGTGCGCGCGAGCAGCGTGAACTTCGGGACGGCGGAGTTTGCGCCCCGGGCGTTCAGCCGGATTGTGTTCCAGCCGCAGCCGTAGCGGGGCCTGCCCAATGGCCAATGAATGACCAAGGCTCAATGGAGTGAGGGGAGCCGCAGGACGCACACCGAGGGGCGGGCATTAGACATTGAGCAGTGATTGGGCGTTGCGTCATTGCTCATGGGTGATTCTAAATCTCCCCGCCTGATGAAACTCTACTTCCTCCGCCACGCCGACGCGTTGGCTGATGTGGACGATGCCGCGCGTGCGCTCTCACCGCTGGGTCGTCAGCAGACCCGTCAGCTTGGCGGCCATCTGAGGGGCCTCGGCATTGTCTTCGACCACGCATTTTCCAGCCCGCTCGTGCGCGCGCAGCAAACACTGGCCATACTGCTCGGCATCACCAACGCGGAGCATCCCCTCACCGCGCAGGAGACGCCCGCGTTGTTGAACGAAACGGCTGCGGACACCTTCGCCGAGTGGCTCTCGCGGCTCCCGGATGAGGGGCGTATCGTGCTCGTCGGCCACGAGCCGACGCTCTCCGCCCGCGTGCGGCGGATGCTGGGCCAGGAGCGCGTCGAAGCACTTGGCTTGGCCAAGGGCGCGCTCGCGTGTGTCAAAACAGCAGACCGGCGAGTTGGCACGTTGAAATTTCTGCTCACCCCCAAATCACTCGGCCACGCCAGCGACCGGCAGCCATGAACCCAGACTTGGAATCCGAACTTCAGCGCCTTGTCGCCGACCTGGGCGTGGAGAAATTCCGCCGCCACATCTTCCTCTGCGCGGATCAGACCAAGCCCAAGTGCAGCCCGCGCGAGGCGAGCGTCGAGTCGTGGGACTATCTGAAACGGCGGCTGAAGGAGTTGGGCCTCGTCGGCCCGCAGGCATTGGTCTATCGCACGAAGGCCAACTGCCTCCAAGTCTGCGCGCGCGGCCCCATCGCCGTGGTGTATCCCGAGGGCACCTGGTATCACTCCTGCACCCCGGCGGTCTTGGAGCGCATCATCCAGGAACACCTCGTGGGCGGGCAGCCGGTGGCGGAGTTTGCCTTCGTGCAGCATCCGCTTTGAGCTGAAATGACGCGGTTGGAGCGCGGGCGTTCCGCTCGCAGCCGCCGCGAAAGGCAGGAGGGCTGTGACCTTCCACTTCGGTGTGCTCGCCACCCGTTGCGGCCTAGGATACCGCGCTCTGGTTGGCTGCGCCCTCAGGGAGTCTCCTGACTTGTCAATGGGGTGCTTTCAGGCATTGTCGTCGCCACCTCATGAAGTAAACGTCCCACCGCTCCCTGCACTGGCTGTTGCTCGCCGCCGTGCTCGTCACCGTCTGGAGTTTCCGCCCCACCACGGTGCTGGAAACGCCCGTCATTCGCCGCGCTGCCGCGCTGCCGGCACTCATCTCCGCGTCGGCCCGGGTGACGAATGCGACGAGCGCTGAAGTGGCTTGGAATGGCTGGCGCGCGCAGTTGCCGACGACCAAGCCCGCCATTGAGGACGTGACGGAGTGGCCGGCTAACCGCGCCGAGACGTTCGAGAAGTTCCGCGCGTGGCAGGCGCAGTATCGCGCGGCGGCGAACCACGCCGGGCTGGAAGCCGAGGGCGTGCAACTGGCGAAGGCGCGGCGCGCGGCGATGGCCCGGTGGATTGAACGGGACCCGGAGTTCGCGCTCGCGCAAGCCGTGGGGCCGGATGCGCGCCGGGGGTTGCCGGCGGCGGTGCTGGTTGAGTTGGAGCGGTGGATCGAGGGCAAGGGCGGCTTGGAAGTGGTCATCAAGTGCGGCCCGGACGTGAAACAAGCAGCGCAGGTGTCGCGTAAGGTGCGAGTGGATGGGGAGGAGTTCACGGCGTTCGTGTATGGTCGGCGCTTTGCGCAGAGCACGCGTTATGATTTGCCGATTCACGGCGTGGCGGTGGCGGACCGGTTGGCTCTCCATAGCAGCCCGGTGCGGCAATTGGAACCGGGCGAGACGCGTGAGCGCGGGTTGGCGGCCCAAGGCATTCATCTGGAAACGGGTGGCGAGGTGGCGACGGCCACGAGTGCGATGGATGCCTTTGCCATCGAGAGCAAGCTGCTGGCGCGGGAGCAGGGGCGTGGACCTTATCCGGCGGGGCAGACGGCGGCGGGTCGTGTGCCGGCGGGGCTGCCACCGGGCACCGCGGCGTTTCCGCCCGGCCCCGGTTGGAGTTTGGGCCCGAAGCGAGTGCTGGTTATCTTCGTGGATTTTTCGGACGACGTGGGGGCGCTGATGACGACGAACGCGGCGCATCAGGTGATGACCAACGTCAATCAGTTCTACCTCGACAACTCGCAGGGGCAGACCTCGATCCAGCCGACGTATTTCCCGATCACGCTGCGGCTACCGCAGACGAAGGCGGCTTACGCAGGCTTGGATCCAATGACTGATTTGCGGGCGGACTCGCTGGCCGCAGCGCGGACGTATGACCAGCAGAACGGCAACACGGGGGCGTTCAATCCGGACAACTTCGACTTGGACATCTCGGTCTTTACGGCCATCACCGGTGCCAATTATGGCTTTGCGGGACTGGCCTTCGTCGGGGCCAAGGGCTGTGTGGTCAACGGCTCGTTCGACTTGCTTGTGGTGTCGCACGAGTTGGGACATAACTACGGCTTGTTCCATGCGAACCGTTGGGATGTCACGGGTGCGGACCCGATAGATAGCGCAGGGACGCACCTCGATTACGGGGACGAATACTACATGATGGGTGGCAACAACGGCAACCGGCCGATTCATTACAATGAGTGGTTCAAGGCCTACCTCGGTTGGCTCAACGTCAGCCAGTGGCGCACCGCGCCGACGGGCGGCGTCTATCGCCTTTTCCGGCACGATCACACGAACGCCTCCGGCATCCGCGGCATCACGGTGGGCCAGACGAACGACCGCTCCTACTGGCTTGGTTTTCGGCGTGGGTTGACCAATTACTCGGCGAACAACTTCGGGGCAACGAACTTCCTAGCCAACGGCGTGGAGTTCCGTTGGGGGATGCAGGCCCCGGGTTTGAGCAGTGACATGGATGGCAATGGCAGTCGGCTGCTGAACTTCACCCCGGCCACGGCCAACTTCACCCGCCACCCGTTACCCATCGGCCAGACGTTCACGGACCCGGCCTTCAACCTCTCCATCACCCCTCTCTCCGTGGGCGGCACCTCGCCGAACGAGTTCATCGACCTGAACATCACCTACTCCACGCCGCCGGCGACCATCACGCAAAGTCCGACCAACCTCACCGTGCTGGAGGGTAGCACCGCGAGCTTCAGCGTCACCGTCACGGGAGCCGGCCCCATCACCTATCAATGGACATTCAACAGCGTCGTCATTCCCGGCGCGACAGCCTCGAACCTCACGCTCACTGGCGTGACGACGAACCAAGGCGGCACCTACCTCGCGCGCGTGACCAACCCCGGCGGCACGGTCAACAGTCAACCCGCGATCTTGACGGTGATCCCGGTGGGGCCATTTGCGAATGGAAGCTTTGAGCAGCCCGTGCTGGCCGCGACAATCACCGGCACAAATGGGTCCGCAATGGTCACGGGTTGGACCATCGGCGGGGTCAGTCCCGTCGGCCACATCCGGGGAGTTCTCTTGGGCCAAGGCGCGTTGGATGGAGCGCAGTGGATTGGTTTTAATGGCAACGATTTGCCCCCCGGTGACTCTATCCGACAAACTTTCCTGACCACCCCGGGAGAGACCTACTCTGTTAGTTTCAACCTGGTGCAACTGGGAGCGGCGGGTAACACCATGAGCATCCGGGGAACCGCGACCTCGGGCACGAGCCAGTCACTCGCGACCTTGGACGCAGTCGCTCCGGCCTCGGGTTGGAGCGCGCCGCAAAGTTTCACCTTCGTGGCCACCACGGCCACGAGCACCCTGACCTTTCTGGACACGTCGCTTTCGACACTTGGAGTGGATGTGTTTCTGGACAATGTGGTTGTGAGGCAGTTGGGAGCTACCCCGACGGGCTTGCTCGCGCACTGGCGCTTCGACGAGGCCCCGGGCGCGACGAAAGCGCTGGACAGCGTCGGGAATTTTCACGGCACGAATTCTCCCACGGGCGCGGACTTTGTCACCGGCGGTCAATCGGGCAACGCGCTCAGTCTCGACCGTGCAGCGAATGGACTGGTCAACATGGGTAACAACCTGATGCTGGGCAGCTCGAACTTCACCGTCTCGGCTTGGTTCAAAACCCCTCCCGGAGACAGCACTATTTCCCCGTCCATTCTTTCAAAGCACATTTCAGGTTCCGGCAATGGCTACTTCCTTAGCTACAACCACAACGTGGCGGCCAACGCGCCCAATCATGCGTATTTCTACGCCGGCACCCGAACCGTTCCAGCCGGCGGCTTCACCATCGTTGACGTCGCGGTTTCCACCACAAGCGTGAACGATGGAAACTGGCATCATGTCGTCGGGGTCTATCGGCCGTCTGGTAACACCACCATCTATGTGGACGGCACCCCGGTGGAGGGCAGCATTGCAGGATCACCCATCGGCATTAACATAGCCCCGTTTCTGATCGGCGGCTTCACCACTGGCAGCACGCCGACCGCCAATTTTACCGGCTTGGTGGATGACGTGCAGATCTACAACCGGGCTCTGACCGATGCTGAGATTGACATCCTCTTCGTTAACCCTGGCGTGGAGATAAACCCCACGCCCGTCATCGTCGTTCCGCCGCAAAGCCGCTCAGTTCCTGTCGGTTCGACCGCCACTTTCGCCGTCACCGCGGTTAGCACTTTTCCCGGCAACGGGCCGCTGACGTATCAGTGGCTGCGCAGTGGCACGAACTTGCTCGGCGCGACTAGTTCCAACCTGACGCTCGTGAACGTGCAGCCTGCGGACTCCGGAAACTATTCCGTCCGGGTCGCGAACAATGCGGGTTTTACGACCAGTGCCGTGGCGGTGCTGACGGTCATCAACCACGCGCCGGTGGCACACTGGAAATTTGACGAGAATCCAGGGGCCACCGTGGCCGTGGACAGCCGGGGCAACTTCAATGGCAACCTCTCGCCCTCCGGCTCCGGCTTCGTGCTTGGCGGCCGGGCCGGCAACGCCATGAGCTTGAACCTCGGCGCGAACGGCTTTGTCAACTTCGGCAACAACCTGATGATGAGCGGTTCGGACTTCACCATCTCCGCGTGGATCAAAACTCCGCCGGGTGACCCCACCGGGTTCGCCAACTTCCTGTCGAAACACGACGCCAATTTCGGCAACGGCTACATCCTCAGTTACAACCACACGGCGGTGGCCAGCGGCCCCAACCATGCGTTTTTCTACGCGGGCACACGGACCATCGGAGGTGGCGTTGTGGACGTGCCCGTCTCCACCACGAGTGTCAACGATGGGAGTTGGCACCAGATCGTCGGCGTCTATCAGGCGTCCGGGAACACCACCATTTATGTGGATGGCTCGCCCGTGGAGGCCGGCATCCTCAGTTCCCCCGTCGCCGCAAACGCCGTTCCGTTCCTCGTTGGCGGGGTGAACTTCGGGGCCACGCCGACCGGCATGTATTCCGGTCTGGTGGACGACGTGCAGATCTACAACCGCGCGTTGGCGGACGCCGAAATTGATTTCATCTACCAGAATCCCGGCCTGCCGATCCTCGGCGCGCCCATCGTCACGGGGCAGCCGCAGAACACGAGCGTGGTGCTCGGCCTGCCTGCGACCTTCGGCGTCACGAACATCGGCATCACCCCGTTCACCTACCAATGGCGTTTCAACGGCGCGAATATCCCGGGTGCGAACAGCCCCACGCTCACGCTCAACAACGTGCAGACCAACCAGGGCGGCACTTATAGTGCGCGAATTGACAACGGCCTCGGGTTCACCTTCAGCTCGAACGCGACGCTCACCGTGCTCGTCCCGGCCTTCGTCGCTGCGGCACCCACTAATTTGACCGTGCTGGCGGGCAGCAACGCTACGTTCGCCGTCACGCCGGGCGGCACGCCGCCGTTCAGCTATCAGTGGCGGTTCAACGGCACCAATATCTCCGGGGCCAACTTGCCCACACTTGGGGTGCCCAATGCGCAGTTCCCCAACGCGGGCGGCTACTCCGTCCTCATCGTCAACGCCTACGGCTCCGTTACCAGCGCGGTCGCCACACTGACCGTGAACTCTCCCCCCATTATCACGGTCCAGCCCGGCGGCCGCGTCGCCTCGGTCGCCGCGCCGGTCACGTTCGGCGTGGGTATCGCGGGCACTGCGCCGTTCACTTACCAGTGGCGGTTCAACGGGGATAACATCGCAGGCTCGACGGCCTCCACCCTCACCATCGGTGGAGTGGTCGGCGCGCACGCGGGCCTCTATTCCGTGGCGGTGACGAATGCCTACGGCTTCGCCATCAGCGCCAGCGCGCCGCTCACGGTTATTCCGGTGCGGGTGTTCTCGCCGTGGGGCGCGATTGCTGGCGGATTTGGCTCAGATGCAGCCAGTGGTGTGGCGGTTGACTCAGCGGGTAACGCCTTTGTCGTTGGCCACTTCTCCGGCACGGCGACGTTTGGTGCGACGCAGCTCACGAACGCGGGCGCACGGGACGGATTTCTGGCGAAGTTCAGTGCCGCCGGGCAGATGCTTTGGGTGCGTGGCCTCGGCGGACCGGGCTTCGACGCCGTGAACGCAGTCGCACTGGATGCGGGCGGAAACTGCTACCTTGTCGGTAATTATGAGGGCGTCGCCACCATCGGCTCCATCTCGCTCACGAACAGCAGCGCGTCGTCGTTCTCCGATGTCTTCGTTGCGAAGTTCGACACAAGCGGTGCGACGGTTTGGGCTCGCTCGCTTGGCGTCACGGCCTACAGCGACCTCGGTAATGCGGTCGCCCTGGACGGCGCGGGTAATGTCTTCGTGGCCGGCCAGTCCACGTTCCCCAGCTTCGCCGGCGTGGCGCTGACCAACCACGGGCGCGTCTTCCTAGCGAAATATGATAACAACGGCACGCCGCAGTGGGCGCGTAAGGCGGGCGGCAGCGGTGGGGCAGGGCAGTTCGACACTGCCACAGCGTTGGCTGCCGATGCGGCAGGGAATGTGTATCTCGCGGGAGCTTTCTCCAGCCCGACGGCGAATTTCGATGGGAGTCTCGCGCTGGCGAACGAAGGCGGACAGGACGCGTTCCTCGCTCGGTTCGATGGCACCGGGGGCTTGCAGTGGGTCCGCCAGCTCGGCGGGGCACAGGAATCGCGCGCGAACGGCCTCGCCGTGGACGGCGCGGGCAACGCGTATGTCGCGGGCGAATTTAGCGGCACCCTCCAATTGCCGGGCACGACTCTGAGCACTGCGCCCGGGGACCAAAACCTCTTTATCGCGCGTTTCAGCACGGTGGGCGCGGTGGACTGGTCGCGGCAGGCGGGTGGCCCGTTGCCGGATGCAGCCCGCGCCGTGACTGTGCGCGGCACGAATCTGTTCATGGCTGGTTATTTCAGCGGAGCAGCAACCTTTGGCGCCGACACGTTGGTGAGCGTGGGCAACACTTATGATGCCTTCCTCGCGCGGCTCGACACCAATGGCAATTTTGCTTTTGCGCAGCAGGCGGGCGGCAGCGACCTCGGTGGTGACTTCGGGCTGGGCGTGGCCGCGGATGCGAACGGCAACGCGCTGCTCGTGGGCTACTTCAGCGGTGCGAGCGCGCTGGGCAGCGCCACCGCCACGAGCACGGGGTTGGAGGATGTTTTCGTGACACGTTTCAATGCGTTCGCGGGCGACGTTTCACCCACGCTCGGGCTTCTGCCGATGGGCGGACAGGTTCGGTTCTCGTGGCCGCTCGGTTCGTCCAGTTACATCCTGCAAGCTGCGCCGGACCTCCGGCCGCAATCGTGGGTGGACGTGTTGGGTGTGCTGGGTGTCGAGAACACCGATTTGGCGATGACCAACCAAGTGCCAGTGACGAACCGGTTTTTCCGTCTGCGCAAGCCGTGACCGCGTAGCCGCCGAGGTGGGGAGGCGGACTCGTTTGGTCGCAACAAAACCCGCGACACAGAATCTGCTTCCTCATCTCGGCGGCTACGTCATTTGATTCCTCTTTCCCGAGCCGTGCCACTGGGCAAGAGTCACAGCACCTGCCATGCATAAAATTGCGTTCTTTCTCGTTGCGTTGGGTTTGACCAGCCTGCTTTCCACCGCGTCCGCGGCTGACTCTGCCCGTTGGTGGCGCGGCAACCTTCACACACACTCGTTGTGGAGCGATGGCGATGACTTCCCGGAGATGATTGCCGAGCTTTACCAGACCAACGGCTATCACTTTCTTGCGTTCACCGACCACAACACCCTCCACACCTCGAACAAGTGGGTGAATGTGGAAGGGCAGAAGGCAGCGCGGGCTGCCTTTCCGAAATACTCGGCGCGCTGGCCCAAGGGCTGGATCGAAGGCCGGGCCACCAAGGACAACCAAACCGAGGTGCGCCTCAAGCTCATGTCCGAGTATCGCAGCAAGTTCGAGCAGCCGGACCGCTTTCTCCTCCTGCAAAGCGAGGAGATCACGGACAACGCAAAGACCGGGCCGATCCACATGAACGCGCACAACCTCCGCGAGGTGATCACCCCGCGCGGTGGTAGTAACACGGTGGACATCCTCCAGAACAACATCGCCGCTGTGCTCGAACAGCGCCAGCGCACTGGCCAGCCGATGTTCCCGCATGTCAACCATCCGAACTTCCGCCTCGCCATCACGCCAGAGGAGCTGATGCAGGTGCGGGATGCGCGCTTCTTCGAGTTGTTCAACGGGCATCCCGGCGTTTTTAACAACGGCACCAACCGCACGCCCAGCATGGACCGACTCTGGGACATTATCCTCACGCGACGGCTGGCCGAGTTGAAATTTCCCGTCGTGTATGGATTGGGCACGGACGACGGCCACAACTACCACTCCTATGCCGTCGGCAAGAGCAACCCGTTGCGTGGGTGGGTTTGGGTGCGCGCCGCGAAGTTGACGCCTGACAGCCTCATCGCTGCGCTGGAAGCGGGTGACTTCTATTCCAGCTCCGGCGTGAAGTTGCGCGAGTTGCGGCAGAGCGCGAAGGAACTTAGTCTAGAAATCGAGGTGGAAGCGGGGGTCGCTTACACTACGCAATTCATCGGCACGCGCCGGGGCTATGACCCGAGGAGCGAGCCGCAGCGCAACACCGCCGGCGAGGTGGTCCGGGTCGCGCACAGTTACAGCAAGGACATAGGTGCCGTGCTCGCGGAGGTGAAAGGCGCCAAGGCCAGCTACCGGCCCAAGGGCGACGAACTTTATGTTCGTGCCAAAATCATCTCCTCCAAGCCGCACCCAAACCCGTCGCAAAAGGGCGACGTGGAGACGGCGTGGACGCAGCCGGTGGTGCCGGGCGTCGGGGGGAAGTAGAGAGGGGAAGGTATTTAGTGTTCAGTCGGGCGCATGGTAAATCTCGGCCTGCGACGGAACACTTGGGCCCAAGTCCATAAAAAGGCCGCGTCCGTTTACAGACGCGGCCTTTGCGAAAAGTTAAGGTAACGCTTACTGCCCGGCTTTGACGGAGAGTAGTTCGATCTCGAAGATGAGCGTCGAGTTCGGGCCGATGTCCTTGCCCGCGCCCCGCTCGCCGTAGGCCAGATCGGAGGGGATGAAGAGTTGCCACTTCGCACCTTCCTTCATGAGCTGGAGCGCTTCGGTCCAGCCCTTGATGACGCCGTTGACGGGGAACTCCGCCGGCTCGTTGCGCTTGTAGGAGCTGTCGAACTCGGTGCCATTGATGAGCGTGCCACGGTAGTGGGTCTTCACGGTGTCGGTGGCCTTGGGCGTCTTGCCGGTGCCGTCCTTGATGACCTTGTATTGCAGGCCGCTGGCGGTGGTTTTGATGCCTTCCTTCTTCTTGTTGTCCACGAGGAATTTCTCGCCCTCGACCTTGTTCTTACCGAGGCCTTCTTCGCGGGCTTTCATCTGCTTCGCCTGCATTTCCTTTTGGAAGTTTTGCATCACGGTTTGGACTTCCTCATCGGTGAGCTGTGGCTTGGTGTCAGAGAACACGTCCTTGAGCGCAGCGGCGAGGGCGTCTGGGTTGATGGCCAGCCCTTCAGTTTTCATGCTGCGGCCGATGTTGAGGCCGATGCTGTAGCTGACTTTGTCCTTGTCGTCTTTCAGTGTCATTTTGGTGTCGGCGGCGGACGCGGAGCAGGCCAGTAGGCTGAACGCGAGGGCGGCGGTGGTGATGGCTTTCATTGCGTTTTTTGTCGGTGCGCCCGGAACTGACCGGATGCGAATCCGGCGAACCTAGCAGCGGGCTTTCCGCCGATGCGAGGGAAAATTTCCGGCCCACACATGGCAGGGCCTCTGCGGTTGGTGGGCCGAGAAAGCCGCAAACCCCGATGCTCTCGGTGACTGAAAGTCGCGGAAAACCTGATTACTGCTTTTCTCGGCCGTGCGTTTGCTCCAAAGTGTGGGCCGACTCAGTGGCGCTCGAAATCCTCAATCTAATTTGGCGGCCCGCGCTGGAAATTCTCATCCTCGCGGTGGGGATTTACTACGCCGCGAACTTCATCCGCGGCACACGGGGGGCGCCCGTCGTCACCGGGTTGGTAGTGTTGTTCGTCGCGTTGAGCTTCATCACGACGGTCCTCGAACTGACGGTGCTGCGCTGGCTGTTGACGACGTTCTCGGCCTTCAGCGCGGTGGCGGTGCTGGTCATCTTCCAGCCGGAGTTGCGCCGCCTGTTGGCCGAGCTGGGCAACCAATCCCTCCTCATGTCCGCTCGCGAGCAGCGCGAGGATGTCGAGGTC
>CALQJI020000081.1 GCA_943330855.2 Klebsiella pneumoniae
ACCGTCGAGCGGCTCGCCGATGTCCGCATCGGCGCGCTGATGGCGATGGAGCAGAGCATCAACCTGACGGAAGCCGTCGAGTCCGGCGTGGCGGTGGATTGCGAGGCGACGCCGGAAATGCTCGAAACAATTTTCTTTCCTAACAACGCGATCCACGACGGCGGTGTGCTCCTGAAGAACGGCCGCATCCTCCGCGCCGCGTGCATCTTCCCGTTGACGCAGCGGCAGGACCTGCACAAGTCGCTCGGCACGCGGCATCGCGCGGCCATCGGCCTGAGCGAGGAAACGGATGCCGTGGTGGTGGTCGTATCCGAGGAGACTGGAGCGATTTCGTATGCCTACCGTGGCGAGCTGAAACGCGGCGTCACCGCCGAGGAGTTGCGCGCATTCCTCACCGGCATCTTCGTGCAACGGGTCCGCACGCGGAACTGGGTGGACAACTTCCGCCTCTGGCTGGCGCGGCAAGTGAAGCTGACCAGTTCGCCAAAAGCTCCCGAGCCCCATCCGGCTTCGGTTCAACCCGCCGCGTCGGCCCCCCTCGCGCCCGTCGCGCTGCCGCAAAAAGTCCAGGCCAAGTAATGTCTGCCCGCGACGCCATCCTCCAAAATTTCTGGCTCAAACTCTTCTCGCTCGTGTTGGCGACGATGATCTGGTTCGCCATCTTCGGCACGCAAACCAATCTCCGCCCCGACCGTCCCGTGCTGGGCACGGTGACACGCACCTTCGAGCGAGTGCCCATTACCGTGATGAAATCTGCCTCCGATTTGCGTGCCTTCCGCGTGGAGCCGGCCACGGTGGAAGTCACGGTGAGCGGCCCACTCGCCAAGGTTCAAGTCTTGACCCCGGCACAGGTCGAAGTTTTCATCAGCCTCACTGACGTGAGCGACACCGTGGGCATGACTAAGAAAATCTTGATCCATGTCCCCACGGACATCGCCCTCCGAAACGTTTCCCCTACCGAGGCGCGAATCACTCCGGTGGCTCCCATTCCAACCCAGTCTCCACAACCTTGATATGAGCAGCGCCCCCCAGAAAATCTTCGGCACCGACGGCGTCCGCGGCACCGCGAATGTCGAGCCGGTCACCGCCGAGACCGCCCTGAAGCTCGGCCGCGCCGCCGCGCACGTCTTCAAGAACCTCGAATCCCAATCCCGCTCGCGCGGCAAGCACCGCATCGTTATCGGCAAGGACACCCGCCTCTCCGGCTACATGCTCGAGAACGCCCTTAGCTCCGGCATCCTCAGCATGGGCGTGGACGTGCTCTTCATCGGCCCGCTGCCCACGCCGGGCGTCGCTTACGCCACCCGCTCGCTGCGTGCCGACGCCGGCATCGTCATCACCGCCTCACACAATCCCTACGATGACAACGGCATCAAGTTCTTCGGTGCGGACGGCTTCAAGCTGCCCGACCCCATCGAGGCGCAGATTGAAAGCCTCGTCTTCAGCGGCAACATCGAGACCGTCCGCCCCTCGGCCACGGAGATTGGCAAGGCCGTCCGCATCGACGACGCCTTGGGCCGCTACATCGAGTATGCGAAAGCCTCCTTTCCTAAGGGCCTGACCCTCGATGGCATGCGCATCGTGGTGGACTGCGCCAACGGCGCTTCCTACAAAGCCACGCCCAGCGTCCTGCGCGAACTCGGCGCGGAAATCTTCGTCTCCGGCAACACCCCCGACGGCACCAACATCAACCGCGACTGCGGCTCCATGCACCCGCAGGGCCTCTGCTCCCGGGTCCGCGAATACCGTGCCGACCTCGGCATCGCGCATGATGGTGACGCCGACCGCGTCATCCTTTGTGACGAGACCGGCGGCTTGCTCGACGGCGACGACATCATGGCCATCGCCGCGCTCGACATGATCGCGCAGGGCACGCTCGCGGAAAAGACGCTCGTCTCCACCGTCATGAGCAACGCCGGCCTCGGGGCCGCCGTGCAGGCGGCGGGCGGCAAGATCATTTACACAGGTGTTGGCGACAAGAACGTCATCGATGAGATGCTCAAGTGCGGCTACAACCTCGGCGGCGAGGAGAGCGGCCACCTCATCTTCCGCGACCACTCCACCACCGGGGACGGCCTCGTCGCCGCGCTCCAAGTCTTGCGCATCATGAAGGCGCGCGGCGAAACCCTTTCCAAGCTCAAGCGCTGTTGGACCCGATTCCCCAAGCAGGTCTCGAACATCAAGGTCCGCGAGAAGCGCCCCTTCGAGCAACTCGACGGCGTGCTCGACCTCGTGAAGCAGGCCGAGGTCGAAGTGCAGCCCAGCGGCGGCCGCGTCCTGCTCCGCTACTCCGGCACCGAGTCCAAGTGCCGCCTGCTCATCGAAGGCCAGGACATCGGCGTGCTGGAGAAGTGGTCCCGCAAGATTTCCGAAGCCATCAAGAAGCAGATCGGCGCATGACGGAGCGGATATTTTTAGCCACGGATCGAACACGGAAGAAACACGGATGGGGAGGCGTGGCGTCGTTTGTCCTCTTAGGTGTTTGATCCGTGTTCAATCCGTGGCTAAAACTCGGGAGGCAAGGCCGCTGAATTTCCCCGGCTGACACCCGTCGGCTTCCCCACTACTTTGACACCATGAGCACCGGAACTTCCTCCTGTCGCGGCCCCGCCTCGCGCCGCAGCTTCCTCCAAGCGGGCGCGCTCGCCGCTACCGGCTTGGGCCTCAGCGACCTCTTCCGCCTCGAAGCCGCCGCTAAGCAGTCCGGCAAAAACCTGCGCGACACCTCCGTCATCTTCGTCTGGCTCCCCGGCGGCCCGCCGCACATGGAGACCTACGACCTGAAGCCCAACGCCCCCTCCGACTACCGGGGCATCTTCCGGCCCATCAAGACCAACGTCCCGGGCATCGAGATATCCGAGCTGTTCCCGCAGCAGGCGAAGATCGCGGACAAGTTCAACATCGTCCGCTCCTGCCACCACACCTTCGCGGACCACGGCGGCGGCCACAAACGCTTCATGACCGGCCGCCTGCCCGCCGAGCCGACCGGCTTCGTGAACGACGCGCCGGCCGTGACTTCCTACGTCAGCAAGATTCTCAACGAGCGCCACACCGGCCCCAAGGGCATGCCGCCCTGCGTCCTCGGCACCGACGGCGGGCGCGCGCAGATCGACACCTTCAGCCTTGGCTCCGCGTGGCTCGGCTCGGTGAACACGCCCTTCGTCGTGGGCGGCGACCCCGCCTCGCCCAGCTTCAAGGTGCAAAATCTCGGCCTCACCCGCGACATGGAGAACCGGCTCGACGACCGGCTCTCCCTGCTCAAAGGCATGGATCGCCTCCGCCGCGACGCCGACCGCACCGGCCTCATGGACGCGATGGACCAATACAGCCAGCGCGCCTTCGACATGCTCACCAGCGAGCCGGTGCGCGAGGCCTTCGACCTCTCGCGCGAGCCGCAGGCCATCCGCGAGCGCTACGGCATGAACGCTTACGGCCAGCGCGGCCTCATGGCGCGACGGCTCGTCGAGGCCGGCTGCCGCTTCGTCACGATGGTCTGGGAACATCCCGGCACCACCGCCCCGAAATACGGTTCCTACAACTGGGATTCCCACGCGGTGAACTGCCACATCTTCGACGACGCCCGCTGGCGCTTTCCGCCCTACGACCAGGCGGTCGCCGCGCTCATCGAAGACCTTTACGCGCGCGGCCTCGACGAGAAGACGTTGCTCATCGTCACCGGAGAATTTGGCCGCACCCCGCGCGTCTCGAACTCCATCGGCACGCAGACCGGCGTGATGCAGCCGGGCCGCGACCACTGGCCGCAAGCGATGTCCTTCATCGTCTCCGGCGCGAAGATGCGGACCGGCCAAGTCATCGGCGCGACGAACAGCCGCGGCGAGCATCCCATCGAGCGCCCGATGACCCCGAACGACCTCTGGGCCACGGTCTATCAGCACCTCGGCATTGATTGGGAGCAATCCTTCCCCGACCACACCGGCCGGCCGATGCCCATCCTGCCCTTCGGCGAGCCGATCCCCGAGCTGCTGCCGGTGGGGTGACACCCTACCGCGTCACGTCCACGAAGGTCTTCACCACGCGGTTGCCGGCGGTCATGCGGGCGAAGAGCGCGGGCAGTTCGCTCAACGCACATTCTCCATCCACGAAGTCAGCCGCACGGATGACGCCGGACTCGATGAACTCCAGCGCGCGGCGGATCGTGCGCGGCGTGTGATGGAAGCTGGCCCGCAGCGTGAGGTTGGAATAGTGAATCAACCCCGTGTCCAGCGAGACGCTCGTGCCCGCCGGACAGCCGCCGAAGAAGTTCACCGCCCCGCCCTTGCGCACGAGTTTCACCGCCGCCTCCCACGCCTCTGGCTTGCCGACGGCCTCGATGACGGCGTCGAAGTTCGGCTTCGGCAATCGCGCGGTGACGGCCTTCACGCTGTCGCCGTCCACGCCCACGTCGAACACCTCGCTCGCGCCCAGCCGCCGCGCCGCTGCCAGCCGCGCCTCCCCGCGCCCCGCCACCGCGACCTCGCAGCCGAGCTGCTTCGCCAACGCGACGAACATCAGCCCAATCGGCCCCGCGCCGAGGATCAGCACACGCTGCCCGGCGGCGAGTTGCGACTCCTCAACGCCTTGCACGACGCACGCGAGCGGTTCGGTCAGCGCGGCGTCGCGGAAAGCGGTGCCGGGCTTGAGCCGCAAAAGGTTTTTCTCCACCAGCCGCGCGGGCACGACGATGGACTGGGCGTAAGCGCCGTTGAGAAAGAGCAGGTCATCGCAAAGGCTCTGCTGGCCGCGCTGGCACGAAGAACAGGCATCGCACGGCGCAGAGTTCGCCACCACGACGCGTTCGCCGACGCGCCAGCTTTCATTCGGCACTTCGCTGATTTCACCCGCGATCTCGTGGCCGAAGACGGCCGGCGGGACGATCATCTTCGCGTGATAGCCGCGCTTGAAGACCTTCAGGTCCGTGCCGCACGTCAGCGCCGCGCCGATGCGGATGCGGACCTCGCCCGGCGCGAGCGGGCGCTCGGCGACTTCTTCGAGGCGGACATCTTCTTTTCCGTAGAGGACTGCGGCTTTCATGAAAAGTTAAGAACCACTCACCGGCACTAACCTGCACTGATAAGAACCCAAGACTCAGCCTTCGCACCGCTGCCCATGAGTGCCGGTTAGTGCAGGTCAGTGGTTCCAAGTCAGCCCCGCGAGTCTGCAACAACGCGCTTGCCTCGCAACGCCAATTTCCCGCAGCGTCGCGCCCGCTCATGGACACCGTTAAGCAGATTCTAGATCTCTTCCTGCACTTGCAGGACCACCTGCACGCGCTCACCCGTGAGCACGGCGCGTGGGTCTATGGGATACTTTTCGCCATCATCTTCGCGGAGACGGGCTTGGTGGTGACGCCGTTTCTGCCGGGCGATTCGCTGCTGTTCGCCGTCGGCGCGATTGCGGCGAACCCGGACAGCGGCCTGAACGTCTTCGTCGCCAGCCTGGTCATCTTCGTCGCGGCGGTCATCGGCGACACGGTGAATTACTCCATCGGCAAGTTCGCCGGCGCGGCTCTGTCGAAGCGCTATCCCCGGCTGATCCGACCCGAGTATCTGGCGAAGACCCACGAGTTCTTCGCGCGCTACGGCGGCAAGACCATCATCCTCGCACGCTTCGTGCCCATCGTGCGGACCTTCGCACCGTTCGTGGCTGGCAGCGGCGCGATGGACTACCGGCGCTTCATGGCCTTCAACGTCGCCGGCGCGGTCGCGTGGGTGGTGACCCTGGTGCCGTGCGGCTGGTTCTTTGGAAACCTGCCGTGGGTGAAGAAGAACTTCGAGTTGGTCGTGCTCGGCATCATCGTCGTGTCCGTGCTGCCGATGGTTTGGGAAATCTTCCGCGAGTGGCGGAAGCGGAAGTAGCAATCTCATGGAGCGCGAACGCCCACGTCCGCAGCCCGTCCGGTTGGAGAATGTCTTGCGGACGTGGGCGTCCGCGCTCCGCTACGGCTGCTTCTCGAAGTCCGATTCGTTCACCCAGCCGGTCTTGAGCTTCTCGCCCTTCATGAAGCGCTCGTAGAATCCTACATGGCCTTTGTTCGCGTGCGGGTATTTGTCGAACACGTCGCCTTTGCCCTCCATGCGCGGGTCGCCTTGCTGCCGCAGCTTCGCGTGGAGTTCGGCTTTGAGCGCGGCGAGTTGGGCGGCCGTGGTGGCACTGGGGGCGAGGTTGTTCACGCAGTCGCGGTCGGTGCGGAGGTCGTAGAGTTCCTCGGCAGGGCGCTTGCCGAATGCGAGAGCCCACGGGATGTCGGCAGGGCTGAGGCGGTGGGAGTCGAGGATGAGCGACTTCGTCGGGCTGGCGTCCACGTTCAAGTAACCGGTCTCGGGGTTGCACGCGGGCCAACGCGTCGGCTCGAAGTTTTGCAGAAAGAGCACATCGTTCTTCACGATGCCGCGGATGGGATAGCCCACGTCGCCGGGCCGGCCAATGTCGTGACGCTCCATGCCGATGAGCACATGGTCGCGCGTGGGGTTCACGCGGCCGGACTTCTCCGAGCGGAAAATGTCCGTGAGGCTGCGGCCCGGACTCGGAGCCATGCCGGTCTTCGCCCATGTTAGTCCCGCCACCTCCACAAACGTCGGTGCGAGATCAACGAAGCTCACGTAGTCGTCCACGACGCGGCCTGCCTTCTTGATTCCGGCCGGCCACATGGCGGCGAAGGGAATGTGGTTCGAGGCTTCGTAGGCGCTGCCCTTGCCGCGCGGGAAGGGCATGCCGTGATCGGCGGTGACGATGACGAGGGTGTTCTCCAATAGGCCGCGCCGGGCGAGTTCGGCGAGCATCCGTCCGAGATGCCGGTCGAAGTGTTCGACCTCGAACGCGTAGTCGAGCAGGTCGTTGCGCACCGTGTCGTTGTCCGGCCAGTAGGCGGGCACGCGGTCGATGTCGCTCAACTTCTTCCCGCCCTTCGCCACGCCGGAGCCGAACTCGTAGCCGCGATGCGGTTCAATCGCGCCATACCAAAACGCCCACGGCTGGTTCGTCGCGGTGGTGTCGAGGAAGTCTGTGAAGTTCGCGGCGTAGTCGTTGTTGCTGATGGCGGTGGTGGGCGGTGGGGCTTTGTGCGCGTTGAACGCCTTGCCGGTCATCTGCCGCGCCTGTCCCAGCGCGTTGGTCGCGACGCCTGGCCCCCAGCCCTTCATCGTGTGGCCGACGGTCCAGCCGTTCTCCGCGAGCGCCTCGCCCCAGCCTTTGAACTCCGGCGGGAAGTAGCAGATGTGGTTCGCGGCCTCCTTGAGCTGCCAGGAGTTGCGGCCCGTGAGGATGCACGCGCGGGACGGCGCGCACTTGGCGTTCGGTGTGAAGGCGCGGGTGAACAAGATGCCTTCCTTCGCCACGCGGTCGAAGTGCGGGGTCTTCACCCAGCGCGTGCCGTAAGCGCCCGCGTGCGCGCCCCAGTCGTCCGCGATGGCGAAGAGGATGTTCGGCGGGCGCTCGGCGGCGCGGGCGGTGGCCGTGAGGCAAATGAACGCGAGAAGGCAACTCAGGCGAAGCGAGTTCAGTGACATGGCGCGACGGTAGCAAAGCGGGGCGGCGAGGAAAGCCGTATAGAGTGCGGCGGCAGAGCGCAACGCTGACGCCGCTTTCAGCAGCGAACGGACGCTGCCCTTGGCAACCCGCTCCCGTTTCTTTGCCACAGATGAAACACAGCTGGAGCAGGTCAAAGTTGCGGCCAGTTGCAGCCATCTGTGTTTCATCTGTGGCCATCTGTGGCCAAAACTATTGCCTCCCATCCCATAAACACCGTCGCCGCTGCGCGCTGCCGCCGCACTCCAAATCACCCGAAACAAATCCGGGATTGCCCCCGTCTAGCCTGCCAACGAAAGTAAGCACACGTATGAAACACGTCTTCCTGACCTTGCTCGCCGGTGCCGCGCTCGCCCTCGCGGCGGAGAAGAGCTTCCCCGCCCACTGGGGCCAGCCGCCGCAAATCCAAACCCGGGATTACCGCGAACTCCCCGGAGGCTACGGCAAGGGCAGCTCGACGCTGGGCAATTGGATTACCGCCAACTTGCAGAAGGACCAACTCGCCCAAGCCAGCGGCGTCAAGCCCGCTGCCGCACCCGCCGCGAAGGCCATTTACTCGCAGGACTTCGAAACGACCGACGTGGACAAAGTCCCCGACGCGATGCTCGTGCTCGACGGCGGTTTCGCCGTGAAGCAGGCCGGCAGCGGCAAGGTGCTGGAGCTGCCCGGCGACCCGCTTGAAACCTTCGGCATCCTCTTCGGCCCGACGGAGAAGGACGGCCTCTGCGTCTCCGCGCGCATCATCGGCACGGGCAAGGGCCGGCGCTTCCCGGTGCTCGCCGTGGGCCTCAGCGGTGTCGGCGGCTACAAGCTGCAAGTCTCACCCGCGAAGAAGCTGCTCGAACTCTATCGCGGTGAAGACATGAAGGCGTCTGCGCCGTTCGACTGGCAGAGCGGCAAGTGGGCGCACTTCAAATTCCAAGTCCGCCCCGCCAAAGTCGGCGAGTGGCAGGTGGAAGGCAAAGTCTGGGCCGAGGGCGCGTCCGAACCCGCCGCGTGGCAAATCAACTTCACCGAGACCACCGCGCCCACGCCGGGCCGCCCGTCCATCTGGGGCCTGCCCTTCTCCGGCACGGCGATTCAGTTCGATGACCTGACGGTTACGGCGGTGAAATAACCATTTGCCCGCGGATAACGCGGATCTCGCGGATGCTGACGAATTTATCCGTGTCATCCGCGTCATCTGCGGGCAACCTTTTCCAACAAATGAAAACAAAATTGTTACTCGCGTTGGCCTTGACCAGCCTTCTCCTCACCTCCACCCAAGCCGCCGACTACGCGCCAAAGGTCGGCCTCCAGTCGTGGACTTGCCGCAACATGAAGTTTGAGGAAGTCGTCGCCTTCGCCGAGAAGCACGGCCTCAAGCACCTCCAAGCCATCGGCAACCACATCAACCCGACCGGTTCGCTCGACGAAGCGAAGGCGAAGAAGGCCATCCTCGATGCGAAGGGCATCAGCTTTTACACCTTCGGCGTGGCCGGCACCTCGGCGGACAAGGAGCAGAACCGCAAGCTCTTCGTCTTCGCCAAGGCGATGGGCATCAAGGTCATCGTCGTCGAGCCGAAGAACGACAAGGCGCTGTGGGACGGCCTCGAAGAACTCGTGAAGGAATACGACATCAAGCTCGCCATCCACAACCACGGCAAGGACTCGGTCTATGGCACGCCGGAGAAGGTTTGGTCCGTCCTGAAGGACCGCGACGCGCGCATCGGCGTGTGCATGGACGTGGGTCATCTCACCGGCGCGGGCTTCGATGCCGGCAAGGAGTTCGTCGCCTACAAAGGCCGCGTGCATGACATCCACCTCAAGGACAAGAAGACCGAGAAGACCGCCGACGGCAAGAGCGTCATCCTCGACGTCATGGTCGGCACCGGCGACGCGAACTACAAAGGCCTGCTCGCCGAGCTGAAGAAAGCCAAGTGGGACGGCGTGATGGCCATCGAGACGGACAACGGCACCTACGCGAAGGAGCCGAGCGAGTTCGTCGCTGGCGCGATCAAGTTCGTGAAAGACAACGCGAAGTAGGTGCGGAGCGCCGGTCTCCGACCCGGCGTATTGGTTGGATTTCACTGAGCGCCGGGTCGGAGCCCGGCGCTGCTGCTATCGGGCCACGGTGGTTTCACCGCTCCTTCTCTGAGTCCGAAAGTTGGCGTGTTCAGCCTTTGAGATTGCCCGCCGGGCCGCCGTGCGTCGTAATTGGCCCCGCTACAAACCATCATGGCCGCGCCCTTTTCCCACCTCAAAGACCTCGATTACTCCGTGGTGCAGCAGTGCATGCACTGCGGCCTGTGCCTGCCCACCTGCCCGACCTACGACGCCACCAAGCTCGAGCGCAACTCCCCGCGCGGTCGCATCTCCCTCATGCGCGCCATCGCCGACGGCCAGCTCGAAGCGACGAAGGCCTTCGCCGACGAAATGTATTTCTGCCTCGGCTGCCTCGCGTGCATGACCGCCTGCCCGGCGGGCGTGAACTACGCCGAGCTGTTCGAGCACGCCCGCGCCGAGGCCGAGGCCAGCGGCGTGTTGAACAACCCGAAACGCAACGCCATCCGCGCCTTCAGCGTCGGCTGGCTCTTCATGGACTTGAACCGGCTGAAGGTGCTCGGCTTCGCCATGCGGCTCTATCAGCAGCTCGGCCTGCAATGGCTGGTGCGCAACAGCGGCGTGATGAAGCTCCTGCCCAAACGCCTCGGCGAACTGGAGGCCATGACGCCGGACATCCAGCCCGTGCTCTCCTCCGACCTCATCGAGCCGGTCACGCCCGCGCGCGGCCCGCAACGCTACCGTGTCGCCATGCTGACCGGCTGCGCGCAGGACCTCATCTTCAGCGATGTGAACGTGGACACCGTCGAGGTGCTCGCGCGCAACGGCTGCGAAGTCGTCACCCCGCCCGAGCAGCACTGCTGCGGCTCCCTGCACGCGCACAACGGCGAATGGGAACTCGCCCAGCGCCTCGCACGCCGGAACATTGACCAGTTTCCGCCCGCCCAGTTCGACGCCATCATCACCAACGCCGGCGGCTGCGGCTCCCACCTCAAGCACTACGCCAAGCTCCTCAAAGGCGACCTCGTTTACGAACATCGCGCCCACGCCTGGGACGCCAAGGTGAAAGACATCCACGAGTGGCTCGGAGAAATCGGGATTGATGCGCCCAAGCCCCCCGCAGCCAACCCCTGCGACGCGCAATCGAACTGCGAGATCGGAAATCGGAAATCGGAAATCGGAAATCAGCAAGTGGTCACCTACCACGACTCCTGCCACCTCTGCCACGGCCAGAAGATCACCACCCAGCCGCGCGCGTTGCTCCGGGCCATCCCCGGCGTGAAGCTTGTGGAACTCCCCGAGAGCAGTTGGTGCTGCGGCAGCGCGGGCATCTACAACCTCACGCAGCCCGAGATGGCCAACCAGCTCCTCGAACGCAAGATGAAGCACATCCGCTCGACCGGGGCGGAAGTCATCGCCACCGGCAACCCCGGCTGCCTGCTCCAGATCGTCAACGGCGCGAAGGCCGAAGGCCTGGACCTCCGCACCGCCCACCCGGTCACGTTGCTGGCGGAGGCGTATCGGCGGGAAACCTAGAAGCTGACATCAAACCGAGAGCCAACTACTGTCACCCTATGAGCGGCATCACCTTCCTTGTGGACGAGCGCGGCGACAAGACCGCCGCCGTCATCAACCTCCGTCGCCACCGCCGACTGTGGGAGGACTTTTACGACACCCTCGTCGCGCAAGAGCGACGCACCGAACCGCGCGAATCCCTCGCCGAAGTCCGCGCCCGGCTCCGTGCCAAGCCCCGGACCAATGGCTGATTTTTCCATCACCTTTGCTCGGTCAGCGCGAAAAGACTTGGAGCGGCTCGTCCCGAATATCGCCGACCGGATACTGGACAAGGTCGCGGGACTGGCGACCAACCCACGCCCACCCACCGCTTCCAAGCTGAAAGGCGACCAAGGCCTGTGGCGGCTTCGCGTGGGTGACTACCGGGTGGTTTACGCGATGGATGACAAGCGGCAGACTTTGGATGTGAGCCATGTCCGCCACCGGAGAGAGGTTTACCGTGACTTGTGAAAGAAACATGACGCCCGGCTGCCTGCTCCAAATCGTCAACGGCGCGAAGGCGGAAGGCCTGAACCTCCGCACCGCCCACCCGGTCACGCTGCTGGCGGAGGCGTATCGGAGGGAATGACGCTCGCGGTTAGAATTGAGAAGGTTCTTGTCCATCCATGAAACCGCTGACCTTGCTCATCTTGTGCGCTGCCCTCGGCGCGTCCTCCGCTTCCGCCGCCGACTTCGCCACGCAGATGGTGGAGGCGACGTTCAAGCTGTTCCACCCGGACTCCGCCGCGACGTGCTTCCTCCTCCGCCGCGAGCCGGGCGACACCGCGCTTTACCTCGCGACGGCTGGCCATGTGTTGGAGCGCACCAAGGGCGACACCGCCACGCTGGTGCTGCGCGATCAGCAGGCGGACGGCACGTTCAAGCGGCGCGACCACACCATCGCCATCCGGCAAAAGGGCAAGCCGCTCTGGGTGCAGGGCAAGACCGATGACGCCGCCGTGCTCAAACTGACGGAGCCGCTGCCTGTCCCCGTCGCCGCGCTGCCCGTGACCGCCTTGGCGGACGAGGCAATGGTCAAGGCCGCCGGGTTGCGCGTGTGCAGCCCGCTGTTCGTGTTGACCTACCCGAACCGCACGGAGAGCAACCCGGCCGGTTTCCCGCTGGCTCGCCAAGGCATCATCGCCTCGCATCCGCTGCTGCTCAGCGCCCAGCAGCGCACGTTCATGGCGGATTTCACCACCTTCGCCGGCGATAGCGGCGGGCCAGTCTTCGTCGCCGACGCAGCGGGGAAGCCCGTGGTCATCGGCATGGTGCTCGCCCAAATCAATCAGGAAGAAAATATCACGTTGGAATTCGAGAAACGCACCCTGCGCCACCCGCTCGGCCTCGGCAAAGTGCTGCACGCGCAGTTCCTCCGCGAACTGGTCGAGCAATGCGCCAAGCCTGAAGCTCACTGAACTTATGCGCACCCAATCTGAAATCTCCGCCCTCCTCACCCACCCCGGCGTCATCGCGGTCGTCCGCACGCAGCAGCCGGAGCAGGTGCTGCCGCTCTGCGCCGCGCTCGTGGACGGCGGCATCACTGCGCTGAAAATCACCTTCACCGTGCCCAATGCCTGCGAGGTCGTCGCCGCCGTGAGCCGCGCGTTCGGCGACCGCGCCACCGTCGGCGTCGGCACCGTGCTGACGGCGTTCCAGCTCAAGTCCGCGCTCGACGCGGGCGCGGAGTTCTTCGTCACGCCCATCTGCCGGCCGGAGCTGGTGCCGCTGGCGCACACGGCGGGCCGGCCCATCATGCTTGGCGCCTACACGCCCACCGAGGCGCAGCTCGCGCACGAGGCCGGCGCGGACTTCGTGAAGCTCTTCCCCGCCGACAACCACGGCCCGAAAGGCGTCCGCGCCTTCCGCGCACCGCTGCCGCACTTGCGCATCGTGCCCACCGGCGGCGTCACGCTGGCGAACGCGGGCGAGTTCATCAAAGCCGGCTGTGTGGCGCTGGGCGTCGGCAGCACCTTGCTCACGGCGGAAATCCTCGCGAAGAACGACTGGCCCGCGTTGCAAAAACTCGCGGCGGATTACGTCGCGGCGCTGAAACTGGCGCGTCAACCCGCGTAGGTGACGACGTGAGGAGTCTCTAACTTCTCCGCCGTGCTGAGAATCGGGGAGGTCGGGAAAAAATTGGCGACGCGTCACCTCGTCTCCTACTTCTTGGTCAGCCCGAAGAACTCTCGCCGCGCCGCCGCCACGACTCACTGCATCGGGAGCGTGAGCTTCACTTCGAGGCCGTGCGGCACGCGGTTCTTGGCGGTGGCGGTGCCGCCACAGGCTTCGATGCAGGTCTTCACGATGGCCAGGCCGAGACCCGCGCCGCCGGTGTTGCGGGCGCGGTCGGGCTCGATGCGGTAGAAGGCGTCGAAGATGCGGTCGAGGTGCGCGGGGGGCACGCCGGGGCCGAGGTCGGTGATGAGGATGACGGCGGAGGTGCCTTCGCGGCGAGCGGTGACGGTGATGGGGCCGTCGTCGCCAGCGTAACGGAGGGCGTTGCGGAAGAGGTTGGCAAGGGCGCGCTGGAGCAGCTCGGGGCTGGCGAAGCAGGTGAGGTCGGCGGGGACTTCGACGATGACTTCGCCTTTGTTGGCGGCCTCGCGCTTGGCGGCGGCGTCGGCGATGGCCTTCACGTTGACGGGCTGGCGCTTGATGTTGCCGGGCTTGAGGGAGGCCTTCGAGATGGTGAGCAGTTCGTTGACGAGGTCGCTCATGTGCTGGACTTCGTCATGCACGTCTTGGATGCACTCCTTCTGATGGTTGGAAGAATTTTGTTCGAGGATGCCGACGGACATCTGGAGGCGGGCGAGGGGGGAACAGAGCTCGTGGGCGATGTCGCCGAGGGAGCGTTTCTGGCCGGTGACGAAGCCTTCGAGGCGGGTGCTCATGCGGTTAATGGCACCCCCGAGCTGGCCGAGCTCGTCGGTGCGGGTCTCGTCCACGCGCACGTCGAATTGGCCGTCGGCAATCTGCCGGGTGGCGCGGGTCATCTGCGCGATGGTGCGGGTGATGCCGCTGATGAGGGGCAACCAGAAGAGGCCGCAGAGCGCGACGAGCCCGGCGCAGGAGAGCACCCACGGACGGTAGTCGAAGAAGAAGCCGCCGGCGCTGAAGGTCGCGGAGCGGGCGAGCAGAGTGCCGCGGGTGTGGTCGCCGTGGACGCCGGGGCGCAGGGCAATCAGGAGGCCGACCCAGTAGGTGCGCGGGGTTTCGGATTGCACGAGGAAGCGGCGGTGGATGGGGGCGCTGCCGGGGGCGTCGGCTTGGGCTGCGGCTTTCGGGTCGCGGCTGGCGGTCGTCGAGTTCGTTGGCGGGACGGGCGTCCAGCCGCCTTCCACGGGCGGGCGGCGGTCGAGGCTGCTGTTGGGTTGGCTGTCGGGGTTGTCGGACGGCGGGCCTTTCTTGCCGCCGGGAGGCCCGCCGCGTTTGCCGGGCGGGGGGAAGCCCCGGCCTTCGCCACTGAATTCACCGCGCGGGTTGAAGCCGGGGTTCTCACCGAAATCGCCGCCCGCCGGGCCGCGCCGGCCTTGGCCAAAGCCGACTCCGCGTGGCGGGCGCGGGAGCTGGAGGCGCAAGGTCTCGGGAATGTCCACGGTCTCGCCGGCGAGGATTTCCAAGTCGTCCGCGAGCAGCAGGAACTTCACGCCGTGAGCGGCGCTGTAGCGGGCGAGGGTGTCGTTCCACTCGGTGCGCGGCTTGCTCTCCAACTCGCCCATGATGGCGCGTGCGGTGGACTCGACGCGCGCGCCGACGTGGCCGGACAGGAAGGAGTCAAAGCCGCTGCGGGTGGCGTAGCGCAGGCCGAGCCAGACGAGGAGCATCAGCACGAGCAGGTTCAGCGAGAACCAGGTGAGAATCTTGGCGGTGAGGGGGAAGCGTGGGGTCATGGGATTTCAGGGCGGAGGAGCATGTAACCGGCGGAGCGGACGGTGCGGATGAAGCGCGGCTCCTTCGGGTCGTCGCCGAGCTTTTTGCGCAGCGCGGAGATGTGGACATCAATCGAGCGGTCGAAGACCTCGTAGTTGCGGTTGCGGATTTCGTCGAGGAGCTGCTCGCGAGATTTTACGCGGCCTTGCGCGCGGGCGAGCGAGAGGAGCAGGTCGAACTCGACGGGTGTGAGCGTGAGCGGTTGTTTGCCCAACGCGGCAGTGCGCGCGGCGGGGTTCACGCGGAGGTCGCCGACCACGACTTCCTCGTCGGCCTCGGGGTTGGCGGAACCTTGCGTCGTCCGTCGCGTCACGGCGCGGAGGCGGGCGAGGAGTTCACGCGTGGAAAAAGTCTTGGGTAGGTAATCATCCGCGCCGAGTTCGAGGCCGACGATGCGGTCCGCCTCCTCGCCGCGTGCCGTGAGCATGAGCACGGGAACGGCGGAGAGTTTGCGGATGCGCCGCAGCACCTCGAAGCCGTCGCAGCCCGGCAGCATGAGGTCGAGGATGACGGCCTGCCAGGACTCGGCGACGGCGCGCTCGGCGCCGTCCGGCCCGGTGTGCGCGACCTGGACGCTATAGCCGAGCGGTTCGAGGTAGTCCTTGATGAGCCGGCAGAGCTTGCGGTCATCGTCAATGACGAGGATGCGCGTTGCGGGAGCGGCGACGGGGGCGGCGGGTTTTGGGAGGGCAGCCATGAATGCGTCGGGCAGGGAAATAGCAGGCGGCATTGAGTTTGGGAACTCGCATGACGCCGCAGCGCAAACTTCTAAGTCGGCTGTGTCGCAAGTTTCCAAGCCCGCAGGCCGTCGGTCTCGCCACCCGCTCCGGGGCTCCACGCCCGCTGCCGATTTGGAAATCGGCGACACGGCAGGTTTGGAAACCTGCGCTCTGGGGGCGAAGGGTTGAGTGAGCATGGCGCAGCGTGAGTTGCCGGAGTCTTCCGCGTTGGTGAGCTGGCGCGAGTCCATTTACTCCGGCTTAACAAATCTCCTCGGCTAGCCACACAATGCCTTTACACCCGCGGCGCACGTTGGCGGCAGATAACAACTTCACGCCTACGAAAGCCTCCACTACTTGCCATGCGTAATCGCACTTCAACCCGTCCGCTGAGAACTTCACTTACCTACCTCGTGGCGGTTTCGCTTGTGACCATTGCCCACGCGCAGAACCGTCCGCTTGAACCCAAAGGCCCCGGCGGGCGCGGGGGCGGCGAGCAGAAGGGTAAGCAATACGCCGCGCCGGCGGGCGATGGACAGAGTCCGGGCAAGAGCCAGGTGAGCATCACGGTGGAGGGCGGCTTCCGCGTCATCCGCGCGAATGGCTTGCCGGACCATGCGCCGGGGCAGTTCCCGAATCGTGGCAACCCGCACACGGTCGCGGCGCAGAATTACAACTACCGCGTGCCGGCCCAGCCGAAGGAGAACGCCACGTTCACCAAGCTCGTCATGCACCCGTTCGGCGTCGCGCTGAATGGCGTCGTCTTCGACCCCGGCGCGGCGGAGTGGTGGCAGATGGACCCGCGCTCGGGCTGGACGCTCGACCCCATCAGCGGCTCGCAGAAGCTGGGCGTGGACCGCCACAACGCGCACGTTCAGCCCAGCGGCGCGTATCACTATCATGCGCTGCCGACCGGCTTGATTGAGCTGCGCACCGGCGGCAAGGAGCGGGTCGCGCAAGTGGGCTGGGCGGCGGATGGCTTTCCCATTTATGGCCCGTGGGACTACAGCGACGCGAAGAGCACCAACAGCACGGTGAAGCGGATGAAGTCCAGCTACCGGCTGCGCGAAGGCACGCGCGCCAGCGGGCCCGGCGGGAAGTTCGATGGCAGCTACGTGGAGGACTTTCAGTTTGTGAAGGGCGCGGGCGACCTCGACGAGGCGAACGGGCGCTTCGGCGTCACGCCGGAGTTTCCGCAGGGCATGTATCACTACGTGCTGACGGAGAATTTTCCGTTCATCCCGCGCCAGTTCAAGGGCACGCCGGACAGCAGCTTCTTCCGCCGTGGGCCGCCGCCGATGCGCTTCGGCGCGGGGGACGTTGGGTTCAAAGGCGGTCCACCAGGTAAAGGCCCGCCACCGGGAAAGGGCGAAAAATAGCCGAAATTATACCATTGCTGCATGAACCCATTCCCCCTCACTGACTGTCCCACGAGGTTCAGGAGCCAAACCGCTAACCACGCAGCAGCCTTGGCGGCGCTGCTTCTCGCCCTCGCGCTTCCCCTCCTCGCCGCCGAACCGGATTGGCCGCGCTTCCGTGGCCCCAACGGCTCGGGCATTGCCACAGGCGCGCAGCCGCCAACCATTTGGAGCGACACGCAGAACGTGAAGTGGAAAACCGAACTGCCCGGCCCTGGCACCTCCAGCCCCATCCTCGTCGGCGACCGCGTGTTCGTGACGTGCTGGACGGGCTACGGCGTGACGAAGGGCAAGAGCCCGTTGAGCCGCGAACTCGTCTGCGTGGACCGCGCGAGCGGCAAGGTGAAGTGGACGCGAGCGGTTGCCGGGGAAACTCAGGCGGACCACTACGAGGGCTATCTGCCCGAGCACGGCTACGCCAGCCACACCCCGGCCAGCGATGGGGAAAGCGTCTTTGTTTACTTCGGTCGCGGCGGCGCGGCGGCCTTCGACCTCGATGGCAAACAGCTCTGGCATGTGAAGCTCGGCGACGGTGCGAACCAGAAGAACTGGGGTTCCGCCGCCAGCCCCGTGCTCTACAAGGACACCGTCATCATCACCGCCTCCGAGGAAGCCCACGCCGTCGTCGCGCTCGACAAGAAGACGGGGAAGGAAGTCTGGCGTGCGCCCGGGGCTGCGCTCGAATACGTCTTCGGCACGCCGGCGTTCGCGGGCAGCGCGACGGTGCCTGAGCTGGTCTTCGCGTTGCCCGAGGAGCTGTGGGCGCTCAATCCCGATACCGGCAAACTCCGCTGGTTCGCCACGACCGGTCTGCCCGGCAACATCGCGCCGAGCGTCGTCGTGGGTGAAGGCGTCGTCTTCGCGTTCGGTGGTTTCCCGCAGCTCGGCGCGGTGGCGGTGAAGACCGGTGGCAAGGGCGACGTGAGCAATTCGCACCGGCTCTGGAGCACACGCGACAGCAGTTACGTCCCCACGCCCGTGTTGCACGAAGGCCGGCTCTACGTCGTGACCGACCAGGGCTTCGCGCTCTGCCTCGACGCGAAGACCGGCGAGCAGGTCTTCAAGGAGCGCCTCCCCGGCGCGAGCGCGACGGGCCTTGGCGGCAAGCCCTTTTACGCTTCCGCCGTGCTGGCGAACGGCAACCTCTACACCGTGAGCCGGCGCAACGGCACGTTCGTCATCGAGGCAAAGCCCCAGTTCAAGCTGGTCGCGCAAAACTCATTTACCTCGGATACCACGCAGTTCAACGCCACACCCGCTGTGAGCGGCAAGGAGCTGTTTCTCCGCTCGGACAAATGTCTCTACTGTGTCGCCACTCAGTAACTCTCACCGCTCATGACAACCAAACTCCTCCTCACCGTGCTCACAACTGCGCTGTCCCTCTGCGCGCAAGACCCGCAGCGACCGCCGCAGGGCAAGGACGGAAAGGGTGGTCAGGGCGGCCAGAAAGGCCCGCCGCTTGGCAAGGAAGGCGGGGCCGGTGGCGGTGGTGGCGGCGGCGGCGAAGGCTTCCGCCCTCCGATGCACCCGCTCCAGTTGGCGCTCGACGCGAATGGCGACGGGGTCATTGACGCGAAGGAGCTCGCCAACGCCGTCGCCGTGCTCAAGAAGCTCGACAAGAACGGCGATGGGAAACTCACCGACGATGAATTTCGCCCCGCGCGTCCGCAGAGCGGCCAAGGCGGGCAGGGTGGCCAAGGTGGGGTTGGCGGACAGCGCGGTGCGCCGGGCGAAAAGGGTGGCGAGCCGCGTCGCCCCGAAGGCCAACCGGGCGGTGGTGGCGGCCCGGGCGACAATCCCGGCAGCGACGGCGACTTCGTCACGCGCCTCTTCCAGAACGACAAGAACAAGGACGGGAAGCTGACGAAGGACGAGTTGCCCGAGGCCCTGCAAAGCATCTTCGAGCGCGCCGATACGAACCGCGATGGTGCGGTTGACCGCAAGGAAGCCGAGGTCCTCGCCGAGCGCATCAAGCAGCGCGGTGGTGGCCAGGGCCAGGGCACCGACGGCAAGCGACCGCCGTTGGAGAAGTGAGCTTTGTGCGGAGCGAGGTGGGAGCGTGCCGTTGGGCTACTGGTGGTTCATCCGGATGATTTTGCCTGGGCGGGTGCCGAGATGCTTGTCGTTCTCAATGACCGCAATGCCGTTCACTAATACGAGCTTGAAGCCGACGGCGTATTGGTGCGGCTCTTTGAACGTCGCTTTGTCCGTGACCTTTTCGGGGTCGAACACGACGAGGTCGGCCCACGCGCCTACGCGCACGAGGCCGCGGTCCTTCAGCTTGAAGGTCGTCGCGGGCAGCGAGCTCATGCGCCGCACCGCTTCTTCGAGAGGGAGTAGTTTCAGCTCGCGCACATACTCGCCCAGCACGCGGGCGTTGTTGCCGTAGCCGCGCGGGTGAGGAACGCCTTCGCCGAACTTCCGCACGCCGCTGTCAGAGGCAAACATCGTGTTCGGGTGCTTTGCGAATTCGCGGAGGTCTGCCTCGCTCATGCCGTGGAAGACGGCGGAGGCGCCGCCGCTCTGCTCAATCTCCAGCAGCAGCTCCACTTGGTCGTCGAGCGAAGCGTTACCGCGTTTCTTCTTGGCGGCTTCGACGACGTTCAGTCCGTTGAGGGATTTGTCCTTCGAGTAGTTCGCGATGACGGCGTAGGCGAAGTCGTCGCGGCCTTGCTTGCGGAGGGTTTCCTTCATGCGCTTCGCGATGTCCGTGCGCTGGGCCGGGTCGCTGATGCGCTCGCGAAATTTCTCCGAACCGCCCTCGCGCGCGCTGTCGGGGATGAGCTGTGAGAGGCCGGTGCTGGACGCGGGATAAACATACTGGTCCTGCGTGATGGCGAGGCCGCTGGCGCGCGCGGTTTCAATGGTGGCGATGACCTTGGCGGTCTGGCCCCACATGGTTTTTCCGCTGAGTTTGAGATGCGAAATGTGGCCGTGCGTGGCGCCTTCACGTGTGATGCGGAACAGCTCATCGAGGGCGGTGAAGATGCCTTCGCCCTCGCTCCTCATATGGCTCGCATAAAGGCCGCCGTGCGCACCGGCGACCTTTGCCAGTTCCACGATCTCCTCCGTCTTAGCGAAGGTGCCGGGCAGGTAAATCAAGCCTGTGGCCAGCCCGACCGCGCCGTCCTTCATCGCCTGCTCGACGTGGCCCTTCATCTGCGCCAGCTCCGCGTCCGTTGGCGGGCGGAGGAAGGAGCCGCCCATCGCTTGGCGACGCACCGTGTTGTGGCCGATGAGGGAGCAGATGTTGGGCGAGATGTTTGTGGCTTCCAGCTCCTTGAAATACGCGCCGAGGTTCAGCCGCGAGCTGCCGCAATTGCCCAGCACGAGAGTTGTCACGCCCATGCGCAGGAAGTTCTCAGCAAGTGGTTGGTCTTCGATGCCCTCGGCGTGTGTGTGTGTGTCCACGAAGCCCGGCGCGACGATAAGTCCATTCACTTCCACCACGCGCTTCGCGGTGCCGGGCACGCGGCCGATGGCGGCGATGCGCCCTCCCTTCAGGGCCACATCGGCAAGGACGGCGGCGGTGCCCGAGCCATCAGCCACGCGGCCGCCGAGCAGGAGAAGGTCGAAGTCCTGGGCCGGGGCAGCGACGGCCAACGCGCCGAGCAGCAGGGCCGCGAGTGGAGCGAAGTTCATGGCGCTTGATAGGCGAGTGGGTGTGTCCGTGTCGAACCCGTAGTGCGACCGCCGCGCGTGTCTCTCCGCAAATCACCCTACCGTGCCGCGCTTGCGTCACTCATTCGAGGGCACTAGTTTCGTCTCGTCAGCACCCATGAACTCGCCTTCCGCGTCCGCCCCGCCCGTTAGTTCCAGCGCACTGGCACCTGCCTCTCGACGGCCTGCCACTGCGGCGGATGCTCCGCTGCCTTCCCCCGTCGTGCAGTGGCTCGTGGCTAATTGGCAAGTGCCTGTTGCGTTCCTGAGCCTCGTGGTGATTGCGACACTCGACTTCGGTCAGCGTGAAGGTTTCCCCGTCGCCACCTTCTACGTCGCGCCGGTGCTGTTGGCACTTTGGTCGCAAAACACTCAGCACGCGCTCTACTTGGCCTACGCGGCTACGGGGCTTTCTGTGCTTGGATTCATGAGCGGCCCGCTCGGCGGCCAGCACGGAGCTGAGATGGCGAACCGCACCCTCTCCATCGCGATGGTCTGGCTCGCTGCCGCGCTCTCGCTCCAACGCTGGCGGCGCGAGAAGACGTTGGAACGCGCCTTCTCCGATATGGAACGCCGCGTGCGCGACCGCACGGATGATCTCACGAAGGCAAACAGTTCACTGCAACTCGAAATCGCCGACCGCAAGGGTAAGGAGGAATTGCTCCGCCAGCTTTCCGGCCACTTGATGCACGCGCAGGATCAGGAGCGCCGGCGCATCGCGCGCGAACTCCACGACAACTCCGGCCAGAATCTTGCCGCCATCGCCGTGAACTTGTCCCGCATCGAAAACCTCATGCCCGACGCGCCGGCCAAACTGCGCAACCTCGTCGCGGACACCGCCGCAATGGCCGAGCAGACCTCGCGCGAAATCCGCACCATCTCCTACTTGCTGCACCCGCCGTTGCTGGAGGAAGCGGGCTTACTCGCGGCGATCGGCTGGCTCGCCAATGGCTTCTCCCAGCGCAGCGGCATCAAGACTGAGTTCGACGCGCCCGCAGAGTTCGAGCGCCTGCCCGCGGACATCGAAGTCACCATTTTCCGCATCGTGCAGGAGACGTTGACCAACGTCGCGCGGCACTCCGGCAGCAAGACCGCCTTCATCAAACTCACGCGCCAGCCCGGCGAAATCGTCCTCCAGGTGCGCGACGAAGGCACCGGCATTCCCCCGGAGAAGCTGGAGAAAGTGCATGGCAACGTCTCCGCGCTGGGCGTCGGCGTGGCGGGCGTGTGGGAGCGTGTGCGACAATTTGGCGGTGCATTGGAAATCAACTCAAACAGCCGCGGCACGACTGTGATGGTCGTGGTGCCGCTCCCGGAGGAACAACAATTATGAGCCTACTCAAACTACTCATCGCCGATGACCACGACATCGTCCGCGCCGGCATGAAGGCCTTGCTCGACGACCAGCCCGGCTGGCAGGTCGTCGCCGAGGCGAGCACGGGGCGCCAAGCCGTCGAGAAAGCCAAGGCTACCACGCCGGAGGTCTGCATCCTCGACGTGACGATGCCGGAGTTGAACGGCCTCGAAGCCGCGCGCCAAATCAAGAAACTCCTCCCCCACACCGAGATTCTCATCCTCACCGTCCACGAGTCCGAGCAAATCGCCAGCGAGGTGCTCAAGGTTGGCGCGCGTGGCTACATCTTGAAATCCGACGCCGGGCGCGAGTTGGTCGCTGCCGTCAAGTCAGTCAGTGCCCACAAGAACTACTTCACGTCTCGCATCTCGCAGATGGTCTCCGACAGCACGCTCAAGGAAGGTGCGCAAGCCCTCGAAGCCGAGGACATCGGTAGCCGGCTGACCCCTCGCGAGAAGGAGATCGTGCAACTGTTGGCCGAAGGGAAGAGCAACAAGGAAGCCGCCAGCGTCCTGAACATCAGCGTGAAAACCGTCGAGACGCACCGCACAAACATCATGCGCAAGCTGCGCTTCCACTCGGTCGGGGAACTGGTGCGCTACGCGGTGCGGAACAACATCGTGTCGGCGTAGTCGCAACCTTCAGGTTGCGAATAGAGAATCAAACCTTGAGCGAGGGATTTCAATGATCCCAAGCGCAACCAAAAAGGTTGCGACTACCCTCCAATCTGCGCCTTGTAAGCCTCCGGCGTCAGCAGCGCGCCCACTTCCGCTGCATTCGCCAGCTTCAGCTTGAAGAACCAGCCGCCGGCGAAAGGCTCGCCGTTCACCAAGCCAGGGTCGTCCGTCACTGGTTTGTTCACCTCGATGACTTCGCCGCTGACCGGAGCGTAGATGTCGCTGGCGGTTTTCACGGACTCGACCACCGCGCACGCCTCGCCGGCCTTCACCTTGCGGCCCACGGAGGGCAGTTCGACGAAGACGATGTCAGTCAGCTCGTGCTGCGCGTGGTCGGTGATGCCCACGGTCGCCACGTCGCCGGCGACGCGCAGCCATTCGTGACTCTTGGCATACTTCAAATCAGCGGGAACATTTGTGCTCATGTCGGAGGCGGACTTTGGGTTCAGGCGGCTTTCTTGTAAATCGGCTTCTTTACAATCTCAGCGGCGAAGCGGCGACCACGAACTTCGATTTCAATCTTGCCGCCCACGACTGCGAGTGCTGGCGGCACGTAGCCCATACCGATCCCGTTATTGAGCGACGGGCTTTGCGTGCCGCTCACGACTTCGCCCACCGCAACTCCATCGGCCCAAATCGCGTAGTGTGGCCGCGGCGGTGGGGCTTTTTCAGTCATCTTGAAGGCGACGAGTTTCTTCTGCGTGCCGCCGGCCTTCTGCTCCGCGAGCACCGAGCGTCCCACGAACTCGCCCTTGTCCAACGCGACGAAGAAGCCGACGCCCGCCTCGATGGGCGTGGTGTTCTCATCCAGCTCGTGACCGTAAAGCGGATAGCAAACCTCCGTGCGCAACGTGTCCCGCGCGCCCAGTCCACACGGCTGGAGGCAGAACGGATGCCCCAGCTTCAGCGCCGCATCCCACACCGCCTCGATGCGCGTCGCCGGCGTGATCACCTCGAACCCATCCTCGCCGCTGTAGCCCGTGCGCGCCACGCAGACGCCTTCGCCCGCGAACGCGAACTCCGCGATTTCGTTCTTCTTCAACTCACTCGGCCGCGCGACCGCCGTGCCGCTGGTGGCCGGAGCGGGGAACAATTGGTCCAGCAAGCCGGGTGTCTTCGGCCCTTGGATGGCCACGGCGGCAGTGAGGTCGGAAAGGTTCGTGAGCGTCACGTCCGCGTGTTGGGGGAAGGCGGTGAGCCGCTCCTCCAGCCACGTCACATCCGGCTCGATGCGCGAGGCATTGATGATGAGCAAGTATTCCTCCGCGCCGAGGCGGTAGGCATAGAGATCGTCAATCACCCCGCCGCGTTCATTACACATCAACGTGTATTGCCCGAGGCCGACGACCAGCTTGCGCGCGTCATTGGTGAGCGTGGCATTGAGAAACGCCACCGCCCCCGGCCCGCGCACAATCACCTCGCCCATGTGCGAGATGTCGAAGATGCCCGCCGCCCGGCGCACGCAAAGGTGCTCGTCCGTGATGGTGGAATACTGGACGGGCATTTCCCACCCACCGAATTCGATGAGCTTGCCGCCGGCGCGTTGGTGGGCGGCGAAGAGAGGAGTGCGTTGGAGCATAAGTAGACTTCCGGCCCGCATCAGCAGCCGCCGGTCTGGTTTAGGGTAAGTCCCACCTCGACCGGGTCAATGAAACTGTTGTTCGTGATTGTGTCTATCACCCAGCGTGGTCAGCCAAGTTGTGAGCGTCAAGGGCAGCGCCCGGGCTCGTCAGCGAAGGCATTCGCCAGACCACAGCTAAGGAAACGCTGATTTGACCACAGAGACACAGAGTTCACCGAGAAAAGCCGGTGAAACCCCCTCTCTGTGTCCTCTGTGCCTCGGTGGTTGAATGCTTTGTTCAGCGTCTCCCTAACGGGCCGTTCGCCGACCGCTGGGAAATAGGATATTCGGGGATTTTCGTGGCTAAGTTCGAGGCAGGGATGGAAGAGCCTTTAAGGGAATGCGTGTGAGTTGGGTTTGATTGCATGCCGAGACGCTCTGGGTTGGTGGCGGGTTCACCGCTGCGCGTCGGTCGTGGCTTCGCTCCG
>CALQJI020000082.1 GCA_943330855.2 Klebsiella pneumoniae
ACTCCGGTCAGCCTACGCTACGCTCCGGCCTCCCTGCGTCCCGCACCCCCAGCCGTGGAAGACGAAGAACAAACAACAAAGGGGACATTCTCTCGTGAGTTAAACAGGGGACATTTCTAAAGAGTTTTGACACGGCCAAGTCCCCCGACCCACAGGTGAACATGAACCGGCGGCCCAGCTCGTTCCTCTGCATTTTTTGCGCCGCTGCGTTACCGGGAACGCCACGTTCGCGCGCATCGCCGACCGCGGCGAGAATTTGGCTGGAATTTCCCAAGCCGATTCTGTTTCATATCGCCGAGGCCGGTCGAGGAAAGAACTTCACTTCCGCGCGCGGCGTTGGATAAGTCAATCGAACGACAGGCAATGCAATACTGGCTGGAAACGGATGCGGGGGAGCAATTTCCGTTGCAAGGCACCTGCACTATTGGGCGCCTGCCGGAGAACACGCTGGCGATCAATGACGGAGAGGTTTCCCGTCGGCACGCCATCATCCACGCTCAGGGCGACGGCGGTTACTACATGGTGGACCTCGGCAGCCGCAACGGAACCATCCTCAATGGCCAGCGGATGCGGATGCCCGCGCAGCTCAAGGACAACGATCGCATCCAGATTTCCACGACCAGCCTCGTCTTCCGCGCCAGCGAGCCGCCGGGCGGCGACGGCGAAGAGGCGATGATGACCATCGCCGCTGCGCACCAGACCGCGAAGTCCGGTATGTGCTGGATGCTGGTGGCGGACATCTGCCAGTTTACGAAGATGAGCCAGACCATGCCGCAGGACGAGCTGGCGCAGATGGTCGGCAAGTGGGTCCTGTCCTGCAAACAGACCATTGAGAAGTCGCAGGGTCACATCAATAAATACCTCGGCGATGGCTATCTCGCCTACTGGCCGATGGACATCACCAAGCCCGACGCCATCGCGGCCACCATCAACGCGCTCCGGGCGCAACAGGCGACGATTACCAACATGCAGTTCCGCATCGTGCTGCACTACGGGCAGGTGCGGATGGACAGCTCATTGCAGCAGGGCGAGGACAATCTCATCGGGCCGCAAGTCAATTTCATCTTCCGCATGGAGAAGGTGTGCGGTGCGTTGAAGCAGTTCTGCCTGTTGAGCGAGGCGGCGGCGACGGAGCTTCAGCCTTACTTCGAAATAACCGCGCAGGGCGGGCACGCGCTGGGTGGCTTCCAAGGCGAGCACAATATGTATTCGTGCTGACCGGAGGAGGCGCTCTTACCAGAGCAGCGGACCGGCGGATTTTTCCTCACAGCTTGCATAGCTGACCGCACGCACTGCTTACACCCACGCGGCGGAGTCCTTCGATGGCCGTGGGTTGGCCAACCCTACTTCTGCGGAGGCCCGCTGCGCACGCAGCGGAAACCAGTGTGATTCAAGCCCGTGTCGGGCGAGGTCTTCATCCGCATCGCGGGGCGATAGCCCCAGCAATACACTTCGGTGCAAAGATACGATCCACCGCGTGTGATGCGCTTCCACACCCCCGGCTCATTCGGGTCGTAGCTCTCCTGCGGGCCTTGCGGGTTTTGCTTGGGGCTCTTCGAGTAGTAATCCGGCATATACCAGTCAGCAGTCCACTCCCACACGTTGCCCGCCATGTCGTGCAAGCCATACCCGTTCGCCGCGAACTTGCCTACGGGCGACTGCAACTTGAAACCATCCTGCAACGTGTTGCCATTCGGGAACGACCCTTGCCAGATGTTCGCCAGCCACTTGCCATCGGGTGTCTTCTCGTTGCCCCAAGTGTAAGTGAGCTTCTCCTGGCCACCGCGCGAGGCGAACTCCCACTCCGCCTCCGTCGCCAAGCGCTTGCCGGCCCACTTCGCGTAAGCCATCGCGTCGAACCACGCCACCTGCACCACGGGATGCTGCGCGCGGCCCTTGATGTCCGTGTCCGGCCCCTCGGGATGACGCCAGTTCGCGCCGGGCACGTAACGCCACCAGGCCATGTGATTGTGCAACGGCACCTCCCCCGGCGGTGGCGTGAAGACGATGGAACCCGGCACGAGCGCCTCGGGCGGTGCGTCGGGGAAATCCTCCTGCTTGGGTTTGCGCTCGGCGATGGTCACGTAGCCCGTGGCCTTCGCGAACTTCTCAAACTCCTCATTCGTCACCTCGTAAGTGTCCATCCAGAAGCCATCCACGGCGACCTCGTGCACCGGCTTCTCATCCGGCTGACCGGCTTCAGAACCCATTTGAAAAGTGCCGCCGGGAATCCACTTCATGCGGTTCGTCCACGAGAAATCGTTCGGCTGCGCGGCGGGGGCGGGCACCGCTGCCTCCTTCGTCGTGGGCGCCGCATGGCCCAACCCCTTGGGCGCGTCGTTGCGGCGGGAATAGTCCTTGGCCCCCTTCTTCTCCAGCCACGGCGAGACGAGCGCGACCAGGCCGACGACCACGATCACGGCGACAACGAACTTCCACGTGCTGACGTGATGCGGGTTTGGTTCAGGCGGCTTGCTCATGCGGAGAAGTTAAAAGGAAAAAGTTAAAAGGAAAAAGGAGGAAACATGGGCGCGTCTCAGTTTCTTGCAGGGCGCGCGCCGGTGGAAACAAGCTCAGGCTGACCGATTCCAGTTCCGCCGGAAATTGAAGTGGAAAGGGCAGTGATGACTTTAACGCAGCGACGCAAAGGACGCAGAGTTGCGCAAAGAAAACTGGTGATAGCCACCCGACAATCAGCGCTGCTTGGTTGCTCCCGCTCTGCGTTCCTCCGCACTTTTGCCTTTTGCCTTTTGCCTTTTAACTTTTGCCTTCGCCCAGCGTGCCGTGCCGTGCCGCGAGCTTCCTGGCTCCCTCGCACACCGACGCGACCAACTCGCGCGGCTCCACCGCCACCGCGCGCCCCGCCCAGGCCAGCACCCAGCGCTCCACTTCCACCAAGCTCGACAACTTCAGCCGCAGCTCCAACCCGCCATCCGGTAGGTCCGTGGATTTTTGCGACGCGTGCCAGCGCTTCTCGCGGATGTAGTCCGCGATGGACGCATCGAACCGGATGCAGACCGCAAACTCCCCCTCCGCAGAATGCACGCCGAAGCTGTCCCGCAGCCGTTTCTCCAAGGAGAACTTCTGCGGCTTCGCAAAGGTCTTGCCCGTCTCCCGCACCTCCGAGATGCGCGCCGGCGCGAACGTCCGCACATCCTTGCGCCCGAGATCGAACGCGAACAAGAACCACTCCCCGTTGATGTTTGCGAAGTGATACGGGTCCACCACGCGACGCTCCGGCGCAGCCTGGCCGGGCTTGCGATAAGCCACCTCGAGCTGCCGTCGCGCGGCCGTCGCCTTCGCCAGCACGTCGAACACGCCCAAGTTCAAGATCGGTTCCGCCGTCGTGCGGAACGAGATCGTCTGCTCCACGTCCGCGAGGTTCAGCGAGATGGTGTCCGGCAACGCCTGCTCCATCTTGCGAATGGCCGAGAGCAGCGGCTTCTCGAAGCTCGTGCCGCGATACTGCTGCAACGCTTTCTCCGCCACGATGAGCGCGAAGAGCTCGCCCTCCGTGATTTGGAACGTGGGGAACGCGCTGACCTCCTCCGTGTAGTGGTAGCCGTTGCGCAATTTGTCGAAGGCAATGGGCAACCCCAGCCGTTCGCGCATGAACTCCACGTCCCGATAAATGGTCTTGCTCGTCACCTCCAAGTCCACCGCGAGCGCCGTCGCGTTGGGGCAGCCGCCCGCGTGCAAAGCCTGGTGGATGCGCTGCATCCGCTCCAAGGGCGGACGCGACTGCGGCATCGAAACAAGCTTCTTCGGCACGACCGGAGGATTGGGCAATCCGACGGGCAAGGCCAGCGGGGAAAATTCGCCGGAAGGACGCGTGCGCGTCTCTGTTACTTGCGGGGCAGGGGAGCTGTGAACTCGCTGCCGGTTCGTGACTCCGCACGGTCAGGTGGCTTCCGACGCGGTCTGCACGGCTCCCTCGCCCAGCGGGGGAGGGGCGCGTTGAGCATTTGAGAAAAGTTAAAACGCTGAAAGGCAAAGGGTAAAAATGGGGGTAGAGGAGCTCGGTAACATCTCAAATTTTCGTCCTTCGTTGGCGGTTGTATCACCGTGCCCTACAGAAGAGGCTGAAGCGCCCGGTGAGGTGGAAGCCGGCACGGTGCCCGGCGGCGGCGTTCGTGGTAGCTCGAAGGCGGTTGCCCGGACGCACCTCAATGTTCACAGGTGAACCTCCTGCGCCCGTTGGATGGTCGGCGTGCGTGGGCTGAACCGAAGCCGGAGGTTGTGCTTGCCAAAGTGAGGCTCCTCCCTAGATTGGGCAGCTCTTGTAGCTATGACATTCCTTGCTTTTATTGGTTTCTTCGCCGCCGAGGCCCTTTCTGGGACCGGCACCCCTGTCGCCGCACCCCCGCCCATGTGGACGAACCTCGTCCCGTTGGGCCTGATGATCGTGGTGTTCTATTTTCTGCTCATCCGCCCGCAGCAAAAGCAGGCCAAACAGCAGGACGAACTGCGCAAGGGGCTGAAGAAGGGCGACAAGGTCGTCACCACCAGCGGCATCCTCGCCACCGTTGTCGGCGTCAAGGACAAGAGCCTGACCATCCGCTCCGAAGAGTCGAAATTTGAAATCCTCAAGTCCGCGGTCTCGCAGGTCGTCGAGGATTTCGACAAGGCCGACGCAGTCGTCACCCCCGCCGCGAAGAGCTAAATTCTGCCCCGTTCCACCGCCTTCTTTCCCGTCCCATGCAACGCAACAATTTCTGGCGCACCGTCCTCGTCCTGTTCGTCACCCTCTGGTCGATTTACGAACTCTACCCGCCCACGGACCGCAACCTCATTGACGTGTTAGAGGCGCGGGCGACCAAGAAGGACGCAGCCTTCAACGCCATCGTCACCAAGGCCCGCGAGCTGGACAAGGCCGCCCCTGAGCGCAACTTCGCCAACCTCCGCGACGCCATCGGCACGAACTCGTTGACCAACTTCATCGCCTTCAGCACCGCCGGCGAGAAGGACCCCAATCGCGCCATCCTCAACCGCCTCCAGCGCGAGGCGTCCGGCAAGATCAAGCTTGGCCTCGATCTGCGCGGCGGCACGTCCTTCCTCGTCGGGCTGGACATGGACAAGATGGAGGCCACGTCGGATAAGAAGTCACTCGTCAACGAAGCCATCGAGGTTCTGCGCAAGCGTGTGGACAAGTTTGGCGTGGCGGAGCCAATCATCGTCGCCGAAGGCGAGGACCGCATCATCATCCAGATGCCCGGCCTCAATCAGTCCGAGCGCGACGAGGTAAAGGTCGCCATCACCCGCCCGGCCTTCCTCGAGTTCCGTATGGTGCATCCGCAGAGCGACCAGATGGTGGCGCAGGGCATCATGGCTCCCGGCCACGAAATTCTGCTTCAGAAGCGCAAAGGCTCCGAGGGCCGTGAGTCCTTGGAGCGCGTGCTGGTGAAGGTCAAAGCTGAACGCGGCCTGACCGGTAAATACATCGAGCGCGCTGGAGTTGTCCGCGATCCGGTTTCGAACCGCCCGCAAATCACCTTCAAGTTTAATAGCGAGGGCGGAAAGATTTTTGGCCAACTGACTACCGACCACGCCCGCGAGCGCATGGCTATCGTCCTGGACGGAGAGCTTTATTCGGCGCCCGTGATCAACGAACCCATCCTCGGCGGCAGCGGCGTGATCAACGGCGATTTCGACATCAAGGAAGCCTGGCAGCTCGCCAACGTGCTGGAGAATCCATTGCAAACCCCCGTCCGCCTGCTCGACATCGAGGAAGTGGACCCCTCGCTCGGGCGTGACGCCATTAAGAGCGGCCTCTACTCGGCCGTCGGCGCCACACTCGCGGTCGCGGTCTTCATGTTGATCTACTACATGATGTCCGGGTTGGTCGCGAACGTCGCGCTGTTCTTCAACAGCATCATCCTACTTGGCGTCATGTGCTCCATCGGCACCACGCTCACGCTGCCGGGCATCGCCGGTATCGTGCTCACCGTCGGCATGGCGGTGGACGCGAACGTGCTGATCTATGAGCGCATCCGCGAGGAGTTGGAGAAGGGTAAGTCCCTGCGCGGGGCAATCGCCGCCGGCTACGACCGCGCGTTTGGAACCATCTTCGATTCACACGTCACTACACTCATCTCCTCCATCATCCTCATCTATCTTGGCACAGGCGCGGTGAAGGGCTTCGGCGTGACGCTCACCATCGGCGTGGCTTTGAGCCTGTTCACGGCGTTGGTCATCACCCGGATTATTTTTGACTTCCTGCTTCAGCGCAACCTCATCAGCAGCCTGAAGATGATGCACATCATCAAGGCAACGAACATTGACTTCATGCAGTGGGCCAAGCCCGCGTTCATCGCTTCGTGGCTCGTCATCATCATCGGATGCAGTTGGGGCCTCTTCGTGCGCGGCAAACAGGTCTTCGGACCAGATCTCGTCGGTGGCGATGCCCTTGTCTTGAGTTTCGCGCAGCGGATTGAGACGGACAAGCTCCGTCATGCCGTGGCGGAGGTGGAGTTCGAATCCAAGGACGGCACCACCGTGGTGAAGCGCAAGGTCGGCGAGCCGATGATCCAGTATCAGAGGAACAACGCTGCCAACACCGAGACTCTCCGCATCACCGTCCCTGCGCAGTCCGGGGAAGCCGTGCGGGCCGGATTGGTCAAAACCTTCCCCGAGGCGAAATTCGAACTGAAGCAATCCCGTCAAGTGGGCGCGGTCATCGGCCAAGAGGTCATGCAGAGCGCTATGTGGGCGATCGTGCTGTCGCTCTTCGGCATTCTGCTCTACGTCGCCGTGCGCTACGAGTTCAGCTTTGCCATCGGCGCGGTGCTGGCCGTGCTGCACGACGTGCTGATGACCATCGGCATTTACTGCCTCACCTCGCTCTGGAGCGAAGGTCGGCAGTTTAATGCTACCAGCGTCGCCGCGATTCTCACGATCATTGGCTTCTCCATCAACGACACCATCGTCATCTTTGACCGCATCCGAGAAGACCTGAAATTGGGCGTGCGCGGAACATTCCTGGAGATCGTGAACAAGGCCCTGAACCAGACCTTGAGCCGCACCATCATCACCAGCGGCACGGTGTTCCTCGCCACGTTGGTGCTCTACATTTTCGGCGGCGGCGTCATCAACGACTTCGCCTTCATGTTCATGGTCGGCGTCGTCACCGGCACCTACTCCTCTATCTACATCGCCAGCGCTCTGGTGCTGTGGTGGAACAAAGGCCAGCGGCCCGACATCGGCGGCAACACCATGGCCGTGGGCGCGACGGAGCCGACGGCGGCGGAAACGCGGCTGGCGTGAAGGGGTTCGGCGGACTGACCAATGGACTGGTGCGATGCCCATTGAATGAGCAATGACCAAGCTCCACCGGAGCGCGCTTCTCACTGGGAATTGGGGAACGAGAATTCGTCATTTCTGAACGGTTATGATCGGCGTCATTGAAATCACCGCATGGCATTACGCCGGCTTCGTAGCCGCTGTCCTCGTATTCCTTGCACTGGACCTCGGCGTATTCCATCGCGAAGCCCATGTCGTAAAGTTCCGTGAGGCCTTGGGCTGGACTGCCCTGTGGTTCACCTTGGCGATGGCCTTCGCTGGGCTCATCAAGGTCAACCGGCCCCCCGGCGAGGCCATCGAGTTCGTCACTGGCTACATCATCGAGTTGAGCCTCTCGATGGACAACGTCTTCGTCATCGCGCTCATCTTCGCCTACTTCCGCGTGCCGCTGGCGCAGCAGCACCGAGTTTTGTTCTGGGGGATCATGGGCGCCCTGATCATGCGCGGTGTGATGATCGGGGCAGGCGCAGCCCTCATTCAAGAGTTCCACTGGCTGCTTTACGTGATGGGAGCCTTCCTCGTTTACACCGGCGTCAAGATGCTCTTCGCGGACGACGAGGGTGTGCACCCCGAGCAAAACCTGTTCATCAAGCTGGCGCGGAAATTTTTCCCCGTCACCCAAACGTTCGATGGGGACCGCTTCGTCACACAGCTCAATGGTCGTGCGGCGCTCACGCCTCTGGCTCTCGTGTTGGTGATGGTAGAAACCACCGACCTGATTTTCGCCGTGGACTCCATCCCAGCCATCTTCGCCGTCACGCAAAAGCCCTTTATCATCTTCACCTCGAACGTCTTTGCCATCCTCGGCCTGCGCTCGCTTTACTTCGTGCTGGCCGGGGCAATTGGTTTCTTCCGCTACCTGAAGCTCGGTCTTTCCATTGTGCTCGTGTTCATCGGGGTGAAGATGCTGCTGGTCTTCTGGGATATTCACATCCGTTCCGGCGTCTCGCTGGCCATCGTGCTCGGTATCATCCTCCTCTCGATGGCCGCCTCCATTGCGTCAGCCAGGCGTGAAGGTAAGTCCCTCTCCGACGACGATGGCCCCGCCGAGCCGCCTTCCCCGAACGTGAAGTAGCCCGGCGGCCCTACGGCACTATCCCGGTTTCTTGCAGCGGGTTTTGGCCAAACGGAGAACTCTGCAAGTATCAGTGCGAATAGTGGTCCAACACTTTTCGCTACTTGAAACACCCTGCCGCGACTCTGCAAGAAGCTGAGATGCCGCTCACTTCCACATCGAGCGGGATTTATCCTCGTCAACTAAGCGACGACGACGATAGTTCTGGGAATGGATGTTCAAATCGCAAGTCTGTGTGACTCGGCGGCGGATTACGGGGGCAAGCTCTGCCTCATCGGCGCGTTCGACACGATTCTCGTGCGCCAGTTCCCCGCCTTACACCCCTTCTGCTCGGTCGCGCTACGGATCATTTTTCGCGACACGGACGAGGGCAAGCATACCTTGCGTGTGAACCTGATTGACGACGACGGCCAGAGTCTCCTGCCCGGCATGCCCACGACGCCGCTCGAAATCCGCATGCCGGAAAACCAGTTCTTCGCCTCCGTGAACCTCGTTTTCAACCTCCAGGGAATGCGTTTCAACAAGGCCGGCCAATACTCCCTCGACATCACCATGGACGGGACAATGATCGCCCGCATACCGCTGCAAGTCCTGCCCATGCCGCCCGAAGGCGGCATCCCGAGCTAGGCGATTCCCATTGTCCGTTTGAAACGCGTGGCTCGCCCCAGTCCGTCACTCCCTGCGAGCAAACTGACCGCGTAGATCGAGTGCTGGGTCGGATTCGGAAATCAGCCGCTCGGCTCGCGCCATGTGCTCCGGGTCTCCGGAGTCGTGGAGAGCGAGCGCAAACCAAAGTGTTTCTTCATCGCCCGTTGGTCCTGTTGCGTGGAACCGCTCGCAATAAACCAGCGCCGCTTACAGGGAGTCAGTCGCGTAGCGGTTCGGCCCCGGATTGCCGGTAGATGGGGAGGCATTCATCGGAAACTTCCTTCACCGACTTCTCTGGCTGGCTCGGCGGCCCCTCGCTATTTTCAGAAGTCGTCACAAGATTACGAGGTCATCCCGGTGGATGACTTCCTCGCGCGGGAGCTGGTGGCCGGCAATCTGCACCGAATGAAAGCGCGCGATGCCGCGGGCAAACTCAGTGCCGTCTTGATCGCAGATGCGCACGACCTCGTCTTTCGCGAAGTCCCCTTCGCAGCGGGTGATGCCGGGCGGGAGCAGGCTGCAGCCCTTCTCACGCAGCGCCTGCTTCGCGCCGTCGTCCACGAAGAGCGTGCCCTTGGGATGATGGAAGAAGGCAATCCAGCGCTTGCGGCTCGGGAGCTTGTCCAACTGCGGGATGAAGAGCGTGCCTTCCTCCACGCCATTGAGAATGGCCGCGAGCACGGTGGGCTTGCGGCCGCTGGCGATGACGAGCGGGATGCCGGAACGGGTGACGATCTTCGCAGCCTGAATCTTCGTGGCCATGCCGCCGACGGCCGTCGCGCTCAACGTGCCACCGGCCATGCCTTCAACCGAATCGTCAATGCGCTCAACGGTCGGGAGCAAGCGCGCTTCTGGAGTGCCGAAGCCTTCGATGACCCCGTCCACCGTCGTGAGGATAACGAGCAGGTCGGCGGGCAATAGCGAGGCGACGAGGGCGGAGAGCTTGTCGTTGTCGCCAAACTTCAACTCGGTGAAGGAGACAGCGTCGTTCTCGTTGATGATGGGGATGACGCCGCGGTCGAGCAGCGCGACGAGCGTGTTGCGGGCGTTGAGGTGGCGCTCGTGATGTTCGAGGTCGTCGTGGGTGAGGAGCACTTGCGCGACGTGCAGGCCAAACTTGGAGAAGAGATTCTCGTAAGTCGTCATCAGCCGCGACTGGCCGACGGCGGCGCACGCCTGCAACTCGGCGAGTTCCTTTGGGCGCGTGTCGTAGCCCAGCACGCCCATGCCAGCACCGACCGCGCCGGAGGTGACGAGGACGACCTCGCGGCCCGCTCGGCGTTGCGCTGCGACTTGCGTGACAAGCTGCTCCATCTGCACGAGATCAGGCTGCTTCCGGGAGTCGGTGAGGACGCCGGTGCCGAGCTTGACGACGAGGCGTGAAATGTCTTTGAGAACCGCAGAGCGCACGGTCATTTCGTAACAGAAGCTCAGGGTTGGACGAAGCGGAAAGTGAGACACGAGATACTTGCACTGTGGGAGTTCCCGAAGCGGGGTAAGCGATTTGAAATTGGAATCCTTCCCTTCTTCGCAGAGAGGCAGAGGCCGCAAAGCTGCGCAGGGAAGCGAGCGGTGAAGGCCGCCAAAAGGTGAACACTAGAAACTTGGCTCAACTCTGCGTTCCGCGGCGTTCTCTCCGTTAAAGGGAACGCGACGTTCAACTGCATCGTTCCGGTTCATACGGGCCCGCTACTGCTGCCCAGACGGGGGCGATTCGCCGGGCGCGGGTTTTTGAAAGGCCTGTTTCACCACCCGCAGGAGGTCCTGGCTGGTAAAGGGTTTTTGAAGGTAGGTCACGCCAAGCTCGCGATTGCTCGGTCGGAAATTTCCGCTCGTGCAGATGATGCGCAGGCCGGGAGCACTGGCTTGCAGGCGATGGATCAGTTGATGGCCGTCCATGTGAGGCATCACGAGATCCGTCACGACGAGGTCCACGTGGGAGTCTGGTTTTTCGATGACCTCCATTGCCTGCCTTCCGTTGAGGGCGGTGAGGACTCGGTAGCCAAAGGAGGAAAGCACCATTTCGCTCATGGTCAGGAGTAATTCCTCGTCGTCCACGATGAGCACGGTCTGCTCGCCGCGCAAATCTTCGTCGGCCAGCGCGCCTTCCTCGAGGGTCTTGCGGTCGGCTGGGAGGTAGATGCGGACGGTGGTGCCTTGGCCGGGTGGACTGGTGAGGGCGAGGCTGCCGCCGTGATTGGTGATGATGCCGTAGGCCCACGCGAGCCCCAAACCACGATGCCCGCGCTTGGTTGTAAAAAATGGGTCCATGACCTGTGTCATCACCTCAGCCGGGATGCCGGGGCCGGTGTCATTGATCTCAATGCAGACGTAGGTGCCGACGGCCAGCGTGACGCGCCCGTCCTCCGTGGGTTGCTCGATGTCGCGGTTTTGCGTGGAGACAGAAATGATGCCCTCTGAGCCGACAGCCTCGATGGCGTTGGTGAGGATTTTCTCCACGGCTTGCACCAGCTTGGCCTCGTTGAGCGGCGCGGAGAAGAGGCGGCCTTCGAGGTTGATGCGCCACGTAACACCGGATCCTTCGTGGCTTCGGCTCTGGTCCAGGAGCTTGCGCATGAGCCGGTTTAAATTTCCCGACGTGTCCGGCTGCGCCTCCTTTTCCTCCCGGCTGAAGGCAGACAGATCAAACGAAACCTGCGTCGCCCGCGCCGCGGCTTTCTCGATTTGCTGCACCGAGCCGCGCCACGGGTGGTCGAAAGGCATCTGCGCCAGCACATGAGTGGTGTGGCCCAGGATGCTGGTCAACGCGTTGTTGAAATCCATCGCCACCGTGCGCGTGAGCTGGAGGGCGCAGAGCAGTTTTTGCTGGAGCGTGATCGCGGGCGCTTCGGCAGGAGGTGGGGCAGTGGGCGCGACGGACGGGGCCGCTGCCGCTGCGGCCAAAGACTCGGCAGGGCTCTCGGTGGTGGTCGCCGACTTGACTGTGGGAGTGTGTGGCCGGGTGTGAATTTGGAAGACAAATTCCTTTTCCCCGTCCTTCAGCCACGGTGAAATGTGAACAAGGAATCCCACCAAACCCTCCTTCGTCGTTTGGAGTTTCAGCGGAAATGTGAACGTGGACCCGTTGCCTAATTGCCGCAGAAAATGCTCGGCGGAGCAGCCGTTCTCGAAGGTCCAGATGCCCACGAGTCGTTTGGGAGGATTACCGTCCGCGCCGCTGAAGAGGGCGCGAGCGAAGGGGTTGGTGTGCTTGACTTCGCCCACCGCATCTACGACCAGCACCGGCCATCCGGCTCCTTCAAGGAGAAAGCTGGAAGCCTTTTGTTCCGCCCCTTCTTGAGGGCGTCGGCGGAACATCTGTGTGAAGCCGGAGCCTTTCACGTGCGCGTGCGCGGTCTGCGCAGTGAGCGAAACGCCTCTGGCAGCAGTTGGTCAACCGTGAATTCGCGGAACTTCGCCGGGCGGCGGCTGTCCGCGACGAACACACGCGCATCCGGCGCATACTCCGCCAGCAACTGCCGGCATGCGCCACAGGGCATTGTCTGCGCGTGTGGCGCGACGACGGCGATGGCGGTGAAGTCGGCGTGTCCTTCGGTCAAAGCCTTGAAGAGCGCAATCCGTTCCGCGCAACACGTCAGCCCGTAGCTCACGCTCTCGACGTTCGCGCCGAGGATGACTTGCTCATCGCGGGTCAGCAGCGCGGCACCAACACGGAACTTTGAGTAAGGCGCGACCGCGCGCCGGCTGGCGCGCACGGCTTCGCGAAGGAGAGAACGCGGGTCAAGTTCGGGCATAAAGTCGGGCGAATTCTTCCAGCAACGCGCCGGTGTGGCGACTCGCTTGTTGAGCCGTCGCGAGCACCTCTTCATGCGAGAGCGGGTGCGGGCTGAGACCGGCGGCTTGGTTGCTGATGCACGACACCGCCGCCACCCGCATCCCGTGGTGCCGCGCCACGATGGCTTCGGGCACCGTGCTCATGCCCACCGCGTCCGCGCCGAGCTTGGCGAAGGCGCGAATCTCAGCGGGCGTTTCGTAAGTCGGCCCCGGCAGCGCGAGATACACGCCGCGATGCCAAGGCACCCGCGCAGTCTTGGCCGCCTTGTCCAACAAGCCACCCAGCGCCGGGTCATAAACCTGCGTGAGGTCGAGGAAGCGCGGGAGGCCGGCGGGGCAGGGGCCGCGCAGCGGGTTCGCGCCCATGAAGTTGAGGTGGTCCGTCAGCTGCATGAAGTCGCCGGGGAGGAAGCGGCGGTTGATGCCGCCCGCCGCATTCGTCAACAGCAAATCCCGGACGCCGAACTCCGCCAGCGCCCGCACGGCGAAGGTAACTTCCGCCATCGTATGTCCCTCGTAGAAGTGCGCCCGCCCGCAGAGCACCGCCACCGGCACACTGCCCAAGTGCCCCAGCACCAGCTTGCCCGCGTGCCCCGCCACGGAGACGCGCGGAAAGCCCGGCAGCTTCGCGTAAGGAATCTCCTCCGTCACCGCGACCCGCTCCAGCGCCGACCCGAAGCCGCTGCCCAGCACGATGGCGAGCTGGGGCCGCAATTCGCACGATCGCCGAAGCACGCCCGCCGCGCGACTCACCGTGGCTTGGTTCAGGTTGGCTGCTTGCTTTCTCATCGCCCAGATTTAGGATCCTCACCCTATTTTAGCTATGCAATTGAGCAACGAAGAAATCCGCCGCTACTCCCGCCACCTCATCCTGCCCGAGGTCGGCATGGCGGGGCAGAAGAAGATTAAAGGCACCTCCGTCCTGTGCATCGGCGCGGGCGGTCTCGGCTCGCCCATCGCGATGTATCTCGCCGCCGCCGGCATCGGGAAGATTGGCATCGTGGACTTCGACACCGTGGACTACTCGAATCTCCAGCGCCAAATCCTCCACACCGACGCCGACGTGGGCCGCTCCAAGGCCGAGTCCGCCAAGGAAACCCTCGCGGGCATCAACCCCAACACCGAGGTCGTAATCCACAACACCCGCATCTCCGCCGAGAACGCCCTCGACCTCATCCGTCCCTACGACATCGTCGTGGACGGCACGGACAATTTCCCCACGCGCTACCTCACCAACGACGCCTGCGTGTTGCTCAAGAAGCCCAACGTCTATGGCTCCATCTTCCGCTTCGAGGGCCAGGCCAGCGTCTTCGCGCCGCACCTCGGCGGGCCGTGCTACCGCTGCCTTTACCCCGAGCCGCCGCCGCCCGGCATGGTGCCGAGCTGCGCGGAAGGCGGCGTCCTCGGCGTGCTGCCCGGCATCATCGGCTGCATCCAAGCCACGGAGATTTTGAAACTCGCCTTGGGCAAGGGCACGACGCTCGTCAACCGCCTCGTCCTCTTCAACGCGCTCGACCTCAAGTTCCGCGAACTCAAACTCCGCCGTGACCCGAAGTGCCCCCTCTGCGGCGACGCGCCGACCATCAAGGAGTTGATTGACTACGAGATGTTCTGCGGCATCCAACCCGCGTCCACCGAACCCGCGTCGAACCCCGACGAAGTCACCGTGCAGGACATGAAGAAGGCGCTCGACGACCCGAAGCTCGGCATCAAGGTCGTGGACGTGCGCGAGCCGGACGAATACGAAATCGCGATGGTCAAAGGCGTGCCGCTGCTGCCCTTGAGCGAGCTGAACCAGCGCTTCACTGAGCTGGACCCCAACCAGCAATACTACCTGCACTGCAAAGGCGGCGTGCGCTCGCTCAAGGCGCTGAACTTCCTCCGCGAGCAAGGCTTCAAGTATGTGAAGTCCGTGAAAGGCGGCATCGCCGCGTGGAGCGACGAAGTGGACCACAGCGTGCCGAAGTATTGAGCGCGACGGGTGCGGATAACCGGAAACCATGATGACTGCCGAAATCAAAAATCCCTTACTGCTCGCGCTCTTCCTGTGGCTGCTGCCGAATGGACTGCCAGTCAGCGCGGCCACTACTGGAGGGACGGTCGTGGCGTGGGGATACAACGATTCTGGTCAAACGACCATTCCTGCTGGCTTGAGTGGGGTAGTGGCAATTTCAGCGGGTTGGCAACACACCTTGGCCTTAAAAAACGATGGCACGGTGGTGGCGTGGGGAACTAATCAGTATGGTCAAATAGACATTCCTGCCGGCTTGAACGGGGTGATGGCGGTTGCGGCTGGCCATTCCCACTCCGTAGTTCTAAGGAGCAATGGGACGGTGGTGGCGTGGGGAGAGAATATGCGTGGTCAAACGACCATTCCGGCCGATTTGACTGGGGTGAAGGCCATTGCGGCAGGCGGCCGTCACACCGTGGCCTTGAAGAGCGATGGCACGTTGGTGGTTTGGGGTGGCAATGACTCTGGCCAGTTGGGCGTTCCAGCGGGCTTGAGTGGGATAGTGGCGGTTGCGGCGGGCAGCGCTAGCACGGTGGTCGCGAAAAGCGACGGCACGGTGGTGACGTGGGGCTTTGGCGTGCCTCCCGCGCCTGCGGGCTTGAGCGGGGTGACGTCCGTTGCGGCAGGTTACGATTGCGCCGTGGCGCTGAAGAACGACGGCACTGTGGTCGTGTGGCGAGGGGCAGGGACCGGACAAGGTGAAACAAGTGTTCCTGCTGGCTTGGGCGGAGTGACGGCTATTGCGGTTGGAATTTCTGATAATCACATTGTGGCCCTGAAGAACGATGGATCGGTCGTTGCATGGGGGCGAAATGTTGAAGGCCAAACGACGATTCCTGCTGGCTTGAGCGGAGTGACGGCCATTGCGGCGGGAGGCCTTCACTCTGTGGCCTTGGTGTCGCCGACTTTCACTTTCTTCGGCAATCTGAGGCTCTACGCGGGCACCACTCTGACCGGCCCAGTCGGCCAGCAGTTTCGGGTGGATTACGCGGACGTGGTGAGCGTCGGCACCACGAACTGGCTGGTGCTTACGAATATTACCCTGCCTTCCAGCCCGTATCTGGTGATTGACCCGAGTTCAGCGGGCCAGTCAAAGCGTTTCTATCGTGCCTTGCCTTTGCCGTAGTCGGAAGCTGCGTGGTCGCGCAGCCACGCCCCTGCGATGCGTGAGGAGGCTCGCCTCAACCACGCCGCCTACTTGCCCGCCGTCCGCTCCGCCGCAGCCTTCCGCACCTTGATGAGCACCGGCGAACTCGTCGGCTTCCCCTCGCCCGCCTTCGCCGGGCCGCTGCGGTGGATGACATGGCAGAGCCGGTCCGTCTCCGGCACCCAGCGCGCGCAGCTGAAGAAGATTTTCCGCTCCGTCTCGCCCGCGATGATTTGCACGCCGCTCAGACCGATGTCCGACACGATGATGCCGTGCGGCAGGTTCTCGATGTCCATGTCCACGAGGTTCGTGTCGCCGTTGCGCACGACGCGCAGCCAGGCGGAGACTTCGGTGCCGGGGGCAATGGTGATTTCGGGAATGCTCATGGGAATCATTCCCACAGCAGCGGCGGGCAGCGCCGACGCGGAGTTCTGCAACGAGAGGAAGACCTTGAGCGCGTTGTCCAACTTGAGCGCGCCGAAGTCGCCCAGCGGCTTTGCGACTGTCTTGCCATCCGCGCTCGCGGTGGCGGTGAGCTTCACCCGCTTCCAGTCGTCCGCGCTCGGTTCCGTCGCGTCTGCGCTCGCGAAGAGGACGCCCGATGCCTCGAAGTGCCCGGCCTCGACGACCAGCGGCGTGGACGCTAGCCAACCCTTCGGCATCCCGGTCACGTCCACCCGCACCGCGCCCTCGAAGCCGTCCACGCGGTCGAGTTTCACGGAGAAGCCACGGCCGGAGCCGCGCGGGATGGTCTGGTTCGCGCCGGTGAGGGTTGGGGTGAAGTCCGGCTTCGCCTCGCGCACGATGAGGCGGTAGGCGTAGCGGTCGCCGCCGAAACCCTTCGACTCCGTGACGCGCACGAGATAGCTGCCGGCAGCGGGCGGAGAGAAGTTCAGCCGCGAATCCGTGCCCAGCTTGCGCTCGCCGTCGTCGTCGTTCGCGTAGGTCAATTTGAAAAGCGGCAGGCCGTTCGGCACGAACTGCGCGCCCGGCGGATACGGCTCGATGATATAGGCCGGCTCGTCGAGCGGATGCGCGACCGGGCTGGTGTCGAAGTAAGCGAGGCGACCGCCGCGATTGTAGAGCAGGAAGCCTGCGTCCGGCCCGCGCGGCGCACGGAAGAGCCGGCACACTTCGCCGCCGAAATAGAGGAACTGGTTCAATTCCATCTCCTCCCAGTTCACGAGCCGCACGTCGGGGTTGTTCGAGTCAATGCCTCGGAAGGTCACGCTCGAATCGCGCACGGCCTGGAGCCACACGCGCTCGACGGCCCGCCCATCCGCGTGCAGCACTTCAATCTTCGTGTCCGCCGGCGACCCGCGCCGCGCCGCCATCGTCTCGATGACCCAGCGCTGGCCCTGCTTCGCGTCGAAGCGGAAGAGGTCGGCGTCCGTGGGTTTACTCAGCCGTCCGTTCACCGCGCCGGGCACTTGGATGGAAGTCGCACTGGCCGGCGTGTCGTTCGGCTCCACCTCATTCACCTCCGGCGTCGCGCTCACCAGCACCTTGAACTCCTTCCGGCCCCGGAACTTCTCCGCATCCACCGGCACGACCACCTCACCTATCGCCCCCGCCTTCACCTTCACGCTCGCGCCCGCCGGCAAGTTCTCGCCCGCGAGCAGAACTTCCGTCTCCTTCTCCGCCGACACCGCGAGCGGAAACACTCCCGTGAACACCGGCAGCTCGCCCACCGACACGCGGAAGAAATGCTCCGGCGACGCCATGTATTGCGGGTCACTGACGCGCAACGTGTAACGGCCCGCCGCCGTGAGCCGATGCACCAGCAACGCATCCGAACGCCCGTCGAAGCCGCGATTCACCGCCAGCACGCGCCCGCGCTCATCGAGCAGCGTGAGCATGGCGTTGACCGCCTTGGAACCCAGCCGTTCCGCCGCGAGGTCGCAGACGAGGTTCTGCCCTGCGACCCCGTTGAAGCTGAACTCCACCGGCTTGCCCGGCTGCTCCAGCGTGCCCCAGAAACTCACGGGCAACGTCTCCGTCTTCGCCGACTCGGTCGCCTGCCGTAAATCATCCACAAACACCTTCACCCGCGCGCTCTCGCCGCCCGCGCTCTTCACGGACAACTCATAGCTCCCGCGCGCCAAGTCCGCCGCCGCCGTGACCTTCAGCCAAGCCTCGCCCGCCTTCGCCTCCGGCACCAACGCGCCGGTGAGCTTGGGACTGTGGAACGTGACATTGGTCAGCCCCGCGAGACTGCTGCCGACGAGCTTGAGCCGCGTCTCCACGCCGCGCTGGACGCCGCGTGGTTCCAGCCGCGTGATGCCGGGCACGCCGGCGGGGGCCATCTCCTTGGCCTTCGCCTTGGGCTTCGGGTCAGCGGCGGAGAGCGGCAGGGCGAACGAGATAGCCAGAGCAGCGAGGCTAACCAGAAAAAACTGCTGCCCAACCGCTTTACGATTTGTCGTCTTCATAGGTAAAGGAGAACCCGGTGAACCGAACGTGTAACTCGATCCCAGTTGAGAAGAGCATTCGGTGTTCGTAACGCCCACTCGCCAAGACCTCAATCTCGTCGTAGCCAAGGTCTCCGTATCCGTGGGGGCCAGGCAATCCGGTATCTGGGTCAGCAGTGCTCGTGAGCGAATCAACGCCTTCGTAGGCCAAATCGAAACGGCGGTCAAAGTAACTGCGCGTTTCTTCCCGATAGCCGGAGCCGTCGAGCTTCAATTTCAGTAGGCTAGCGGCCAAGTGCAGATGTCGGATACGTGCGTCATGGAGGCTGACCTTACTTGTGAAGCGCTGCAGTTCGGGGGGCAGTGTGGCAAACACCGAGTCCAGATACCGTTGGTATTCCTTCAGGGCATCCAACGCGTCGCCGTTGGTTCCGCTCCACTTATCAATCGTCATGAACTTCATCGCGTTGATGGAAGCGCTTACCTGTTCCCGGCCACCTTCCCCGGCTGCCCCGTCTTCGCATCAAAGAATTGTAGCGAGCCGTCCCGGCTGCCCACGACGAAGCGGGTGTTGCCGGCAGTGAAGGCCACGGCGGGGGCGAGGTCGGGCTGCGGGTCGAGGTGGCCGCGCTCGACGAGCTTCGCGGCGTCCCACCACTTCACCGTGCGGTCCTCGGCGCTGGAGAGGAGCGTCGCGCCGTCGCTGGCGAAGACGATGCGCAGCACCGCGCCCTCGTGCGCGAACTTGGATTCGAGTAACTGGTTCGTGCCCTCCACCGCGCCCGCGCTCACGGCGTAGAGGCGGATGCGGTTGTCCACGCCGCCCGTCACGAGCCGCCGCCCGTCCGGGCTGAACGCGACAGTGTATTGCTCCTTCGTCGGCTGCGAGAAGGTGTCGAGACGCTTGCCGGTGGCGACTTCCCAGAGCTTCACCGTGCGGTCGCCGCTGGCACTGGCGAGCACCTTGCCATCCGGGCGGAAGGCGAGGCCATAGACCGCGCCGTTGTGGCCGGTGAGCGTGCGGACTTCCGCGCCGGTGGCGGTGTCCCAGAGCTTGATTTTCTGGTCATAACTGCCGGTGGCGAGGAGCTTGCCGTCGGGGGAAATCGCCACGGCGTAGAGCGCGTCGAAATGGCCCTCGAACTTCCGCACCAGCGTGCCATCCGCGACGCGCCAGATGGCCGCCTGTCCTTGCAAGCCCGGCTCGCCACCCGCCGCGGCGACCCACTGGCCGTCGGTGGAGAAGGCGACGGAGTTCACGTTGCCGCGAATGCCCGTGAGTGATTGCCGCACCGCACCGGATTCGGCGTCGCGCAGCTCCACCTCCCGGTAGCGCGCGACGGCGATGGCGTTCGGTTGCGCGGCGAAGGCGACGGACTGGATGGATTTCCGGGGCGTGACGCGCGGCGCAATCTTCGGCGTGACCAGCTCACGCACCGGGTCGGTGGCGATCGCGGGCAGCTTGGCCCCACCGTCAATCCACGCTTTGATGAGAGCCAGTTCGGATGCTTCCAGTTTCTTCTTTTTGCCCGGCGGCATGATTTTCACTTTGTCGCGGCCTTCGATGGACTTCATCAGCAAGCTGTCGCCGCTCTTGCCGGGCAACACGGGCGAGCCGGCGTCGCCGCCCTTCATCAGTGAGGCGTGGGTTTCGAGGATGAGATTGTTCTCCGCGTCGCTGGACGCGTGGCACTCAACGCAGTGCTTCTTGAAGAGCGCCTGCACCAGCGTGAAGTCCGGCGCGGCGGGCGCGGCGGTGGCTGGGTGCGACAACGACAGGGCGAAGACCAGCGTGGCGAGGAATAAAACGGCTCTCATGCGATGCGCGATGATTCTATGATTGAACGGCGGGAAGCTAGCCCAGCCACCGGATGAGGCGAATGCAAAAGTTAGCACCCTTTGATGGTCGCGTTCATCTCCCTAGCAAGATGCGTTCTTCGCCTCCCCATCCGGGGCTAAAATTGCTGCCAGCTCAGGAGTCATCCGCGTCGCGAGGCTGAAGTTTTTCCACGCACTCCCGTCAGTAAGCGCGACCTGAAACAATTCGTCCTCCAACTCACATGAACCGCCTTCTCGTCCCCGCCTTGCTCGCCTCCGCGTTGCTCACCTCCGCCGCCGACTGGCCGCAGTGGCGCGGCGCTGACCGCTCTGACATTTCCAAAGAGACCGGGCTGCTCAAGCAGTGGCCCGAGGGCGGTCCAAAACTGCTCTGGATGAACAAGGATGTGGGCCTCGGCTACTCCGGTTACGCCATCGCGGGCGGCAAGCTCTTCACCGTGGGCCTGCGCGGCGACACCGAGTTGCTCATCGCCGTGGACGCGAAGTCGGGCAAGGAACTCTGGGCCACGCCCGTCGGCCCGCTCCTCAAGAACGGCTGGGGCGATGGCCCGCGCGCCACGCCCACGGTGGACGGCGACCTGGTCTTCGCGATGAGCGGCACCGGCACGTTGCTCGCGGCGAAGACAGCGGATGGCAAGGAAGCGTGGAAGGCTGCGATGCGCGACTTCGGTGGCAAGACGCCCGGCTGGGGTTATTGCGAGTCGGTGCTGGTGGACGACGGTAAAGTCATCTGCACGCCCGGCGGCGCGCAGGGCACGTTGCTCGCCCTCGACAAAGCTACGGGCAAGAAAGTTTGGCAGACCGACGGCTGGACGGACGGCGCGCATTACTCCTCGCCCATCATCGCGACGCACAACGGCACGCGCCAATACATCCAGCTCACCTCACAACACGTCGCCGGCGTGAACGCGAAGGACGGCAAGGTGCTGTGGAAGTCCGAGTGGCCCGGCAAGACCGCCGTCATCCCCACGCCCATCTTCAAGGACGGCCACGTCTACATCACCTCCGGCTACGGCGTCGGCTGCAAGTTGGTGAAAGTCGCGGCCGACAACACCACCAGCGACGTCTACATGAACCAGAACATGGTGAACCACCACGGCGGTGTCATCCTCGTCGGGGACAAGATTTACGGCCACTCGGACAAAGGCGGCTGGACCTGTCAGGACTTCAAGACCGGCGAAGTGGCTTGGACCTCGAACAATCTCAAGAAGGGCGCCATCCACTGCGCCGACGGAATGTTCTACTGCCTCGAAGAAGGCAGCGGCACGGTCGCGCTCGTCGAAGTCTCCGCCAAGGGGTGGAACGAGAAGGGCCGTTTCAAACTCACGCCCCAAACCGAGCAGCGTAATCCGAAAGGCAAAGTCTGGACCCACCCCGTCGTCAGCGACGGCAAGCTCTACCTCCGCGATCAGGAACTGCTCTTCTGCTTCGATGTCAAAGGCAAGTGACACCGTGACCGTGGGCCGCGTCGCCTCGCTCCACCTCCATCCCGCGAAAGCCCGCGACCCACTCACGGCGGTCGAGGTCATTCACGTCGTCGCGGACAAAGGCATTGAAGAGAATCCGCGCTACTTCAATCGCGGCAGTCGGCGGCAGGTCACCTTGATGGAGCGCGAGCAAATCGCCGCGCACGCCGCCGCACTCGGTGCGGCGGGCTTCGCGGCGGGCGAGGTCCGCTCGAATATCGAGACGACCGGCATCAACCTCGTTGCCCTCCTCGGACAACACGTCGCCGTGGGCGAGGCGGTGCTGGATTTCTATGAGCCACGCCTGCCGTGCCAGCAGATGGACGCTCTGTGTCCGGGCTTGCGCGAGCGGATGGGGGACAGCCAGCAGGGCGTCATCGCGCGGGTGGTCCGCTCCGGCGTCATCCGCGTGGGAGACGCCATTCGCCTCGCCAAGCCGGAGGCTGCTCTCTAGCTTTCGTGGTAGTGAAACTCCTCGTTGTCACCAATCTCTTTCCCCCGCATCAGGCGGACTCCGACGACTTCCACTGCCAGAACGTGACCGACGCGCTGCGTGCGCGCGGGCACACGGTGCGGGTGTTGACCTCCACCTACGGTTTGGCCTCTGACAGCGGCCACACCGCGCGGAACGTAGGTTCGACGAGTGACCAGATGGATTCGATGGTCCAGAGACGGCTGCGCCTCAACGGCGCTTTTGGGTTGGAGCCAGTCACAGGGATCGGGGATTTACGCGAACTGGAAGCACGCAACAACGCCGTGTTGCTGGAAGCCATTGCGGAGTTCGAGCCGGACTTGGTGCACGTGTGGAGCCTGCGCGGGCTGTCCAAGTCCCTCCTGCTCACGCTGCGACGGGCGAATCTCCCGGTTGCCTTCCACATCTCCGACACCTGGCTGGCAGATGAGCTTCGCGAAGACCCGTGGCTGTCGTGGTGGCATCGCGAAAAGGTTCCGGCGCTACACAAGATTCAGCGCGCGGGGTTGGAGATCTCCGGCCAACGCGCGAAGTGGGACGCGGAGACGCCGACCTTCATCGAGCCGGGCAGCCAACGCCTGCCGACCCTCTTTGACCCCGGCACGGACGCAGGGTTCAAGCCCAACTCCTTCGCTGCATTTCAGCTCCGGCGCATCTACTTCAGCAGCCCAGCTCTTCAGACCGCGACTGCGCAGGCCGGCTTCCGCGTTGCCCACGGCGAGGTCATCCACCCCGGCGTGGACACGCAGCTCTTTCGCGGCGACGCGAAGCCCGCCTCTGCGCCAGTGAAAAAATTCCTCATCGTCACACGCCTCACGCGTCACTGTGGCGTGCGCACGGCCATCGAAGCTCTCCGGCTCGTCCGCGCACAGGGCGCGAAGGCGACGCTGACTGTCCACGGGCGGGGCGATTCCGAAGTGCAAGCCAAGCTCCGCACGCAAGCCGTGCAAGGCGAAGTCCCGGTCGAGTTCCGCTCCAGCGGCGCGCAACGCGAGCTGCCGGGTGTCTATCGGGCCCACGATGCGTTCCTCCATCCGGTGGAGCGCGAAGAGTCGTTCGTCGGAGCGCCGCTGGAAGCGATGGCGTCTGGCCTGCCGGTCATCGTGAACCAAGACCACGGCGCGGAGGATTTGTTCCGCTCTCGTGAAAGCTGCCTGTCATTTCCCTCCGGCGATGCTGGGCTGCTCGCGAACCGGATGCTCGAACTCATCCGAACGCCGGGCCTGGCGAGCCAACTCGCGCAAGTGGGCCAAACCGAAGTGCTGACGCGCTACCAGTTCACGACCGCCGTGGAGCACATCGAGTGCTACCTCGAAGACACGGTGGCACAGTGGCAATCGGCGTAGCGTCGGACGGAGGTCTCATAACTCAAACCGGTGGCGTCGCCCACTGTGTCTGACTGCATGAAAGCCCTGATTCCATTGTCCAGAACGCGTATCGGATGATCGCCCACTGAATCCCATTAAGGCCGAAAATTCGGCGTCGGGTTACAAGGTGGGTGCGAAAATCGGCGGGCTGCTCTTGGGTTGGAAATCAGAGGAACACTTCCGCGCTGACTTTGAAGTGCGCTGCGAGCGTGCGGACGTGCGGGAGGGTCACGTTCCGCTCGCCGCGCAGAATCATCGCGCCCAAGTTGCGGCTGCCGCCCAGCAAGCGGGACAAGTCGGCGGCGTTCATGCCGTGTTCGTCCATGAGGTGCCGAAGGACAGTCTTGCCGTCGGCGGCGGGCAGAGGTGGATTGTGGGTGTGGTCGTATCCGTCCACGAAATGCGCGACGGCATCCAAGCAGTCCGCTTGGTCCCGGTTGAGGGGAAACCCAGCAGCGACTCCACCACGGCGGCGGTGGTGCGGGCCTCTGCGCCATTGTGAATGGGCCGGGGCAGGTGCAACGAGCAAAGCGCGGTGTAAGTGTCCGGCGCGTCCGCGAAGCGCGGAAAGCGCGCACGGGAGGGAGCGGTGAGCGGGTTCATAGTTCGGCCTTCCATCGGTCTTTCGAGTGGTCGGCGTGCGTCAGGAATCGAAGTGCGAAGCAAAACGGCCGGTTGTAGTGAAGCGCGGCCATGAGCCGGTAATGGTTCCCGCGCACTTTGAAGACGGTGACGGTGCGCTTACTCCTGACGTTGATTTGGTCAGCGTGCGGAAACCCCCGGCGGAGGGCGATGAAGTGCGGAAAATCATGCGCTTCAACCAACCGCTGCCACACGGCGAGGGCTTGCGCCGCGTCGGGATACTACCCGGCCCATTCCCGAAGGGTTGACGGTTTGATAAGTCGCACTGCATACGGAACGTGGGCACTGCGGACCGCGAGCGCCAACGGCGTTCGTAGGAGGCGCGAGTTTTTGAAATCGGGAGCGCGAAAGCAAAAGCCCCCTAGAGGCGGAGTGAACCCGCGCCTTTGTTTGAGGCTGCTTCGTCGGCACCGCGTTCTTCGGGGACGTTTCCTTTATCGCGGCCTGAACTCCGCGCGCTGTAAAAAGAGATTGCCGTTATGGAGCGCGAGGTTCTCTTCAGCAGACGGCAGGAACCAGCGGTGTTGCTCAACCCCCTGCGGCAACGGTGTCCAGTGAAGGTGTGTCAAAGTGAGGCATAGAGAGTGGTCAGGCGGGGCACGGCGGCGGCTTCCGTGAGGTTTTCTTGCAGCGCATGGCGCAACCACCGGATGAACTTTACCGAGCGCTGGCTGGCCCGCCGGGCGC
>CALQJI020000083.1 GCA_943330855.2 Klebsiella pneumoniae
TGCTCACCTTGCCCGAGGCCACCCGTTCCCGTATGTCGGTCCAGTCTTCCATAATGCGATACATGCTTCATCGTTGATGAAGGCGCTGCACTTTTCGACCGCCCTGTCACATCCGTGACCCCGCCGCACTTTTTAACCGGCGTTTACAAAGGGTAATTGTCGTTCTACGTCGCCCCGGCTGAGGGATCGCACAGCGGTCCAGAAGGCCGGGTTCAGCCCGTATTCCGAAATTGAAGAGCCGCAAAGAAGGCAAAGAGAAGCCATTGCGGGAGACTGAGTGAAGGGCGAAAAGTTCCAAACTTGGTGATGGAAAGCCTTGTCCCTTTTGCGGCTTATTGCGTTGTTTGGGGCCAGCTCCGGAGTCCGGCTTCAGTGGTCTATGAGCTGAGCACGGAACACCTTCCCAAGTTCACCCGCCCTTGGCCCCACTCACCCGTAGCGCGTGAGCCATCGCGTCTGCGAGGCCTTGCACGCTGAAGGGCTTTTGCACCACGAGGCAGATGCCAGCCGTGCGCAGTTCCTCATCTTCCACCCCGAGCAGGTAGCCGGACATGAGGACCACCGGCAGGTCTGGACGCAGCGCGCGGACCTTGCGCGCGAGGTCCAAGCCGCTGAGTTGCGGCATAGTCAGGTCGGTGAGGAGGGCGTCGAAGTCCTGCGGAGCGCGGGTGAAGGCTTCGAGCGCTTCGGTGGAACGCAGGAACGGGCTGACGTGGTAGTTGATGCGCGCTAGAAAATTTTGCGCAGCCCAAAGCACCGCCTCCTCATCGTCCGCCACCAGAATTCTTTGGCCACGGCCAAACTGCACGCGGCGTTCATCGGCGACGGAGCCAGCGCCTGAATCCGCGAGCGCGCGGAAGAAGAACTCAAAGCTCGCACCGGCGCCCGGTGCGCTGGTGACCGTGACCGCGCCTTGGTGCATCTGCACGATGCCATGCACCATCGCCAGTCCCAAGCCAGTGCCCTGGCCAGCGGGCTTGGTGGTAAAAAACGGATCGAAGACGCGCGACTGAACTTGGGTGGGGATGCCGCAGCCGTTGTCCGCGAGGCTGAGTCGGACATGGCGGCCCGGCAGCAGCGGCGGATGCCCGTCAGTGAACGACTCATCCAAATCCACGACCGCCACGCTCACGGTGAAGCGTCCGGGTTTGCTTCCGATGGCGTGGGCGGCATTCAGCCCCACGTTCATGACGATTTGGTGGATTTGGCCGGCGTCGGCCTGGATCTGCGGCTCGTCTGCCGGCCAAGCCGTTACAAACTCGATGCTGCTGGGCAGCGAGGCCCGGAGCAATTTCAACGCTTCTTCCACCGTGACGCTCAGGCGGGATGGCTCGCGGTGGTTGTCCTTGCTCCGGCTGAACGTGAGAATTTGTCGCACAAGGTCTCTCGCGCGCACGGTGCCGCGCATGACTTGTTGCAGCGGCTCGATCAAGGGGCTGCCGGGCAGCAGGTCCATGCGCATGAGTTCCACGTGGCCGAGGATGCCGGCGAGGATGTTATTGAAGTCGTGCGCCACGCCCCCGGCCAGGGTGCCTATAGATTCGAGCTTCTGAGACTGGCGAAGCTGGGTCTCGAGCCGCGTCCGCGCCGCCTCCGCGGCCATGCGTTCCGTCACGTCCCGCGCGAAGATGACCGCTCGAATTTCCCCATCGGGTGCGGTGAACTGCCGCCCCCAAGCATCGAACCACAGCCAGTCCGTCGCGCCGCGTTGGAAGCGGAAGGTGGCGGTGCCGTGCGGCTGACGCAGGGCGCTGGTAACGAGGACGCGATCGTCGGGATGGACGCGTTGGAGCAGGTGGTCTGCCCGCAAGTCACTTTCCGCCAAGCCGAGGTGGCTCACGAGGTTCGTGCTCGCGTAGCGGATTTCGCCCGTGCGAGAGAGTTCCACGACGATGTCATGGGCATTGTCCACGAGCAGACGGAATCGCTGTTCGCTGGCCCGCAGGGCCGCCTGAGCGCGATCACGTTCGAGCACCGTGCCGGTCAGCGAGACCGCCAGCTCCACCAATCGTGATTCCTCGCGCGTCGGTTCGTGCGGGGCCCGATGATAGCAAGCGAAGGTGCCGAGCGCGTCTCCGCCTGCGGAAAAAATGGGCGTGAACCAGCAAGCCCTTAAGCCGTGGACCTCGGCGAGTGGGCGGTAGTCGGCCCACAGCGGATCCGTCGCAATGTCGCGCACCACGACCGGCGCGCGGCGGGCGATGGCGGTGCCGCAGGAGCCGACGACTTCGCCTACGCGGACTCCATCAATCGCCTGCGTGTAGGTGCGTGGCAAGCTGGGCGCGGCCCCGTGCCGCAACGTCACCCCATCGGCCTCCAGCAGCAGGATGGAGCCGAGTAGTCCGGAGGCATTCACCTCGATGAACCGGATGATTTGGTCCAGCACCAGCGCGGCCGGGGTGCCCTGCGCGATGAGTTCCAAGATACTGTGTTGGCCCACCACCAAGCGGTCGGCCTGCCGGCGCGCACTGATGTCCACATCCATACAGGCGAAGCGGGCTTGGCCGTCCTCAGAGGAAATGACAAACACCGTGGAAAGACAGACGCCGGGGCTGCCGTTTTTACGCCGGAAGGCAAACTCGTCCGGGCCGTGCGGTAGGCCACTGGCCTTGACCGTTTGCAATAGCTCCAGATAGGCGACGCCCTCTTCCGGGGTGAAGATTAAATTATCCAGCGTCTTGCCCATCGCCTCGGCGGCGGACCAGCCGAAAATCAGTTCGGAGGCGGAGTTCCAAAACACGACCCGCCCCTGTTCGTCATACCACTGCACGCCCACGCAGGGGGTGTTCTCGATGCAGGCGCGGAGCCGTTGCTCACTGTCGGCCAGGGCGGATTCCGCCTGTTTGCGATCAGTGATGTCCGTCAGCGTGCCGGCGTAGCCTGTGAGCGCGCCGTCGGCCAGGTCCACGCGGCCCGCGCGCACCGAGACCCAAAGTATCCGCCCGTCCGGTCGCACCAACCGCAGGTCGGATTGGAAGTTACCGCCGTCCAGCACGGCGGCCTCCCAAGCGGCGGTGGCCTGGAGTGCATCGTCCGGATGGATCAAGCGTTTCCAACCCTGACTCCGGGCCTCGGCCAAGCTTAACCCGGTGAGTTCCTCCCAGCGCCGGTTGGCATAGAGGCACTGGCCCTGCGCATCCTGCAAATACACGCCGACGGGTGAGAAATCCGACACCGCGCGCATCTCGATTTCAGCCTGTTCTTGGAGCGCGATGACCTCGAACGCGGCGACCAGCAACCGGGGTTCGCCGACGTTCGCGGGCGGCACGGGATAGAGGCCGCACGTGACCCAGCGGCGCGCGCCATTGGGACGGTTGAGGCCCAGAAAGAGGCTTTGGCGAGGTGCGCCCTCATGGAAGGCGACGCGGAAGGGATGCTCGGCGGAAGAGTAGGGCGAGCCATCTGCCCGCACCAACGGCCAGCGATTATAAAAATCAGCGCACGGCAACTCGCTCGGCCCCAGGCCCAGCAGCTTCGCGGCAAACGTGTTGGCGGAGAGCAGGCAACCATCCTCCCGCACGACGATGACGCCTTCCGCCATTGCCTCCAGCACGGACTGACAAAGGATCAGCGCGGCATTAGCGGCCTCGGGGGCTGGGGATACGATGGGCGGGGTCATGGGATAGCGAGACGCGGTGGCAGTTCACCCGTAGACGAGCAGTGACTGGGTGATCGGCGCGGTGAGGTGATGGCTCTTGAGCTTGTCAATCGAGGGCCCGCTCAGGGGCTGGCCTTCCGGCACGAGTAACAGTCCGTGGGCAGTGTAGATGGCGCTGGCCACGACCATTCCGGGCTGAAGTTCAGCCAGCAAGACGGCGCGTTCGCGGCCCGTGCCCTGAGCTGCCGGGAGCAGGCGGAGCAAGGCCCGCACGGCTTCGGGATCATACTGCGCGCCGCTGGCGAGTTTGATTTCCTCCACCGCCGCGTCGTCACTCCCGCGCGCGTCCGCGAATGCAGCGACCACCGCCACCAACCGCGCGAGCCAAGGGATTTTTTCACCGGCCAACGCGTCGGGATAACCCGTTCCATCGTAATGTTCGTGGTGCCCGCGCACGGCCAGCGCCGCGTCTTCCAACTCCGGCCCGCACGCGATCAATTCCTGCCCGGTAATGGGATGCGGGCGCAGCAACGCGTGCTCGTCGTCGGTCACTAACTCGGGTTGCTCGAGCCAACGTCGGACCAGCTCGTGAGGGGCAGCGAGCAAGCCTACGTCGTGCAGGCTGGCGGCGAGGACCAAGCTTTCGGCCTCCGCAGAAGTCAACGTGAGCGTGGGGACCAACGCCTGAGCCATCTCGCGAGCACGACGCGCGCGGCAGCCCAGCAGCGGGTGGGTGGCGTGGATCGAGCGCAAAGTGAGCTCGGCGTGCTGGCGCAGCCGTTCCGCTCCCGCGAGCCGTTGCGCTTCCGCTAGTCGGACCTGATCGGCGAGGGATTGGTTGACGGTGGAGAGTTGGAAGTTGCAGAACCGCGTGGCGGTTTGCAGCTCGGTATTACGGCGCTGCAGCTCGTGCCGCTGGACGGCGTTGCGCACGGTGGCCAGCAGTTCCTCGCGCAGCCAGGGCTTCACGATGAAGCGATAGATTTCCCCTGTGTTGATGGCCTCGATGACGGTGCCCAGCGTGAGCACAGCGGTGATCAGGATGCGGCTGGCTTCGGGTTGAAGGACTTTGGCTTGCGCCAGAAAATCCAGCCCGCACATCCGGGGCATCTGCTGGTCGCTGATGATGGCGGCGAAGGGCGTGGTGTTCACCAAGCTCAAGCCCTTCAGCGCGTCGGGCACCGCACACACTTCGTAGCCATCGCGGATCAAGGTCTCGCGCAGCGCGGCCAGCACGATCTCCTCATCGTCCACGACGAGGATGCGTGGCTTGGTGGGTGGGGCAGGGGAGGGGGCGGCGGGCGGGCTCATGCGAGGAGGTTGCGGAGTTGGCGCAAGATGGTGTCCGAGGGCATATCGGCGGTGATGATGAGGTCGGCGCAGGCGAGCAGAGGGGTCTCGAGTTCGTCCTGATTGCAGATGGCGATTTGGAGGATGAGCCGCGCGCCCGGAGCATCCTGCCGCAGTCCTTCGAGCAACGGGCGCAGCGCCGGATCGTGATGCTCCACCAATACCAGAATGGCATCGAGCCGGTGAACAGAGGAGACGAGCCGTTGCCGGGCCTCATGTTCGCTCAAGGCAGTGCTCACGGAGAAACCCCACATGCGGAGCACCTCGGCGCTGCTCTCGACCAGCTTGGCGCTGCTGCCCAATACCAGCAGCGTTTGGCGCGCGGCGGGGGCGGCGGGCGCGACCGTGTCCGCCTCGGTGAGGTCCGAGAGCCGCAGCCACAGGCGGAAGACGGCTCCTTGCCCCGGCACGCTGGCCACGGTGATGGCCCCGCCGTGCTTGTCCACGAAGAGCTTGGCGTTGTAGAGGCCCAAACCGGAGCCTTTGTTCATCGCCTTCGTGGTGAAAAAAGGATCGAAGATGGTGGGCAGGTCCCGAGGGTCAATCCCGTGCCCGGTGTCCGCGACGCGGAAGCAAACACACGGCGGGCGTGGGCCGTTGAACGAGGGCAGCGGCGGCAGTTCCTTCTCCAAGCTGGTGCCAAACACTAGTCGCCCACCGCGTGGCATGGCCTCGGCGGCGTTGAGCGCGAGGTTCACGGCCACCTGACGGAACTCGACCGGGTCCACGTAGAGGGGCAGTTGCTCCGGCGCGAGCTCCAAGCAGACCTCGACGGTGCGGGGGATGACCTTGCGCACCAGTTCGAAGACCTCCGTCACCAGCGCGTTGATGTCCTGGTAACTGCGCTCGCCGGGCTTGCCGTGGTGCAGTTGGATCATGCGGTGGACGAGTTGGCTGGCTTGGCGGGCGTTCTTTTGGATGAGGCTCAAGCCCTCGTAAAACGGGTGTGTGGCATCCAGCTCCGAGCAAAAGTTCTCGCTCAACGAGTGGATGCCGGCCAGCACGTTACTGAAGTCGTGCGCCATCCCCATCGTGAGCATGCTCAAAGTCTCCTTCCACGCAGCGCTGGAGAGACGCTTCTCCGCGAGCGTCTGCCGCGTCACATCCAGCCACACCCCCTCGTAACCCAGTAGCAGCCCGCTGTCGGTTGCCACCGCCTGCCGGTGCTCGAGGATGTAGTGAATCTGCTGCGTGGCCAGATTGCGGACGCGGTAGGTGCTCACCGCGCTGCGCAGCGTCCGGGCCGACTGCCGCGCGCGCTGGCGCAGCTCTTCGACATCGCCCTCATGCACCACGTCCCAAAAACGCGAGGGCGCGTGCTGCCACTCAGCGGCGGAAACCCCGGTCAGCTCCTCAATCTTCGGACTGACAAACGAGAAGCTAAAATCCGCACGCTGGCTGAAGAGGACGCCCGGCCAGTGAGCGATGAGGTTTTGTAACCGCGCCTCCGCCCGCAGCATCCGCACGAACACATCGCGCCGCGCGCCCTCGGAAGCGAGGTGTTCGTCCCACGGGCTTTCCGCCAGCTCCGTCAGCGGCGGCAACGTGGATCCTAGCCGCACCAAAACGGCATCGGGCGCACGGCTGATTTCACAGGTGAACCACTGCCGGGAGCGTTCGGCACCGGCGACCAAGCTGAGTTGCTCAAACGGCTCGGCGGAATACTCCAGCACCCGGAGCGGAGCCTCCCATTCGGGATAACATCCGGCCAAAATTTCCCGCAACGGACGGCCCAGCACATCCTCGCGCCGGCGGGCCAGCCAAGTGGCAAGGGGGGTATCTAAGGCTTGGACGCGCCCGGCCACATCCAAGACCGCGCGCCCCATATCTAGCCAGCCGCGTTCCGGTGCCAATGTCATGACAGTGGAGGGAATCGGTTCCGCGCGTGCGGTCCTCATGCCGTCATCCATGGCGTGCCCAGTCATATCGCATGCTAGATTCGTCAACGATAACCCCGACGCTGGAACGAGGAACACTTATTTCTAGTTTCCAGAGCCCGGGGGGCGCATCCGCGCAATGCCCGGAGCGCGGGACTCCGGGCCGCAGCGGGTGATTCGTGCAAGCGTGTGAAGCTCAGACCCCACGGACTTCGCGCGCGTGCTGCGGGCGGGACGCCCGCGCTCCGGCCCGTGGGGCTGCTTGGGGCGAGGACAGCGATGAAGTGCGGCGGGACGAAACGGTTGGGATCGGAGCATTGGACCTCAACGCAAAGAGGCAGAGTTGCGCCGGGAGGCACACGACGGAGCCCACCCAATGGTGAAGGCTGCGCCTGGGTTCTCTGGGTAATAGCGGACGCCCGCTTCAACTGCATGGGCTCGGCTAAACTGGAACCATGCAGTTCAAAGCCGAGCGCCTCACGCAAAGGACGCGAAGGACACAAAGGAACTGGGAAGATTGCGTTCAGGAATACAAGTCACCAGACAGTGAGCGAAACTTCGGTGGATAGAGTGCGCTTTCTCCCTTCCCCTTTGCGCTCTTCGCGTGAGGTTTCTTCTGCATCGTTCCGGCTAAAATCCTCCCCTCCACACACGCGTTCACGAGTAGTTCTGCCAGCCGGTCTCGTGAGGTTGGCCGTAGGCACGGCTGAGTTGGCGGAGATTCTGAGCCGTCTGGTTCGCTCCTGCCTGCTCCCCCTCGGCACGCACGCGCTGCTGCGCGAGCAGACCGGAATTCTGGCTCTCCAACTCCATCAGCCGAGACACCACGGTGCGGATGGCGGACTCCGTTTCACGCGGGTCACAATGCAGCCCGGATTGTTCGGCCTTCAACGCTTCGGTGGCTACGACGATGCGCGCCTGCAAGGTGCTCTTCGCGTTTTGACAGCGCGTCACCTCCGCCCAGTCCGCCCGCTGGATGCCCTCGCTCTCGGCGAGGCTCAACCGCCGCCACTGCTCATACAGGCTGAAAAGATGATCGCGTGCACTCATGGGTTCAAGCGTTGCGGGCGAAGGCCGGGGCTAACGCTCGCGCGTCCGGGCCGTCACCATTGCGCCGCAGCATTTCATCCCAAGCGTCCCGCAGGATGCCCAACCGCCGCAGCACGTCATTGATGCCGTCCTCGGTCTTCTTGAAATTACTCTCCATCAGCCGGTCATCCATGTAGTCGTAAAGTCGCCGGAAATTCTCCGCGATGGCCCCGCCGGCTTCGAGGTTCAGCGAGGTGTTCAACTCATGGATAATGGCCTGCGCACGCTGGATGTTGTTGTTCACCGCGAGGTTGAACTCCAGTGGGTCCGTCTCCGCGAAGCCCAGCCGCGCGCGCTCGAGAAAGCGAATCGCCCCATCGTAAAGCATCAGCACGAGCTGTCCGGGCGTCGCCGTCTGCGTCGCGACCTGCCGGTAGGCGGAGCAAGGGTTGGGCAAGCTCATGATCGGCATCAAGTTTCCGCCGCCTCGTCACCGAGATGCCTAGCAAGCAAGGAGCCAATGAGCTTCACGGTCGCAGGGGGCGGGTAGTTCTTGTCGGCAATCAAATCGCGCGCTCGCTCCACCTCGCTAGCGCGCACCTCTGGCGTGTCGGACAGCGCACGCTCCAAGGCGGCGGCGGCCTCGAATCGTGCGGAATCCGAGCTGTCACCGCCGGGCTTCGCGGCCAACGGTTTTCCGTAGATGCGAGGCACCGGCCCAGTGTTGTTGTTCGGACTGACTTGCATACTCAATCACTTCCTCCCGCGACAGGCGCGGGTTGCTTCGGTTTCGACTCACTCCGGACATCGGCAGGCGGCGGTGGAACTTGAGGAGAAATCTCCCGCAGCGGTAGCGTCAACGCCAGCGCGTGCAGCGTGTATTGGGCGAAACCCCGTGGCGTGTGCAGGATGGCTTGCGAATCCGACAGCGGCCCGGACACCTTCATTTGGGCGAGGTAGTAACGCCGCGCGGAGTTCACCACCGCCGGATTTCCCGCGTCGAACACCTCGTCCGCCGCCCACAGGATGCGCGGCGTCTCCCCCACCTTGGCAGGGCACTCCACCAACTTGAAACTCCACCCCACCGCCAGCGGTGGGAACGCTCGATACTGGGTGAGACGGCTGAACAGCACCGCGTCACAGCCGTGCCGTTCCCGCAGCCGTTGCAACAACGCAGGCGGCAACTTTTCCTCCGCGGTCCATTGGCCGCGCCCCGTCGCGTGCCGCAACTCATCCGCGCTCAAAGCAAAAATCTCAAACACCCCGGAACGCACCAGCTCACTCACCAACACCGACTGCATGGCTTCCGCCCCCGCCTCAGCCTGAGCGCCGCGCGATTCCGCCACCAACGGCAACACCGCCACCCGCCGGACTTTCTCCGGCACCCCCGTAGGGAGCGCATACACATTCGCCGGACGGTAGCCCGGGCCGCTGACCCGCTCCCGCGTGACGATATCCATCGTGCTGCATCCGGCCAGCATCACGCTCGCGACGACCGCGCGGAATCCATTACTCCAAAGTCTGTTCATGCAATTGTCCCAGGTAATCCTCCAACCGCCGCAGCCACGGCACGAGGCTGCGCTCGAACACATCCGAGAGCACCATCGCCGATGGGAGCGATTCCGCGTCCGGCTTCAGGAAAATTAACTCGATGTTGCTGGCGATGCGCCCCAGCTCCTCCAAGTGCGCTTCCAAGCTGTGACCGCCCGCCGAAAGCTCGCCCAGCCGCGCGCCCCAGAGGTCCCGCAACATCCCGAGCTGCGCCAGCGGAGAGCGGAGAGCCGTCTGCCACTCCTGCCAGAGCCGACGGTTTTTCGGCGACTCGTTGATGAGCACCGTGAGCACGCCGCGCTCTACCGCCCAGCGCAAGTCACGGACCTGAGTGCGGGTTTCCTCCGCCAGCCGACGGCTGAGTTCCGCCATCGAAATGGACTGCGCCTCAATGCGCTGAAACGAACTGCCACTCGGCGGTGTGGTCACCAGCTCCGCCGGAGTGCCATCCACCCACACGCCGGACAACACCCGCTGCCGACTCGCCGCCAGTGACTCCAACTCGCTGCAGATATCCGCCAGCGAGCCGACCGTCTGCGCTGGCAGCACCACCGCCCGGCCATCCAACCAAATGGAGGGCAGGGGCAGTTGAGCGGGTTTCCAGACGTTCACCGACATATCTCCTTCATCGGCATAAAGTGGTGCGGGTTAAGCCGAAACGAAGCTTTAGCCACAGATGGAACACCGATAAAACACGGATGGGGAAAAATGAACGAAGCCTCTGTGGATTCCTGTTAACGGGTTCCGTTAGCTCGCCATCGCCCAACGACGCCAAGCCGCCTCTATCCTCCCGCCTGCTCCCCTCCTAATAAGCCCTCCCGCTCCTCACCCGAACCGCTGCTGGAGAAATGTCGATTGCTGGCTGATCTTCGCCTGCGCCGTCTCCATCGAGATGAAGCTGGTGATGAGCGCCGCGCGGTTCGACTGCACGACCCGCTCCAAATCGGCGATCTGCGTATCAATCCCCGTGGACTGCTTGGACAACGTGGCCTGCCGCGCGATGAGCGAACCTTCGTCACCCACGGTGTTTTCCAGAAACGCATCAAACTGCACCGCCAGCCCCGTCGAGCTGTTGGTAAACAACTCCTTCACATCCGGCAGCTTGTTCGCCAGCACGGTGTCCAGTCCCGCGCTGTCGGTGAGCGTGATCTGGTTGTTGTCCGCACTGGTCGAGATGCCCAAGTCCGCCAGCTTGGTCAAAGTCGTCGTCAAGCCCGTGACCGGCGTCGCCGCCAATCGCCGCAGGCGGGTCGCGAGATCGCTGGCATCGAATTGCCCCGCGAGCACCCCCGCCGTCACCTTCCCCTTCGAGTCCGTCGTGCTGGCTGTGCTCGTGTCCAAAAACGACTGCACCTGGTTGTAAGCCGCCACGAAACCCGTGATAGCGGTCTTGATGCTTGCCGCGTCGCTCTTCACTTCGATGTCCACGCTCCCCGCGTCCAGCACCGAGACGGTCAAGCCGGTGAGGCCGGAGCTGCCGCTGGTGATCGTGTTCGAGTTACTCACCAGCGCGCCGCCGCCATTGATGGTGTAAGTGAGATTGTTGCCGCGCGAGAGCGAGCCGGTCGTCAGCTTGCTGGCCGCCAAAAAATTGCCCGTCACGTCCTCCAGCGCCACTCCGAGGTCGCCCGTGGTCTTATTCGTCAGCAGGAAGCGGTCGTTCACGCTGTCGTAAGTAGCGGTCACACCCGCCGCCGAGTTGTTGATGCGCGCCAGCACGTTGGCGGTCGTGTCCGTCGTCGCGTTGAACGAGATCGAGACGCCGTTCACCTTGAACACTCCGGCCCCGCTCCCGCCATCGCTGACGGCGGTGCCGAAGTTGGCCGAGGCGAGCGCCGTGGATTGTTTCACCGTGCCCAGCTCGTGGCTGCTGGTGATCGTGCCGGTTCCGTTGTTGTGGAGCTTGAAGGCGGTGAGGAAATTGCTCGTGTCCACGGCGCTTCCCAGCGTGATTGCGCCGCCGCTGGTGAGTGAAATCTTGTCCGTGCCCGGATCGTAAGTGCCCGTCACCGTGCCGCTGGTCGCGGTGCTGATGGCGTCGAATACCGTCTGCAACGAATCGCTGGTGGCCAGGGTGATTTGCTTTCCGTTCACCGTGAACGTGCCGGCCGTGACGGCGGTGGAAAGCGCTGCGCTGCTCAGCGTCAGAGCCGAAACGTCGCTCGTGGCATTCAGAGCCGCCCCCGCGTTGCTGCCACCCTGTTGCGCGCTGGTCGTGGCGAGCTGGCTGATGGCAAAGGTGTATTTCGCCAGGGATGTGCCGGCTTCCGCGCTGGCCGTGGCCACGTCCGCGTCATTGGAGGCCGCCGTCCGTTTGTCGAAGAGCGCGGAATCATTGAGCGCCTCGACCTTGGTTTGGAGCGAGGTGAGGTAGGTTTTGGCCGTTCCGTAGGCGGTGTTGACGCTATTGAGCGTGGCCTGCTGCCGTTGCAACAAGGTCTGCGGCGCACGCTCGACGTTGCTGAGTTGGTCCACCAGCGAGCGCCAGTCGAAGCCCGAAGCCAAACCAGAGATGCCAAGATCCATAACGTTTTCGAGTTAAGCGCCGCCGGGCGCGGTGTCAGGCGATTTATGTGCGAAGGCCCGGCCGGCGCTCACGCGCCGGCCGGGTTGAAGGTTCACTCCGGGCCGCGCGGCCTTACTGGAGGAGTCGCAGGGCTGACTGCGGACTGTTGTTCGCTTGAGCCAGCATCGATGTGCCGGCCTGGACGAGGATGTTGTATCTGGCGAACGAGGTGCTTTCCTCGGCCACGTCGACATCCTTGATGCGGCTGTTCGTTGCAGCCAGGTTGTCTTTGAGGACCGACAGTTGGTCGTTCGTGTAGTTAAGGCGGGCGTTGGTGGCACCGGCGGTAGCGCGGTCAGTGCCCAGTTGGGAAATGGCGGCTTTCACCGAGGTCAAGGCCGCTGCGGCAGAGGCGGACGAGGCAACACTTGCGCCAGTGGCACCGGTGTAGGCGGCCGCACTAAGGTTGAGACCGGACATTGAGAACGTGTTCGTGTCGTCAATCGTGACAGAGAGAGCTGTGCTGCTGAACAGGCTGACTCCGTTGAAGTCTTTCGTTGCGCTAGAGGTGATAAAAGAGCCCAACGTGCTAAACTCACTGTTGTAGAGCGCACGGTCAGTGTCGGTCTTGGTCACGTCCTGAGCCAGGATGGACAGTTCGCTCATCCGATCGAGCGCAGACTGCACCTTCTGGAGGAACCCGTCGCGCGTCTGGTTGAACGAGATGGCATTGCCGACGTTCGCCTTGGTGGCCGTGGTTCGGTTGATCTGAGCGTCGAAACGCATCGAGACCGCTAAACCTGCGGCGTCATCCTCGGGGTTGACGAGCTTGGATCCTGAGGACAGGCGGGCCAAGGACTTCTCCAGCATGCTGGAGGACTGTGCGAGCAAGCGTGAGCTGCTCAGGGCCGATACATTAGTGTTGATGACCATATAGGACTCCTTCCATGAGTCACCCCTTACGGGGCTTGTTTGTTCTGCGGCATCCATGCCGCTGGTGACTTTTTAAGGCGTCACCGTTTTCCCGTCAGCCCTTTGCGGCTGCTGACCGCCGTGTCTTTCGACAACCAAGCTATCGGCGGGATGCTCCGGAGCTTTAGCAACTTTCGCATTATTTCAACGCGGTCTGGCAACCCGAGAGAGTGCCACACACCGAATGTGCACTGGATGCTTGCTTGCTCCGGAAGCCTTTTGGTAGCTTCGCACCGATGCGGGTGCCAGCGCATGACCGGCCGACCGAACCGACGGAGGTCGCAAGTGGTTCGGGTTCTTATCGGAACGGTCAGGAACAGACGCAGGCACTCTTACATCAGTAATGCGCACGTGGCGGAATTGGCAGACGCGCTAGATTCAGGTTCTAGTGAGTAACATCATGCAGGTTCAAGTCCTGCCGTGCGCACCACATTTTTTCCAAGCGACCCGCTCAACTTCAGCGAATCCCTCAATCTTCATGTCAGCGAACATCCGAAAAGCAGTCTCCGAGGACGCCCCAGCTTGGATCACCCTAGTCAAGGCAGTGCTGGGTGACGAGCACCCCAACAAGCAGGTTTACGAACTCGCATGGGTCGCCGCAGAACTCGCCTCCGGCCTGCCCGGCAACGAAACTTGGGTCGCGGAGGGCGGTGGGAAAATCCAAGCCAGCATCTCCGTCCTTGGCGCGGTGACGGCGAACGAAAACCCCGTTTGCAACCTCGGACGCAACCTCTTCCACCCCACCAGCTACGCCGACGGCTCGGCGGACGCGCTGCTCCAGAAGTTGACCGAGTTGGCCATCCTACGGCGCCAGATGTGCGTCACGCGTGTGCTGGCGTCAGACGGCCCGCAGCAAGTGCTCATCGAGAAATCAGGCTTTGTGTGCGTGGGATTCCAACCGCTTAAGCACATCACCAAGACGCGCGAAGAAGTGCTCTTCTACGTGAAGCGCGCACGCTCCATGACGACCAACCGGTTGCCCCTCTCGGAGTCGCTGCCGCAAATCGGCGAACTGGCGGCAGCGGCCTTGCAGCACCTCGGAATTCCCGGTGCACCGGCCATCCGCGACGGTGGCACGGGATATCCATTGCAGACCGATGTCGTGGTCAGTGCGGCGAACGAAGAGAATTACAAGGCCGCCCGCGAAACCGCGTCCACGCAGAATCCTCCGCAGGAAATCTCCAGCAACTCCAACTGGGGCACCGGTTTCATGCGCGTGGCCTCCGCCGTGACGCTCCGCTCGGTGCTCTGCCGGCGCGAGGAAAAGGTCGTCGCCGGGATGCGCTACCTCTACGACGAGCAGGACCGGTGTGTGCGCATCATGGACGGCTTCTGCACGGACAACCTCTCGATGGGGGCGGTCCTTCAGCACGTATCGAAAGCGGCACACTCCGAACTGAACGCCGCCTATCTGGAGATGGATATGCTCACCAGTGCGGTGAAGCTGCTCATCAGCGCCGAGCAACTCGGCTTCGTCCCCGTCGCCTACCTCCCCGGCTTCCACAAGGTCCACGACGGCACCGTGGACCTCGTGAAGATGGTGAAACTCAACCAGACCTACAGCATCGAGCACGACAAGCTCACCGCCCACGCGCTCATCATCGTCAACGTCATCAAGCACTGCCTCCAAGACCAGAGCATCGGCGTCGCAATCATCAACCTCCTGCGCGACCTCGATCTCTTCAAAGGCCTCGGCGACGGCGAACTGCGCAAGGTCGCACGCCTCTTCACCCAAAAGCTCTTTCGACCCGGTGAAAAAATCTTCGGCCGGGACGACGCCGGCAGCGAGGCCTACGTCGTCATGCGCGGGCAGATTGAAATCTTGCTGGAAGAAAACACCGTTCCTATTGCCTCGATGGGGCAGGGGCAAGTATTCGGTGAATTGTCCTTCCTCGACGGCGGCAAGCGCGGCGCGATGGCCGTTGCCAAGCAGGCCAGCATCGTTCTCGTGATGCATCGCCCGCAGTTCTTCGAGATGACGCAGCGCGAGCCGAACCTCGGCCTCGCCGTCATGCGCAACATCGCCCTTGAGCTCGCCGTCCGCCTCCGCCGCACCAACGCCGCCCTCTCCTCCAAGAAATCTGCGGCCGTGTCCTAGATGCGTGCCGACATCGTCGAAGGCTCAACCGGCTAAAGCCCCGCCGCCCCGCACGAAGAGCGCCAGTGATGCGGTGTAGCCGTGGAGAAAGTTCTTTTTCCCAACCGGCCCGATTTCCCCGTTGCAGAAAAAGCCTGACAGCCCCAGCGGCCCGATTCGCTCCTGCACCATCCGCGCGTCGTGGCTCGGCTCGCCAAAGAGCCGATGTCCGCGCCCGTTGCAGCAACACAACACACCGCCAAGCACCTCGCCGCCGTTCAGTTCTCGCTGTGCGCGCGCGAGCATCGCAGCCATGTCCTCCGTCGCAGCCTCGGCGTCACGCCGCTGAAATTGGAGCGTCTGTCCCTGCCTCGGCAATGCCCCGACCGCCAGTGCGCCGGACGTAGGGTCGCCCCCCACAAGGTTGCGGATAAGAAAATCCCCGCGATGAAACTCTTCCAAATACTCGTTGATGACGAGGCCGACGAAGAGGTTGCCCCGCGCCTTCTTCTGCTCCGCCTCCGGCAGTTGCTCGAACGTGTCCACCAACCGCTGGTAGGCCGGTCGATTTCCAATTTGCGAGATGATGTTCCGCTCCGCATGAGTGATCGTCCACGTCTCACCAATCGGCGTGCAGCCCTGTGAGATCACGCCTTGCAACCGCACCTCGCCACCGACCGAGAGCGCCACGCCACCGTCCTCGAACACATCGCCGTTCAGATACACCTGCGTCGTGCGTTCCGCAGCAGCGCCACTCGCCAACCCGCCGAGAATCGGTAGCGGCGCGTAAGCCTCATTCCACTGCTTCAGCCACGCCTCCGCATCGAGGCTGAACGGGTCAGCGAACGCCAGCCAGCCGTTGCCCGCCGCCGCGCCCAGGCCTAACTCCGCGTGCCAGTAGGCCGGGCCCGTGCCTTCTGCCACCTGCTGCTGCGTGAAGCGCACCGCCTTCAGCTCTGCGCCCGGCAGATGATGGAGTGCGAGCACAAGTCCGGCTTCCTCCTCAACTTCCATCGCGTTCGCAATGAGGCCCTGGCTGGAGCAACCGAGCAGTAGGGGAATTTGCGCGTGAACCCGCAGCACCTCCAGTGTCTCGCGCGCGTGCGGAAAGAACTTCGGCGACATGAACACGAGCCCGAGTGAGACTCGCGAAGCGTGGAGTTTTGCCCGCACCCCCTCCGCCCACGCCTGCAAGGCACCCTCCTCAAACCCTCCGTGCCAGTGTGCCGCGATGGAATGTGCCGTCGTCATGTCGGCAAGCTAGCGTGCGAATCGGCACGGACAAGCGTGAAGCCGGTTTATCAACCTGCGGTAAGCGGTGGCAGGTGCGGTGTGACCAGCCGCCAGATGGCTTCATGCACCGCCTCAATGGCCTGAGTGGCGTCCACAATCTTCACCCGCTCCGGCTCCGCCTCGGCGATCAACTGAAACCCATTTTCAACGCGTAGGAAAAACTCCCGATCCGCTTCCTCGAAGCGATCGCGCGGCCCGGAGGTTGCCGCCTGTCGCGCGTGCCGCCGCGCCTCGCTCACCTCAGTGGGCACGCGCAAGAGCAGCGTCACTTGCGGCCGCGTGCAGCCCACAGCGATATCAATCACCGACTGCACCCGCGCGAAATCAAGCTGTCTCCCGTAGCCTTGATACGCCGTCGTCGAGTCGTAAAACCGGTCGCACAAGACAATTTCCCCGGCGGCCAGCGCCGGGCGGATAACCTCCAGCACGAGCTGCGCACGGCTAGCGTTCATCAGGAGCAGTTCGGCCTCCGGCATCATCGCCACGTTGGCCGGATGGTGCTTGAGCAGGTGGCGAATCTCCTCACCGATGGGCGTGCCGCCCGGCTCACGCAACACGCGCACCTTGTGACCCACCACGCGAAGCCGCTCGGCCAGCAATGCGACCTGCGTGCTCTTGCCGCCGCCTTCCGTGCCTTCAAAAGTGATGAACAAGCCGGGCATGGTGGGAATTGCTCGTCTCAAATCCGCTTTACCCTCGGCCCCTTCGCCGTGTCCTCCACCCCCCAGCCCAACGCCTTGAGCTCGTCGCGGACGACATCGCTGCGTTTAAAATCCTTCGCCTTCCGTGCGGCCTGCCGCTCCTCGACCAATGCCAGAACCTCGGCGGGTGCCTCGTCCTGCTGCGGGCTGCCGAGGCCCAAGACTTCATCCACTCGATTCCAAGCCTCCAGCGCCGCCGCCGCCTGTGGTTTCGTCAGTTCATTTGCGGCCAACTTGCGGTTGATCTCGCTGACCCACTCGAAGAGTGCGCCCCACGCGGCGGAGATGTTCAAATCTTCATCCATCGCCTTCGTGAACTGCACCAGCAAACCCTGCTCAGGAGGCAAAGTCGCGACCCCTGCCAGTTCCCGTAACTTGCCCACGCACGCATCCAGGCGCGCGAGCGACGCGCGCGCGCCGGTGAGTCCGTCCAGGGTGAAATTGAACTGAGCGCGGTAGTGTGCCGCGAGCAGGAGAAAGCGGATTTCCCGCCCGCTGAACCCCTTCGCCATCAGGTCGCGCAAGGTGAAGTAGTTGCCCAACGACTTGCTCATCTTCTTGCCCTCGACCAGTAGGTGTGAGCCGTGCATCCAGTGCTTCACGAACCGCTGGCCCGGCGCATACGACAGCGCGCCCTCGCTCTGCGCGATCTCGTCCTCGTGGTGCGGGAACATTAGGTCCTCGCCGCCGAGATGCAGATCGAAACTCTCGCCGAGATGCTTCGTCGCCATCGCGCTGCATTCGATGTGCCAGCCGGGCCGCCCCTCGCCCCATGGGCTGGGCCAGAAGACATCGCCATCCTCCGGCACGCGCTTCTTCCACAAGGCGAAGTCTGCCACGGCTTCCTTCTCGTATTCGTCGCTCGCCACCCGCTCGCCCACGCGCATCGCATCGAAGTTCAAGTTCACGAGTTGTCCGTAGTGGCAGCCGCAGCCGCGATACTTTTCGATGCTGAAGTAGACCGATCCATCCGCCGCCTGATAGGCGATGCCGCGCGCGACTAGTTTCTCAATGAGCGCGACAATCTCCGGCAGGTGCTCCGTGGCGCGTGGCAGCACTTGCGGGCGCTTGCAAAGGAGCGCGTCGAAATCCGCGAGGAACTCGGCCTCATACTTGCCGGTGAATTCCCGCAGCGTCGTGTGCCGTTGCTGCACGCGCTTGATGATCTTGTCCTCCACGTCCGTGATGTTCATCACGTGCTTCACCGCGAACCCTCGGAACTCCAAGTAGCGCCGCACCACGTCGGTGAAAACGAACGTGCGGAAGTTCCCGATATGCGCGTAGTCGTGGACCGTCGGCCCGCAACAATACAGCCCCACCAGCCGGCCCAGCGGGTCCAGCGGGACAAAGGTTTCCACCGTGCGGGTCAGCGTGTTGAACAGTTGAAGTGCCATGTAAAACGGGGCTGACCTTACGGTTCAGGGCTCACAGTTCAAAGTTCAAAGTTATCCGCCGGACCTGGGAAAGCAGGAGACCTTCGCAGGCCGAATGCGTGGGGGTTGCTGTTTGCTCTTTGCTGACCTGCCTGCCGCCCCTTGGATTGACTCATCTGCGGGGATTCGTTAAAAAGGCTCAAAGATGTTGCACGCGCCTAACTCCAAAATTTTCCGGCTTCGTGGCGCTTTCGGCTTCCCCAAATTTTTTACCGCCTAAATCCAATGCCTAAACGCACCGCTACCGCTCCCAAGTTCAAGCGCGTTCTCCTCAAACTCAGCGGCGAGGCCCTCGGCGGCGAGGCTGGGGCAGGCATTAGCCCCGAGGTCGTCCTCGATATGGCCCAGCAGATTTCCGAAATCCACGCGCTCGGCGTGCAGCTCGTCATCGTCGTCGGCGGTGGCAACATCTTCCGCGGGCTTTCCGGCAGCGAGCGAGGCATCGAGCGCGCCACGGGCGACTACATGGGGATGCTCGCCACCGTCATCAACGCGCTGGCTCTGCAAGACGCGCTGGAGAAACAGAACGTCCCCACGCGCGTCCAGAGCGCCATTAGTATGACGCAAGTGGCCGAGCCGTTCATCCGGCGGCGCGCGGTGCGGCACTTGGAGAAAGGCCGCGTGGTCATCTTCGCGGGTGGCACGGGCAACCCGTATTTCTCGACTGATACCGCCGCCGCGCTGCGCGCCAACGAGATGGGCGCGCAAGTGATCCTCAAGGCCACCAAGGTCGACGGCATCTACGACAGCGACCCGAAGAAGAACCCCGCCGCCAAACGCTACACGCAGATTAGCTACCGCGACGCGCTCGCCCAGCAGCTCAAGGTTTTGGACTCCGCCGCCTTCGCGCTCTGCATGGATAACGGAATGCCCATCATCGTCTTCGACCTCTTCAAGCCGCATAACATCAAGCGCGTGGTGATGGGCGAGAAGGTCGGGACGCTCGTGACGAACTGACTTTCCTGTGACCGGATAGGGCAGGGCGGTTCAGCTTCGAGCTCCCCGATTGAATCCACTCCAGCTCGTGGCCACAGGCGCAGGCGTATTCCCTGACGGTGCGGATTGGCAGGACCGTGCCCAGCCCAGCTTCGGCCACGGATTCCCCGCAACTTCGCGTGCTTGACCCGCTCCGATAACCCCGTTATCCCCTGTATAACAACTAGTTAAGCCCGCTCAAACCGAAACCAGTTATGACCAAGCGCGACCTCGTCCTCCGAATCTGCGAAGAGAACGACCTCACTCAACAGCAGGTGCTGGACATCGTGCAAAAACTCCTCGACTACATCACCGAGGACCTCGCCAGCGGGAACACAGTCGAGCTGCGCAACTTCGGCGTCTTCGAGGTCAAAGTCCGTAAGGCCCGCATCGGACGCAATCCCAACGCCCCCGCCCGTGACGTGCCCATCCCCTCGCGCGCCATCGTGAAGTTCAAACCCGGCAAGGAAATGCGCGAAGCCGTCATCAAGCTCAGTCCCACTGCCGCCCGCCCCGCCGCCGAGTCAAAGTAGTTGCGGAGGTAAGGAGTCGGATTCCGCCGCTTCATCGGAAAACTCCTTCCGCTGGAGGAGGCTGGAAGCCGCCGCCGGAATTTCCCCTTGCGCCGCGCCGGGCACTGCCCAAGTCTCCGCGCCGCTTTATGAACTATCGCATCTCCGACCGCGCTAAAGTCCTCTCGCCCTCGCTCACCTTGGTCATTGATTCCAAGGCCAAGGCGATGAAGGCCGAGGGCATCGACGTGGTCGGCTTCGGCGCGGGCGAGCCGGACTTCGACACGCCCCAACACATCAAGGACGCCTGCGCCGCCGCGCTCGCCGCTGGCTTCACCAAATACACCCCCGCCGCCGGCATCCCCGAGCTGCGCCAAGCCATCGCGGATAAACACAAGCGCGAGAACGGCCTCACTTACAAGCCGTCGCAAATCATCGTCTCCTGCGGCGGCAAGCACTCCTGCTACAACGTCATCCTCGCCACCTGCCAGGCCGGCGACGAGGTCATCATCCCCGCGCCGTATTGGTTGAGCTACCCGGAGATGGTTAAGCTCGCCGCCGCGACGCCCGTCATCCTCGAGACTTCGGACAAGACTGAGTTCAAAGTCACGCCCGCGCAGCTCCGCGCAGCCATCACGCCGAACACGCGGCTCTTCATCCTCAACTCCCCGAGCAACCCGACCGGCAGCGTTTACACGCCCGACGAAATCAAGGCCCTCGGCGACGTCTGCGTGGAAAAGGGCGTGCTCATCATGAGCGACGAGATTTACGAGCACCTCACCTACGACGGCGCGGTGGTGAAAAGCGTCGCCGGCTTCAGCCAAGCTCACTTCGAGCACACCATCATCGTCCACGGTTTCGCGAAGGCGTGGAGCATGACGGGTTGGCGGCTGGGCTGGACCGCCGCGCCCGAGCCGATTGCCAAGGCCATCGACGCCATCCAAGGCCACAGCACGAGCAACCCGACCAGCTTCGCGCAGAAGGGTGCCGTCGCCGCGCTGAACGGCTCGCAAGAACACCTACCCAAGTGGCTCGCCGAGTTTGCCCAGCGCCGCACCTTCGCCCACGCGAAGCTCAACGCCATGCCCGGCGTCACCTGTGCGAATGCCAAAGGCGCGTTCTACCTCTTCCCGAACATCAGCGGCACCGGCCTCAAGTCCGCCGACTTCTGCGCGCGCCTCCTCGAACAGGAAAAGGTCGCCGCCGTCCCCGGCATCGCCTTCGGTGCGGACGACTACATCCGCCTCAGCTACGCGACCGGGATGGCGAACATCGAGAAGGGTTTAGCGCGCATGGATGGGTTTGTGCGTGGGCTGGGTAAGTAGCACATCGTTCCGTGTTCAGTGATTAGTAATTAGTGCGGCCCGCGCATTCCGGCTGATTACTGAGAACTAAATTACTAATTACTTTCCCCCCCAATGCCCCACCTCCACGAAAAGATAGACTTCACCGTCGCCATCTTCGTCGTCCACGACGCGCGGGTGCTGGTCATCCTGCATCGCAAGTTGGCCAAGTGGCTGCCCCTGGGCGGGCACATAGAACTGGACGAAGACCCGGAGATTGCTGCGCTTCGTGAAGCGAAGGAGGAGAGCGGCCTCGACGTGGAACTCATCGGCGAGCGACCGCCCACCACCGAGCCGGGCACGCGCGCCCTTATCGCCCCGCGCTTCCTCGACATCCACCGCATCTCGGACACGCACGAGCACATCGGAATGATTTACTGGGCTCGGCCCGTGCGCGGCGATGTGACGCTCGCCACCGAAGAACACCACGACATCCGCTGGTGCAGCGCGGCGGACTTGGACCAACTCCAGCCTCCCATGAGCAACGCGGTGAGGTGGTATTGCGGCAAGGCGTTGGAGGAAATGGGCCGACCAAGAACCCCTGACTTGCACTAACCTGCACTCATGGAAGTCGCCTTGTCCCGTCGGACCAATGCCCCCCACAAGCACCTAGGCTCAGTGCCGGTCAGTGCCGGTTAGAGGTTCAAACCCCTTCGCATGACTTCGCGCAAAGCCACCGGCTTCCTGCTCACCGGGCTGAACACGCTGGCCTGTTCCTACTTCGGGAACTACGTCTTCTTCCTGCTCCAGCAGCAACACGGCTTCGGCAACCGTGAGAACCTGCTCACCTGCGCGCTGCACGGCGCGCTCTATGTCCCGTCCGCGTGGGTGGGCGGCCGCTTCGCCGAGCGGCACGGGCTGACGACCTCGCTGAAGGTCGGTTTCGCCGGCATGGCCGTCGCGATGTTGGCGGGCGGACTGCTCAACTCCTTCGCGGGCGTCGTGTTCACGCTCGTCCTCTGGACCGTCGCGATGTGTTTCACCTGGCCCGCGCTCGAAGCCTTCGCCACGCACGGCGAATCCGGCGAGGGGATGAAGCGCATGGTCGGCATCTACAACGTCGTGTGGTCCGGCTGCGCGGGGCTGATGTATTTCGCGGGCGGGATGCTCTTTGAAGGACTTGGAGCGCGCAGCCTCTTCTGGATTTCGGCCACCCTCTTCACGTTGCAATACGCGCTCACGGTCTGGCTCGAACGCCAGCCCTACTCCCCAGCCCAGCCCGTGCCTGCTGCGGCCTACGCACCGGAGGACGCCGCCCTGCACCAGCCCATCCCGCCGCAGGCCTTCCTCAAAATGGCGTGGCTCGCGAATCCCTTTTCCTACATCGCGATGCACTCCTTCCTCGCCGTGATTCCGGGGCGCTCGGCAGAGCTTGGCCTGAGCGTGACCCAGAGCGGGTGGTTCTGGGCGGTGTGGTTCCTCGCGCGCGTCGGCTGCTTCGTGCTGCTCTGGCAATGGGGCGGCTGGCACTACCGCTTCCGCTGGATGCTCGCGGCCTTCCTCGCGCTCATCGCCGCCTACGTCGTGCTGCTCCTGGGCCAGTCCTTCGCCCTGCTGCTCGCGGCGCAAGTGGTCTTCGGCTTCGCCACCGGGCTGCTCTACTACTCCTCGCTCTTCTACTCGATGGACGTGGGCGACACGAAGGGCGAGCACGGCGGCATCCACGAAGCCGCCATCGGCCTGGGCATCTGTCTCGGCCCGGCGGTCGGGGCGGCCGCGCTTTACCTCGCGCCGGCGCAGCCGCACGCGGGCGTGCTCGGCGTGACCGCCCTGCTGGTGATGGGCCTGGCGGGACTGATCGGATTGCGGGTGAGGCGATGAGCCGACCGGTGACGGGTGCCGGCGGTTTGCAACCGCCGTCGGTCTCTATCCCCTCTGTCGCCGAGGGGAGCCAAGCTCGGAGGTTGCAAACCGCCGGCACGCGCATGGCCCTCCGGCGGCTTGCTGGTCATCCACGACATGCACCTCCACGCCGACGAGACCGGCCCGCTACCCGTGGCCGAATACTCCGCCATCCTGATGCACTCGACGGAGGGAAAATGCTACTCGCTCGGAGAGCTGGCGGAGCTGTTCGCACAAGTCGGCTTCCGCAACCTGCAATACCAACCCACCACCGCCGACCGCAGCCTCGTCACGGCGGAGAAACCGTAGCCGAGCGTGCCTTGGTCTGGCCACTCCAAGCGGACGACCGTAGTCATGGGGCATTCCATCAGGGAGTTATCAGTTTCCACTGCTCTGCCGTGAGGTTGCGTGGCCAGCCTTGCTTGGTGCCGGTGATGGCCGCGCGCAATTGCAGCGCCAAGGCCGCGTCCTTCGTTTGTGCCAGTTCCCGATCGAGATAAGGTAGGAGCACCGGGTTGCGAAGCTGAGTAACGGCCGAGTGAAGCAGCTCACGCCGTGAGTAGCTGTCGCCGGGGTTGACCGTCTCGGTGGCCACCTTTGCACGCTCCACAACTGCCTGCGCCACCTCGCCGGTTTGGTAGGCAATCAGGGCAGACAGGCAACCAGAAAAGATTTGTGACGATGAAGTGTTGTCTAAGCCTCTTACCAGCGCTGGAATATGCGCCGGAGTATTCGTCATGTAGGCCAACAACTGTGCAAAGTCCAACACTCTGGCTGGAGGCACCTTCGCTAACTGCTCGGATTCGTAGTAGGCCAGTATCGCCTCGACAAATGCCGGCTCATCGTTCCCTCGGAATTTGGCCTTCAATGCATACTCAAGATTATAGAGCCAGCCGGGGTGACCGACCACTTGCGCGTATTCCTCTGGGTAATCGCGGAAGTCCAGCGCCGCCAACTGGTCAATCAACGCATTAAATTGCGGTTCTTTCTCCGGCCCCTGGAGGACACGGCCGAACATCTGACGCACCTCCTCGCGGCTTGGGCTGAGGGGTGTTGTCCGTGCGGGCCTACGGGGCAGAGCCACCGACTGATGCGGCATAGGATCGGGTGGCGGCAGGAACACGGCTACTGGGTCGGCAACGGTGTCCATGACATGCGCTGAAAATAGCGACGAGAACGACGCGTGCCGCGCGTATAACGCCGGTCCGCAGGCCGATTCTACGCGGGTCGCCGCAAGCCTCCCGACCGCGAAAAGCCCCGCCAGGAGGCGTATAACTCCAGCA
>CALQJI020000084.1 GCA_943330855.2 Klebsiella pneumoniae
GTGACGCCTGTCATGATCGTCAGTCGCGCCCGCTCTTTCCGGCTCATTGTCAGTGTCTCCATGTTGTTGGCGGGTTGCTTTCGCTAACCCGCCAACAGGGGGACATTCTTATCGAGTTACGATGGGGACATTCTCATGGAGTTCCGACATCCGCTTCTTTGGGCTTTGAACTTCGTGCCGGGTTCGACCTACGCTGGCGCAAGTAATTCCATGAAAATCCTCCTCGCCGACGACGACGAAATCAGCCGGAAGATCATCGCCAGCTTCCTTGCGCGCTTCGGCTACGAGGCGGTCGTCGTGCAAAACGGAGCGGAGGCCTGGGAGATTTTGCAGACGCCGCAGGCTCCGACGCTGGCCATCTGCGATTGGATGATGCCGCGCATGACCGGCCCGGAGGTCTGCGTCCGCTTGCGCGCCATCCAGCAACCCGTCCGCACTTACGTCATCCTCCTGAGCTCCCGGAACACCAAGCTCGACATCGTCAAGGGGCTCGACGCTGGCGCGGACGATTACCTCGTAAAACCCTGCGACCTCACCGAGTTGCAGGCCCGCCTGCGCGTGGCGCTGCGCGCGCTGAAATACGAGGAGAAGCTCCGCAAGACCATCGCCGAATACGACTCGCTCATTCGCCGACACACGATGCTCGGTGAAATGGCAGGACAGCAGGTCGCCCCGCCGCTCTCGTTGCCACCCACACCTGCATTAACGTCGCCGACGGTTATGCTGGCCCTGGGAACCTCGCCCGCACCTGCTGCCGCGCTGGACCTCGGAGCATTGCTGGCTGAGGCGTTGCGGGAGATTGGCCTGGGGCAGGCGCAATTGACGACTCACACAGAACCGCCCGGCGCAGCGGACTTTTCGGTGGTGTTGCCCGCCTACGTGAGGCGTGACGCGGCATGGGTAGACCTGCGGCTAGACATCACTCGGCGCGGTGCGCACGCGCTTTGCCGGGCCGTGCTCCGCCGCTCGGCGAACTCCGAGCATGAGTTGCTCGATGTGCTCGCAGAGGCGGTCCACCTGCTGCTCGGCACGCGGGTTCTAGCGGGGGCGAAGCGGACGCTGGGCTTGGTGCCCGTGCTGCCACCGGTGGCCGTGCGCAGCGATGCGTTGCCGAAGGCGGCGGGCGCTCCAACTCAACGGTTCTTGATCACACTGCCGGAGCTCGCCGTTCAAGCGGCACTGTTCTCCTCGCCTGCCGTGGTGAAGAACAAGTCGTTGCGGCACTTGCAGCCGGGTGATCTTGTGGTGGAGGTCGCGCGCCTCGCTGGCCAGACAGACGAAGTGCTCTTTTCCCCTGGCGAAGTCATCACCCCGCATCGCCTCGGCACACTGGCCGAGTTGCCCGCCGAGCAGGCGCAATCCGTCACGGTGGCTGTGGTGGAGGCCCCGGAATCGAGCCGGTCGTATCTGAGCCTGGACGCGTTGCTGCCCGGAAGTTGAGAGCTGAGGGTCCGCCTCCGCCCTCGCTCGCTACCAAAAGTCGGCGGTCCGAAGCGTTCCCAGCAGGCGCTCATCGGCTGCGGGGAACGCGTAGTTTCCCAACGTCTCCCGCGTCACCCACGCTACCGCTTGGCAGGCGATGGGACGCGGTTCGCCGTCCTCGTCCGCCAGCGTGCAGCGGAAGAAGCGGAGGTGAACGGTCTTCTCGGGGTAGCTGTGGGTGATGCGCTCAATCTCTTCGTGCACGCACACGGTCACCCCGAGTTCCTCGTGCAACTCGCGCCGGAGACAGACCTCGAAAGTTTCGCCTAGCTCCCGTTTTCCGCCGGGGAATTCCCACAGACCAGCGAGGTGCGCGCCTGCAAGCCGCTGAGTGATGAGGAGTTTCCCGGCGCGGAAGACGAGGCCGGCACTGACCTCGATGGAATTGCGATTCGGCTCCGGTTCGCCATTCGCGTGCTCTGGCAAATTCGTCATTCGGAATTCGCCATTCGCATTACCTACCAACGCTCTTGTAGACCCAACCGCGTTTCTCCATCTCCGCCGGGTCGAAAAGGTTTCGGCCATCGAAGAGAATCGGGTGGGACATCGACGGCCGGGCGCGGTCGAGGTCGAGTTGCTTGAACTCCGGCCACTCGGTCGCCACCACGATGGCGTCGCAGCCCGTGGCGATGTCGTTCATATCGGCGACGTAGGTGATCGTCGGTCCCGGCGGCAGAACGCTCTTGGCCTTCTCCATCGCCTGCGGGTCGAACACGCGGATGGACGCACCTTCCTTAAGCAAATGTTGGCAGAGGTCAATGGCCGGCGACATACGCACGTCGTCAGTGTTCTGCTTAAAGGCCAGGCCGAGGACGCCAATTTTCTTGTCCTTCAACACCCACAGCGTGTCCGTGAGCTTCTTGATGAAGCGCTCCATCTGGTCGGCGTTGATGCGCTGAACCTCCTTGAGCAACTGGAAATCGTAGCCGAGTTGGTCGGCGATCTTGATGAACGCGCTCAGGTCCTTCGGGAAGCAGGAGCCACCGAAACCCAGCCCCGCGTTGAGGAAGCGCCGCCCGATGCGCGCGTCCATGCCCATGCCGGTGGCGACCTCCTCGACGTTCGCACCGCTGGCCTCGCAGATGGTGGCAATGGCGTTGATGTAGGAAATTTTGAGCGCGAGGAACGAGTTCGCCGCGTGCTTGATCAACTCGGCGGAGTTGATGTCCGTGATGATGATGGGCGCGTTGAAGGGCGCATACAGCTCGCGCATCGCAGCGGCCGGCCGGGGCGACCCGACGCCCACGACGATGCGGTCCGGCTTCATCAAGTCCTCGACGGCGAAGCCTTCGCGGAGGAATTCCGGGTTGCTCACCACATCAAAGTCCACCTTGGCCTTGCAGTAACGCTTGATGGTCTCGGCCACCTTCTCGCCCGTCTTCACTGGCACGGTGCTCTTGTCCACGATGATCTTGTAACGCGTCAAACTGCCGGCGATATCGCGGGCTACGCGCTCGATGTAGGACAAATCCACCGACCCATCCGGCTGGGGCGGCGTGGGCACGGCGATGAAGACGACATCGGACTTCTCCACTCCCTCGGCGGTGCTGCCGGTGAAACTCAGGCGCCCCGAGGCCACGTGGCGCTTTACCATTTCCTCCAAGCCCGGCTCGTAGATGGGGATGCCGCCAGCGCGCAGGGTCTCGACTTTCCGCAAGTCGTTGTCCACGCAGATGACCGTGTGGCCGACCTCGGCGAAACAAGCTCCGGTGACGAGGCCGACGTAGCCAGTGCCGATGATGGTGAGTTTCATGTGGAAAATTTTGTAACCACGATCCCCCGCCACACGAGCCGCTGTTACTTCTTGACGGGCGCGTTGGGGGCGGGAGCAACGACCGTGGTGGCAGCCGGGGCGATCCCCGCGACGCCCAGAGCGAGCTGCGGATGGCGGCGCACGAGCTGTTCGCGGCGCATCTCCGCCTCCATCCGCCAAACGGAAACGGGCTTGGCTCGAAGCACCTCGTCGTAAAGTTTGAGCGCCTGCTCAGGCTGCTTCTTTTCCTCATGCAAAAGGCCGAGCGCGAGCCGGGCCGGGTGGGCCTCCGGTGAGCTGCTGTGCTGGGCCAGCACTTGCTGATGGGTGGCGATAGACTTGTCCGTCTCACCGGCGGCCTCCTGGCACGAGGCTACACCGAGCAAGGCGGCCGCGGCGGCGGGGCCAGTCGGGTTGGCGGCCAGATACTTTTCAAAATGCACCTTCGCCTCGGGGAACTTGCCCTCGGTGAAAAGGCGGTCGGCACCGAAGAGCGTGGCGCGGACACCGGCCTTCGTGCCGGCGTGCTGCTCGGCGACCTTCAGATAATCCGCCGCGAGCGGCTGCGGCTGCTTGCCGGAGCGGTCAGCGGGCTTGCTCAACGCGGCGAGCGCGGCGTTGGCCGCCGCCTCCTGACCGGATCGGACGTGGTTGTAGGTGAAGCCGGCGAGCCAGACCGCGAGGGCGGCGGCACCGGAGTAGATGAGGTGCTGTTTGTGGGTTTCAAGCCACGACATCACGTCAATCTGCCAAGAGGATGGTGTTTCTTCAGGTTGCACAGTTAAGGGCGCGCATCTTCCGAGCGAGCCCAAAAAACGCAAGCCCAAAGGCCGATGATGTTCACATCGCAGCCAAAAACATGCGGGTGAAATCCGAGCAATCCACTTGATGCGGGCGCATTCGCCCGCTGCCCTCGAACAGCCGCGACTCGCAGCGCGGGCGTGTCCCGCCCGCAGTATCTGCGCGAAGTCTACGGGCGGAGAACTCCCTCGCCCTCGCGCGAATCACCCGCTGCGGTCTGAAATACCGCGCCCCGGGCCAAGATGCGTTCGTTTGCTGCGCCGGCACCTCGCTCCGGCTCCGTTCAAGCGAGCAACTCCTTGATCACGCCGCTGCTGTCGCCGTGGCGCTCGGCTGGGATGCCGAGGCCGTGGAGCAGGGTGAGCCAGGCGTTGCACAGCGGGGTGTCTTTCGACACGACGAGGTTGTGCCCGAGCTTAATCCCGGCGCCTCCGCCCGTGAGGAGCGTCGGGCAGTTGTCGAGATTGTGCTCCGTGCGGATGTTGCTCCCGTAGGCGAGGGCGACGTGATCGAACAGGCGGGTGCCATCGGATTCCTTGGTGGCCTTGAGCTTGTCGATGAGACCGGCGAGCAGATCGCTCTGGGCGAGATCGCGCTGCTGGGAGGCCTCCTGCTTTTCTCCAAGGGTGGAGTGGTAATGGCTCATGTCGTGCGGGTGGACCTTGATGCCGAGGCTGGTGAGCAAGGTGTTCACCGGCTGCCGGTAGGTGAGCACGCGGGTGCTGTCGGTCTGGATGGCCGCGAGGATGAGGTCATACATCAGCTTGATTTCCTCGCGCCCTGCAAGGCCCGGCGGCGGCTCGGCGAGCGGCGCCTTGGGCTGCGGCACGCCGATCCATTGCTCGTCCTTGCTCAGGCGCGTCTCGATGTCGCGGATGCCTTGGAAGTATTCGTCGAGCTTGGCGGTATCGGTTTTGCCGAGGCCGCGCTTCAAGGCATTGGCGTTGTCGCGCACGGTATCCAGCACGCTGCGCTTCTGGGCGAGCATGGCCTTCTGCTGTTCGATGGGCGTGGTATCCTTGGAGAAGAGCCGATGAAAAGCCTCCACGGGGCCTTTGTGTCCCCCGATGGGTTTGCCACTGACATCCCACGCCATGGAGAGTCCGGGGCCATGACCGGACATGTCCCCACCTTCGCTGCCATTGAGTTGCAGCGAGGCGAAGCGCGTATGCAGGCCAAACTTCGCGGCCACGACTTGGTCGGCGGAGATGCTGTTGTGAAAACTCTGCCCGGCTTGCGCATAACGATTCGCGCCCGTGAGCCACATGGTGCTGCCCCAGTGGCCTTCGTTGCTGTATTTGTTCCACAACCCCTGCACGACGCTGAAGTCCGCTTTGTGCCGTGCGAGCGGCTTGAGGCCCGGCGGCAGGGCGTAATCGGTGCCCGGCTGTTTGATGTCGGGAAACCACGTCTCGTTGGTGATGCCCCAGCCGAAGCCGAGGAAGATAAGCCGTTTCGGCGGAGTGGCCGGCGCCGCAGCGGAGGCAAAGCGGCGGAAGCCCAGGGATTCAAGTGCCGGCAGCGCGATGAGCGCGGTGCTAGAGCGAAGGAAGCGGCGGCGGGTGGAGTGGGTCTTCATGAGCTGGGCGCTGGTGGATTACTTCGTGTGAAATTCTTGGCTGCTGACCAGCGCGTGGATGAACTCGCGCAGGGCGAGGTCTTTCTTGCCCGCTTGCCGCAGCATATCCGTGACGAGCGGTTCGTCGCGGAAGCCCACCGGTCTGCCGAGGGCATATTCGATGAGCGCCTCGCTGAAGCCGCGCGCGAAGGCATCGGACTTGGAAGCAATGATGTCGCGCAGGCCAAAGTAGTCTTTGAACGCGGGACCTTTGTGGAAGGCGGCGGCGGCTTCGATGGTCCACGTCTTCTTCGATTTCGGGTCGGGCTTCCCCTTCGCGTCGGTGGCTTGGTAACTGTCCACCGTGCGCCATTGGCCTGCCGCGTCGAAGTTCTCCAAGCCAAAACCGATGGGGTCAATCTTGCGATGACAGCTCGCGCATTGCGGGTCTTCCTGATGCGCCAACAGACGTTCATGGGTGGTGAGCACCTTGCCGGCAAGGCGCGTGATGGCCGGCACATTCGCGGGCGCCGGCGGCGGCGGATCGTGGAGCAGCTTGCGCAGCACCCAGGCACCGCGCTCGACCGGGCTGGTGTGCTCACCGTTCCCACCCATGAAGTGGATGGCCGCCATGCCGAGCAAACCACCGCGCGGCGAGTCTTTGGGCAGCGACACCTTTTCGTAGCCATCGCCCTGCACGCCCGCGAGGCCGTAGTAGTGCGCGAGCACGCGATTGATCACCACGTAGTCGGACTTCAGGAGGTCGCGCAAGCTCGCGTTGTGCCGCAACTGATGCTCGATGGTTTCATAAATTTCGCCCTTGGCCGCAACCTTCGTGCCGTCGTCAAAGCGCGGATACAGCGCGCGATTGATCTGGAAGAAGTCGATGCGCTCTAGCCCAAGCCATTGCTGGATGAAGGCACCGATGAAGCCCTCGGAGCGCGGGTCATCGAGCAGCCGTTCCGTCTGTTTGGCGAGCACCTCGGGCTTCATCAAATCACCGCGCTGGGCCAACTCACGCAACGTCGCGTCAGGCGGAGCGGCCCACAGGAAATACGCGAGCCGCGTGGCCAGCTCCGCACCTGTCAACGGTCTGCGTTTGCCGTCGGGCGCAGGCTCCGCGAGGTAGAGAAACATCGGCGAGGTGAGCACAACTGACAGCGTCTCCCGCAGTGCCGCACTGGGTTTATCACCCGCCTTCCGCCGCACCTCGTAGAGACTTAGCAAGCGAGTGACATAGCCCTCAGGCGGTGCCGAGCCGCGGAAGGCCTCCGTGGCAAACCGCTCCAGTGCCGCGCGCAGTTCAGTTGTGGAAGGCGCAGGCGATTTGTCATCCAGCGGGATGCCCAACGCGGCGATGCCCGGCGACTTGGGCTTGGCCGCATTCGGCACACGCTCGACCTCCATCCAATCCACCCACAGCGCCACCTCGGGGCCGATGCCGTTGCGCTTCACCGCCTCCGCCCGTTTGCGCCCGCCCTCATCATTCGTGTCCCAACTGCCCTTCTCGCGAATGAACAGCGTGCGGTTCTCCCGCTCCGCGTTGCCCCGGGTCAAGGTCAGCGGAATCTCGATCACCTGCGGCGCGTCCAGCGTGCCCGTGATTTCACGCGTGGCCATGACTCGCCCCGTCCGTGCGTGAATGCCGAAATCCAGAAAGCGCCGTTCGGGCGGAGAATCCTTCGCCGCCGCCGCACGAATCCGCACGACATAGTCGCCCACCGGCCAACCGAACGGCACGAGCAGTTCGATGTAGTTCACGTTCAGCTCGGCGGGATGCCGCGTCTGCGTGCCGAGGTAAGCCCCTTTGTCCACGGCGGGTTGCTGGAGGTAATACTGATGATACTTCAGCCAGCCAGCCCCCAACGAGTCGTTGGCTAGGTCGGCGTCATTCTCCCCCCGCTTATCGAAGCCAAACGACCTCGGCGACGGCGCGCCGGGAATCTTTTCCCACGAGCGACGGAAGATGGAATCGCTCTTCGAGGCTGCTTTGAGTTGGGCGACGATCGCGTTGTTCTCCGGCCGCGCCGCAGCTTCCTCCACGGCCTTCACCCAGCGCTGCGCCCGCTCCCGAGCATCAATTTGATAGGCCACAAACTTGGTGACGATGGGGGTCGTCGCCTCCGCCTCGTAGTGCAATTTCTTCTCCACACTCGCCGCCGCCTGCCACGCGAAAGCCTCCTGCAACGCCTCGCGTCCGAGCGCCTGATACTGCTCAAACTGGTTGCCTGACATGAACAAGTTCGCCCCCACGGTATCGAAGCCGCCCGCGCCGCTGTCTGTCGGCAGCTCGCTCACATTGATCTCCACCCCGAGCAATTCACGCAGCGTGTTCCGGTATTCGCGCCGGTTCAGCCGCCGCATCGTGATGACTCCGTTTTGATCACTGAGACTGCGCCGTGCCGCGACCATCACGTTCGCCAGCTCTTCGAGAAAGTCGGCCTTCGCCGCGCTGGCCGGCTGCTTCTCATCCTCCGGTGGCATCTCGCCCGAGTTCAGAGAATTGAGCACCTTCTGCCACTTCTCGGCGGTCTCGATGCTCGTGATCGTGAAGGGCAGATCATCCAAGCGGAACTTGCCCTTCGGTTTCTCGGGGCCGTGGCATTTCAGGCAGTGGTTATGGAACAACGTCCGGTGCCGCTCCTGCACGATGGCGTGCGGCGCGCCGTCCGCCGCGTGAACGGAGGTGGCCGCGAGTAGGAGGCTCGTGAGGATGCGGAGGACGTGCTTCATGCCAAGTGGTGTCGCGTAGGGCGCACGGTGCCAGAATCGCAGAAGCTCTGTCATTACCCTTTCGAGGCTCAACGGGCTCGAAGTGCTACTGAACACCCGCCCGTCGAGACTTGCCCCTCCTCGTCAACCACCGCGTCCGGTCCGCATAGGGGATTTCCCCAGCCCTCAATCGGCTCGCGCGCCTGATACCGCGGCCTCCCCTCGCGCGTAATTTGACGACATGAAAAACGCATTGAGCAATCCGAGTGGCAGGGAGAAGGCCGTGCGTAGCAGCAACAACGCCGAGTCTAAGAGCATGAATAACAAACCCACTCTCTCCACCGCCCACGAACTCCGCGTGAGCTTCCCGCAGAAGCCCGTGGTGTTCCTCGACATCGTGGTGAAACGCTTTACGCGCAGCGTGACGGCCAGCCGCTCGGGCTTGCTCGCCAAGCTCGACCGACCCGCCCACGGCGTCCTCGCCCTCCTGATTGGACTTCTCCTCTCCGCCGGCCGCCCGGCCGCCCACGCAGCGCTCACGACTTACTCCACCGACCTCGCGGTGCTGGTGGTGACGGCCACGACTAACGACGCAGCGCTCCCCGCCATCCGCCAAGCCCTCGACTTCATCGGCACGCCCTACACCGTCCACATCGCTTCCGCCCAGCCCGGCACATTCACCGCCGCGAAGCTCTTCTCGGGCACGCGCGGCTTCTACTCCTCCGTGATGCTCACAGACTCGGCGCTGGCCTACAGCCCCGATGGCACCACCTGGACTTCCGCCCTCTCCACCGCCGAGTGGGCCACGCTCAACCAATACGAGGGCGACTTCGCCGTGCGCCGCATCAACTGGAGCGGCTATCCCACTCCCGAGACCGGTTTCAACTGGCCCACCAGCGCGTTTGACTCCACCGGAGCGGCGGCGGTCGGCACCTGGCGCGCAGCGGCCAAGTCCTCCTTCCCCTACCTCGTCCTCACCAACAAGTTCGCCGTCTCCAATGTCTGGACCTACCTCGCCACCCCGCTCGACACGAACACGACGGTCTGGCTCGCCGACACGCAGGGCAACGCGCTCATCGCCGTGGCGAAACTCCCCGGCGGCCGCGAGGTCCTCTCGATGACCTTCGACAACGCCCCTTGGCTCCTCCACTCCACCGTCCTCTCCCACGGCCTCGTCACCTGGGCGAACAAGGGGCTCTTCCTCGGCGAGCGCCACACCTACCTCAGCGCGCAGATTGACGACGTCTTCCTCGCCGACGAGATGTGGCCCGCCGGCGAGTTCCGCCAGAGCGCCAAGGACTGGGCCGCGACCATCGCTTGGCAGACCAACTTCAACAACCGCACCCTGGGCCGGAATTTCCGCTACGACATGGCCTTCAACGGCCTCGGCACCGTGGTGGGCGAATACCCGAATGACGACCTCACGCCCTACGTGCGGACCAACAAGGCGATGTTTAAATGGATCAGCCACACCTTCAGCCACACGAACCTCAACACCGTGGACTACGCCACCGGCTTGAGCGAAGTCGTCAAAAACAACCAGACCGCCACCAGCATGGCCCTCCCCAACTACAACAGAATCAACATGGTCACGCCGCAAATCTCCGGCCTCACCAACCCGCAGTTCATCAAGGCCGCCTACGACGCCGGCGTCCGCTACCTCGTCAGTGACACCTCCATCCCCAGCCACCGCCCGGCCAGCCCGAACATCGGCATCCCGAACTGGGTGGACGCTCGCATCCTCATGATTCCCCGCCACGCCAACAACCTCTTCTACAACGTCTCCACACCCGCTGAATGGGTGAGCGAATACAACACCATCTACGGTGCCTACTGGGGCCGCAACTTGACCTACGCTGAGATTCTCGACAACCAATCGGACCTCCTCCTGGGCTTCCTCCTCAAGGGCGACATCAGCCCGCTCATGTTCCACCAGCCCAACCTCCGCGACTACAACGGCCTCGGCAACACCCTCCTCGGTGACCTCCTCAACCAAGTCGCTGACAAGTATGAAGCCCTCTACAACTTCCCCGCCCTCTCACCCACGATGAACAACCTCGCCCTCCGTTTGCAGCACCGCATGGACTATAACGCCAGCGGCGTGGTCGCCACGCAGAACGCGGACAACACGGTGACCCTGACGGTGACCAAGGCCGCGAGCATCCCGGTGACTGGCCTGAGCAGCGTCGGTGTCGCCACCTACCCCAGCATCGTGAGCTTCACCGGCACCGTCGCCCCCGTCGTCACCACCGCAGGCTACGCCGGCCAGCGCATCACCACCGTGACCCTCGCCGCCGGCCAGAGCGTGACGCTCAAGCGCCTCTGAAGCGGTCAGCAAACACCCCCTGCGCCAACCCAGAACCGAAAGGCCCTTGATGGAAAAACAACCCACGCTCCGCGCTCTGCCAGGAACTGAACGCGAAACGACTCCGGAGGTGAGCCAGACTGCGAACCACCGGAACGAAGCGGAAACCAAACCCGGCGCGAGATTCACTCTCGCGCCGGTTTGCTTTGGTGAGCGAGCTGCCGCGCCGAGCCGCTCACTTCTTCGGCAACTGCGCCTCAATCTTCGCCGCCACCTGCTTGCCGAGGAACTCCGAGCCCTCCCTATTGAAATGCACGTCCTTCGGGTTTTGCAGCCGGGCCAGGTGCGGCGTGATGTCGGCGTTCAGGTCGTTGATGGAAACGCTATTTTCTTCCATGACCTTGCGCGCGATAGCGTTGTAAGTCGGCACCTTGTCGAACGCCCGCGGCGGGTTCAGCTCGCCGTCGGGGATGGGGGTGATGGCGGCCCAAATCAGCTTCGCGCCCGTGGCCTGCAACTGCTTCACGATGTCTCGGAGGTTTCGCTCGTAGTCAGCGGGCGGCACCTGTTGCTGTCCGGGCTGCATGAATTTCGCGTCGTGGATTCCGAAGTTGAAATGAATCACGTCCCATTTCCCCGTGCCGAGCCAAGCCTTTAGATGCTTCAACCCGTTGACGGTCGGCCCGCCGTTGGCCGGGATGCGATGGAGGTTGGCCTTTCCCTTGAGCAACTCACGGACGGGCAGCGTGTAGCCCATCGAGATCGAATCCCCGATGAGCAGCACCCTCGGCAAGCCCGGCTCGTCCGTGATGGGCGCGGTGACCGGGCTGGGCGCGGCCTTGGCCTTCTTCGTATCGGCCTTCGGCTTGGCATCTTGCGCCGAAGCAACGAAGGGGATCGCCAACCATGCGATTGCGACGGCGGTGGAGAGAAGTATTTGTGTTTTCATTCGGGCCGAGTGGTAACAAGTCCGCCACCCCGTCACAAGCCGCAGGGCTGTGCCTGTGCGGACTCCCCCCGAACGCTACTACCGAAACTCGTTAGAACTTGGCCCCACTCCGTTTCCAAACCGCCTGGAACGCACCAGAGAGTGAGAGGGACCGTCGGAACGCATCGTTCTACTGGCCCGTGCCAAGCCAGAAATCGTCCGGCGTGGGCGGACAATTACCGGGCGGAAAACGGTTTGACTTGGTTTTCGCGCTGACAATACTAGCGCTAACCAAACCACATATGCCGCGACTCGTCTTACTTACGGAAGGATTCACCGGGAGGTCCTTTGAACTGAAGGCGGAGCGCTCCACGGTGGGGCGGTTGGAGGACAACAATTTTCAGATTCCCGCCCCCTCAGTTTCGAGCCACCACTGCGAGTTGCTCCTGCAGGGCAACGAAGTGGTGGTGAAGGACCTCGACTCGACCAACGGCACTTTCATCAACGGCGAGCAAGTGACCGAGGCCAAGCTGCCGATCGGTCAATCGGTCCGCTTCGGTTCCATCGAGGCTCGGTTGGAGGCTTCCGCCACGACCGGAGCCACAGGTAAGAAGCTGTTGGACAAAACTTCCGTGCTGCCGCAGGGCGTGAAGATGAACGATCTGGAGCAGGGCACGCAGAAGATAAAGACCTTCGATGGCAATTCGCCGTTTAAGAAGAAGAGCAACAAGACGACTTGGATTTTCGTCGCCATCGGCATCGTGCTCGTCGTCACGATCATCGGCATTGGCGTCTGGATCATGAACAGCAATTAGCCGCTGCCCTGCGGTTCCCCGGCGCAGGTCGCCGTCCCTCAGCCCTTCAGCCAGCCGCAGACTTCCTTCGCGGCATAGGTGATGATGATGTCCGCCCCGGCCCGGCGCATCCCCAGTAGCGACTCCATCGTCACCGCGCGTTCATCGATCCAGCCCTTTTCCGCCGCTGCCTTGATCATGGAATACTCACCGCTCACCGCGTAGGCCGCCGTCGGGTAGCCGAAGGTCGTCTTCACGCGGTGCAATATATCCAGATAGGCCAGCGCCGGTTTCACCATGACCATGTCGGCCCCCTCGGCGATGTCCAAGGCCACCTCGCGCAGCGCTTCCTCGGCGTTGGCTGGGTTCATTTGGTAGCTGCGTCGATCGCCAAACTGGGGCGCCGATTCCGCCGCCTCACGGAACGGGCCGTAAAACGCCGACGCATACTTCGCGGCGTAGGCGAGGATCGGCGTGTCGGAAAATCCGCCCGGGTCCAGTGCCGTGCGGATCGCCCGCACCCGCCCGTCCATCATGTCGCTGGGCGCAACCACATCCGCACCGGCCTCGGCGTGGCTCACGGCGGCGCGGGCCAGCAGCGCGAGCGAGGGGTCGTTCAACACCTTGCCCGCCGCACGATCCACGAGGCCGCAGTGGCCGTGGCTCATGTATTCGCAGAGGCACACGTCGGTGATAACAAGGAGCCCGGGCAGCTCCTTCTTCAGCGCGCGGACGGCTTGCTGGACAATTCCCTTCTGCGCGTAGGCTCCCGACGCTTTTTCATCCTTCCCGTCGGGAATGCCGAAAAGCAGCACCGCCGGCACGCCCGCCGTGTGGGCTGCTGTGGCTTCCTTCACCAGTTCATCCACGCTCAACTGGAACACGCCCGGCATCGAACCAATGGGACGGCGCTCCTTCTTTCCCGTCCGCGCGAAGAGGGGTAGCACGAGTTGGTGTGCGCTCAACTGCGTCTCCGCCACCATGCGGCGAAGGACAGGGGACTGCCGGAGACGGCGCGGGCGGTAGGCGGGAAAGGCGGGCTGGATCATCGCGTGGCCGTGACGGCAATGTTTGTGTAGCTCCTCGCGTCGGGGTCGAGCAGGGAGATGTTGAAGGGGAAGAGCTTGTGCGGCTCGAGGACGATCTTCGAGTCGGAGAATTTACCGAGGGACGCGCCAGTCTTGTCGAGCAGCTCGCACTCGACCTTTACGTCGAACCACGCCACCTCCGAGTGGTTCGTGACAGCACCGCGCACGAAGGAAAGCGCGGTGCCGGGTTGGGCTTCCAGCTTGTGGAAGAGCAACTCGACGCCTTCCTTGAGCGGTTTGCCGTCCTTACCGGTCTTCGGGCGGAGCTCGAGGTAATACATCCCCCACCGCCCTGCCGCCACGAGGGCAAGGATGAAGACCAGCGCTAGGCCGATGCGGCGGAACCAGCTCGGCTTCGCTGCTTCCGTCGGCCGGACGGTCACGGGCGTGTCGCAATCCGGGCACTTCGTCGCGCCGGCTGGGACTCTCGAGCCGCAGAAATCGCAGCGCACCGGCTTGCTGGCAGGCACATCGTCCGCGCCGTCCGCCCACTGTGTTTTGATGACGACGTTCTTTTTTTCCACCGGCTTGGCGCTGGCGGGCCGGGAAACAGGGTTGGCAGCACGCGCGGCGGCGATCGCAGCCTTTTGTGCTTCGGTAAGCGGTTTGGGCGTGGCGGGTTTGGCGGTGGCCGTGAGGCGGACCACGGGATTCGCGGCGGCGGGCGCGGGCGCGGGCGCGGGCTGGGCTGGAGCCGGGGCGGGTGCGGAGGCGGGTGCAGCTGCCGCCGCGTTCAGCACGGTCTGCTGGCCGCAGTGCGGGCAGGTGACGGCCATGCCGCGGGCGCTGGCGGGGAAGGAAATGCGCCCATCGCAATGGGCGCAGGGGCTTTTCAGATACTGCTCTTGGCTCATGTGCGCGATGCTGGTGCCCGGTTACACCGGGGGTGGCGTGCGGCGGAAAAACTTAGTGACGTCCTGCGCGTCGGCGTCCGCGAAATCCACCGTGGCTCCCGGCGCGCGCTGCCGCGAGATTTCGAGCCGTTCGTAAATGCCGATGACGGTAGCAATGGCCTCGGTTTCGACTTTCTCCGGGGCGATGCGGGTATCGAAGACAACGACGAGCAGGCAGGTGTCGTCCACGTGGCGGATCAGTGTGTGGTAGCCGGTGCCGCTGACGCGCAGGTGGGTGAAGAAGTTTTCCTTGAGCTGCCGGGACATCTCTTGCGCGGCGTTGAAGGCGTTCGAGGCGAGGCTGGCGAACTCACGGGCGTCACCGGGCAGCTCGCCACCAGCTCGGAGGATGAGGTAGCCGGCGCGCTCGACCATCAGCGCACTCAGCGCGCCACTGCGGGTGACGATGTCCCTCAACAACAGGTCGAGCTGCTCGTTATCTTCCGTGGTGAGCTGGGGAAAACCCTTCACAATTGCGAATGGGGAATGGGGAATGGGGAATGGGGAACGCCGCCGCCTCTTGGCTGAATGCCGACCGCTGCTCGCTGACCGGCGTTGGCTGTTTGCTTCATCACTTGCCGGGGCTCAGGAACTTGTTCAGCAGCAGGCCGGTGATGGCGTTGAGGGTCTCGAAGACACCGTCGCACTTGGGGGCGATGGCGGGGAAGCTCGGGACTTGGACGTCCCGGTTGTTCAGGAGAAAGTCCATGTATTCGGTGGGCGCGGGGTTGGCGGAATCGCGCTTGTTGTATTGGAGGACGTAGGGGATGTCGGCGAGGTTGAGCTTCAAGGTCTTGAGGTTGTCCTCCATGTTTTTGAGGCTCTCGACGTTCTCTTCCATCTTCTCGTAGGTGGAGTCGGCTACGAAGACGAGCCCGTCCACGCCGCGCAAAACGAGCTGTCGGGTGGTGTTGTAGATGACCTGGCCCGGGACGGTGTAGAGCTGGAACTTGGTCTTGTAGCCCTTGATGGTGACGGTCTCGAGCGGAAAGAAGTCGAAGAAGAGCGTGCGGTCCGAGCTGGTGGCGAGAGAGACGATCTTGCTCTTGCTCTCAGGGTTGGCGGTCTGGACGTTGCCGAAGATGGACTCGAGGTTGGTCGTCTTGCCGGACTTGGCGGGGCCGTAATAGACGATCTTGACCTGCAGTTCCTTGGTGGCTTGGTTGATGATGGCCATGGGCTATTTGCGTTGGCGGGCGATTTCGGTGGCGATGGTCTGGAGCTGGGGCAGTGGCAGCATCTGTCCTTTCCGGCTCATGACGGTGAAGAAGATTTTCTCGAGCTTGAAGACGGCCCAGTGGTGGCTGTCGGCGACGAGAGATACCACGGTGGGGTCGCCGAGTTTCATCTGCCGGGCTTGATCTCCGGTGACGGAGAAGAGTTTAGGCACGGCGTAGGCGAGCAGTTCAGGTGGCAACGTGGCCTGCATTTCGGCGGCGGCGAGCTGGCCTTCTTGCAGCGAGAGCATCGCTCCGAGAACGCCAGGGAAGGCGGTGACGGCGTGGATGATTTCGGTCGGCGTCCAGTGGGCTTTCTCGGGTTTGCCGAGAGCTTCGCCGAGCCGGGTGTCCACCGGCCCGGGCGCGGCGGGCGGAGCCACCGGGGCGGTCAGCTCGATGGGCGCTGCGCGGTTCAGAAAGTGTGTCGGCTGGCCTTCTGCGGCTGGCTTGGCCCCACTCTTCATGTTCGACATGAAGGGCTGCACGAGCACGCGCAACGGCAAAAGTAGTGCAGTGCTATCAAACAGCGAGGGTCCGACCGCAGGCTTCATCCAGCTCCGCAACTGGCCCCAGGTGAAGCTGACCTTACCGCCCTTCATCGCGTTGCCGAGATCTTCGCGGGGGAACTCCACGGTGACGTCGCCTAGGTCGGCGGCTTCCTTACGGATATTTTCCGGCCAGCCCACGGTGAGGACGGAGAGCTTCACCGGCACGAGGCTTGAAGCCGGGGCCGCTCCCACGGGCGCAAACGTAGGGGCCAGCACAGGCGCGGGCTCCACGCGTGTGGGCTGGAAAGTGGTGAACGCAGTTCCCCCCTTGGGCGTTTCCGACGCGGGTTGGAAGGCGGGCGCAAACGCGGGAGCCGAAGGCGTCGGCAAGGGCATCGGCACGGGGGCCGGGGCGGGCTTGGCCGGGGGAGTCGGGCCGGGGCCGGTGAAGAAGCTGCCAGGCGCTGCTTGGGCCTGCTGCGCGGGCTTGCGTTTGAGCAACGGCCCGGCGACGCGGAGCACTTCTGGTAACGGCAAATCCACGAGCACATCTCCCGGGCCGCCGACACTGAATAAGCCAGCGGGGGCGGCAGCACGGAGTTCATCGAACGTGATGCGCACTGCGCCGGTGGCGAGCTGTGGGAGCACCCGGGCGGTGGGCACGTTGAACTTCTCCTCCGCTGTGACGGCGCGCGTGGCGAGTGGCTTGAGCGCGACGGGCAATCGGTCGAGCACTGACTTGAGCGAGAGGGCGAGGTGCTCCGGCGCGGTCTCCGACGGCGGCGTGGTCGTGCTGAGGGGCGATTCCGCGCCCTGAACCGGCAGTCCTTTGATGGAATCCAACATGCGGTTTGACGGCCTTTCCGAGCTGCAACAGCCGTGCGAAAAAGCCGCGCCAGTGTCCGCCCAAATCGCTTGAAGTGGCAAACAAAAAGCGCACACTGTGCGCCGCTTGGGCTCGCAAAACAAAATCCTAATACTCGACGACGAGACTCAGTTTCTCGAACTGTGCCAAGAGCTTCTGGGCACGCTCCCGGCCAAGCCCGACGTGCGCACTGCCTCGTCGGGCGCGCACGCCATCGCGCTGCTGGAGGCCGAACCGTATTCGCTCCTGCTCACCGACCTGAGGATGCCGAACATGGACGGCTTCCAGGTGCTGGCCATCGTCCGGCGGCGCTTCCCCGGGCTGCGCACGGTGGTGATGACCGGCGTGGTGGAGGACGAGTATCGCACCCGCGCCTACGCGATGGGCATCGACCTGTATCTGGAGAAGCCCAAGACAGCGACGGACATCAAGATGTTCGTGGACTGCGTCGAGTCGCTGCTCGTGCGCGAAGAGTCCGGCGGCTTTCGCGGCGTGCAGAGCAAGTCGCTCACGGACATCGTGCAGATGGAGAGCCTCTCGCAAGCCTCCGTCACGCTCAAGTTCACCAACGGCCCCTTCGTCGGCAAAATCTGGCTCCTCAACGGCGACCTCATGGACGCTGAAATGGGCGAGCTTCAAGGCGAAGACGCGTTCAAAAAAATCATGTCGTGGCGCTCCGGCACCTTCGAGCACCTGCCCGCCGACGCCACCCGCGAGCGCCGCATCCTCAACTCCGTCCAAGGCCTCCTACTCGACTCCGCACAGATGCTCGATGAAATGGCCGCCGGCGAAGTCCCCGGCTCCGGCGGCGCAAAAGCCACCACCTCCTCACCCCTCGCCGAACTAGCCCGAAATCCGGGCGTCGAATTCGTGCTCACCACCGATATGGGCCAAGGCAAAGAGTTCGCACACTACGCCTGCGAAGCCCCGGAAAAACCCGCTGCGTGGGCCGCCCGCACCGCCGAACGCCTCAGCCAGCTCGGCGAAAAAATCAAAGCCGGCTCCCTCCAGCAAATCGTCACCACCGGGTCCCAGCGCGGTGCCGGCATCGCCCTCAAGGGCGAAAAAGCGCTCTGTGTCGGCTTCCAACGCGGCCGCACCGCCGGGCAGATTCTGGAAACCCTCCGAAAGATGGCAGCACAATGGGCCTCCTAGACTTCTTTTCGTCCAAGAAAGACGCCCCGGCACTGGACCGACTGCCCAGCGGCAGCTTCACCGTGGACCGCGACGGCAACGTCCTCACCTCCACCCTGCCGCGCTCCTTCGGCGAGGCCACCGTGCGCGAGATTGGCAAGACCGTCATGGAGATCATGGTCTCCGCGCGCGCAGCCAACCTCCCCGTGACCGAACTGGCCATCCACTACAGCGCCTTGAAAATCACCGCCAAGGAGCAGCGTGGCGGAGTCATGATTTTCCTTGCCCCGGTCCGGTGACGCGCCCTAAATCGCCGCGCCTCTGCGGCTTATGCGCAACAAGAAACTCGATCAGCTCATTCTCGAACTCGAAACCCACGTCGAGTGCTGGAAGGAGTTCAATCATTACCTCGCCCTCGCTCGGTCGAAGAATTTCACCCAAGAGGACGAGACCCAATTCCTCGAAGTCAAAAGCAACATCACCCAAGGCTTCGAAATGCTCATGAGCCAGGTCGCCGGCGGCGGCGCCCCCCCACGTGAAGAAGTCCACGCCATCCTCACCAACGCCCCCTCCATCCGCTACATGAGCGAGCTGGCGGACAACTCCCTGCGCGGCCTCGAAAATCAGTGGCATAAGACCTTCCTCGACTGGCAAGGCATCCTCGGCCAACTCAAGGTGAAGCAGAAGGAACTAGACGGCCAATCCTTCTGGGGCAGCTTGTTCAGCAAAAAGTAGCCCTTTCCGCTGACCCGCAGCGGCCAGCCCATAAAGCCCCGCAATCGTCGGGGCTCCCGACCAGTTACCCCCAGCTGCGGAGCGGCCACCGCTGCGTGTCCGTCACTTCACCGCCGAGCAGGCCAGTCACCCAAAGCCGCCATTGACGAACCCCGACCCTTCCCTAAAATCCACCCCACTGGACCGCCCACTTCAACTCACCACAGCCTGATTCTTCTTATGCCTCCCAAGCCCGAAGCCAAAAATTCCGAAGCCAAAGCCGACGCGAAAAACTCCGCCGCAGCCACTAAACAGCGCGATCTCGACGAAGCCATTTCCTCCATCACCAAGAGCTACGGCGAAGGTGCCATCATGCGCCTCGGCGTGGCCACCGCCCTGCGCTCGATCGAGGTGATCCCCACCGGCGCACTCGCCATCGACCTAGCGCTCGGCGTAGGCGGCGTGCCGCGCGGACGCGTCATCGAGATTTTCGGCCCCGAATCCTCCGGCAAAACCACCCTCATGCTCCACGTCATCGCCAACGCACAAAAGGCCGGAGGCCTCGCAGCGTTCATTGATGCCGAGCACGCGTTCGACCCCGCCTACGCCAAGCGGCTCGGCGTGAACCTCGACGACCTACTCGTGTCCCAGCCCGATTCCGGCGAGGAAGCGCTCACCATCTGCGAAACCCTCGCCCGCTCGAACGCCCTCGACGTCATCGTCGTGGACTCCGTCGCCGCGCTCGTGCCGAAGGCGGAACTCGAAGGCGAGATGGGCATGGCCACGATGGGCATGCAGGCACGCCTCATGAGCCAAGCATTGCGCAAGCTCACCGCCATCCTGAACAAATCCAAGACCACCTGCATCTTCACCAACCAACTCCGCGAGAAGGTCGGCGTCATGTTCGGCAACCCGGAGACCACCCCCGGCGGCAAGGCACTGAAATTCTACGCCAGCGTGCGCATGGACATCCGCCGCAAAGAAACGCTCAAGGACGCCGCCGGCGCTGCCACCGGCAACCACGTCCGCGTGAAGATTGTGAAGAACAAAGTCGCGCCGCCCTTCGCCGAGGCCGAGTTCGACATCATCTTCAACCACGGCATCGACAAAGAAGGCAGCATCCTCGACGTGGGCATCGCGCACGGCGTGGTGGAGAAGAAAGGCGCGTGGCTGCAATTCGCCGGCGACCTCATCGGCCAGGGCAAGGAGGCCGCCAAGAAAGCGCTCACCGAGAAGCCCGACCTCGCGAAGAAGATTGTGGAAGCCATCCTCGCCAAGCGAGCCGCGCCGGTGACGGCGGCGTAAGTGCACGTCAGCTCCTCAAACCGATTCCAAACGCCAGTCGGTGGGCTGCGAACAGGACGGCATGACGCGCGCCTTCTCCCTTCCTCGGAGGAGGTGAGAAGGTGGCCGCAGGCCGGATGAGGGGTGCGGCCGCTTGCGCCGACGCCCGCAACCCCTCACCCCAACCCGCTCCCCTCCTCCGAGGAAGGGAGCGGGAGCGGAGCCTGTTGGCGCCCCAGCCATTTCACCGATTCCCGTTCGGAAATCGTATCAAATCAGCGGAGGACCCTAGTTTTGAGTTTCAACGGACCGGGCAGGTATCTATCCAACTCGCCGAGGGACCAGCAGTAGGTGAGCACCACCACGAGGATCAGCACCGCATAGGCTTTCCACCGACTGGGCTTCTCCGCGAAAGGATCATCGAGTGAACGCTCGGCGTTGGCGGGGAGCTTCGCGATGTGTGTGAGTGCGGCCCCGAACGGCACGTTCATCTTTGCCTTCGTGTTAATCGCCCAGCCATTGGCATCCAGGATCGGCGCGAGGTTGCGCTGCCGCAGTTTCATGTAGGCCAGCAGCATGGAAGGACCGGAGATGAGCAGCACGATGCCGAGAATTCCCAGCGGCAGCCAGATGCCCAAACCCAGCAGCGTGCCGAGGAACATTCCAATTATGCCGCTGACGCCACTGATCGCCGTGCCGAGGAGCGCGATGGTGCCGAGGTCCATCTTCTTTGGTTCTTCCTTCGGCACGAGCTTGGCCTTGTCCGCCTGCGCCACGGCCGTGGCTGCCGAGCCGACCCTCGCCTGTGAAACTGCATCCGCCGCCGCCGCCCGCTTGGCGATCTGCTCCTCAATCATCCGCACGAACTTCTTGTAGGGCGACCAGAACGCCTCGCGAACGCTGATGGGGTTGCTTACGATCTTTGTGATCGTCGCGTCCCAATCCAGACCCTTGCGGTCGTAGAAAACCCCGTTGCGCCCGACGCTGAGATTGTCGGAGTCCCCATCGGTGAAGACGGCCACGATGGTTTTCTTCGGGCTGCCCGGGCGCGTCACCTCGCAATACGCGAGGTAAGCCCCGGAGAGCCCCGCGAGCGACGCGTGTTTGCCGACGTCCACCACCTCGATGCACAAGTGGCAGGTGCGCGCGTCGAGGAAGAGCGAGCCGGCCTGAAAGATGGAGCCGCGTCGTCCGTAGAATTCCGAAAAACTCACGTAGTTGTTCAGCAACCGCACGAGATCCCGCTGGAAGAGCAGGAGTTTTTCGACAGCGCCGAACTGCTTGAACTCCGCCTCCATCGCGGCGTCCTGCGCGATGAGCGTGGCCAGCGCAGACCGGGCATCACCGGCCAGCAACTCGCGCACGCGGGCGAGACCGAGCGACTCGACGCTCGTGGCGGGCTTGGCGGCAGCCCACGCATTGTGCGGCGCGAGCATGGCCTGCAACGCACCCCAATCTCCCTCGGTCAGCGTCTGCTTCCCGTATTCCAGCAGCGGCCCCACCGCGCTGGCGCACAGGTTTTCCATCGCTGCGAGCCACGCGGGGTTCACGCCCGCGATGAGCGGCAGCGGACGCGCGGGCGCGATGTGCGCGAGCGGAAACTTGGCAATGTCTGCGGAAACCACGGTCAACTCCTGCCCGGCGAGCGCGACAAACTCCGCCTCAGCACGATTCAGCGGCCCGATGGCGCGCGCGTCAAACGCAGCCAGCCGACAGCGCGCGAAATAATCGTCCACCTTTGTCTTCACGGCCTTGATCGCGGCGGACGCGCCAGCGGTGGCGTCCCCCAGCGGCAGGAGGCTCGTCGCATCCGCCTCGGCCTTTGCCTGCCAGTCGGAGAACGCCTGCGCCTCGGCGAAAAACTGGTCCACGTTCGCCTGGTCCACCCCCGGCTTGCCGCTGCGATCGGGCAGGCCACCGACCGTGGTGAGCAGGGCTTCGATCACTTTCCTCGTGGCTTCGTCCGTGGCGGAGTCGGCGGGCACGATGCCATCGCCGTTCAACGGGGTTGCCGCGAAAACCATTGCCGTGTCCGCCACATCCGCGAGCGAAATACCCGTGGCGTCACGCTTACCGAGATTCTCGAGGATACGCCGCGCGGCGAGCGCGATGGAGTCGTCCTTGATCGCTGAGAGCGGCACGGTGTCGCCGCCTTTCAGCAGGTCATCGAGATTCTTAAACGCCGACTCCGCCCACTTCACCGCAGCGAGCAACTCGGGCGGGCGGATGCGCCCGTCCTTGTCCGTGTCAATCAGGTCAAGCGTCCGCGTGTCGAACTCGATGCCGCGCGTGGGCACCGCGAGGGCGACCCAAAGTTTCAGATCGAGCTGATCGAGACGGGCGAGGTCCGCCCCGTTGCGGAAGGCAACTTGGTGAACGCCACCCGCACTGAAGAATTTCCATGTGTGGCTGGCGGAGGCGGTGGCGCTCATGATGCCCGGCAGATTAGAACACGGCCCCGAGGGTGCAAACCCAGAAACCGACTCGCTCACTTATAGCCGCCGAGGTGAGGAGGCGGATGCTGCCGCCATCGCCCTCCGCTTCCGCACCTCGGCGACTAAACTCCGCTCCGAAAGCAAAAGGCCCGGCGATGTGCCGGGCCTTTGCTCGAAACTGTGCAGGTCAGATCAGAACACGCGGGTGCTCTCTTCTTCGATGATCGGCGAGCTGAGGCTCTCCTCGGTGAAGGTGAACTTCACGCGGGCATCGCCAGCACTCACGCCCTTAGCGGTCAGTCGGAATTCAATGACACCTTTGGCGGCGAGCCGGGGCACGGTCTGGAACTTCACGCTCTGCCCGGTCACGGTGCCTTGCTGAGTGGCAACGGGTGCGATGTTCGCCGGGAAAATAGCGGCGGCGTTGATGTTCGCGAGGTCCGCCGAGCCTTGGTTCGTGATGCGGACGGTGTAGGTGGTGACGCCGCCGACGAGGATCGGGTCGGGGTCGTCCACCACTTCCACGAGAATTGCGCCCACGCCGCGCCAGAGCGTGGCGGCTTGCGCCTGCGCGGTGAGGCTACCCGCACTCGCCACGACGCTGTTGGCATGCGTGCCCGCAGTGGCGGAGGTGAGGGTGACGTTGAAGGTTTTCTTCTCGCCCGCTCCCAGTTCGGTCAATCGCCACACAGCCTGATTTCCAATCACCGCTGCGTCGGGCGCGCTGAGGATACGGGTCGCGGCCGGGGCGGTATCAGTGATGACAAGGTTCGTCAGCTTAGTGTCGCCGGTGTTGCTGACGGTGACGGTGTAGTCGGCGGCCTTGCCGAGGAATTGTTCCTGCGTGCCGGTTTTCACCAGCTGGATGCCGGGCACAAGAATCGTCGTGCAAGCTTCGGCATTGGCGGCGCCCGCGTTGGCGGACGCGGCGGACGCGGTGTTGCAGTGGCGACCGCGTTTGGTGCCTTTGAGCACCACAGGGATGGTGCGGGACTGGCCCGGGGCGAGGTCACCCACGTTGAAGGTGAGCTTGCTCTGTCCGCTGGCGTGGGCGAGGCCCTCCGGGATGGTGTCGGTCACGACAATGCCGCGCGCAATGGCGCTGCCGGGGTTGGAAATGGTGAGGGTGTAAGAAATGTCCTGGCCGAGGTTCGCGGTGGCGGGGCCGGTCTTGGCGAGGGCCACACTGGGCTTGCCCACGATGCCGAAGGCGCAGGCGCGGGAGAGCGCGAACACCGTGGCACAGGAGCCGAGACGCCCTTCGCGGTCGGGGCGCAGCCAGACTTTGATGTCCTTGAATTGGCCGGCATCCATCTCACTGAATTTCCAAGTCAGGTTCCGCCCGGAGACTTCCGCGGCTGGCTCGCTGCGCACGTAGGTCGCCCCCTCGGGCACCACATCGCGCACTACGACATCGGCGACATTCTCGTTCGCGATGACCTGTAATTGATACGCGAACTCCTGGCCGAGCGTGAGTTCCGCCGGCATTTGCTTGAGCAGGCGCACGTTGCCGGAATGGCTCTGCGCGCTGGCCGCCACGACGACCGGGCGTGGGGCCGGGGCCGGGGCCTTGATGAGCGGGTAATCCATCCGGTTCCGTTCCACGAGGTCAACGGAGCGGCCGATAAAGGTTCCATCGTCGTCACCTCTCGCCAAAGGGGCTGTCCCCAGGGCGAGAACCAGTGTGAGCCAGATAATATTTTTCATAGTAATGTCTCAACGGTGTCCATGACATGCGCTGAAAATAGCGACGAGAACGACGCGTGCCGCGCGTATAACGCCGGTCCGCAGGCCGATTCTACGCGGGTCGCCGCAAGCCTCCCGACCGCGAAAAGCCCCGCCAGGAGGCGTATAACTCCAGCAAA
>CALQJI020000085.1 GCA_943330855.2 Klebsiella pneumoniae
CAGAGCCTCAAATCCGCCGCCCGAGGCTTCCGCAACTTCCAGAACTACCGGACGCGCATCCTGTTCTTCTGCGGAAAGCTCGATCTTTACCCACTATGATCCCCGAAGGACGGCGCGATGAGAGTGCTCGCCCCCGAATTGGAATCAAGGCAAAGCAACAAGGACGCGGACTGCCTGTCCTGCGGTAGAGTGCTCGCCCCCGAATTGGAATCAAGGCAAAGCTGCGGCCTCATTGAGTGCGCGGAGACTGTTAGAGTGCTCGCCCCCGAATTGGAATCAAGGCAAAGCAGCACCAATCCTCTGATTGAAGTGCGAAAAGAGTGCTCGCCCCCGAATTGGAATCAAGGCAAAGCTGATCGAGACTTCTCTCCTCGGCCAAGGCAGAGTGCTCGCCCCCGAATTGGAATCAAGGCAAAGCAAAGATCGCGGTGAATCCCCACGCCGTGCTAGAGTGCTCGCCCCCGAATTGGAATCAAGGCAAAGCGGGCCTCCCAGCCTCCCCTAGGGCCTCCCAAGAGTGCTCGCCCCCGAATTGGAATCAAGGCAAAGCCGCAATGCACCGAGGCGAGCCGGGGCCGCAAGAGGAATGGGAGGTGTTTAATAAGGTAGAGCGGGACGCCGTGCGCCCCTACTTCCCCGGCGTGGACCGCGCGGCGTAGCTCCGCCCCGGTGAGTTCCTCGCGGTGAATCGCCACTCCGGAGCGGAGCTGGCCGGGCGGGTTTTTTAGGAGGCGGAGACATTGCCCCAGCCTTGGGCGGCAATGATGGTTTGCACGATTTTAAGGCGGCGGAGCGGCGAAACCTCTCCCTTTCGGTGCTTCAGATCGGCCCGGTTGACGACGTGTAGGAGGTCACACTTGCAAAGGGTCGGCCAGTCCATCCCGTCGGCAGCGTCCAAGATGACTTCCCCCGGCTCGGCTTGCCGCGTCGCCCGCTTGGAGGCGCACATCACCACGTTCACCTCGGGCTTGTTCGCTACGCGCGACGGATGCGAGACGATGACGCAAGGGTGAGGATCGGGCCAGCCGGGCGGCTGCCAGTGGTAAACGTCGAAGGGTTTCACTCCTCAAAAGGGGCGAGCTTGCGGTTGTTATGCTTCACCATCCGGCTTTCAATGGCCTCCCACGCGGGGTCGGAAGGCAGCGACTCAATGAGGGGAACCGCGATAAACACGAGGTTGGTTTGTTCCCGCTGGCGCTTCACTATCCAAGTGTCCTCGTCAATCTGCTGGATAGTGACGGGGGATTTGGCGGGAAGCTCCGGCGGCATCACCACCCGGCGGCGGTCGTCCGTAAGTGTTGCGGTCATGCGATGGGAGCTTCCCACACGTTTAAACCGTGTCAAGCCCCCCACCTTGGAACACTGAATCCCCCCCTCCTGCCGTCCAGAGAGTGCTCGCCCCCGAATTGGAATCCAGGCAAAGCCTACGCGGCTGGGAAAGGGGGTGTTTCGTCGCCCGCCTGCGGAGCCAAGGCACCCCGGCAGCCGCTTCCACGTAGCCGCCGAGGTGAGGAGGCGGGCCGGACGCCACAACGCGCGCCTTCTCCCTTCCTCGGCGGAGGGGAGAAGGTGGCCGCAGGCCGGATGAGGGGTGTCCCTCGAGCGCGACGCCCGCAACCCCTCACCCCGGCCCTCTCCTCCTCATCCGATGAAGGGAGAGGGAGAACCGTTCCGCCTCCTTACCTCGGCGGCTACGGAGGAGTCCCTCACTCGACGCGGGGCGAGGAAAGCAGGTTCTTCAAAACGGTGAACGCGGTCTCGGACGAGAGGCGCTCCAAGCCGTCGGAGTTGCGCAGGACGCGGAAGGCGGAGCTGCGCGGGCACCAGATGGTTTCGCTGGTGTCTGCCCAGAGCGCGAGGCCGGGCAGGCCCACGGCGGCGGCAAGGTGCGTGATGCCGGAGTCGTGCCCAATGAAACCGAGGCAGGGGTGAAGCGATTGGGCAAGTGCGGGGAGGGGCAGGTTTTGGGCGAACCGCACGCGCGAGGTGGGCAACGGAGCGGCGAGTTCGTGGATGCGGGTGCCCTCCGCTTCGCCACCGATGAGCAGGACTGTCCAATCGGTGCCGGACATGACGTGGGCAAGGAACTTGGCCCATTGTCCCGGCGGCCAGTTCTTCTTCTCGCTGCCGCTGCCGGGATGGACGGCGAGCACGGGGGGGGAGGGAATGTCGGTGCCGGTGAAGCGCAATTGCGGGACGGGGTCGGCGTCGAAGATGGCGAGGCGTTCGAGCGGTTTTAGGAAGACTTCGGTGGCGTGGACGGGCTGGGCTTCGTCGGGCCGGTGCGGGCCTTGGATGAATTGCGCCTTCGTGCAGGCCCGCACGTTGTCTGCGAAGAAGCCACTCGCGTCGTAGAGATAGGAGATGATGATGTGGAAGCCGGAGAAGTAGTGGCCGGTCGCGTCGTCCAGCTCGCCCATGTCGGCGAAGAAGCCGGCGAGCGCGCGGGCTTCGACGGGGCGGACGGCGTCCACGAGCCCTCCGTGGAGTGCGAGGGAGGCGATGTGCGGGTAACCGAGGACTTCGAGATGGGTGTTGGGAAACTGCCGCCGCAAGGCCGCGAGCACCGGCAGGGTGAGGATGAAGTCACCGATGGCTCCGCCACGGATGACGAGGATTTTGCCTTTGGGTTTGCTCATCCGCCCGCCTAGTAAAGTTTATCGGAAAACGGTCGCTCCCAGCACCGCCACGAGCACCCCGAGCGAGAGGCGCAGGGCGCAGCTAATTTTCACGCGCGCATCGGTGGCGGTCTTCCACTCGATGAGGTCGCGACAGCGCCACGGCGAGACGGTGAGCCAGATGCCGGCGACGATCCACAGGTAGGCCCACACGCCCAACACCCAGCGCCAGTTCGAGACCTCCCACCGCTGCGTGTCGAGGACGAGCTTGGCGAGGAGCAGCAGCAGCAGGGCGAGGCCGCGCACGGCGAGGAAGTCTTTCAGGAAGATGCAGGTGCCCAGGCCCAGCGCGCCGAAGCCGGCATACATGAACGGCTTGAAGGCCGCGAAGTCGGCGATGTTCTCCTGCTTCAGGTGCCAGAGGAACCACGCGGTGGCGATGGCCATGAGCACGTAGCCCAGGCCGGTGTTACGCGGGAACTTCCGCAGGGCGTCGCGGAAGCCGGCGGGGTTCGCGAAGCCGTAGAGCTGTGGCACGGCGACGACGAGGCCCAGGACGATGCAGAGGGTGGAGAGGGTCATGGTGTTTTAGCCACAGATGAACAGATGAAATCAGTTCAGGTTCAGGATGGCCGGGTCGCCGTAGAGCGTGAAGGGCGCGGCGTGGACGATCTTCACGTCCATCACTTGGCCGATGTGGCGCGCACTGCCCTCGAAGATGACGATCTTGTTCGAGCGGGTGCGGCCTTCGAGGCGAGCGGGGTTCTTGCGGCTGGGGCCTTCCACGAGGATTTGCAGCACGCGGCCTTCGCAGACCTTGTGCTTGGCCTCGGCGGTTTCGTTGATGAGCGCGAGGAGTTGGGCGTGCCGGGCTTCGATCAGGGGCTCGGGTAATTGGTCCGGCATCGCGGCGGCGGGGGTGTCGCGACGCGGGGAGTATTTGAAGACGAAGGCGTTGTCGAACTGAACTTCACGGGCGAGCGAGAGGGTCTCGGCGAAGTCGGCCTCGGTCTCGCCGGGGAAGCCCACGATGATGTCGGTCGTGATGCCCATCTCAGGATTCACGGCGCGGAGCTGGCGGATGATTTCTAGGAAGCGGGCGCGGGTGTAGCCGCGGTGCATGAGCTTCAGCATGCGGTCGCTGCCGGACTGGACGGGGAGGTGCGCGCTCTCAACGAGCTTGGGCAGGCGGGCGTAGGCGGCGACGAGGTCGGGGCCGTAGCCCTTCGGATGCGGGGAGGTGAAGCGGATGCGTTCGAGGCCCGCGATGGCGTGGACGGCTTCGAGGAGCTGGACGAAAGCAGATTTCCCCTCGTGTTCAGGAATATCGCGCTTGCCGAAACTCGTGACGATTTGGCCGAGCAAGGTGATTTCCTTCACGCCACGCGCGACCAACTCGCGGCACTCCGCCACGATGTCGAGGATGGTGCGGCTGCGCTCCTGGCCCCGCGTGTAGGGGACGATGCAGAAGGTGCAGTATTGATTGCAGCCCTGCATGATGCTGACAAAGGCGGTGACGGCCTTGGACTTCGCCGCGCCCGTGAGGAGATGCTCCTTGATGGTCGCCTCGCTGCCGTGCTCCTCCTCGGTGTCCACGATCTTGGTGCGCCGGCCCGCGAGCAAGTCGTCCACGTAGTCAGCCACGCGGTGGAACTTCTGCGTGCCGATGACGAGGTCCACGTCGGGAAGCTGGTCAATGAGCTCCTTGCCCCGGCTTTGCGCCATGCAGCCGAGGAAGCCCAGGATTACGCCGGGGCGCTGTTTGCGGAACTGGCCGGCGAGATTCTCCATCTTACTGATGGCCTTCTGCTCGGCATTGTCACGGACGCTACAGGTGTTGAGCAGCACGACATCCGCGACGGCCTCGGAGGTGGCGAGGGTATAGCCCTTGGCGACGAGCTGGGCAGCGACGGCCTCGCTGTCGCGCTCGTTCATCTGGCAACCGTAGGTCTTGAGGAAGACGCTGGGCATGAAAGCAAAACGGCGCGCAGCTTAAGGGTGGCCCGCCGGTCGGGGAAGTGGAATGTGGGCGACTGCGGCGCGGCGCGTTGACTCAAGTTAAACGACCCCGGAGTGGATTTGCTGAGGCGGGCGGAAAGGGGTCGTGACTCATGGGAAAAGACATCTGGAAAATGGCGCTGATGAACCTGACCCAAACGATCAAAGAGGACCTGCGGCCCACGTTGCGTGAACGCTACGCCTAAGTTCCTCGCCCCCGCCCCCCTGCCTTTCTGCTTTGCCTTCCGGCGCGTTGAACGCATCTTCGCGGCCGCGCGATGGACTCCGAGAAACTCAAACAGTTGCAAATCAAGCCCGAGGCCAAACGCCGTTCCAACACGAGCACCTGGGCCATCTTCCTCCTCGTCTTCCTCTGCACGGCGACGGCGGTGTTCTTCGCCTGGCCACGCGACGGCGACAACCAACGCGTCGCCAGCGGCTCGAAGGACGGCAAACTTACCACCTCCACGACCGACGCCAAGAAGGCCTCGCCTGCCCCTGCCCCGTCGGCGGCGTCTGCCAGCCCCAGCGGGTCCGTGCTCACCGTCAGCGGCTACATCATCGCGCGCGAGCGCATCGAACTCAGCCCGCGCTTCATGGGCGTGGTGAAGTGGATCGGCGTGAAGAAGGGCGACGCCGTGCAGAAGGGTCAGGTGGTCGTTCGGCTTGATGACGCGGAGAACAAGGCGCGGCTCGCCGAAGCGGAGTCGCGCATCGCCAGCGCGCAATCCGCCGTGGCGACCGCGAAGCTCGCTGTGCCGGAGACGGAGGCGCGTCAGGCGCAGGCCGAGGCGCACTTGGAGAACGCCCGCGCGAATGCCGCGCAAGGCGACCTGGATTTGCAGCGCGCCGACCTGCTCGTGCGCAGCAGCACCGAGCCCCGCCGCATCCTCGATGACGCCAAGCTCCGCCTCGACGCGCTCCGTGCCGGCGTGCGCGAGGCCGAGGCCGCCCTCAACGCCGCCCGCCTCGCGCCCGCCGCCGCCCGCGCCCGCCTCGCCTCCGCCGAGGCCAGCGTGCGCGAGGGCGAGGCCACCCGCGCCGTCGCGCAGCTCTACCTCGACTGGACCGTGATTCGCTCGCCGATTGACGGCGTGGTGTTGGAGAAGCTCGTGGACCCGGACGAACTCGTCGTGCCGCAGAGCTTCGGCGGCGGCCGCGGCCCGAGCACCGCGCTCATCGCGCTCGCGGACTTGAAGGACTTGCAGGTGGAGATTGACCTGAACGAGTCGCACCTCGCGAAGATTTCCCTCAACCAGAAATGCCGCGTCAGCCCGGAGGCGTATCCCGACCGGCTTTATGAGGGCTTCGTCGCGGAGATTGCGCCGGAGGCTTCACGGCAGAAGGGCACACTGCAAATCAAGGTGCAGGTCCAGAAGCCCGACCGGTTCCTCACGCCGGAACTCAGCGCGAAGGTGGACTTCCTCGCGGCTGAACCCGTCGCCGCCAAACGCTGACCGCCCGTTCGCTCGCCGTCCTCGTCTGCGGGAGTTTTTCATGGCAGCTCAAAGGAGCGTGAATTAGCCTCCTGCTAGCACCGCCAAAACCAGTGGCACAAACTTTCTGACCTATGCTCAACGTCACCGGACCCGGCTCCCTCACCACCTGCGACGGCATCACCCGCCGCGACTTCCTCCAGGTCGGCACGCTCGGCGCGCTCGGCCTCACGATGGCGGACTACTCCGCCGCGCAAGCCGCCGGCAAGGTTGCGGGCGGCAGCAACGAGAAGTCGGTCATCATGATCTTCAACCTCGGCGCGCCCAGCCAGCTCGACCTGTTCGACATGAAGCCCGACGCGCCCAGCGAGATTCGCGGGCCATTCAAGGCCATCTCGACCAAGGGTGATTTCCAACTCTCCGAGATTCTCCCCGGCCACGCGAAAGTCGCCCACCACTTCTCCCTCGTGCGCTCCTGCTACCACACGGCAGCGGCGGTCCACGACACCGGCCACCAGATGATGCAGACGGGCCGGCTCTTCACCGGTGGCATCATCTCGCCGCACGCGGGTTGCGCGCTGGAGTTTCTCAAAGGCCGACGCAGCGACTTGCCCGCGCACGTCATCCTCCCCGAGCCGATGGGCCCGACCGGCGGCAATATGCCGCACGGCCAAGAAGCGGGCTTCCTCGGCAAGAGTTACGACCCCTTCGTCCTCAACGCCGACCCTTCCAAGCCCGACTTCAAGGTGCCCGACCTCCTGCCGCCCAAGGAAATCGGCGAGGCGCGACTGGCACGTCGGCGCGAGTTGCGCCAAGTCGTGGACGACACGGTGAAGAAGTTCGAGGCGAGCGAGGCCGCGAAGCTGATGGACGCGAACTTCGCCGCCGCCTACCGCCTGATGACCAGCGAGCAGGCGCGCGACGCCTTCGACTTGAGCAAGGAACCGCTCAAAGTCCGCGAGCGCTACGGCATGACGCGTTTCGGCCAGTGCTGCCTGCTGGCGCGGCGGCTCGTCGAGCGCGGCGTGCGCTTCGTGACCGTGAACACCTTCCTCACCGTCTTCGGCGAAATCACCTGGGACATCCACGGCTCGAAGCCCTTCACCAGCATCGCGGGCATGCGAGACATCGTCGCGCCGATGTATGACCAAGGCTACAGCGCGCTCATCGAAGACCTCGCGCAGCGCGGGCTGCTGGGCAACACGATGGTCTGCAACCTCGCCGAGTTCGGCCGCACCCCGCGCATCAACCCCGCCGGTGGCCGCGACCACTGGCCGAACTGCTGGACGGTCTATTTCGCCGGTGGCGGCGTGAAGGGCGGCCGCGTCGTGGGCCGCAGCGACGAAATCGGCGCGTATCCCGCCGAGCGCCCCGTGAACCCCGGCGAAGTCGTCGCCACCATCTACAAGAGCCTCGGCCTCGACCTCGACACGCACCTGCCGGGCCCGCAAGGGAGGCCGTTCGCGCTGGTGGACTTCGGCGTGCGCGAGGTGAAGGAGTTGTTTTAGTCAGCGGAAAAAGCCCTTCGCTCGTGCGAATGGTTTGACATCGCCCCTCACTGCCACCTAGGGTGGTAGTAGGCATGGAAATTTCACAGGAACCATCTCCGCACTCCGCACTCCGCACTCCGCACTCCGCACTCCGCACTCCGCACTCCGCTCTCCGCACTCCGCTCGTAGCTGGAGTCACGGCTTTTCCTGCCACCCGCGTCGCTCCCGAGCCGTTTCTGACTGCCCAGGAATCATTCCTGAGCACTCGGAAGCCATTCCGGAGCGCTCCGAAATCATTTCTGAGCAGTTTTCCGCCGCTCCGGAGCCATCAGGAGCCGCCCCGGAGCACTCCGCCGCCGGTCCTGACTGCTCATCCGCGACCTCTGAGCGCTCCAACCCCATTTCTGACCCCTCTGCCACCATTCCCAAGCACTCCATTCCCACTCCTGCGTGCTTCAAAACCGCTCCCGACCGCTCAAAATCGCGTCCTGACTGCCTAAACTCCCAACTCTCAACTCCCCCACCCTCAACTCCCCACAAAAATGGCTAAAAAAACCTACCTCCCCATCAAGGAAGCCGACCGCAAGACCTTCCTCGCCAACCTCGACGACAACCTCCCCGGCGCGCTGGCCACCAAATACGGCATCGTCACCACCGAGCTGGACCGCCTGCACGACTTCCGCCTCTGGTATGACTGGACCTTCGCCGTGCTGGACTCCATCCGCGCCAAGGCCGAGGGCTACACCGGCTTCCGCGACGATGTCGCCTACGGCAAGAGCGTCCCGCAGGGGCCGCTGACCCCGCCGCCCGCCTTCACCCTCCCCGCGCAACCCACCAAGGGCACCCCGCCCGTCGCCATCATCCCCCTCGCGGACGGCTTTGGCTTCGTCGGCTCCCTCGCCAATCGCATCAAAGGCCATGCCGACTACGCCGTGGCGGATGGCAACATCCTCGGCCTCGAAGGCGCGGAAATCCCGGAACCTGACGCCACCACCACCAAGCCCGCCATCAAGACCGTGATTGTGACGGGCGGGAAGGTGGAGATTCAGTGGAAGAAGAGTGGTTTTACCGGCGTCCGCATTGAAGTGGACCGGGGCAACGGCACTTGGGTGTTCCTGGATATTGACACCAAGCCCCACTACACGGACGAAACCCGCCCCGCCGCCGGCACCACCGTCCTCTGGAAATACCGCGCCATCTACCTCAAGGGCGACCAAGTCTTCGGCCAGTGGAGCGATGCCGTGAGCATTGCGGTGACGGGCTGAGAGCGTTTGCAAACAAGCCCGCAAGACGTGAACCAACGAGCCTCTCAAGATGCTACTGGGGCCGAAGAAAACGGCTTCTACCATCATTGGAACCGATTCCGCTCACACAAGACGGCGCTTTTTGCCGTTGCGGGGTTCTTTGGCGGTTTCGTCGGTGTTCTCATAACGGAGCCGGTCCTTCGGCAGAATCTGCTCCCGCAGTGGGTTCACAACAGTCTGTTCGGAGCGGGGATAGGAAGCATGCTCGCACCTGCACTTGCTGGTGCAGCGGCGCTCTATCAGCGCCGAACACCAAGCGTTTCTAATGTCGTCAAGATGGTGTTGCTGGGAGCGCTTGGGGGAGCTTTGAGTGAAGTGTTGATTGGCATCGTTTATCGGGCCGGATTTCAACTCGGATTGGCTCCAGGTTCGACCATTGCCGAAACCTATCGCTGTGTTGTCTGGGGAATCTCAGGAGGCATGATTGGCGGTTTGACCGCGCATTCAGTGCCAAATCTGCGTCTGTGGCGGGCAATCTCCGCCGGGTTGGTTGGCGGTGCCATCGGCTGTCTTGGCTTTCTGCTTTTGGGCGCGGCTAGTGGCCGCCTTCTTGGGTTTGGACTTCAAGGACTAGCCATAGGCTTGTCCATTGTTTTGGCCGAAAAACTGGCCCGGGAGGCAAGCCTCGAAATCATTTGGGCACCGAATGAAATCACGGTGGCGAATCTAGGCGAGCGGCCCGTGTTCATTGGTGGCGGACGAGAGGACGATGTGTTCGTGCGGGGGTATCCAGCCCGCCACGCTGGCATCACCTTGAAGCAGGGGCGGGTGGAGTATTTGGAAGGCGCAACGGGACGCCAAGCCACGCTGAAGAACGGCAGCCGGATGGAAATTGGCAAATTGACAGTGGTGGTTCACACGGATGCCAAGAGCTAGCGCCATTGGTCACCTGAAACTTGAAACCTTATGAGCGAAGACCTCAAGCACGCCTGCCACGAGTGCGGTGGCCGAATTGGTTATCCGAAGGATTCCTTCGGCACGACGATTCACTGTCCGCACTGCGGGATGCAGACGACGTTGGGTGAGAAATACCCCGAGGCAGCTGAGATTCCGAATCCGGTTCAAACGAAACGGCTGCCGCCAACCCAAACCCCCTCTTTCGAAGAGCCCCTGGCCGAAGTTCCGCAGCCAACCAGACCGGCGAACCACACTGTTACCATCATTGCGGTTGGAAGTGCGCTGGCGGTTATCATGGTCGTGTTGTTTGTTCTGAGCGGCAGGCGGGCCGAGGCTGCGCGGGAAGCTGCGGTGGCGGCTGAACGTCAGGCTAAGGATGACGCGGTCAAGACTGCTGCGGCTGAAGCAGCCAAACGCGAGGCGGAAACCGCCAGACAAAAAGCAGAAAGCGACGAAAAGGCGAAAGCTGTCGCCAAGTCGGTAGCGGATGCCAAAGCGGAGGCGACTGCTCAGGCGGCTGCCCAAGCAGCGGCGGCTGCCAAACTCGAACTTGAACGCAAGGCGAAAGCGGAAGCCGACAAGATGGCCAAACTCAAATCTAACCCGACTGTGTTAGCGCTGTGGGAGGAACCTGACCAGGACGCAATCCGAATCAACTCAACGACCGAGACTGATGCTTTCATCCGGCACAAGGGAAAGACGCTCAGTGTTAAATACGCCGATATGCCCGAATGGCTGAAGACCAAAGCGCAGGCCATGCACAAGGAGGATGGTGAAGCAAAGGGCCTTTACCGAGAAGTTCGTGGCAAAATCTACGATTTGAGGACGAATCCTCCGGGGTGGGTGATGATCCCCTCCGCCAGGGTTCTTCAAGTCTTAACAGATGGCTATCTCATGATTAACGAAGGAACCACGGAACGCTTTCGAGTGGCAGTGTTCAGGTTGAAACATACTGGTCTGTCGCGCGTCTTGAACGAGAACGACCGCATACAGGTGAATGGTTTCTCAGACGGGACTTACACCTACGAGACGAAGGGCGGAGAAACAAAGGTAGTTCCAGTGTATGACCCTGGGATGCCTGTTGGCCCACTGCGCGAGAAGGTTGTTCCGTTTAGGAACTGAACAACCGGTGGCGTGCGGGTGCGGTAGAAAGGTAGGGCGGGTTGTCCTCAACCCGCCGCTGCGGCGCGCTGGGGACAGACGCGCCCTACCCAGTAGGACAGCGCGTCCCGCCGGTCGCTCCCTTCAGAACCTCCCGCTCCAGCGGTTCGGCTTCATCCGCAGTCATGCGGGACGCACTGACCTACTTGGCCGCACCGTTCGAACGGCCACGGCGGGCCGCAGCGGCACAGCCGGCTGTGGGCTTGCCGGGCCTTCGCTGCGGCGTTAACCTGCCGCCATGAACACGAAGAGCCACCCCGTCACCCTTTCCGAGCCTGCGTGCGCCCTCGTCGAAGCCGTCGTGGCCAGCGGCCGCTATCGGGATTTCTCCGCCGCCGTGCAGGACGCGGTGTGGCAGCAGTTCATGGGGGAGCGCGCCGTCTTCGACGAATATGGCGTGACGCCCGCCGAGGTGGAGCGCTCCGCCCAACGCGACCTCGCCACCATCCGCAAGGACCGCAAGGCCGGCAAGCTCAAGGCGTGGAGTCCCCTGTGATCGTCGTCCGCCCGGCCTTCGAGCGCGCCCGCCAAGCGCTTGTCCCGCGCCCAGAAGGACGCGGTGAACGCGGCCGTGGAACGCTTACCGGCGGTCTTCGGCCGTCCCCACCAGCACAGCGGCGTGGGCCTCCGCCCGTTCGGCCGCTATCTCGAACTGCGCGTGGGACTGGGGCTGCGCATCCTTTTCCTCGCCGAAGGCGGCGACCTGCATCTCTGCACCGTGGGCAACCACGACGCCGTCCGCGCCTACCTGAAGAACAACGGGTAGGCCTGCGGCGTGGCTGAGGGCAGGCGAGGCCGCGCGCAGCGACGGCCCTACCAGACCCCACGTAGGACAGCGCGGCCCGCCGGTCGCTCCCTTCAGAACCTCCCGCTCCAGCGGCTCGGCTTCATCCGCAGTGAGGCGGGACGCACTGACCTACTTCGTGGCTGGACTGGTTTTCCGCCGTGCCGCATGATTCGTGTATGCAACTCCGTTGGATTCGCAGCACGGCTATCCTGCTCGGCTGGCTGGTGATGGCTGCCTGCCTCGCTCCGGCCGCGCACGCCGAGTCCCTCACCCTCCTCCCCACCAAGTTCACCCTCGACGGCCCCGCCGCCGAGCAGCGCCTTGTGCTGGAACTCGTCGCTCCGCAGCCGAAATGACTCAAATGCCCAACCGTTCCGCCAACCGGTCCAGCACGGCGTCCAGTTCCACCGGGGTGAGTTCGCCTAGTCTGCTTTCGAGCCGCCAGCGCGAGGCTGTGTTGACCTCCTGCACATCGAACGCACCTTCTTTGAGAAATGGCTTTGGGATGATGATCTGCCAGCGGTTGCCGCGCAGTTTGGTGGTGTGGAAAACGACGGTGAAGACATCCACGTCCTGTTCGCCCGGTGGGTCCGTGAGCACGACACACGGACGTGTCTTGGCGGCCATGCCGGCGTCCACCCACCACACCTCGCCGCGCTTGGAAAACGGCTTAGTCATGCGCCGCTTCGCGTCGGTCCAAGTCGGCCATCGCCGTCAGGAGCAGCGCGTCACGAAATCGCAATTCCTCGTCGCGGACGACCTCGAGTTCCTGCAACCGCCTCCACACCGCCGACTGCTCGTCCTTCGTCAGCTTGGGCAATTCAGCCATGATTTCTGTGGCACTCATTGAGTCACTTAACCGCACTGACCACCCGCTTTCAACCCCTTTTCTAAACGTGAGAATCTTCCTCCTGTCCATCCTCGCTGGCTCGCTGCCGTTCCTCGCTCATGCCGAATCCCTCACCCTCCTCCCCGCCAAGTTCACCCTCGACGGCCCCGCTGCCGAGCAGCGCCTTGTGCTGGAACTGGCCGATGGCAAGACCTTGCTCGGCCAGGTCACGAACAACGTCACCTTTACTTCCAGCAATCCCAAGGTCGTCCGCATCGAGGACGGCCTCGCTGTCGCCGTGGGCAACGGCACAGCCACCGTCACGGGCAAGTCTGGGCGCAGCTCCGCGAAGGCCGAGGTGCGCGTGGTGAACATGGAGAAGCCGTTCGAGTGGAGCTTCCGCAACCACCTCCAGCCCGTGCTCACCAAGACCGGCTGCAACTCCGGCGCGTGCCACGGCGCGGCGGCGGGCCAGGGCGGCTTCAAGCTTTCGCTGCGCGGCTACGACGTGGACGGCGACCACCGCGCCATCACGCGCTCGGCGCTCGGGCGGCGCGTCACGGTCGCGGAGCCGGGGCACAGTCTCCTGCTCATCAAGCCCACCACGGCCGTCCCGCACAAAGGCGGCGAGCGCTTCACCACCAACTCGCTCGACTACCGCATCCTGTCCGAGTGGATTGCCAACGGCACCCCTGCCCCGCAGCCCGACGATGCGCGCATCACGAAGATTGAGGTGCTGCCTGAGCAAGTGACGCTCAAGCCCGGCGTCCCACAGCAACTTCTCGTGCGCGCGACGTTCTCGAACGGCGAGTCCCGCGACGTAACGCGTTACGCGAAGTTCACCAGCGCGAACAACGCCGTCTGCGTCGTGAGCGACGACGGCTTGGTCACCGTGATGGGCCGGGGCGAAGGCGCGATTTCCGCGTGGTTCCTCAGCCGCCTCGCGCTCGCCACCGTCACCGTGCCGTTCGACAACAAGCTGGCTTCGTCCACGTTCAGCAAAGCCCCGAAGCGCAACTTCATTGATGAGCTGGTGAACGAGAAGTTGAAGGCGCTCAACGTCCCGCCCTCGCCGCGCAGCTCCGACTCGGAGTTCATCCGCCGCGCGTTCCTTGATACCATCGGAACGCTGCCCACGGCGCAGGAGGTCCGTGAGTTTCTCGCCGGCACGTCGCCGAAGAAGCGCGACGAACTCATCGAGCGACTGCTCGCGCGGTCCGAGTTCGTGGACTACTGGAGCTATAAGTGGAGCGACCTGCTGCTCGTCAACGGCGCGAAGCTCCCGCAGCCCGCGATGTGGAGCTACTACCAGTGGATTCGCGGCCAGGTGGAGGCGAACACGCCGTGGGATGAGTTCGTGCGCCAACTCGTGACCGCCAAGGGCAGCACGCTCGACAACGGCGCGGCGAATTACTTCGTCCTCCACGACGAACCGACGCTCATGGCCGAGACCACGACCGTTGCCTTCATGGGCTTGGCCATCAACTGCGCCAAGTGCCACAACCACCCGCTGGAGAAGTGGACCAACGACCAGTATTACGAGTTCGCCAACCTCTTCGCGCGCGTCCGCACGAAGAACGGCTCCGGCGGCGACGGCGACAAAATCATCTTCGCCGCCGCGTCCGGCGACGTGCCCGCGCTACTCTCCGGCAAGCCGCTCCCGCCGCGGCCGCTCGACGGCAAGGCCATCGCGCTCGACGCCCCCGGCGACCGCCGCGAGACGCTCGCCGCGTGGCTGACCGCGCGAGAGAATCCCTACTTCACCCGCTCCATCGCGAACCGTGTCTGGGCGAACTTCATGGGTGTGGGCCTCGTGGAAGCCGTGGACGACCTGCGCGTCACGAACCCAGCCAGCAACGAGAAACTCCTCTCCGCGCTCGCCAAGTTCCTCGCCGACCAGCGCTACGACCTCAAGGCGCTGATGCGTGCGATCCTCCAGTCCGAGACTTACCAGCGCGGCAGCCAGTCGCTTCCCGGCAACGCCGACGACGCGCGCTTCTACTCGCGTTACTACACGCGCCGCCTGATGGCCGAGGCGATGCTCGACGCCTTCTCCCAGGTCACCGGCGTCCCCACCGAATTCCGCCGCGACCTCCGCAACGCGAATCGCGGCATCGGCGACCGCTACCCGGCCACGCTCCGCGCCTTCCAGCTCCCCGACTCGAACATCGCGAGCTACTTCCTGAAAACCTTCGGTCGCGCCGACCGCCTCCAGACCTGCGAGTGCGAGCGCACCGAGGAGCCGAGCCTGGCGCAAGCCCTCCACATCGCGAACGGCGACACCATCAACGCGAAGCTCGCCGCCAAGGACAACCGCATTGCCCAACTCCTCGCCGCGAAGAAAACCAACGAGGAAATTCTGGACGAAGCCTTCCTGAGCACCCTCTCCCGCCCGCCGAGCCCAACGGAGAAGACGCGTTCCCTCAAACTCCTCGCCGACGCTGGCGAAGCCGAACGCCGGGCCGCGCTGGAAGACCTCTACTGGAGCCTTCTGAGCAGCAAAGAGTTCCTGTTCAGCCACTGAACAGCCTCTGCCTGCCGCAGGAATTGGAGATTGTCCCGACCTGCGTAGCGGCATAATGTTTTTGCTGGTTTTGCCCCATGCTCCCCATTCTCGATCACCTGAACCGCAACGCCGGCGCGTGTGCCGTGATGATAGGCGCGCTCGTGCTGGCGCTGCTGGGGTGGCTGATCATCCTCCAGCAGCAGCAGTTGCGGACCTTGCTAAATTGGGAGGAGGAGCGGCAGGCCGGCGAGCGACAGCGGCAAGCGCTGGAGCACGCGCGGATGGCGGTCGAGGAAGCGCAACTGGTGGATCGCTTGGAACGGGAGCAACTAGTCCACAAGTCGCGCGAGGATGTGGCGGAGGCCACCGCGCTGCTGCATCAACTTAAACGGCAATTCGGATGAACCTCGCTCTCACCCGCAAACTGGCTGTGCTCCAGGCCACCGGCGCGAATCTGCGCGAGACCAGCCGCTCGTTCACTGATACGGCGGATATGTTCGCCTACCGGCAGTTTCAGATGGAGCTAGCGGAATACCTCGGCACGCACCGCGCCACGGGAGACATCCCGCAGGAGCCGGATGCGTTTGTGCGCGGCGAAATTGACCGCCTCGAGCAAGTGCTGCAGCCGGTCGCTGGGTTTGTGCAGGAGCAACTGGCGCTGGGCCGGGACATCCTCGCTGCGAAGAAGCAGTCCCTCACGCAGGCGCAGGTCAGCGAGTGCCACGCGGCGGCAGATGCAGCTTTCAGCTCGCTGGTGGAGCACCAGCACCAGCTGGCGGCCGGATTTCTGAACAAGGATTTGTCCGTGGAAACGGACGGCGTGGACATTGCGCCGGACTTGATCGCCTTCTGCAAACTCGCGCGGACACAGTCGCCCCTGCTGCAACCGGAGCGTGCCGCACGGTGTCAATTCGCCAATGGTGATGGCCCCCTGCACGCCGAAGTGGTCGAGCATCTCGAAGCGGTGCGCGCCGGGTGCGCCGCGCTGCTGGAGCTGCACGGCGAGCAGGCCGAGACGCTCAAGCAGGCCCACGCGCTCGCGGAGACGGGGGACTTCTCTCGTGCGGCGGCGTTGATCGAAGGGTTGAACCCCGTCTTCACCGACCTGCCTTACCAGCACGTAACTGAGATCGTGGACGGCTGGCGCAAAAACTTGGAAGAGGTGGAGCAGAAATTCAAGCGGCTCCGCGAGCAGGCGGAGTCGCCGTGGCGCGCGCCCTTCGCGCAGCCGTGGAAAGTCCCGGCGCGCGCGGCGGAGATGGAGGAGAAGCTCCAGCAGTTCCACGACTACCTCACGAAGTTTCACGGCGGGCTGGAGAGCTGGAAGAATTCAGACTTCGCGCGGGACGGACATTCGTTATTCAAAAAGCTTCTGGGCCAGATGGACACGCTGCGGGGTGAGCTGGCCCGGCGCTGCGTCGTCGCACGCACCCGCGCCCTGGCCGAGTTGGCCGCGACGCTGGTCTTCGGTGCGTTGGCGGCGAACTTTCCGCGCCAGCTTCTCCCGGTGGTGCTCCCCATCGCAGCGGTGTTCGCAGCGATCAAAGGCACACGTGCGGTGCGCGGGCAGCTCGGAGCGCGGACGTGTGTGACGTTCCGGCTGGAGGCCGACGGACGCGCCATCGAGGACGCGGCCCACGCGTTCATCCGGCTCAACGGCGAGCCGGTGCGCTCCGGCGAGCACGTCGCGCCGGGCGGTTATCAACTCACGCTCGACACGAGTCTCTTCGAGCCCGTCACGCGCACGGTCACGGTGGAGTTTGGCCGACGCAACAATCTGGGCGTCATCCCGGTGCGGCTGAACCGCGAGGCCCACACCAATTCGCTCGGCATGAGATTCCTGCCGGTCCCGGGCGCGGCGGCGCTCTTCGGCGTCTGGCCCGTGCGCGTGCAGGATTACGAGCCGTTCGCGCAAGAGACCGCGCAGAAATGGCTGCGACCGAAGTTCAAACAGGAGCCAACCCATCCCGTCGTGAGCGTGAGCTGGGACGACGCGCGGCGCTTTTGCCTCTGGCTCACGGAGAAGGAACGCCGCGCGGGCCAGCTCGGCGAGCGTGACGAATACCGACTGCCCACCGACCTCGAGTGGAGCGCCGCCGTGGACCTCGGCAAGGAAACCGGCGCGACGCCCGCCGAGCGCGATGGCAAACTCCGCGACGTGTATCCGTGGGGCAAGGATTGGCCCCTGCCCAAAAATGTGGGCAACTACGATGGCGAGCTGCGCAAAGATGATTTCGACTACACCTCGCCCGTGGGCAGTTTCCCGGCGAACCGACACGGCCTCCACGACCTCGGCGGCAACGTGTGGGAATGGTGCAGCGACGCCTACGACGGACAAGAGAACTACCGAGTGCTGCGCGGTGCTTCGTGGCACAGCTCCAAGCCGCACACGCTGCTGTCCTCGGCGCGCCTGTCCAACTCACCCGGCCATCGCGTGGACATCATCGGTTTCCGCTGCGTGCTCGAAGCCCGCCGGCCCAGCCCGGTGTTTACCGTGCGGGAAAAGCCTACTGCCGGACAGACCTCTGCGCCCTCCGCGCCAGCGACTTCAACGGAGCAGAATTCCCGCTGAAACCAACGCGGCACCTGCTCCTCAGCCGGTAGGATTTTTTAGCCACGGATTGAACACGGAGGAAGGCGATCGGTTCGCTTGGCCTCAGCGTTCCCGCCATCCGTGTTTAGCCGGAACGATGCGTCGGCCACTGCACCAGTAGCTGCGACGCCCCGTCACAGTAAGGTGACGGCGACACCTCGTCGCCGGGGTTGGCCGCACCAAACGGTCGGCCAGACCATCGCGCGGCGAGGCGTCGCAGCTACGGTGACCGTCGGTCGCCTCTCCCAACTGCATCGTTCCGGTTTAGTCCGTGTTTAATCCGTGGCTAAAATGCTTCTCCACGCGGGCGCGGAGGCACTTGGGGCAGAGGCAATCGGCGGCCGGGTCGGTGGGCATGGGGAGGCGCGGGAGAGCGGCGCACCAGCAGGTGTTGGCGGCGCAGTTCGCGAGGCACTCGAAGGCCGCGCCGCACTCGGGGCAGCGCTTGTTCTCAGCTTGGCGGCTCATGGGGGCGCAGAGTAGCCGCCGAGTTGGGGAGGCGGAAAGACTTCCGTGCCTCCGCCTCCTGACCTCGGCGGCTACGCGCTTGATTCAGAACGTCGCGGTGACGCCGAGCTGGAAGTTGATTCCAGAAGCGGGGTTGTGGCGTGGCACGGACGGCGGCGGGAAGGGGAACGTGGCGGTAGGGAGTTGCTCATAGAGCCGGTCGAGCAGGTTGTTCACTGCCGCGTAGGTTGTGAGGCTCTTCCATTGGTAGCTCAACTTCGTGTTCACCACCGTGTAGGTGTTCGCGGGCATCAAGTTCGGCAGGTCGTTGAAGCGACGTTGGCCGGTGACGTAAACGGTCTCGATGCGCCAGAGCCAGCCGGCGGCGGGACGGAAGTTGAGGCCCCCGTTCAACTGCCACTCGGGCACGAGCACCTGGCGTTGGCCGGTGTAGGTGCCACTGGTGAAGTGGGCATCGGAGTAGGCGGCGCTGAACGTGACTTCCGCCCAGTCGGCGGGTTGGGAATTCAGACTCAACTCAACGCCGGTGCGGACCGCGTCGGCGCTGCCGACGGCTCCGGCGGTGGGGTCGGAGAAGATGTCGTCGTCCACCCAACTGTGATAATAGGCGAGGCTGCCGCCGAGGAGTTTGTGCGGCTGGCTGCGGAGGCCGAGTTCGATGGTCCGGGCGTTGACGGGCACGAGTGAGGGATTGCCGGAAAAGCGCGGGTCAGCGCTGACGACGTCGTTGGCGCTGGGCAGGCGGTAGGCTTGCGAGAGGGAAACCCACGCGGAGGACTGCTCGGCGAATTCGTAGTTCAGGCTGCCTTTGGGGCTCCACACGTTGTTCTCTTTCCCGCCGGTGAAGGCGGGGAATCCAATGTTCATGAAAGTGCTGCGATGGTCGAAGCGCACGCCGCCCGCGAGGGACAATTTCGGTGTGAGCTGGAGCGTGTCTTGCGCAAAGAAACTCAGGGTGGAGGAGTCATGGACAGTCGTGCCGAAGCCCAATTGCGTGAAGTCCTGCCGCACCGCTTCACCGCCGAACGTGAGCGTGTTCGCGCGCTGCCACGGCTCGGTTTTCCAATCCACTTGCAGCGTGCCGCCGTAGCTGGGCTGCACGGTGGTGATGTTGGCAAAGCCGACGTTGAAGCCATTGTCTTTGGCGGCGAAGACCTTCGCGTTCACCGTCCACGCATCCTCGAAGGACTGGTGGTAACCAAGCCAGCCGCGATGCAGTTCCTGCTCGAAGAGGAACTGCGTCGCGCCGCGTTGGCGGGGGTTCGCGGCGAACTGCGCGGGCGTGAGGATGTCGGGGTTCTCGCTGTGCTCGTCGTGGAACTGGTAGCTGAAGGTGAAGCGGCCCGCCGGGGTCTCGATGGACGGCTTGGCGAGGAAGTTCCAGCCGCGATAATTCGCGCCCTCGCGCCAACCGGCCCATTCGTTGCGGCTGCCGGTGACGACGTAGCTGAAGGCATTCGTGCGACCGCTCACGGAGAAGTTGCCTTGGTAGTAACCGAGATTTCCGATGCTCGCGCCGAGGCTGCCGGAGAAGGGTTTGTTCCCCGCTTCCTTCGTGATGATGTTGATGACGCCTCCCGCTGCGCCTTCGCCATAAGTGGTGGAAGCGCCGCCGCGAATGATTTCCACGCGCTCGATGGCCGAGAGCGGGACGGAGTTCCAGAGGAAAAAGCCGAGGCCCGCGTCGTTCACCCGCACGCCGTCCACGAGGATGAGCGCCCCGGCTTTGTCACCGTAGCCGCGCAGGCTGAAGGGTGCGGCCTGGCCACCGAAGCCGATGGAGTCGAGCGACGAGAAGCCGACCTGCTGTTGCAGCAACTCAGGCAGCGTGAAGGCCGGCGATTGCGCGATGGTCTCGCGAGTAATGACGCTGACGTTGGCCGGAACTTTCTCGACCGCGACGGTCTCCTCCGGCAACCGCGTGGCGGTGACCACGACCGTGGGGAGCACGGCCGGGGTGTTAGTCTTACTCACCTGCGCTCCGGCAGTGGCCGAGAGGAGAGCGAGGAGCGGATAGAGGTTAGAGGAGAGCGGAGAGCGAAGCGTGCGCGCACCGCGCCGTTCGCTGACCGCTGACTCCTGACTCCTGACTCCTGATTTCTGACTGCTGACTGCTGACTGCTGACTGCTGTTTGCTTGTTTCATTCTGGTCTTTCACTGCAAGCCCCGCGCGGGTTTTTGGGCGCGCGGAGCGGTTGGTGTTGGAGACCAGATGGGAGATGAAAAGCAAAAAGCCTTCACCTCCGCAAATTGGAGAATGAAGGCATCTCAATCCCGCCGAAAGATGGTTCGACGGGCTGGCCTCATCCTTCTCTTTGTCGGAGAAGTGGGCACGCGTGAGCGTGCCCGGACGAGCGCTGACAAGCCGGTATCCTGACTCAGGGCTTCAAACCTCGCTCCCGCCTTCCCGACCTTCAGTCAGTGGCATTGGGAGTCCGTAGCCCGTCACAGTGGCGCAACCGTCCCCGATTCTCACGGGGTTCCCTGCACTTGTAAGCGGTGTTATGTGGCGGGGTGAACCCGCCGACTTCAAAGAACCGGGCGTGGTTGTAGGAGCGACCACCGCGCCTGACAAGCGGGAAAGCAAACAGTGGGAAAATAAACAACGGGAGAACGCACGGCGCAGAGCCGGCGGCCAAAGGCCGAGACCCGTGCCTGACCGCACAACCACTCTGGCTGGAAGGTTTTTGGCGTAGCCCGACGGGGAGACTCTCCCTATCGTCGCCCGCGTATGGGCAAAGAATTCAGCATCACTCCGCGGACGGTCCCGCTCGTTGAAACCAAGTATCGCCGCATCGTCACGCCGGTGCCGCACCCCGACTCCGTGCCGACGCTGGAGCGACTGCGACAGTTCGAGCCGCAGTCCATGCGCGGGCAGCCGCCCATCGTGTGGGACCGCGCGCAGGACATTTTCGTTTTCGACAAATACGGCAACCGCTGGCTCGACTGGTCCAGCGGCGTGCTAGTGACGAACGCCGGCCACTGCGCGCCGGAGGTGAAGCAGGCCATCCTCGATCAAGTGAACAGCGGGCTGCTGCACAATTATGTTTTCCCCAGCGAAGAGCGCGCTGAACTGGCGGAGACGCTCGCGGGCCTCGCGCCAGAGGGGCTGAAGAAGGTTTTTCTCCTCACCACCGGTTCGGAAGCCACGGAGTGCGCCATCAAGTTGAGCCGCGCCCACGGCATCAAGGTCGGTGGCAACAAGAAGATCGGCATCATCGGATGGGAGCGCGGCTTCCACGGGCGCACGCTCGGGTCGCAGCAGGCGGGCGGCATGGCGGGGCAGAAAAATTGGATCGTGAACGAAGATCCCGCGATCATCACCGCGCCCTTCCCCGACGGCTACTGGCAGACCGACACGAGCTTCGCGTCGTTCCTCAAGTCAGTCGCCGCGCGCGGCCTGCAGCCGGAGAACGTCGCCGGTGTCATCATGGAATCGTATCAGGGCGTGGGGCCGGACTTCGCACCAGTGGAGTTTGTGCAGCAGCTCCGCGCGTGGTGCGACGCGCATCAGATCGTGCTGACGTTCGACGAGGTGCAGGCAGGCTTCGGCCGCACGGGCAAGTTCTGGGCGTTCGAGCACTACGGCGTGACGCCCGATGTGATCTGTTGCGGCAAGGGCATCAGCAGCTCACTCCCAATTTCCGCGGTCATCGGTCGCGAGAGCATTATGGACCAGTTCCCGCCCGGCTCGATGACCAGCACGCACACGGGCAACCCGGTGTGCGTCGCCGCCGCACTGGCGAGCGTGCGGAAGATTATCCGCGAGAAACTGACGGAGAACGCCGCCGCGTTGGAGCCTGTGTTGCTGGCAGGATTGCAGCGGATTCAAGCCAAGCATCCGCACGTCATCGGCCATGTCACGGCGCGGGGGCTGGTCGCCGGAATGCAGACCCTCAAGCCCGGCACAAAGCAACCGGACCACGACCTCGCGCACGCGATCATCGAGCGCTGCATGTGGAAGGGCCTGCTGCTCTTCGCACCTGTCGGCGCGTGGGGGCAGACCGTGAAGATCGCCCCCCCACTGACGATTCCCCGCGAGGCGATGGAGGAAGCTCTGTGTGTTTTGAACGAAGCGACAGACGAGGCGGTCGCAGTGGTAAAATAGCACCGTTTTTCAGAGGAAATTTGCAAGTCCTCGAACCCTCTCCCGCAGCCCAGCTCCCGCCCTCTGGGAGAGAGCCCTGCGGCCCGCCTACTTGCACGATTCCGCCCGCTGAACCTCCCAATCAAGGAGTGTTTGCCGAGAGATTCATGCGCATGTTTCACACCGTGCCTCTAGAGGTCCGTCGCATTTGCGCTCCCGAGCTCATAAACGACCGCTCTGTCAAGTGCTTCGGGGGAACTCCGGGGAAAATTAAAGTGCCTCGAAGCGTCAGTTTATGAGCCGAGTAGGAAGTGAAGAAACATTTCCAAGATTGCTTGGAAATCGAATGAGCAAGGGTTTGGGAGATGGTGCCAGAGGGCGGAATTGAACCGCCGACCAAAGGCTTATGAGTTCTATTGTCCTGTGTTCAGAGGAGTTCAGATAAATCCACATTTGTCCTTGATAACAAGTGGATTATAGCAATAATAACGGCACTTCTTATGAACTCTTCCGAACTTAAGAACCCCCTTCAGAACACCAAAAGTGGCCAAGAAGTGGCCAAGAAAACAGCTCTTAGCAACTCTTCCAAGACGCATGTGGACTACTGGAAGCGGCGAATTTTCAAGTGTAGTTACACGCACGACGGGAAGAAGCATGTCATCAACGAATACGCTATGCGGATTCAACACCGTGGCGCACGCAAGGTCTTTCCCCTCGGGACAACCAACCGGGACGTGGCTGCCGCCAAGGCGCGCGACATCTTCGCGTTGGTCAACGGTGAAAACGGCTGGGAGCGTGCCTTGGCGAAGTTCGATCCGGCGATGGCGGTTTCGTTGAAGACTGCCACCGTCGGTGAATTCTTGGCTCAGGTGAAAGCCGTTAGCGACCTCCGGGCCGTGACTTGCGAGATTTATTCGCGGAAGTTCCGCACCCTGGTTGCCGGCGTGTTCAACCTGCGCGGCGGCAGGGAGAAGTTCGATTACGTCAACGGAGGCCGTGCGAAGTGGCTTGAGCGCGTCCACCGCGTCCGACTGGACAAGCTGACGGGCCAGCGGATTGAACGCTGGAAGGTCAACTACCAGAAAGCAGCGGCGGCGAAAGACCCGTTGGCGCTCAAGCGTGCGAAGACCACGCTCAACAGCCTGATTCGTGGCAGCAAATCTTTGTTCGCTCCGTCCGTAGTGAAGGGCTTGACGGTGTGCCTGCCCAAGCCGCTCCCCTTCGATGGCGTCGAGAATGTTTCGCTGCCGCGTTCACGCTACAAATCGGAGATCAACCCAAGCTTGCTCTTGGTTCAAGCCCAGCGCGAGCTGGCTGAAGCTGATCCTGAGTGCTTCAAGATTCTGCTGCTGGCGTTGGGGGCGGGACTTCGCCGGGATGAAATTGACTCGCTCTCGTGGAAGCAAATGGAGTGGACGCGCCAGACCATCCGCGTCGAGACGACCATTCACACGGCGGCGAAGTCTGACGACTCCGAAAGCGAGGTGGACGTTGATCCCGGTCTGATGGACCTCTTCAAAACTTTCATGGCCGCGAGTGACAGCGAATTCGTCATCCAGTCCGACGTTGCGCCCAAGCCGAACGCGGCGTCGTATCACCACTACCGATGCACACGCCATTTCAACCGACTAATTGCGTGGCTGCGCACCAAGGGCGTCTCCGCGCGGACCCCGCTTCATTCGTTGCGGAAGGAGTTCGGCAGCCAGATTTGCGCGACCAACGGCATTTTCGCGGCGAGCGTGGCGCTGCGGCACAGCAGCATTCAAATCACGCGCGATCACTACTTGGACAAGAAGCAGCGGATTCATTTCCCCGTCGCGAACCTGCTTAACGGCATCGAACCGGCCATCGAAGGGAAGGAAGCAGTAGCATGAAACAGGGACAGCGAGAACAAACAAACGAACTCCACGAATGGGACTGTAAACGCCGGTTGAAAAGTGCGGCGGGTGGCGCTCGAAAAGTGAGACACCTTCCGGCGCGAAGGGAACGGTTTCTGGCCTTCGAGGTCAAGTCCGAGAAGTTCGCCGCGAGGTAGAACGAGCAGGAGGGCGAGCTGCGAGCCCCCAG
>CALQJI020000086.1 GCA_943330855.2 Klebsiella pneumoniae
ACCAACGCGGTGACCGAAGGGTTAAACTCTAAAATCCAGAGCCTCAAATCCGCCGCCCGAGGCTTCCGCAACTTCCAGAACTACCGGACGCGCATCCTGTTCTTCTGCGGAAAGCTCGATCTTTACCCACTATGATCCCCGAAGGACGTACATTTATAAAATGTTTGAGTCCAAAGTCTCTTCAATCGGAGACATCCTTTCGTTAATCCGCAAGGCGACCCCCGAAACCTTTGACCTTGGGAAACTTGTCGAAACCTTTGAAAGGAAACCCGGCTTAAAGCGAAGCATCGACAAGGTTTTCGAAATCACCGTATACGCGCTTTTTTCCACCGTAGTGCGCGCTTTGCGCTTACAGGTAAGCCTCACCGTCGGGAACGCGGACCCAACTCTCGTTAAAGAATTCAGCGACTTCTTGGAGAAGGTTGTCGGCCTAAAAAAGGGAACGACCTCAATCGTTCTCTCGGCCAGCCTTTTTCGGCTTGGTTCAACCAACGCCGCAGACAGAGGACTGGACATGGTTGCGAACTTCGGTCCGGCGATTCAAGTAAAGCACTTGACGTTGGATGCAGATGCAATCGCCGATATCTGCGACGGACTGACGGCCGACCGCATCGTGATTGTGTGTAAAGATACCGAGGTCAGCATCGTGGACGCGGTAATCAAACAGCTTGGGTTGAGTGACCGACTCCAAGGGTTGGTCACCTTCAGCGATTTGAAGAACTGGTATCGGATCTGCCTTAGTGAATCCCACCGAAAGACTCTTGGAACAACATTGCTCCAAGATTTCATCCGCGAATTCACGAACGAATTTCCGTCGCTCGATGGATTGGAGGGCTTCATGACCAAGCGGAAATACCAAGCCGTCCAGCTTTCGAAGGAGTGGGCTGTTACCATAGATTAGTCTGACTTGTTCGCTGACAATTGGGTCTGGCACACACAGGGCAGCGGCAAGAGTTTCTCCATGCTCTTCTTCGCCGCGCGCGTGGTGCGGCATCCGGCGATGCGGAACCCGACGCTGGTGGTGCTGACCGACCGCAACGATCTCGACGACCAGCTTTTCGGCCAGTTCCAACGCTGCGCGGACATCCTCGGCCAGACACCGGTGCAGGCCAGCGGGCGCGAGCATTTGCGCGAGCTGCTGAACCGGGTCAGCGGCGGCGTGGTGTTCACCGCCATTCACAAGTTCATGCCGGAAAAGGGCGAGGCGATGCCCGAGTTGAGCGCGCGGCAGAACATCGTCGTCATCGCGGATGAAGCGCACCGCAGCCAGTATGGATTTGCCGGGAAGGTGAATGAAAAGACCGGCGAGATGTCCTACGGCTTCGCCAGCAACCTGCGCGATGCCCTGCCGAATGCGTCGTTCATCGGCTTCACCGGCACGCCCATTGAGAAGACCGACGCGAACACGCGGGCGGTCTAGCAAATGTCGAATGACAAATTCGGAATGACGAACTGACTGAACTCCGGACTTCGCACTTCTGCATTCGACTTTCCGCAGCGCTGGTGGGCGATCCGAAACGCATCGCGCTCGTGGCCGCCGATCTGGTGGCGCATTTCGAGAAGCGCGTGGAGGCGATGGACGGCAAGGCGATGATTGCCAGCGTCGAGTTGAAGTCAGTGTGGCTGGCCATCTCCTCCGCCGAGGAAGGGAGAGGGAGTCAGCGGGCGGCGCGCCTCCCCGGCCATTTCACCGAATCCCATCGGGAATGGGTATGCGTCATGGTTCTGTTGGCGGGCTGGCAGGTGGACAGGTCATTTTCGATGGAATCCACTGATAGACAGGGAGTTGACTGCGGTTTGAAGGGGCAAAAGGTCGTCGGTTCAGGGTTCCCGACGCTTCGGAAGACCCAAACGGGCGTCGGTTGGCCTCCCCTGAAGGCTCGGGAGACCAAAACTGACAGCCGTTCAGCGTCCCTGAAGGGTCGGGAGGCCAAACGGTCGTCAGTCCGGCGTCCCCGAAGGCTCGGCGGAGGCAAACTGCCAGCCGTTTGCCTTGCCCGAAGGCTCAACGGAGGCAAACGGACGTCGGTTAGCTATTTCTGAGGACATTTTCTAAGCCATCGGACGGGCTGGCTGGAGGTCGGAAGGCAAGGAAACGCCAAAAACTAAAGTTTTCATGGTTCCTGAGCCTACCGGAGAGGCGGCAATTCAGGTTTTCAGCGTTCCCGTAGGGTCGGCGGAGGCAAAAACCTGAGTTGGCACCGTTCCCGGAGGGTCAGGAATGGCGGCAACCCGGGTTTTCAGCACTCCCGTAGGGTCAGGAGAGGCAAAAACTCAGGTTTTCAGCGTTCCCGTAGGGTCGGGAACGGCAAAAACTCGGGTTGGCATCAATCTTGGAGGGTTGGGGGAGGTGGCAACTCAGGTTGTCAGCGTTCCGAGGTGCTAAAAAAAGCCATTCCTCGACTCCTCCGCGCGCGCTCCTCGCCTAGGAGGAGTGGGGAGCAGCGCTTCAGCGAGCACCGCCGGGTGCCAGCCGTTCGATGACTTCGGCGAGTGGTAGCGCGGCTTCTTCACGGCTCTTCACCTGCTTCAACTTCGCGAGGAGGTTGCCATCCGCTTGTTTCTCCAGACGGATCGTGTGGGCGGCGTTCAGATCGAGGGCGCGCTTGAATTGCTTGTCGCCTTTCGCGGGCGTCAGGCTGAACTCGGTGGGCAGGCCAGCGTCGCGCAGTTGTTGCACGAGCCGGAGGCTGTCGGCGCGAAGGCGCTCGTCCTCGATGAGCACGTAGGCGGCGATGCCGGCGGTGAATTGCGGCAGCAGACCGCGTGACTTGAGCAGCTCGAAGAGGACGACGTCGCCCATGCCGAAGCCCAGGGCGGGGAGGTCCACCTTGCCGCCGCTGACCTGCTTGATGAGGTGGTCGTAGCGGCCGCCGCCGCAGATGGCGCGGAACTCGCCCTTGATGTCGAAGGCCTCGAAGACGGGGCCGGTGTAGTAGGCGAGGCCGCGGATGACGCCGTAGTCCACCTTCACAAAGTCCGCGAGGCCGCGCGCGGCGAGTTGGTCGAGGATGAGTTGAAGTTCCGCATTGGGCTGGCCGCTGGTGATGAAGGCTTGGACTTCCTCCAACTTGAAGCCGAGCGGGGCGAGCTGTTCGGTGCTCACCTCGGGGCGCGTGCGGTCGAGTTTGTCCACGACTTGGAAGAAGTCGTAAGCCTTCGTGGCGTCGGGGCAGCGGCTGGCGAAGAAGTCGGCCCATGCGCCGCGGCTGCTCAGGCGCACGACGAAGTCCGCGCTGGTGAGGCCGAGCGCGCGCAGCGTGTCAATGAGCAGGGCGATGAGTTCGGCGTCGGCCGCGCGGTCGGGCTCGCCGAGGATGTCGCAGTTGAGCTGGAAGTGTTCGCGCTTGCGGCCCTTCTGCTGCTTCTCGTAGCGGAAGAGCTGCGGGATGGAGAACCACTTGAAAGGCTTCTTGTAAGCGCGTTCATGCGCGGCCGCCATGCGCGCGAGGGTGGGCGTCATCTCGGGGCGCATGGCCACGGCGCGCTCGCCCTTGTCCGCGAAGTTGAAGAGCTGGCCGACGATTTCCTCGCCGGATTTGTTGGTGTAAAGCTCGAGCGGCTCCAGCGGTGGGCCGTCGTATTCGCGGAAGCCGTAACGGCGGGCGACGGCGCGCCACGTGTCGAAGATGTGGTTGCGGGCGTCCATGCTCCACAACTCGTCTTTCGTGGGCGGCAACGGTTCAGGATAGAAATCTCGGAAGCCAGGCAGTCGTTCCATAGAGCCGCGAATCATGCGGAGTGGGGAAGGGGCGATAAAGGAGAAAAACGGCGGAGGTCTGCGCTCCGGCTCGCTCTGCGTGATGTGGCATCCCAATCCCAACGCGCGTTCACGCGGACGCCGACAGGTTCTTCAAATCCGCGCGGACCTCGGAGTAGTTCGTGTCGAAGGCCAACACCTGCGCGTCGGGCGTCACGCCCCAAGTGACGCACGCTGCGGCGTAGCACTCCGGCCACCAGTTGCGGTGTTGGGTGAGGCCGTCGGCGCGCCATTTCGCCCAGCCCATGAGCACCTTCGACCAGCACGCGTCGCCGTAATCCACGGCGCGTTTCGCATCGCCGATCTCCTTCACATACCAGTCGCGGCCCACGCGGGCGTGCAGGACTTCGTCGGCCCAGTCGTAGTCTTGGAAGAGGCCGGAGAGCGGGTTGTGCGAGGCGAGGGCGACCTCCCACTCGAAGCGCTTGCCCGTCTTCGGCATCAAGCCCTGCTCGATGAAGTAGAGCACCGCGTGGCGCTCGATGGGCTTCAACTGCGTGTTGAGGCCGAGTGACCACGTGTGGTTGATCATCACCTTTTCCGGCCACGGGATGCCCAGGTTCACGAAGCCCACCTCGCCCATCATCGCGTGGCGCGCTTCGTCCCAGAGCTGGCGGGTCATGTCGCGGTAGTAGCCCCACGGCTTGCCGGGCGTCTCGGCGATGATGCTGGCCATCATCTCCGGCACATCAATCTCGCGCAGTCGTTTGTAGAACATCATCAGCGTTTTCGGCTCGGGTTGAAACGCGTCGCTGTAAAGGAACACCTCCGCGTTGACGCCCATATTGTAAGGGTCGGGGAAACGCGCATCGCGCCTCGGCGTGCCGTCGAAGACGTGCGGCTTGGCGGAATGCTGGCGGACCAGTTGTTTCTCAACCACCGGCTGCGTGCCAGCCAGCCCGCCGCCAGCCGCGAGACAATGCTCCAACAGTCCCAGCCAGGCCGCGTTCTCCGCGCGCCACGCGTCCGTCACAAGACTTGCGAGCGCCTGCTCGCCGTAGGTCAGCATCTCGTCCACTTCCAACAGGGCGAAGCGCAGCACACGCAGGCTCGGATGATCGGCGAGCGGGTTCGTGTCCGCGCGATGCTGCTCCATTGCGGCTTTCAAGGCGGGCAACGCCTTTTCATAGATGCCGCAGACCAACCCCTCCGTGGTCGGTGCGGCGAGGATTTCGTCGAACAGGATTTCCAGCGCGGCGTGCGGCGTCGCGTCCAGACCCAGCGGCGGCTCGCGCATCTCGCCCACGCGACTGCGCAGAGCCGTGGCATGCTCGGCGCAATAGTGAGCGTGCAAACTGAACCCCATCTTCAGCTCGTAGATGGGTTCCGACGTGAGCCGCGCGATGAAAATCTGGTGCAGCCGTTTGAGCGTGTAGTGGTAACGCTTGAGGCGGTGCACACATTCTTCGACCGACAGGCCGGGGCGCATGGCGTCCGTGAAGGAGGCGAGGCCCGCGAGCGCGGGGAGATTGCGGTAAGGTTGGTAGTTCATGATGGCAACGAGCGCGTTCGACGGTGACTCAGCCAAGGCACTCAAGGCGCGACGCGCGCGGACACCGTCCACAGCGCGCTCTTTGCGACTCCATTTCCAACCAACCGCCCGCACGCTGTCAACGCTGCGCACACCGGCGCACAGCTCGTGAAAGACCGGCCAATGCGAGCGCTGACCACGGCTCTGAAGGCTTGCGTGCTGCTGCTCCCCACCCGCGCCCGCGCCTACTTCACCGTCAGCGTCATGTCCTCCATGAGGGCGAGGGCGACGGCTTCGGTGATTTCGCGCACGTCGAAGTTCGTGACGATGCGGCCGGCGTAGCGGTCGCGGCCGAGGATGTCGGAGGCGCTGGCTTGACCGAGGATGGCGGCGTCTTTCAGGCGGATGGCGGTGACTTGGATGTCGGGGACTTGATAGACCTTGTCGCCGGAGACTTCGCGGATGACGAGCTGGCGGCTGGAGATGAGGACTTCGAGCGCCACGTCGGCAATCTTCGCGAGGGCTTCGCGGTCCTTGCGGGCGGCCTCGCCGTTGGTGTCCTTGAGCATCGCGTCGAGCGAACGATTGGCGATGAGTTGGGTGGCGATGCGTTGGTCGGCAAGCGACGCGCCGCCCATGCGCAGCGGGCGACCGAAGAGGCGCTCGACATCGCGGGCGGTCTGCTTGTCGGCGAGCGTCGGCTCGGGGCGAGCGGTGTCGGTGAAGCGGTTGTCGCGGGTCTGGCGCTCGTTGGTGGTGGTGACTTTGCCGGGGCCTTGGGGAACTTGGTTTTGCAGCGTGCCACCGGGGAGCGTGACCGCGCCGCCGGCGTTGATGGTCACGGTGTTGATGGGCTGCGCGGCGTTCGCGGGCGCGGGGATGGTGGAGTCAATCGTCGTGCGTGTGGTGTCGGTGCGCTCGTTGCGGGAGGCGAGGCGCGCGCCGGACTTCTCGTCAACGAGGTCGCGGTTCACATGGATGAGGATGCGGGGGCTGCCGAGCTTGGGGTAGGCGGCCTTGAACTTCTCGATGACGGTCTGCGCCTGCTGCGGCGTGATGAGCTGCGGCAAGCCGGTGATGGGCTTCTGCTCATACACGTAGGTGCCGGGCGTCGCGCCGGGCACGGCGGGCGCGGTGGTGACGGGCACGGGGGCGTTCGCGGGCGGCGCGGCGGGTGGGCGGGCCTGTCCGAACGCGGCGAGCGGGAGGGCGAGGGCGGTGAGGAGGAGTGTGGTTTTCATATCGGGCAGAGGTTAATGGGCCTGGCGCACGCGGATGGTGAAGTTCTTGGCCTTGTTGTTCATCGAGACGAACTCGACGGCTTCCTGCGCGCTCTCGGTGAGGATGAGGTTGGTCCACGGGGTTTCGTCGCCGGTGGCCACCATGCTCTCGTCCTTGAACACGCAGCTAATCTGCACCTGGATGCGGCGGGCCTCGCGGTTGCGCACGTTGGCGACGACGCGCAGGCGGCCGTCCTCCAAGGTCTGCTTTTGGATGCTGGAGCTGGTCACGGAGCGCTGAACCTGGGCGTCCATGAGGGCGAAGGGCGCTTTGTTTTCGAGGTCGTAGCGCTGGGCGTTGCGGGCTTCGTAGGCACCACCGGATTGGCAGCCGGTGAGGGCGAACGTCGCCGCGAGGAGTGACAGGGTGAGGATGGTTTTCATTGGTTTGCTTTCTGATTTAGCCGCGAAAGGGCGCAGCGAGCACAGAGAGGGATTTCCCTTCTGCGTTCTTTGCGTTCTTTCGCGGCAAAAGTTCATGGTTCAGCGGTCGGAGAGAAAGACGACGGTGTCGCGGCCGGGTTGCACGGTGAAAGTGGCGGTCTTCACGCGGTGCGGGGCACCGACGGCGTTCAGGAACTCGATGGTGGCGGTGTGCTGGCCGGGCGGGAGTTCGGCGGCGGTGAAGCTGAGGTGGGCGGGGAGGTTCTCCCAGCAGCGCGTGTCGGCGGTCGGGGTGGTGGCGGCGGAGACGAGCTTGCTGGCGAGGCCGAAGAGCAGCAGGCCTGCGCCGATTTCGTCCGCATTGCTGCGGCGCTTCTGGTGCGACGCGAGGACCGCCCCGGAGATGATGGCGGCATCGCCGATGCCATCAGACGCGGCCTTGAACTGCGCCTTGCCGGCGAGGATGTGGTCCATGACGCGGCCGCCACGGGTGGAGGCTTGGAAGTAGAGGTCGTCGTAGCTCGGCGCGCCGAGGGCCTGGCCGGCGACTTTGACCACGGCGGACTTCACGGCTGAACTGCCTTCGCGGAAACGGAGTTGCTCGCGGTATTGGCCGGTGGCGTATTTGAGCGGGCCGTTGCCGAACTCGACGAAGAACAGGACGTTCGCGCGCGGGGCGTAGGGCGGGAGCGGCGTGCTGCGGGTGTGGGCCTGCGCGCGGGCGAAGGCGTCGGAGCCATCGGCGGCGAGCTTCACGGAGGCGAGGCCGTCGAGGTAATCGAGGAGCGCGTAGTCACCGGCGTAGGTTTTGTTCTCGGCGTCGCTGTCGAGGAGTTGGCCGGTGCGGAAGCAGGCGCGGGCGTTGTCGGGCTCGCCGTCCATCCAGTAGAGGATGCCGCGATAGTAGTAGGCCATCACACGCTCGTAAGGCTCGCCGATGAAATTTTTACTGGCCTCCGCGTTGAAGAGACGGCGGGCGCGGGCGGCGGCTTTGTCGGGACCGTAAATGCCGCCGAGGTGGGCGAGGGCGGCTTCGAGTTCGGCCTTGGCCTGGTCGAAGCGGCCCGCTCGTATGGCCATCGCGGCGTTGCGGTAGCTCCAGAGGACTTGGTCGCGGCGGGGCGCTTGCGGGGCGACGGCGGGGGAACCGGAGTTGGCGATGGGAGCGTCGGAGTAGGTGGCGCAGCCGGTGGAGAAGAGTAGAAGCCCAGCCGTGGAGATGACCGTGAGGAACTGGGCCCGTAGGCTCCGGCAACTCTCATGATCACCGGGCTTCAGCCCGGTGGTAGTGCGTGCGGAGGAGGGAGCCGTTTCAACGGCTTCTTCCGGGCGGTTGATGCGGGGAGGGAGCTGAAACCGTTGAAACGGTTTCAGCGGTGCGCCGCTTGCAGCAACCGGCTGAAGCCGGGTGTTGATGAAAGGGGCGAACGATTCGCTTGGCCGGGTTGGGCTCATGGCGCGGAGGCGTTGCTTCAATGTGTATTTGCTGCGGACGTGGGCGTCCGCACTCCACGGCTCACCGATACACCGCGTCTTCCAGCCCTTGCTTCTTAATCTCCTCGAAGCCTTCCCACACGATGTCGCTGGTGCGGGCGTCGATGAGCTGGAAGGTGTAGAGCACGTAGTCGCTCACGCCTTTCGAGGTGCGCGTGGTGAGGCTGGAAAGCTTGCCGGTGAGGAAGAAATCCGCGCCCTTGAACTCGACGACGTTGGGGTCGCTGCCGCTGGTGACCTGGCCGGAGCGCTTGAGGTCGCGCTCGCGTTCGAGGGCGGTCATGCGGTCACGGGCGAGGAAGATGACTTTACCGGACGCCTGTGAGTTGAGTTGTGCGCGGATGCGGGTGAGGAAGATGTCCTTGTTGATAGGGAAACGGGTCTCGTTCACCACGGGGTCGAGCACGACGCGCGGGGTGCCTTGCGCGCGGGTGACTTGCGGGACGCCGAGGATGCCGCGCGCCATCTTGTCGGCAACGCGCACAAGGTCTTGGGACTCAACGCCAGTGCCGGCAACGAAGCCGCGCTCGTCCGGGCGCATCTCGGTGACGGAGACGCCACGGGGGTTTTGGACGCCGCTTGCGCAGCCGGCCAGCAGGCCAGCGGCGAGGGTGAGGCTCAGGGAAACACTCCAAGTGTGCAGGTTTGATTTCATTTCGGGAATAGGTTGAGGCTGCCCGCGTGGGCGGGCGAGGAAAAGGTTAGCGACCGAAGAGCGTGTTCGCCGGAGCCAACGGGCCAGCGCCGCCGTAGTAGTTGTTGATGATGACGGTTTGGGCCTGGATGGGCGGGGTGCCAGCGGTGGCAGCGGGCACAAGGTAGCCGCTGGCGATCGGCGTGGTGACGAAGGCGGGTTGGGCGACGAAGACCGGCACGGCGTGCGAGTGGTGATGATGGCGGACGGGGTGTGTCGCGGCGGGGACGTGCGTGTAGGCGGTGGGCGCGTGGTAGTAGTTCGCCGGGCGGCGCACGCTCTGGTCGGCGACGTGTCCGAGCACGAGGCCGGACGCTGCGCCAATGGCGACGCCTTCCGCCGTCCTGCGCCCGTTATTGTGGCCGATGACTCCGCCCGCAATGCCGCCGAGGACTGCGCCGGTCGTGGTGTAGCGGTATTGGTTGCCGCCGTAATAAGTCGGCTCCGGCGTGTAGGCGGGTTCATAGCCGGCTTGGCGCTTGTAGTCATTCGACAGCGCACCGAGCAGCAGGCCCGCGCCCGCGCCGATGCCGATGCCTTCGGCGGTCTTGCGACCGCTGTTGTGGCCGATGACGCCGCCAAGGATTCCGCCCACGAGCGCCGAGCCGAGGTTGTCGCGGCTGAAGAGTTGGGCTTGGGAGGGCACGGTGGTGGCGAGGGCTAGACCGAGTATCAGGAGCGTTTTCATATTCGTATCGTTCGTTTCGACTTCGACTTCGACTTCGACGTTTCCGTCTTAATTCGTGGGTATACGTATCAGTTTGGCGGAGGCGAATGGAAAGCTAATTACTTGATACAGCTATCGGGAAAATACGATGGGCCTGCGAATCACGCGAATGAACGCGAATCAGGAATGGTAAGCGGGGGTTCGTTCAGGCAGCGGCTGGTGACCAGAGGGTCGTTAGAGAACAGCCTTTCGCACAGCCTCACGTTTATTCGCGGGCAACGCTCCGCCTCCTCACCTCGGCGGCTACGGTCAGTGATACTCCTGCACCGTGCGAACCGCGTAGCCGCTCTTTTGCAGCGCGGCGATGCCGAGGGCGGCGGCGCGGGCACCGGAGAGCGTCGTCATGATGGGCGTGCCGGTATAGACGGCGGTCGTGCGAATCTTGATTTCGTCGGCGCGTGGGGACTGGCCGGCGGGCGTATTGATGACGAGCTGGATTTCCTTGTTCTTGAGCAGGTCAATCGCGTTGGGCCGGCCCTCGGCCAACTTGTAGATGCGCTGCACTTTCAGCCCGGCCTGCTCCAGCACGGCGGCGGTGCCGTTGGTGGCGACCAGCTCGAATCCCAAGTCGGCGAAGTCTTTTCCGACCTTCGCCACGTCAGCCTTGTGCGCGTCGCTCACGCTCATGAAGACCTTGCCCTTGAGTGGCAGCGGCGAGTTCGCGGCCATCTGCGACTTCGCGTAAGCCACGCCCAGGTCCGCGTCGAGGCCCATGACCTCGCCGGTGGAACGCATCTCAGGCGAAAGCAAAATGTCCTGCCCGTGGAACTTGTTGAACGGGAACACCGACTCCTTCACCGCCCAATACTTCGTCCAGATTTCCTCGGTGAAGCCGAGTTCCTTCAAGGTCTTCCCGGCCATCACCTTCGCGGCGAGCTTCGCCAGCGGCTTGCCAATGGCCTTACTCACGAACGGCACCGTGCGGCTCGCGCGGGGGTTCACTTCGAGGACGTAAACCGTCTCGCCCTTCACGGCGTATTGCACGTTCATCAGACCGATGACCTTGAGCTCGCGTGCCATCGCGTGGGTGTAGGTGCGAATGGTGTCGATGACCGAAGCCGAGAGCGTGTGCGGCGGCAGGACCATCGCGGCGTCGCCGGAGTGGACGCCCGCGAACTCGATGTGCTCCAGCATCCCGCCGATGACGCTCGTGCCGTCGGCCGGGTTGGCAAACTGGCCGACATCCGTGATGCAATCCACGTCCACCTCGGTCGCGTCTTCGAGGAACTTGTCCACGAGCACGGGGCGACCGGCGGAGATTTCCAAGGCGGCGTTGTGGTGGAAGTAATCGCGCAGCTCCTGCTCCGAGAAGACGATTTGCATCGCGCGCCCGCCGAGGACGAACGAAGGCCGCACGAGCACCGGGTAAGTCAGTCGTTTGGCGATGACGATGGCCTCCTCGACGGTCGTGGCGGTGCCGTTGGGCGGCTGGGGAATCTGAAGCCTATCCAACATCGCCGCGAAGAGCTTGCGGTCCTCAGCGACTTCGATGCTCTGCGGCGAGGTGCCGATGATGTTGACGCCGTTCTGCTGCAAGCCGAGCGCGAGGTTCAGCGGCGTCTGCCCGCCGAACTGCGCGATGGCCCCCCAGCACTGCTCCCGCTCATAGATGTGCAGCACGTCCTCGAGCGTGAGCGGTTCGAAGAAGAGTTTGTCACTCGTGTCGTAGTCGGTGGAAACGGTCTCCGGGTTCGAGTTCACCATGATGGTCTCGAAACCGTCTTCCTTGAGCGCGAAGGCCGCGTGGACGCAGCAGTAGTCGAACTCGATGCCCTGCCCGATGCGGTTCGGCCCACCGCCGAGAATCATCACCTTCTTCGCCGTGTTGCCCTTCACCTCGTCGTCGCCACGGTCGTAGGTGGAATAGTAGTAAGGCGTGTAGGCCTCGAACTCCGCCGCGCACGTATCCACGAGGCGGTAGCTGGGCACGAGGCCGATGCGTTTGCGTTCGGCGCGGACGGCGTCCTCGGACTGACCCGTGAGGTGGGCGATTTGGCGGTCGGAAAACCCGAGCGACTTGGCCTTGGTGAGTTGTTCAGCGGAGATGGGCATGGCGCGAAAAAATTTCGGCGAAGTAAGCCGGACGACTCTGGGGCTGGCAAGCCACAAAGCCGAAATCACGAGTCGGAAACCGGCAAGTCACCTAGTCATCCAGCTCAGAACGACTTTTGGGACGCAAGTCCTTCGGCCCACGGGCCTGGTTTCCTTAGCCGCCAGCATTCTTTAGCCACGGACGGATCACAGATGAACCTAAAACGGCGGTCGGAGAGACGCTCCGTCTTCGCGGCGGGTTTGAGTCACGTCGTTGGGTCTGATTTGGTCGGTTCTTTCTGCCGACGGTCTTTGGGTCACCCGCTGGCAGCGCAGTTGGTCCTTCGTCATGAACCCCGCCCCAGCCCCATGGGTTCTTCAACTCGTCAGACACGTTCTCCGCGTCGGCCCGCTGCCGATACAGGTCGGCGATGCTCAACCGGTCTTCGCTCAGGCTGGTCACTAGGACTTGGTATTCATAGTCGGGGGCCGGGCCGCATTCCGCCAACCGCGGCCAGCTCAGTTCGTGGGCGGCTGCCGGCTCCGCTCTGCGTTCCCGTTTGCGGTGCAGCTCCAGCACGCGGCGATTGGCGGTTCAGCCGGTGAGTTGAAACGGCCCTTCCGCGCCTTCCCAGCGGTTGACGGTGGGTTGCCACCCGCTTTGTGCAGCGAGGGTTTACACCAGTCGTTTGACGCCCACGCTTTGTCGCAACCGGAAGCGATGCTTCTGCTCGCGCGCTTCGCATTCCGGAGTTGCAGCCGGGCTTGGTGAGCGCGGGCTGGACGTGATTGCGGAAGCGCCACTCGAAGGGCTTCTCCATGTTCACCACGCGCAGCTAGGACTTCGCGGAGTTGCGCCCCGACTTGCCCGTGACCGTAGCGGTGCCGTTGCCCACCGCGATGGCGAGTCCGTCCTCGATGCGGACGACTTTGGGATTGCTGGAGGTGAAGGTGACGGGGTTCGTGACTTGCCCGAGCAAGGTCTTGCCATCGGCGAGTTCGAGCACAAGGCGCTGCTCGGCGGCGGGGCCGTCGAGGATGAACTTGGCGGGAGGAGGGTGAGCGACTCGGCGCGGGCGACCGGAGCGAAGCAGGCTGAAACCACCAGCCAGCAGGCCAGCCGGGGCGCGCTGCGAATCCAACGGAGTTGCATAGGACGAATCATGCGGCACGGCGGAAAACTCTTCCAGCCGCGGAGCGGTGCGGTGAAGGGACGTTTCTGCGGCCTGAAGGCCGCGCTCCTGGCGCGTCAACTGCATGGATTCGGCTAAAACAACTCCTTCACCTCGCGCAGGCCGAAGTCCACCAGTGCGAACGGCCTGCGTTGTGGCCCCAGCAGGTGCGTGTCGAGGTCGAGGCCGAGGCGCTTGTAGATGGTGGCGACGACTTCGCCGGGGTTCACCGGGCGCTCGGCGGGATACGCGCCGATGTCGTCGCTGCGGCCCACGACGCGGCCGCCCTTCACGCCGCCACCGGCGAAATACACCGTCCAGCAGTTAGGCCAGTGGTCGCGGCCACAGGGGGGGGATGCGCGGGGGTGCGGCCGAAATCGGCGAGGTTGCAGACCGTCGTGTTCCCCAGCAGGCCGCGTTGCGCGAGCAAGCAGCACTGGCCGAAGCGCGTCATGCCGTAGCGCACGCGGAATTTCAGGGCCGTCAGCGGTGTTTAATAGTGTGGAAACCCCCTTAAAACACGCGTGTTTCTTGGGAGGATTTGAATCGCAGTTCAAATCTCACCATCCCGACCACTTACTGGATTTTCCTCTCGGCCTCACTTCGCTGACTTCTTCTTTGCCTTGTCTCCTTTGCCGCCACCGACTTGCTCGGGGTCGCTGAAGGGCGGTTTGTCGAAGGTGCTTCCGTCGCCGGTGACACGCGGGTCGTTGGCCTCCTTGAGGAGCTTCATCAAGCGCTCGGACTGCGTGCGCTTCTGCGAAGCGAAGGCTGGGTCGGCAGCGAGGTTCTTCACCTGGTCGGGGTCGCTCTTGAGGTCGTAAAGCTCCTCGGCAGGGCGCTTGGCGAAGGCGAGGTCGTAATGCCATTTCCACTGCGCGTCGTGCCGGTGCGCGATGAGCCAGGTCTTCGTCGGGCTGGCGTCCATGTCGGGGAACGCGGCGCGGGTGTTGTTGCCCACGGCCTTCAAATCCGGCGTGCTCTCGGCGGCGGAGTAGGGCGCGCCCATCGGCCAGCGGTCGGGCGCGAAGTTGCGGATGTAGAGGAAGTCCGGCGTGCGCAGCGAACGCATCGGATACGGAAGGTTGCCCTCGCGCGCGATGCCCACATGACGCTCGCGGCCCGAGACGGACCAATCGCGGCTCACGTCCACGAGGCCGTTCTGCTCCGACTTGAGCAACGGCAACAGACTCTTCCCGTAAAGGTTCTCCGGCGGTTTCACGCCACCGATTTCGAGGAACGTCGGCATCAAGTCCGGGAGCCGCACCAGGTCAGTGAGCACGCGGCCGGGCTTCGCGCCGGGGTAGCGGATGGCGAGCGTCACGGCCGTGCCGTGGTCGTAGAGGTTGCACTTGCCGCTGGTCACGCCGGGCATCCCGTGGTCGCCGCTGAGGACGATGACGGTCTTGTCGAGCTCGCCAGCCGCTTCAAGTTTCTTGAGCAACACCCCGACGTAAGCATCCACCGCTTGGCACTCGCCGAGGTAGTCGGCCACGTCCTCGCGAATCTCCGGCACGTCCGGCATGAATGTCGGCAGCTTGCCTTTCAGCGCGTCCGGCTCGATGCCCCAGAGCTGCTTGCCGCTGCCCTTCACCCACGCGCGATGCGTCGTCGTCGTGCCCAGCCAGTAATGCCACGGCTGGCCCGGCTTCCGCGCCGCGAGGAAGTCATCGAAATTGCCGCGCACCTGCCCGAGCAGCTTCTCCCGCGCGGCGGCGAGCGACTGCCCGTCCGCCATCATCTTCGTGACCTCCTCGGAGAAATTGTTCAACCCGCCGCCGGCCTGCTGATACGCATACTGCTGCCCGCCGAACCCCGCGTCCGCCGGGGCGCCCGGACTCCACACCTTGAAACTCTTGCCGATGTGATAGCCCGCATCGCGCAGCAGCAACGGGAAGGTGGGAATCTTCTCGTCCCACAACGCGCCCTGCAAAATCGCGCCGCGCCCCGTCTGGAAGAAATGGCGACCCGACAGCAGCGAACTCCGGCACGGCGTGCAGCTCGGCGCGTTGACGAAGGCATTCTTGAATAGCACCCCCTCGCGCGCCACGCGGTCCACGTTCGGCGTCTGCACCACATCGTTGAGCGTCGGGCGGCCATCGAGCCCCTTGTAGCAACTGGCATAGCGCCCCCAGTCGTCCGCGAAAACGAAGAGGATGTTCAAGCGCGGAGCCTCCGCCGCCCCGGCGTGGACAGCCGAGCAAACCAACCCGGCCAACAGCGCAAACGTGCGAATCAAGGTGCTCATGCCGCGATGGTAGCGAAGACCATTGCCCCAGTGCAGCCGAAAAAGTCGCATCCCAGTTCCTTGCGACCAAGCGGTGTGCACTCGTGCCTCAGCATCAGTCACGGCGATGGGATTCCCTTGCCACCAATTCCATTCTCATTCCCTCAGCCGCAGGCGCGCAAGCCCATGAAATGTTTCGGCAAACAGCCATCCAGCGCAGCCCGCCCGCGTCCCCCCCGAGTTCCGACAGTCAGCCGAGGTGAGGAGGTGGAGGTGTCCGAGCGCAGGTGAATCCGCCTGCTGACCTCGGCGGCTACGGGGTGGGGGGAGACTGGCTGCGGACGTGGGCGTCCGCGTGCCTTTGGTGGCGAGGCCGGATTGAGAGTTGAACGTTGAAGGGGGCTGTTAGCTCTTGGCTTCTTGCTGACCGCTGATCGCTCTCTTCTATCCGCATTCCGCGCTTGAATGATGCTGGTGGGAGGGGCGTCAGTTTTGCAGCCCTGCGCAGTTCACGGGCGATGACTTATGCTTAAAATTCTCGGACCCAACCAAGGCCGTTTCTGTGACGGGGTTTCGCGGCGCAATTTCCTCCAGCTCGGCGCGCTGGGCATAGGGGGGCTGACGTTGCCGCAGTTGCTCGAGGCGGAGGCGCGGGCGGGCATCCGCAAGTCGCACAAGGCGGTGATCAATATCTTCCTCCCGGGCGGGCCGCCGCATCAGGATATGTTTGACTTGAAGCCGGACGCGCCGCGCGAGGTGCGCGGGGAGTTTAAGCCGATCAAGACGAATGTGCCGGGTCTCGAGGTGTGTGAGTTGTTCCCGAGGTTGGCGAAGTGCGCGGACAAATACACGGTGGTGCGCTCGATGGTGGGGGCGGCGGGGGGGCATGATGCCTTCCAATGTCACACGGGGCGCGCGCCGCGTAACCAACCGGCGGGGGGGTGGCCGGCGATGGGCGCGGTGATGTCGAAGTTGCAGGGGACGACGGTGCCGGGGATGCCGGCGTTTGTGGGGTTGGCACCGAACACGGGGCATCGTCCGTGGGGCGATCCCGGGCAGGCGGGTTTCCTCGGGCCCGCGCACTCGGCGTTCAAACCAAACAAGGAGGGGAAGGATGATATGGTGCTGAACGGGGTCTCGGCGGGCCGGCTGGATGAGCGGCGGTCGTTGCTCACGTCGTTTGATCAGTTTCGTCGCGATGTGGATAACAGTGGGGTGGTGGAGGGGCTGGATGCGTTTCATCAGCAGGCGTTCGCGATGCTGACTTCGAGCAAGCTGGCGGTGGCGCTGGACTTGAATCAGGAGGACCCGAAGCTGCGGGAGCGTTACGGGCGCGGGTTTGCGAATTTCAAGGACGATGGCTCGCACCGGTTGTTAGATGATTTCCTGATGGCGCGGCGGTTGGTGGAGGCAGGGGTGCGGTGTGTGACGCTGGCGTTCAGTCGGTGGGACTGGCACAGCAATAATTTCGGGCAGGCGCGCGAGGAGTTCCCGCTGTTGGACCAGGGGTTGTCGGCGCTCATCGAGGATTTGCACGCGCGCGGGTTGGACCGGGACGTGAGCGTGGTGGTGTGGGGCGAGTTCGGCCGGACGCCGAAGATTAATAAAGAGGGCGGGCGTGACCACTGGCCGAATGTGTCTTGCGCGTTGCTGGCGGGCGGCGGGATGCGCCACGGGCAGGTCATCGGCGCGACGGGTCGCGACGCGGGCGAGTGTGTGGAGCGGCCCGTGAAGTTCGGGGATGTCTTCGCGACGCTTTACCAGCAGCTCGGTCTGGATTCGAGCAACAGTATGGTGAATGACTTGACGGGTCGCCCGCAGCACTTGGTGGAGCCGGGGTGTGAGGTGATCCGGGAGTTGGTGTGAGGGTAGGGAGGAAAAAGTAATTAGTAATTAGTGCTCAGTCGAAGCGAACGGCGCGGACTTGAGCACCCACCAATCACTAATTACTAATCACTTCCCCCGGCTGGTCTCGCTCTTCCTGAGCATACGTTCCTGGCGTTTGACTTCCGTGCGCAGGAGTTCCTCGGCGGACCAGCCTTTGGTTTGCGCGTAGAGCGTCGCGTTGAAGAGGGTTTCGGCCACTTGCTTGCGCGTGAGCTGGGCGGGAGCGGGGGGCGGCTCCAGCAAGGCGGCCTTGCGCGCTTTTTTCACTAGCTTCTCCGCACGGGCGAGGGCGGGGAGGTGCTTGGGGATGCCGTCGAGGGCGGAGGGGCGCTCGTGCTTCGTGCCGTGCTTCTCGGCTTTTTTGATTTGCTCCCAGTTGGCCCAGACTTCGTCCACGTCCTTGACCTTCACATCGCCGAAGACGTGGGGGTGACGGCGGATGAGCTTGTCGGTGATGCGGCGGGCGACGGTCTCGAAGTCGAACGCGCCGCGCTCGTGCGCGAGTTGGCAATGGAAGACGACTTGCAGGAGGAGGTCGCCGAGTTCCTCCGCCATCTCGTGGTCGTCGCCGGCCTCGATGGCGTCCATCAGCTCATAGACCTCCTCGACGGCGTGGGTGCGGAGGGTCATGTGGTCCTGCTCGCGGTCCCAAGGGCAGCCCTCGGGTGAGCGTAGCTGGGCCATGACGGCGAGGAGGTCGGTGAGTGCGGGGCGGGGTTTCGTGCGCGATGTCATGCGGTTACGGATGGGTAGAAGAGACCAGATGGAGAGTTTATGAAAGTCAGGACATTTCGCATTTGAGTGGGCAACCGATGCTTACTGAACACAGCCGACTGAACACTGAATAATTTCCCCGAGAGACCGCGACGCTTCAAAGCCATTGCCCAGCTCCGCCTCCGCCGATAACGTCCGGCCCATGCAAATTCCGTCCGCCTTCAAAGCCCCGTCTCGACTGCTGATGGGCCCTGGCCCGAGCAACGCCGCGCCGGAAGTCCTCGCGGCCATGAGCCAACCGGTCGTCGGCCACCTTGACCCGGTGTTCGTCAAGATGATGGAGGAGCTCAAGACCATGCTCCGCGCCGTCTTCCTCACGAGCAACGAGATGACCTTCCCGGTTAGCGGCACCGGCAGCGCGGGCATGGAGTTTTGCTTCGTGAATCTCGTGGAGCCGGGCGACGAGGTCATCATCGGCGTCAACGGCGTCTTTGGCACGCGCATGGCCGAGGTGGCAGAACGCTGCGGCGCGCGCGTCACGAGAGTCGAGTCCGCCTGGGGCAACATCATCACCGCGCAACAAATCGCCGAGGCATTGCGCACGGTGAGCAAACCCAAACTCGTCGCCATCGTCCACGCGGAGACCTCCACGGGCGCGCTGACCCCGGTGGAGGAGATTTCCAAGCTCGCGCACGCGGCGGGCGCGTTGCTGCTGCTGGACGCCGTCACCTCGCTGGGCGGGTGCCCGGTGCGGATCGACGAGTGGAACGTGGACGCGGTCTACAGCGGCACGCAGAAATGCCTGAGCTGCCCGCCCGGCCTCTCGCCCGTCTCGCTCAACGCGCGCGCGTTGGAAGTCGCCCGCTCCCGCCGCATCAAGGTGCAGAGCTGGTATCTCGATGTGAATCTGCTCGCGTCCTACTGGGGCGAAGCGCGCGTCTATCACCACACCGCGCCCATCTCGATGAACTACGCGCTGCACGCCGCGTTGCGTCTCGTTTTGGAAGAAGGCCTCGAAAACCGCTGGCGTCGGCATAAGCAAAACCACCTCGCGCTTAAGTCCGCGCTCGGAGCCATCGGCCTCGAACTCGCCTCGCAGGAAGGCCACCAGCTCTGGCAGCTCAACGCCGTCCGCGTGCCGCAGGGCGTAGACGAAGCCGACGTGCGCAAGCGGTTGCTTAACGATTTCAACATCGAGGTCGGCGCGGGGCTCGGTCCGCTCAAGGGCAAGATTTGGCGCGTGGGACTCATGGGCGAAACTTCTTCGCGCGAAAACGTCCGGATATTTCTCTCCGCCTTCTGCCAAGTGCTCAACGAGTGCGGACACAAGACCGACGTGAAAGCGGCGCTGGCGGCGGTGGAGTGATTCGCTGCACGCGGAACTTGTCGCGGCGCTCGGTAAGAGGCGTTTGAGGTTCTTACGCAGGCGGGCGAACGGCGGTCGCCGGTCGCCGTTATTGCGAGGTTGTTGTTTCCCTCACGCCGCGAGCTTCACCGCCCGCTTCAGCTTCGCGCTCCGCACCGCCGCGTCCACAATCTCCTGCCCGATGCGGCTGATGCGCAAGCTCACCGGCCCCTCCAGCGGCGTGCCTGTGTCGAGACAGTGTAGGAGATACTGCACCGGATTTTGGTGCGGAGCCTTCGTCGCGGGCGCGGCGATGGGGTGGGGCAGGGGACGCTTGCGCGTCTGCACCGTCACGAACTCATCGTAGTCGTAGTTGCTGATGGTCCCCTCCGTGCCCGCGATGACGAACCCGCACCTCGGCTGCGGCTGCATCGTCCACGGGTCCGTGAACGTCCCCCAGCGCGTCTCGAACTTCGACAGCCCGTGCGCGTAGCGCGCCACCACGATGCTGTGCTCGTCCACCTCCAGCCCCGCCGGCTCATCCACCGTGGCCGTGACCTCCAGTGGCCGCTTGCCGCCCTGATACCAAGTGCCCAGCGTCGTGCCGTAGCCAAGATAATCCAGCAAGGACCCGCCGCCGTGAGCGTGCTTGTAAAACCACGAGCCGGATTTCTCCTTCGCCACCTGCGCCGCCGACTTCTCGTCCTTGTCCGCGCCGTGGAAGAGCGGCCCGCGATTGCCGCCGAAGTGCCAGACGTTCGTCACTTCGCCGATGATCCCGCGCTCGACCAACTCGAACGCCTTGCGATGCGACCGCACCCATTGTAGCGGCCAATTAATCATCAGCGTCTTGTCCTTCGGCATCGCCGCGACCATCGCATCCGCCTCCTTCAGCGTCCCGGCGAAGGGCTTCTCCACCATGATGTGCGGCCCGTAAGGCGCGACCTTCTTCACCCACTCGCCGTGCTTCGAGGCGGCGGGACAAAGGATGACCACGTCCGGTTTCGTCTGCTCCAGGCACGCCCGGTAGTCGGTGAACGCCCGCTCGCGCGCCACGAGTCCCTTCCGCACGACCTCCTCCATCCGCGCCGGTTGCTCATCGCTCACGCCCACGACCTCCGCGTTCGGATGCTCGTGCGCATAGCGGAGCAAGTCCCCCATGTGGAAGTGGTCGAAGTTGATGCCGGCAATTTTCCAGATGCGTTTTTTCATGATGTCGTTGGCGTGAGGTTGCCCGAGGCCATCGGTAGGTGCGAAGTCAATTTTGAGGTCCTTCGCCGATTGGGGTGGGCGTCACTGATGGAGTTGCCAGGGGCCGCAGCCCGGAGGGCTGCTGGAACTTAGCCGGGGGCAACGCCCCCGGGTTGGCGGAATTTCATTATCGCCCTGAAGGGGCGGCGGAATCCGGCACCCCGCTGGGGTGCGGCAGTTTCCGGGCAGTTTCCGGGGGCCTTGCCCCCGGCTAAGTTCCTAAAGCCCTCCGGGCTAAAGTCGTCAGCGCGGTCACAGGCACGAACTCCGACTTGACAACTAAGCTCTGCAATGCAAAGTAACCGCCATGCAACCGAACTGGGCCGAGGAAAACCTCCAGGTCATCCGCACGCTCATGGAGCGCACGGGGCTGTATCGGCGGGCACTCGCGCCGGTGATGCTCGTTGCCGGGTTGGTGGGTGTTACTGCGGCAGCCATTGGAGAAATCTGCCGATGGGAGGGATACGAGTCTTTCTTCAAGCTGTGGGTTGTGACGGCAGTTGTCACCGCTTCTGCCGCTGCCGCGATTACCCGCCAACAAGCACTCCGGTCTGCTGAAAGGTTCTGGACCCAGCCGACGGCACGTGTCGTTGGGGCGCTGCTGCCGTCGTTCACGGTTGGGGCCGCGATTGCAGTTATCCCATTTGCCCTCGGATTATCGCGGGAGTTGGTCCCCAACGCGGCGAGCATGGTCCCTTTATGGTGCTGTTTCTACGGGCTGGCTTTGCATTCTGCGGGGCAGGTCATTTCGCGTGGCGTGCGGACTTTGGGGTGGGTGTTCTGTCTCGTCGGCGGGCTGCTCATTTACAAGACATCCTTGGCCCCGCTGGGGTTTGATGAGAATGGACGCCACACCATTTGGCTGCGTCCGAATTGCCTGATGGGGCTATCATTCGGTGGCCTCCACCTCCTTGCCGCCGCCTATCTCTACTTCACCGAAAAGCCGGAGGTGAAGCCATGAACCCCGAACCCTTCCTCCAGCTCGACCGCGTGATCCACGAAAAGGGACGACTCGGCATCATGTCCGCCCTCGCTGCCGCGCCCTCGCTGCCTTTCACCGAGCTCCGGGACCTCCTCCAGATGACCGATGGCAACCTTACCTCGCACATGAGGACGCTCCAAGAAGCCGGCTACGTCGCCGTGTCCAAGTCCTTTCAGAACAACCGCCCGCTCACCACCCTCGCCCTCACCGCCCCCGGCGAGAAGGCTTTCCGCAACTACGTCTCCCTCCTTGCCGAGATTGTCGAAATCACACGCGAGTTCGGCACCACGCCCGCCCGCGTCCCCGTCACGAAATGAACTCAACGGTTGAACGACCCGCGACGAGGTTGGTCATTAACTCTGCGATGCAGACCACAATTCAATGCAGAGCGACTCCAATCCAGTGGAGCGCGGACGCCCACGTCCGCAGCCGCAATCAAAGCCCCCGACGCGTGCGCGTCCCCCCAAGCGCGCCCCTTCCCGTTCCGCCCCATTCCCCATTCCCTATTCCCCATCCCCTAACAAAGTTATGAAACTCCTCCGCGCCACCCACCTCGGTATGTGCTTCGGCGTCCGCGACGCCATCGCCTACGCCACGGCTGAAGCCGCCCGCCAGCCCCTCACCATCCTTGGCGAACTCGTCCACAACGACACCGTCCTCGCCGACCTCCGCGCGCGCGGCATCGCCATTGCCCCGCACCACCCCGACGCCGCCACGCCCACCGTCATGGTCACGGCTCACGGCGCTTCCGATGCCGCCATCGCCGCCGCCCGCGCCCGTGGCCACCACGTTCTCGAAGCCACCTGTCCCCTCGTCCGCGTCGCCCACCGCGCCGTGCAAGCCCTCGTCCGCGACGGCTTTCATCCCATCATCATCGGCCAGCGCGGCCATGTGGAAGTGCGCGGCCTCACCGAAGATCTCCCCGTCTGCGACATCGTCCTCACCGAAGCCGACATCGCCGCCCTCCCCGAGCGCCCGCGACTCGGCATCGCCGCCCAAACGACCCAAACCATCGCCCGCGTCCGCGCCCTCGTCGCCTGCATCCGCGACCGTTTCCCGCGCGCGGAAATCCGTTTCGTGGACACCGTCTGCCAGCCCACCAAGCAACGCCAGCAAGCCGCCGAAGACCTCGCCCGCCAGAGCGACGTCGTCCTCGTCATCGGCGGCGCGCAGAGCAACAACACCCGCGAACTCGTCGCCACCTGCGCTCGCCACTGCCCGCGCGTGCATCACGTCCAAACCGCCGCCGACCTCCGCCCCGAGTGGCTTGCCGACGCGGAAACCATCGGCCTCACCGCCGGCACCAGCACGCCGGACACATTGATTCAGGCGGTCGAGCAAGCGCTCTGGCAAATGGCCGGTCAGCCAGCGCAGCAGCGCAATTTTCCCCAACTCTTGGCCGCCTGACCCAACCCAACGATAAAAACCCTCGCCCGCACTCGTGCCGTCCTCTCCTTCGCCGTCTTCTCCATCCCCTGGCCTCGCGCTCATGGCCCACGCCGGCGGCGACGCTGAAACGGGGCAAATCATCTTCGGCTCCCTCTTCATCGGTGTCGCATGCTTCGCCGGCACGCTGCTGTGGTTGTTGGGCGAGAAATTCGGAGCCAGCTCAAACGGATAATGACGCAGGCGAATCGCCGGCCAACCTCATGCACTCCGTTCCAGTTGCCCTCCGTGAAATCCCCGCCCTGCTGCGCGGCGATCCCACCGCCACCGCCGCGTGGACCGAGACCGTCTCCGGCGCGCGCGTCGCGACGTGGCTGGCCGTGACCATCGCCGGCTCCGCCGCGTTCGGAGCCGCGATGGGCTGGTGGCGCGAGCCGCATCAAGCCCTCTACACCGCCGCCAAATTCCCCCTCGTCATTCTCCTGTAAACGCCGGTTGAAAAGTGCGGCGGGTGGCGCTCGAAAAGTGAGACACCTTCCGGCGCGAAGGGAACGGTTTCTGGCCTTCGAGGTCAAGTCCGAGAAGTTCGCCGCGAGGTAGACCGAGCAGGAGGGCGAGCTGCGAGCCCCCAGCTCGCGCCCGCCTGCGGTCAAAGGTTCGTTGGACTCACTTCCGCTTCAGCCGCCCCTTGGCATCTTGCAGCCGGTAGCTCTGGCCGTTGGCTTCCAGGATGTGCACCCGGTGCGTGAGC
>CALQJI020000087.1 GCA_943330855.2 Klebsiella pneumoniae
CCCTCCCTCTCTCACTCTTTCACCCTCACACCGCCTCGACGCCTCGAACCGCCTCCTCTGGCGCCAGCACCCCCGCCGTCTCGACGCCGAGTCCACGCGCGACGCCGTGCTCGCCGTCAGCGGCAAGCTGAACCTCGCGGCTGGCGGCCCCGGCTTCCGCGACTTCAAATACACCGAGGCCTACGCGCCCATCTACGACTACGTCACCGCCGACACGCCGGAGCTGTGGCGGCGGAGCATCTACCGCTTCGTCGTGCGCACCACCCCGCACACGTTCATGACCACGCTCGACTGCCCGAACCCCGCGAACCTCACGCCCGTGCGCACCGCCACCACCACCGCGCTGCAAGCCCTCGCGCTCTCGAACAACGAGTTCATCCTCCAGCAGGCCCGCCACTTCGCTGCGCGCCTCGAACGCGAGGCGGGCGCGGACGCCGCCGCCCAAATCACCCGCGCCTTCCAGCTCGCCTTCGCCCGCCCGCCCACGCGCGAAGAACTCGCGGGAGCCACCCAGCTCGTCCGCCGCGACAGCCTCTTCGCCCTCTGCCGGATGCTGCTGAACGCGAATGAATTTGTTTATGTGGATTGAGCCATGAACTCCCCTTACGCCAGCAACCTCCGCCAGCGCTCCGCCACCCGCCGCGACTTCCTCTGGCAACTCGGCGGCGGCCTCGGCGGCGTTGCCCTCACCGCGCTGCTCGCCGAGCAATCCGCCCGCGCCACCTCCCCCCAGACCCCAGACGCCAGACCCCATCCCCAAAATCCGCTCGCCCCCAAGTCCGCGCCATCCCCTGCCCGCGCTCGCGCCGTCATCCAGATCTTCTGCCCCGGCGGCCTCAGCCATGTGGACTCGTGGGATTGGAAGCCGGAGTTGGCGAAGCGCACGGGCAAGCCCTTTGACCCCACGGGCACGGTGCAATTCTTCGCGTCGAAGCCCGGCAACTGCCAGGGCAGCTACTGGCCGTTCCGCCAGCACGGGCAGTGCGGGCGCTGGGTGAGCGACTTGTTCCCGCAGTTCGCCAAGTGCGCGGACGATGTCGCGTTCATTCACTCGATGCAGAGCAAGTCCGCGCTGCACGGCCCCGCGATGTTCATGGCCAACAGCGGCTTCATCCTGCCCGGCTTCCCGAGCATGGGCGCGTGGGTCACCTACGGCCTCGGCAGCGAGAACGAGAATCTCCCCGCGTTCGTCGTGTTGCCGGACTCGCGCGGCCTGCCGCCCGGCGGCGTCATCAACTGGGGCGCAGGCTTTCTCCCCGCCGTGCACCAAGGCACGCCGCTCAACACCGACCCGGAACTGCCACCCATCGCCGACTTGTTCCCGCCGAAAAACTTCGCCGGCATCACGCCACAGGGCGAACAAGCCGGACGCAACTTCCTCCAAACCCTGAACCGCCAGCACGCCGCCGCGCGTGTGGGCAACACGGAACTCGACGCCCGCATCGCCGCCTACGAACTGGCCGCGCGCATGCAGCTTAGCGCGCCCGAAGTCAGCGACCTGCGCGGCGAGAGCGACGCGACGAAGCAGCTCTACACGCTCGGCGATGAGGACATCGGGCCGTTCGGACGCCAATGCCTGCTGGCGCGGCGGATGGTCGAGCGTGGCGTGCGCTTCGTGCAGATTTACTGCGGCGCGGAGAACACCGGCGCGAAGAAAATCCGCCCGAACTGGGACAGCCACGAAGACCTCGTGCGCGACCACGGCTACTGGGGCCGCGTGCTGGACACCGGCGCGGCGGCGTTGCTGACGGACCTCAAGGCGCGCGGCCTGCTCGACTCGACGCTCGTCATCTGCACGTCCGAGTTCGGTCGCCAGCCCGGCGCGCAAGGCAAGGGCCGCGACCACAACGCCGGCGCGTTCACCGCGTGGCTCGCGGGCGGCGGCATCCGGGGCGGCACGGCTTACGGCACGACGGATGAGCTCGGTTCCAAGGCCGAGGAACATCCCGCCTATAGCTACGACCTCCACGCCACCGCGCTCCACCTGCTCGGCGTGGACCACGAGCGCCTGAGCTTCTATCACAACGGCATTCAACGCCGCCTCACCGACGTGCATGGGCATGTCCTCCGGGAAATACTGGCATGAAAACTACGACATCACGCGGCACAACCCGTCGGCAATTTGTCCAGGCCACAGCCGCAGGGACCGCACTGGCTTCCTTGAGCGGCGCTGGAACAGCCGCGCAAGCCGCTGGCAAATCCCTTGGCTCCAAAACGCTCAAGACCGACGTGCTGGTCTGTGGTGGTGGTTGCGCGGGCATCGCTGCTGCGCTCGCCGCCTCACGGCGCGGGGCGAAGGTGTTGCTCGTCGAGAAAGCGCCGTTCGCCGGCGGCATCATCACCTGCGTGGGGCTGCCCTACTTCGATGGCATCGCGAACATTAAAGACAACCGCATCGTCGTGCGCGGCATTGCGCTGGAGCTGTTGTCCAAGTCCGGCGTGTGCAAGCCCGACGCGACGCACACGGCCAAGCACAACCCGACCATCGGCAACTCCTTCGAGTTCAAGCTGCTGCTCGACCGCCTCATCCGCGAGCAGCGCGACCGGCTCACCGTGCTGTTCAACTCCTTCGTCTGCGGCGTGAACGTCAGCGGCGGGTGCATCCGCTCCGTGCAAATCGCCAACAAGGACGGACTCGTGACCATTGAGGCGAACACGGTGATTGACTGCACCGGCGACGCGGATGTTGCGGCCTGGGCCGGAGCGCCGTTCGAGCAGAACGCGGAGGTTCAGCCGCTCACGCTGCACTTCCGCATCGGCAACGTGAAGCGCGTCGGCAACCTCAGCCAGAACTGCCGCGCCGCGCTCGCGAAGGCACAGGCAGCGGGCGAGTTGCCCTTCTACTACGGCCCCGGCGTGATGTTCCTCTACCACGACAGCGAGGTGTATATCCACGGCATTCGCGTGCCCGCGAACCCGACGGACGCTGCCGACCTCTCGCGCGCCGAGATGCAGGGCAGGGCGGATGCGTGGGCGATGTTTCAGGCGTGGAAGCGCGAGGTGCCGGGCTTCGAGCAGAGCTATTTCATCGAGGCGTATCCGTGGATTGGCGTGCGCGAGTCGCGCCGGCTCGTAGGCCAATACGTGCTCAACGAGGACGACTTGATGAAGGCCCGCCGCTTCGACGACGCTATCGCCACCGGCTGCTGGTATCTCGACCTGCACCCAAACAAGACCGTCATCGGCAGCGCGAATGATTTCGACCCGAAGAAAGTCCAGCCCGACCCCTACGACATTCCCTACCGCTCGCTGCTGCCGCAGAAGATTGAGAACCTCCTCGTCGCCGGCCGCTGCCACTCCGCCACGCGCGGCGCGCACGCCTCGACGCGCGTGACCGTGACCGCGATGGCCATGGGCGAAGCTGCCGGAACGGCCGCCGCGCTGGCCGTGGCCGCGAAGAAGAACCCGCAGGAAATCCCCGGCGTGAAAGTGCGCGAGGTGCTGAAGGCCAGCGGGGCGGGGCCGTTCACCGAAGGGTGAGGCAGAACCCCACCGGCCCCCCTTACAGCGTCCTTTCAGGGCTGCTACGGCTTCAACATTCCATCCAGCTTCTTGCGTTCGTCCTCGGTGAGTGGCTTCCACTCGATAGTCACACCGGGCAGGTCCGCTCGGAGCTTCGCGATATCCGCCTCGGAGATGTCCGCGTGCTGTAGCGTGAGCTTCTTCAAGTTCGGCAGCGCCTTGAGCTGCACGAGGCCTGCGTGCGTGAGGCGGACTTCGTCGAGTGAAAGCGATTCGAGCGACTTCAGCTTCGCCAGCTTGGCGAGAGCCGAATCGTCGATGCTCAATGGATTCGGCTTGCCGTTCCATTGGCGCAGCCGTTGGCCGAGCATGAGCGAGCGCAGGCCGGTGAGCTTGAGAAGATGCTCGTTGCCCGACTGCGTCTGAAACGTGTGCCAGGTGCGGAACTCCTTGAGCTGCGTCAGCTCCGCGACAGCCGCCATGCCCTTGTCGTTGAACGGCGTGCCCGCGACGGTGAGCCGCTCCAGCTTCGGCAGCGTCTTGAACGCCGCGAAGCCCGCGCCGGTAAAACCCTTGTCGGGAAACGCGATGTGGAAGAACGACGCGGAGCGCAAGTTTGGCAACGCGGCCAGATGCTTCAGCCCCGCGTCGGTGACTTGGATGCCGTCGGTGCCCAACTCCTCCAGTGCGGTCAATCCAGCAAAGTGCGCGAGCGTCGTGTCAGTCAGCCCGTGGCATTTGCCGTAGAGCGTGAGCGATTTCAGCTCCTTGAGCTGGCCGATTTTTCGAAACTCCGCGTCGCCCAGCTTCTCGCAATCACGGAAGGAAACCTTCGTCACCGCGCCACCAGCTTCGGTGACTTGGCCGCCCAAGGCCCGCAACGCGGCGGCCGTGCCGGCATCGTCGGCAAGTGAAGCGGCTGTCCAGCTGACCAAAGCGATCGCCATGAGCAGCGAGCGAACAACGGAGTTCAGTTTCATAGTAGTCATTCGACGCGTTCAGCCAACGCAGTAAGGCCGCAGCACACTGCCCGCGACGCGCAGCGCGTCCTGCCGGCCCGCGAGTGTCTTACCGAAGGTCGGGTCCTCCACCTCGATGCACACGGGGCCGCGATAGCTCGTGGCCATCAGCGCGGCCATAAACTTGCCCCAGTCCATCTCGCCGTAACCGGGAATGCGCGGCGTGTGCCACTCGTTCGGGTGCGCGAAAACTCCGACCTCGTTGAGCCGGTCGCGATGGATTTGCACATCCTTCGCATGCGCGTGAAACAACTTGTCCTGAAACTCGCGCAGCGGACTCGCCGGGTCCATGTGCTGAAGCACGAAGTGAGATGGATCGTAATTCAGGCCGAAGTGCTTGCTCGGAATATCATTGAACGCCCGCCGCCAGATAGCCGGCGTGGTCATCAAGTTCTTCCCGCCTGGCCACTCGTCGCGCGTGAACGACATCGGGCAGTTCTCGATGCCCACCTTGATGTCGTGGTCCTCGGCGAAGGCGATGAGCGGCCGCCACACCTTGAGGAAGCGCGGCCAGTTGTCGTCCACGCTGCGCGTCCAGTCGCGCCCGACAAACGTGTTTACGTTCTTCAATCCGAGCACGGCGGCGGCTCGGATGACCTTCTTGAGATGCGCCACCGCGACCTTGGACACCTCGGGATTCGGGTCGAGCGGGTTGGGATAGTAGCCCAGTGCCGTCAGTGAAACGCCGTGTTTGGCACAGAGCGCATGAACTTCCTCCGCGCGCGTGCGCGTGAAGCCGTCCACGTCAATGTGCGTGACCCCGGCGAACTTCCGCTCCGCCCTGCCCACCGGCCAGCACATCACCTCCACGCACCGGAACCGCTCGGCGGCGGCGAAGGCGAGCACCTGATCGAGGGAGAGTTCCGGCTGGATGGCGGAGACGAAACCGAGTTGCATGGCGGAAGCCTAGCGAATGCCCCTTCTGGTTGTCGCGAGCGATTTCAGTTTCTGCTCCGCGGACTACGCCGCCGCTTCCCAGAACGTGAGCTTGTTGTGGCCGGCGGTGAAGAGGCGCGTGCCGGTCTCGTCCATCGCGAACTTGTGGAAGTGGTTTGAGGTCATCTCCTCGCGCAGAATCTTGCCGGAAACCACGTCGAAAAACATGACCAGGCCCTTGGAATCACCGCCCGCGCCCACGAGCCATTCGCCCTGCGGATGGAAGGCCAGGTGCGTGATGAGTCCCTTCGCCTTGTCGCCGGAGAACTTTGCCACACGCTCCTGCTTCCGCCAGTCGAAGACCTCGACATGCGGCTTGCCTTCGAGGTGGTCAATGTTCCCGACCTTGCCCATGCCGCCGACCGCGAGCTGCGTGCCGTCCGGCGAGAAGGCCAGCGAGCGGATGCCGCCGATGGAGTGGATGCGCGCCTTCGGATCCCACGTGTAAACCTCCGGCACTTCGAGCGTGGCCTGCGGCTTGCCTGACGCCACGTCCCACACGACTACATGGCCGATTTTGTCGCCGGTGGCCAGCAGCGTGCCGTCAGCGGAGAAGGCGCAGGCGTAGAGCATCGAGCTGAAGTGGCTCGGCGTGAGCGTCGCGTGGCCGCGCAACTCGTGCTTCGGCTTTCCGGTCGCGGCGTCCCAGACGCGGCAGACCATGTCATCGGCAGTGCTGGCGATGAATTTGCCGTCGCGCGACGCCACCACGTTGCGAATCCAGCGGTCGTGGGCCTTGAAGCCACGCACCTTCGCGCGCGACTCCGCGTCCCACCAGATGAGCTGGCCGTCGTAGGCACCGGAGACGACCTGCTTGCCCGCGAGTGCGACGCCGGTGACATAGCCGGTGTGGCCTTCCATCGCGGTCGGCTCGGGCTTTTCCTCCGCGAGGTCGAAGTGATAAACGCAGCCGTCCGAACTGCCGGCGAAGAGGCGCTTGGTCTCCGGCACGCGCGCGAGGCAGAGCAGGATGTCCTTCCGCGAAACTTCCTTCGCGACTTTGAACTTGGCGGGATCGGTGGGCATGGGGGAAGAGAGTTGAGAGGCACTCTTTAGGCCAGCACCTGTGTGATGGGCTTGATGCCGGGGTTCACCAGCGGGATGGGGCGTGCGCCGACGTGGTATTCCTTCTTCGGGTTCACGCCGATGGCGGCGAGCACGGTGGCGAAGAGTTCGCCCGCGCCCACCTGGTCTTCGATGACCGTCTGGCCGTCCTTGTCTGTCTTGCCGAAGACCGCGCCGGGCTTGAGGCCGCAGCCGAACATCGCCGCGCTCCACGCTGCGGCGAAGTGGTCGCGCCCGAGGCTGGCGTTGATGGCCGGTGTGCGGCCGAACTCGCCAACGGCGAGCACCAGCGTGCGTTCCAGCAGGCCGCGCTGCTTCAGGTCGTCGTGCAACGCGGACATCACGCGGTCCAGCTCCGGCACCATCTCCTGGTGCGTCTCGAAGTTCTGCCCGTGGCTGTCCCACCACGCGCGGCTCACGCGCACGAAGGGCACGCCCGCCTCGACCATGCGCCGCGCCATCAGCGCCTGCTCGCCGAAGAGCGTCGGGCCATACGGCTCGCGCGCCTTCGCCGACTCCTGCGACAGGTCGAAGAGCGTCTCGCTGCTCATCAGCCCGTGGACGCGCGCGTAGGCGTTCGCGTGGCTCTTCACCGGTCCGGTGCCGTGCCCGGCGATGAACTGGTTGTTAATCAACTGCTGCAACTCCGCGCGCGCGTGGTGGTCCAGCTCGGTGATGGATTCCAGCCGCTTCAAGTTCGGCGGCACCATGCTCTCGGCCAGCTTCATCGGGGCGTAACGCGCGCCGAGGAAGCTGGAGCCTTGCCGCGAGAAGTCGCGCCCCTCGGTGGCGGCGTAGAAGGAGACGTAGTCCGGCACCTTGCTGTCCGTGCGGCCCAGTTCGCGCGCGAGCACCGCGCCCATGTCGGGGTAGCGCAGGCTCGGCTCGTCCGCCCGGCCGCGCATCATGAGCTGCGCGGCCCCGCCGTGGTCGCCGTTCTTCGTGTTCAGTCCGCGGATGACGCAGATGTCCTTCATGCGCTTGGCCATCTGCGGCATCAGCTCGCTGATGTGGACGCCCGGCACGGAGGTGGGTATGGCCGCGAACGGCCCGCCCGTGGGCCGGCCCGGCTTCGGGTCCCACGTCTCCAACTGGCTCGCGCCGCCCGCCAGCCAGAGCAGGATGACGCTCTTGCCGCTGGCCTTGAGCGTGTCGTTTAGCGACGGCGTGGCGAAGGAATGCATCGCGCCGATGCCGCTGGCGGCCAAGCCCGTGCCCGCGCCGAGCGTGCGGAGGAAGGCGCGGCGGCTGACGTCGTGTTCAGAGGAACCGCAGAAGTGGGTGTTCATAAACTGTGAGGTGGCGTGCCTAATGATTAAACCGAAACTCCGTGCTGGTCAGGAGCGACCACACCACTTGCCGCACCGCTTCGGTTGGGCGGTCGCTGCGCTTGTCGAGGTAGTCGGCGAGCACTTGCAACTCGCGCGGCTCAGGCGGGCGGGAGAGGACGTTCCACACGGCGGCCGTGGCCAGCTCGCGGTTGTTCTTGAGGTCCAGCAGGCCCTTGAGCAGACGGTCGTTCGAGAGGGCCAGCAGCTCGCGCTGGACGCGGTCGCTGTTGCTGAAGAGCAGTGCTTCGTCCACACCGACTTGGAAGTCGTCGCCGGGGCGTTCGAGCGAACTGGCCCAGCCTTGGCCGGCGCGTTCCACCTGCTCGATGAACTTCTCCCGCTCCTCCGGTTTCGCGTCCGGCTTGAAGGCCTCCGGGCTGGTGACGGCGAACTGCAGCGCCGCCCCGACCTGCTGCGGCGTGAGCGCCCGCGGCTGCGCCGCCGCGAAGAGTCCCGGCTCCGGTCGCGCGCCGTCCCACCGGCTGCTGCGCGCGTAGGCCGCGCTTTGCACCAGTCCGCGCACGAGCCGGCGCACGTCGTAGTCATGCTTCACCAGGTCGCGCGCGAGCCATTGGAGGAGCGCGGGATGGCTCGGCGGGTTCTGCCCGTGCATCTGGTCCACCGGCATCACCAGGCCGTGGCCGAAGAGGCGTTGCCAGACCTGGTTCACGAGGGCGCGGGCGAAGAAGCCTTCATGGCCGGACCTCAGGCTGGCCTCGGCCAGCAGCGCGCGGCGGCTGAATTTGGGCGCGGGCATTGGCTGCTTGTTCTTCTTCGTTTCTTCGAGGAGCCGTTTCTCCTCCTTCTTCTGCGCCTCGTTCGGCTCGGGCGCAGCGGGTTCCTCGACGGCGTCGCCGCTCAGGAACATCAGGCGCGCCTGCTTCGTATCGCCCGCCGTGGTCTTGAAGCTGATGGTGCCGTAGGCGCTCTCGCCCACGAATTCGCCGTGCTCGAACGTGCGGCTGAAGAAGGACTTCATGCCGTAGTAATGGTCCTGCTTCCACGCGGGCACGAGCGGGTGGTCGTGGCATTGGGCGCAACTGATGTTCACGCCGAAGAAGCGCACGCTCACGTCGGTGACGAGCTTGTCGAGGTCCTTGGCGCGGGTGCGCAGAAAGGCGTCCGCGCCCTTCGTCTCCGGCGTGGCGGTGTCGCCCGCGATGACTTCCTTGAAGACGCGGTCCCAGCGGCGGCCTTCGGAAATGGCCCGCGTGAGGTAGTCGCGGAAGCCGCTGCCCTGCCCCTCGGTCAACAGCCACTCGAACTCCGTCACCTGATGCCGCACGAAGCCGGGCGCGCTCATCAACCGCTCGACAAGCTGGGCCGCCTTGTCCGGCTCGGTGGCGGCGATGTAGGCGCGCACCTCCGCCGTCGTCGGGATGCGCCCGGCGAGGTCGAGCGTCAGCCGGCGGATGAAGTTCGCGTCGCTCGCGGCGGGCGCGGGCTGGAGCTTGGCCTGCGTGAGCTTCGCGGCGACGTAGTGGTCCACGACCACATGAATGGGGCGGTCAGCGGGGAGCAAATCCTTCTCCACGACGGCATCCCACCAGGCCTTGGCATCATTCGCAGCGCTGGCAGTGGCCTCGGGGAAAGGGGCACCGGCCTTCACCCACTTCTCGAAGTTGGCGATGACCTCGGCGGGGAGTTGCCCGTCGGGCGGCATGAGCAAATCCTTGTCTGGGTGGCGGAGGGACTTGAGGAGCAGGCTGTCGTCGGGTTTCAGCGATGAGATGGCCGGGCCGGTGCCGCCACCCTTGAGCAGACCCTCGCGGTGATCGAGGCGCAGGCCGCCCTTGAGTTTCACGGCCTTGGCGGAGTGGCATTTGTAGCAATGCTCGGCCAGCGCGGGACGAATCTTCTCCTCGAAAAAGGTCACGGAGCCGGGCGGACTGGCGGCGAACAAGCAGGTCCCTCCCGCCGTGAAAAAACCGGTCAGGGCGGTGCAGAAGAATCGTTTGCTGGAGCCAATCATGTGAGCTCAGGTCAAGCAGCACGGGCTGGCAGGACGCTGCGAGTGTGCAGTGCCGACTAGAGGAATTGCAGGGGTATTCACCGGCGGATTCGCGGACTTCGTCGGACATAAATCAGGCTTGAGGCAGGGCATCACGTCGGCCAGCGTATGTGGAAAATCGAACACTCCACGCTGCCCATGTCTGCCGCCCTCCAGTTCCTCCGCCACCTCGCCATTTTGCTGGCCGTCACATTTTCCGCCGTCGCTCAAGACTTCCCGCTCGCGCCCGCGCTGGAGTGTCGTCCGCGCGCGGGCTTGCCGAACTTCTTCGCGAAGGCCAGCACCGCCGGGGCTGAGGTGAAGGTGGGCTATCTCGGTGGTTCCATCACCGCGCAGCCGGGCTGGCGGCCCAAGACGTTGGCGCATTTTCAGAAGACTTTCCCGACGGCGAAGTTCTCGGAAATCAACGCAGCCATCGGCGGCACCGGCTCGGACCTCGGCGTGTTCCGGCTTAAGCAGGACGTGCTGGATGCGAAGCCGGATTTGCTCCTCGTCGAGTTCGCGGTGAACGACGGGCTCGCGTCGCCCGAGCAGATTCACCGCTGCATGGAGGGCATCGTGCGGCAGACGTGGCGCACGTTGCCGCTGTGCGACATCGCGTTCGTTTACACCATCACGGAGCAACTCTCGCCGCCGATGCTGGAGGGCAAGTTCCCGCGCGCCGCCAGCGCGATGGAGAAGGTCGCGGACCACTACGGCATCCCGAGCATCCACATGTGCATGGAGGTCGCGCGGTTGGCGAAGGACGGCAAGCTGGTCTGGAAAGCGCCGCTGCCCAAGACCCCGGAGGAGAAGGCGAAGGCGGGGGATAAATTCGTCTTTGCGCCGGACGGCGTGCATCCGCACGTCGAGACGGGGCACGAGCTGTATTTGCAGGCCGTGGCGCGGTCGCTGCCGGTGATGCGGGAGGCCTCGAAGGCCACCGGGCCGCATGCGCTCGCCGCGCCGTTCATCATCACGAACTACGAGCACGCGAAGCTCCTACCCATCAACGCGGCGGCGCTCTCCAAAGACTTCGTCCTGCTCGACGCCAAGACCGACGCCTTCGGCAAACGCTGGGCGAACCGCATGACCGCCCTGCACAAAGGCTCGCAGGCCGGTGCGACGCTCACCTTCAAGTTCCGAGGCACGCGGGCCGCCATCTACGACATCATCGGTCCCGACTGTGGGCAGGTCATCGTCACGCTCGACGACCAGCCGCCACGCACCGTCCCGCGTTTCGACAGCTACTGCACCTATCACCGGCTCGCGACGCTCAGTCTTGGCACCGAGCTGCCGGACCAAGTCCACACGGTCAAAATCGAGATTCACCCGCAGCAGCCGGACAAGGCGAAGATTCTGGCGACCCGCGACAACAAGATGGACAAGCCCGAGCGTTATGACGGCACGGCGTTTTTTCCCGGGGCGATTTTGTTGGTGGGGGAACTCGTCAAGTAGCAGCGCGGCAACGTGCCTCATCCGATGAATCCTTACGTGAACTTTCAGCCTAGCGCGCGGACGCCCACGTCCGCCGCACGACAGCCCGCCGACACCGGCTGCGGACGTGGGCGTCCCCGCTCCCGTGGCGTTCGGCTGGGTTGGGCTGCGCTGCTGCTGTTCGGCCTGCTTGCTGTCGGAGGCGCGGCGGAGAAGAGCACGAAGGCCAGTTCCACCGACTGGTGGTCGCTCAAGCCACTGGGGCGGCCGGCGGTGCCGGGCGGGGAGAAGTCAGAAGTCCGGAGTCAGAATCCAGTGGATGCCTTCATCCGCGCCAAACTCGCGGAGAAGCAACTCACGCCGTCGCCCGAGGCCGAGCCCCGCGTGTTGATTCGCCGGCTTTACTTCGACCTGCTCGGCCTGCCGCCGAGGCCGGAGGAGGTTGAGGCGTTCGTTCGTGAGTGTTCCCCAATCGGCAATCGGCAATCGGCAATCGGCAAGCTCGTGGACCGGCTCCTCGCCTCCCCGCACTACGGCGAACGCTGGGCGCGCCACTGGCTCGATGTGGTGCACTACGGCGACACCCACGGCTACGACAAGGACAAGCCCCGCCCGAACGCCTGGCCTTATCGCGACTACATCATTCGCGCCTTCAACGAGGACCGGCCTTACGCGCGCTTCATCCAGGAGCAGGTCGCCGGCGACGTGCTCTTCCCCGGCACGCGCGATGGCGTCGAGGCGCTGGGCTTCATCGCGGCGGGGCCGTGGGATTTCATCGGGCACGCGGAGGTGCCGGAGAGCAAGATTGACGGGAAGATTGCGCGCCACCTCGACCGCGATGACATGGTCGCGAACACGATGCAGACCTTTAACAGCCTCACCATCGGCTGCGCGCAGTGTCACGACCACAAGTTCGACCCGATTCCCCAGCGCGATTACTACCGGCTGCACGCCGTGTTCGCCGCCGTGGACCGGGCGGACAAAAAGTATTTCACCGACGCGAAGCTGACGGCGCGCTTCGCCGAACTGGAACACCAGCAACGCACGTTGACCGAGCGCCGCGCGGCCTTGGAGAACAAGCCCAAGCTCGCCGCTGGAAAAGAACTGGAAGTGCTCGACCAGCGTATCGAAGTCGCGAGCAAGGCGAAGGGCGGGCTGCGTCCCGAGTATGGCTATCACAGTGCCCTAGCGCCGGCGCAGGACTCGGCGAAGTGGGTGCAGGTGGACCTGGGCCGCAGCGTGGTGACTGACCGCGTGGTGCTGCGCCCGTGCTACGACGACTTCAACAAGATTGGGGCGGGCTTCGGCTTCCCGGTGCGGTTCAAGTTGGAGGCGAGTGAGGATGCGCAGTTCAAGTCCGGCGTCGTGGCTGTCGCGGACAAGATGGCGGTGGATTTCGTCAATCCCGGCATCGCGCCGCAGACGTTCAAGAGTATGGGCGCGACGGCCCGCTACCTCCGCCTCACCGCCACGAAGCTCGCACCGCGACAGAACGACTTCATCCTCGCGCTGGCCGAGGTGCAGGTTTTCGACAGCATGGGCAGCAACGTCGCGCTCAAGGCCACCGTCACCGCGCTCGACTCCATCGAGGCCCCGCCGCGCTGGCGCAAGGCGAACCTCACCGACGACATCGCGCCCGCCGCCGACAACTCCGGCGAACTGGCCGAGCTGCGCGCGCAGCGTGAGGCGCTGCTCGCGAAGTTCACGGATGACAAAGCCCGCGCCCAAATCGCCACGCTGGCGAAGGAGTTGGAGCAAGTTGCGACGGAGCTGAAGACATTCCCGAAGCCCGAGGTGGTCTTCGCCGGCACGGTGCATTACGGCAGCGGCTCCTTCGCTGGCACGGGCCCGAGCGGCGGGAAGCCGCGCGTCATCAAAGTCCTTCACCGGGGCGACGTGAAGCAGCCGAAGGACGAAGTGGTGCCCGCCGCGCCGAGTTATCTCACGGGCCTGCCCGGCGAGTTCGCGCTGCCCGCCGAGCACAGCGAGGGCGAGCGCCGGGCCGCGTTGGCCAAGTGGCTCTCCTCGCCGGACAACCCGCTGACCTGGCGCAGCCTGGTGAACCGCGTCTGGCAATACCACTTCGGTCGCGGCCTCGTGGAGACGCCGAACGACTTCGGCCGCATGGGCGCGCTGCCGACGCATCCGGAGCTGCTGGACTGGCTGGCCGTGGAGTTCCGCGACGGCGGTGGCTCGTTGAAGAAGTTGCACAAGCTCATCGTGACGAGTGCGACGTATCGGCAGGTGTCGGGGTATGAGGGTGTGAGGGTGCGAGGGTCCGAGCGAGCAGCGCCAGCCTCTCCCGCTCTCTCACACCCTCGCACCCTCACACCCTCACAAACCCTCGACGCCGAGAATCAATTCCTCTCCCGGCAAAACCGTCGCAAGCTCGACGCCGAGGCGGTGCGCGACGCGACCCTCTTCGTCGCCGGCAAGCTAGACCCGAAGCTGGGCGGGCCGGCCTTCCAGGACTTCATCGTCGAGAAGCCGGAGCACTCGCCCCACTACCAGTATCACCTGCACGACCCCGAGGACCCGAAGTCGCACCGGCGCTCCGTCTATCGCTTCCTCGTGCGCTCTCAGACGCAGCCGTTCATGACCACGCTGGACTGCGCGGACCCCTCGATGCAGGTCGGCAAGCGCAATGAAAGCGTGTCCGCGCTGCAAGCCCTTGCGCTGTTGAACAACGGCCTGATGGTCACGATGTCGAAGCACTTCGCGGCCAAGCTGGACGCGGGCGGCGGCGACTTGAACGCAAAGCTGGCCCGCGCCTTCCGCGAAGCGTTGGCCCGAGCGCCGTCGCCGGAGGAGCAAGCGAATCTCCTAGCCTACGCCCAGCAGCACGGCCTCGCCAACGCCTGTCGCGTGCTCTTCAACCTGAACGAATTTGCGTTCGTGGATTGAAGTAGCCATGCACCTCGCGAATATGTCCTGCATCCTCACGTCCACCTTGGTCTGATTTTATGAAATGCCTCCATCTGCCCGCCTTGCTCCTCGCCTGTGCCGTCTCGGCCCTCGCACAAAACAAACCTGAGGACTTCCCTAAACAGCCTGATGTCCCCGCGCTCTCGCCTGCCGAGCAGTTGAAGAAGTTCCAGCTCCCGCCCGGCTACAAGCTGGAGCTCGTGCTCTCTGAGCCGCACATTAAAGAGCCGGTCGTCGCGGTGTTCGATGGCAACGGCCGCATGTTCGTCGCGGAGATGCGCACTTACATGCAGGACATCAACGGCACGGGCGAAATCACGAACAAGAGCCAGGTCTCGCTCCACTGGTCCAGCAAAGGCGACGGCAAGTTCGACAAGCACACCGTCTTCGCCGACAAGCTGCTGCTTCCCAGAATGATTCTCCCACTCGGCCCCGGCGAGCTGCTCATCAACGAGACGGACACGCAGGACATCTACCTTTGGCGCGACAAAGACGGCGACGGCGTGGCCGACGAGAAGAAGCTCTGGTATGCCGGCGGCCCACGCGGCGGCAACATGGAGCACCAACAGTCCGGCCTCATCTGGGCCACGGACAACTGGCTTTACATGACCTACAACTCGTGGCGTCTGCGCTGGCAGGGTTACGACAAGGAGCCGTTGAAGGAAAACACCCACGGCAACGGCGGCCAGTGGGGCCTCACCCAGGATGACTGGGGCAAGCCTTGGTATGTGAACGCCGGCGGCGAGCGCGGCCCGTTGAACTTCCAGACGCACATCTACTACGGCGCGCTGAACACCAAGGACCAGTTCGTCAACGACTACGCCATCGTCTGGCCGGTCGTCCCGATTCCCGACGTGCAGGGCGGCACTCCGCGTTTCCGTCCAGTCGAGAAGACGCTGAACCATTTCACCGCCACCTGCGGCGCGGAGGTCTTCCGGGGCGACCGCCTGCCCGCCGACTTGCGCGGCGACCTGCTCTTCTCCGAGCCGGTGGGCCGCCTCATCCGCCGCACGAAGGCCGAGGTGAAGGACGGCGTCACCCGCCTCAGCAATCCCTACGAGTCCGTGAAGGGTGAGTTCATCCGCAGCAGCGACCCGAACTTCCGCGTGGTGAACATGAACACCGCGCCCGACGGCACGCTGTATCTCGTGGATATGTATCGCGGCATCATTCAGGAGGGCAACTGGACGCGCGAAGGCAGCTACCTGCGCAAGGTCATCCAGCAATACGGCCTCGATAAAAACATCGCCCACGGCCGCATCTGGCGGCTCGTCCACGATGACTTCAAGCCCGGCCCGCAGCCGAAGATGGACTCCGAGAAATCCGCCGACCTCGTCGCGCACCTCGCGCACCCGAACGGTTGGTGGCGCGACACCGCGCAGCGCACGCTCATCGTCCGCGCCGACAAATCCGTCGCGCCCGCGCTGCAAAGCATGGCCCGCAGCCACGCGAACCCGCTCGCCCGGATGCACGCGCTCTGGACCCTCGACGGACTCGGCGCGCTCGACGCCTCGCTCGCCCGCGAGAAGCTCAAGGACACGCATCCGCAGGTCCGCATCACTGCGTTGCGCGCGAGCGAGACACTGCTCAAGGCCGGCGACAAATCCTTTGAGGGCGACTTCACCGCGCTCGCGAAGAGCACCGACGGCGACGTGGCGTGGCAGGCCCTTCTCAGCGCCTCTGCGCTCAAGATGACCAACTCCCGCGCCCTACTCCAAAGCGCCCTCCTCGCCACCAACGCCCCGCCGGTCATCAAGCAGCTCGGCATGATGATGCTCGCGCCGCCGACTTCGTGGCCGAAGGAATTCAGCGGTGCCGACAAGAACCTGCTGACCAAGGGCGAGGCCATCTTCAAGGAACTCTGCTTCGCCTGCCACGGCTTCGATGGCCGCGGCATGACAGTCGAGGGCGCGAAGCCCGGCACCCTGCACGCGCCGTCGCTCGCCGGTTCGCCGCGCGTTGCGGGCCAGCGCGAGGCCATCGTCCACATCCTGCTCAAAGGCCTCGCCGGTCCGATCAACGGCAAGACCTACGAAGCCCTCATGGTCCCGATGGAGAGCAACAACGACGAGTGGATTGCCAGCGTCGCGAGCTACGTTCGCAACAGCTTCGGTAACAAAGCCGGCATGGTCAGCGCGAAGGAAGTCGCCGAGCTGCGCGCCACATCGAAGGTCCGCACCCAGCCGTGGACCGTCGAGGAACTCACCGCCGCGCTACCGAACGCGCCGCTCGCGAACCGCAAGGCTTGGAAGCTCACCGCCAGCCACAACGCCGCCGGACTCACCAGCGCCGTGGACGGCGACGCCAGCACGCGCTACGACACGCGCCAGCCGCAGGAGCCGGGCATGTGGTTGCAAATCGAGTTGCCCACCGCGACCACTATCACCGGCCTGCGCCTCGACAACAGCGTTTCCGCCGGTGATTACCCGCGCGGTTACAAGGTCGAGCTGTCCGCCGACGCCATCGAGTGGAGCAAGCCCGTCGCGACCGGCGAGGGCAAGACCGGGGTGACGGAGATTAAGTTCCCCACGGCGAAGACTAAGTTCATCCGCATCACGCAAACGGGGAAAATCCCCAACTTGTTCTGGAGCATCCACGAACTGGACGTGCTCTCGGACTCGAAGGGTCAAATCTCCGCCGGCAAGGCGACGGCGAAGTTGCCGAGCTTGGAGTAGGCTTTGGCTTCCTCTCCCTTCATTGGATGAGGGGAGAGGGCCGGGGTGAGGGGTTACGTGCGTCGGCGTTGGCGGCCCCACCCCTCGTCCGAGGAAGGGAGAAGGCGCACGACGTGGCCTCTGGTTCTAATCCCGCCGATTCCAATTGGGGCTTTGTTCACTCCCCAGCAAGCCACAGCCGCGCTAGTCCAGTGGGCTGAAACTTTGGTTCCGTCACTGTCAAGGTGAGGGTCACTTTGCATTCGCGACCTTTCGTGACGGCAGCGGTGACGGTGCCGGCGAGCGGCGCGGTGAGGGGCTTGCGGTTCACACCGGCGGGCGCGACACGGATGGCCTTGCCGGGTTTGAGCTGCTTTGCGATGTCGTTGCCCTCGTTGAACAGCGTGAGTCGCAATTCCTTTCCGCTCGCCTCGTCCACGTAGCCGGGCGCGCCTTCTTTCGTGATGCGCTGGGCGTGGGAGGTCTTCTGCTCCGTCTGGAATTTCACGAGGCTCTCGTCGTCGAGAAAGACCTCCCACGCCATGCGGGTCTTGCCCTTGCCCACGCCGTGGGTCTTGGTGCGCAGTTTGTCGCCCAACTTGATGTCGGAGAACTTCGCGGCCGCTCCGGCTTTCCAGAAGCGTGTCTCGCCGTCCGTCTCGATGACGACGTTTGTCTGTCGCACGAAGGTTTTGTCGAAGCTCGCCCAAGTGCAGTCGAGCGAGCGTTTCGCCGCGTCCATCCGGTCCACGTAGAAATACTCCTTGTGGCCGTTCATCATGTTCATCTCGTCCTGGATGTAAGTCAGCCAAACCCACTCGCCTTTGTCGTTCTCATGCAGGCGGAAGATGGCGCGCTCGCCGATGCGGAAGTCCTGCAAGTCGCCGTTGGACGCGTGGTGAAGCAGCTCGGCGTAGGGCATGACGGTGAAGCTCATCACCGAGTCATCGCCTTCGTTGCGGAACTTTCCGGTGCGCGTGGCGAGGTCGAGGCTGATGAGTTCGCCCCACGGCCGCCGCATACCTCCGGTCTGGGTCGGGATGATTACTTGGCCGGGAATGATCTTGAGCGGCGGCTTCGCGGGAACGTCGGCGGCGGGGAGGGCTTCCCCGAGGCAGCTCAGGGACAGCAGGAATAGAACGGCGGTTTTCATAAAGAGCAGAGACGTGGTGGACGGGGGTGGAAGTCACCCCCGGCTTGCCCTCGCCACGTCAAGCCGGCAGCACGGGGCTTGTGGTGGTTTCGGGGGTGGCCGCTGGTTGCAACGGCAGGGGGGCCTTGGGCGGGTCAATCAACACCAGTGCGGGACGCAGCATCTGGCCTTGGAACGTGTAGCCGGTGGCGACGGTCTCGAAGACCTTCGCGTCGTCGGGGATGTCTTTGCGCCCGTCCGCCGTCTGGTGCTGGCCCGGTTCGAAGTTATCACCAGCCGCGGGCGCGAAGGCCACCAAGCCGATGCGGCGTGCGGCATCTCGGCAGGCGTTTTGAAAGTGCGCGAGTTGGTCCACGAGGTTTTGCTGGCCGGAGTGTTTCCCGGCGCGGTGCAGGGCATAGACGTGGTCCAGCACACGCACGAGGACTTGGAGCCAGTCGGTCTCGGTGCGCTTGAGCTTCTCGACCTCAAGCCGGAGCGTGGCCTTCTCCGAGTCGTTGGCCTTCTTCATGAAGTCGGCGAAGCGCAGCGCCTCCTGCGACATCTCTTCGGAAACCTGCTTCGCGGATTCGATGGCCTTGGCGTTGTGCTCCTGCACGTTCTGCCACTGCGCGGTGGCGATGGTGATTTGCGTGGCGACCTGCTCGAGGTTTTGAATCTGGCTGGCGGCGGACTTGAGCTTATCGAGTTCGTCGAGCTTGGCGGCGGTCAGCGCGTCCGTGTGGAAGGGGAGGATGGCCACCCAAGCCGCACCGCCCACGGCGGCGAGGGCCAGCACGGCGATCCAGATGTTGATGGGGTGCTCGCTCTTGTCCACGACCCACCAAGCGAAGTAGTCCAACGCCGCCGCGCACGCTAGGCACACGACAAGCGAAAGGGATGGCCAACGGGCCAGACGTGTCTCGGGACGTTCACTCATGGCGGCGGAGGGTAGGGCGAACGGATAAACTTCAAAGTGCAAACTTCAGTGAGCACGTCAGGGGTTGAACGGTCGCGTGGTGACAGCCCACGGGCGGTCCCGAAAAAGCGGTTCTGAAGCGACCACAGTCCAAACGCTGGCGGGACTCAACATCGTCTTGGCCTCGCGAAGCGTCTGGACTGCGGTGGCTTCAGCACCGCTTTCGGGCGCACCTGCTGCTCCACGCGTTGACAATTGCGACTCCTGCCTCCGACACTCGGGCCATGTTCCGCCGCACCCTCTTTCATCTCGCGTGCTCCCTCATTTTCGCGGCTCTCGTTGGCTGCGCGAGCATGCCGAGCGAGATGCGGAACTCGCTCTTTGTCGGCGTGGCGGAGGTGGACCTCACGCCGGATTATCCCGTTCGCCTGAACGGCTACGGGGGGCGCCGCGCGGAGTTCGAAGGCGTCGAGCAACGCATTCGCGCGAAGGCACTTACGTTCAGCACCAGAGAACAGCAGCCCGCCGTGCTGCTCACCGTGGACAACTGCGGCGTGCCGGAGTGGATTCGCACCGAGCTGCTCAAGCGCCTCGCGCGACACGGCATTCACAGCGAGCGCTTCGCGCTTTGCTCCAGCCACACGCACTCCGCGCCGATGCTCAACGGCGTGCTGCCCACCATCTTCGGCGTGCCCATCCCGCCGGAACACCAGCGCAACATTGACCGCTACACGCAGGAGTTCACGGACAAGCTGGAACGCCTCGTCCTCGCCGCGCTCGAGAGCAGGAGGCCAAGCCAGGTTTCATGGACGAAGGGCCAAGTGAAGTTTGCGAAGAACCGCCGGAAACCCAGCCCCACGGGCTTTCAAAACGCTGAGTATCCCGAAGGCCCCACTGACCACGAGTTGCCGCTACTGCGCGTCACTTCGCTCGATGGCAAGCTGCGCGCCGTGCTCGCGAACTACGCCTGCCACTGCACCACCAGCGGGTTCAACAAAGTGCATGCGGACTGGGCCGGCAGCGCGCAACTCGCCATCGAGAAGGCGAATCCCGGCACCATCGCACTCATCGCCATCGGCTGCGGCGCGGATCAAAATCCGTATCCGCGCGGCACCTACGCGCTGGCGGACCAGCACGGCCAGTCCCTCGCGGACGAAGTGACGCGGCTGTTGAAGGAAGCCAAGTTCACCGAGCTGCCTGGGCCGATCACGGCCGTGACCAAGCGCATTGAGCTGCCATTCGACAAACTCCCCACGCGCGCCGAGTGGGAAACTGCGGCGAAGAAACCCGGGGCCGACGGCCTCCGTGCGCAGTTCGCCCTCGCCAAGCTGGAGAAGGGCGAAAATATTCCCGACCGTCTCCCGTATCTCGTGCAGGTCTGGAGCTTCGGCACCGACCTCGCGATGGTTTTTCTGCCCGGCGAAGTCGTGGTGGACTACGGCCTGCGCATCAAACGCGACTTCGCCCCCGGACGCATCTGGGTCAACAGCTACGCGAACGACGTGCCCTGCTACATCCCCTCGCGCCGCGTGTGGGAAGAAGGCGGCTACGAGGCGGCGGGCGCTATGGTCTATTACAACCGCCCGACGCGTTTCGACGGCACCCAGGAAACCCGCATCATGGACGCGGTGCGGGCGCTGATGCCCCGGGCGTTCAGAGCCAAATAGTCTGGGCGCGGAGCGGGTTGGTAGTTCTCTGGGTTGACTCCGTGGCTCCCCGGCCGCGTTTGAGCTGAAACGAATTATGCCCGCCGCGTGGCCCGTCCAACGCGCCATGCTTCATCTCCGCCTCGTGCTCACCGTGCTGTTGGGCCTCGCTTTCCCGCTCTCCGCCGCGTCCATCGCCGAGCAACTTTCTGCCGCCAAATGGACCCACCACGCCAAAGCTCCCGGCTACTCCGAAGGCCCCACCTGGCACAATGGCGAAGTCTTCTTCTGCTCCGGCTCGCTGCTCAAAGTGGACAAGACCGGTAAGGTCTTCCCGTGGCTGGACATCAACCCCGCTGGCACCTTCCTCCGCCGCGACGGCCAAATCCTCATCGTGGATAACAAACACAAGGCCGTCCTCGCCCTCGCCACCAACGGCGGCGTCTCCGTGCTGGCCGACCAGTTCGAGGGCAAGCCCCTGCGCGGCCTCAACGACGTGACCGTGGACGCGCGCGGCAACATCTACTGGACCGACCCCGAAGGCTCCTCACTCGCCAAACCCGTCGGGGACATCTACCGCCTCAGCGTCGCCGGCAAAGTCACACGCGTCGCCGCCGGCTTCGCCTTTCCCAACGGCCTCGATGTGGACCCCGCCAGCCGCTTCCTCTACATCATCGAGTCGCAGTCGAAGAAAATCCTCCGCCTCGCCTTGCCCGCGAGCGACGACGCGCCGCTCGGTTTGCCGGAAGTTTTCTACGACCTCGGCGGCAGCGGCGGCGACGGCTGCGTCTTCGATGCGGAGGGCAACTTGTGGGTCGCTGACTTCCACCGCCCCGAGACCAAGAAAGGCCGCATCACCGTCCTTAGCCCCGCAGGCAAAGTCCTCGGCCAGCTCGACGTGCCCGCGCAAGTCGTCAGCAACATCACCTTCGGCGGGACGAACCATGATGAGATCTTCTGCACCACCGGCACGCCCGACGGCGTCTTCCACGCGAAGGTCGGCGTGAAGGGTTTTACCGGCCATCCGGGCGCTGCGCTCAAGCCGCTGCGCACGCTCGCCACGTTGCCGCACGAGGGCGCGCACCCGCTGCACGCGCGGCGCTTTGGCGTCCCCGGCAGCATCGGCATTTCGCGCGGCTGGTATATCTGGCGGAAGTTCGACCTCGCCACTTGGACCGGCGAGTTCGAGCACGAGGGCAACGGCGAAATCTTCACCGCGAAGATCCTCCCTTGGGCCACCACCTACCGTCACCTCACCTACGGTGCGCACGTCGATGAGCCCCTTCCCGGCGAACGTGTGAACTGCTTCTTCAATCCCGACGGCGACAAAAAGCGCGGCTGGCTCGTGCATTACCAAGACGAGGTTTGCCAGATGAAAGGCCACGGCCACGCGTGGGTCATCCAGACCGTGAAGCCCGGTGGTCGCGAGTTCACCGCGCAGGTCTTCGCTGGCGACAAACCCTCCGAGGACAAGCCCCGCGACTTCACGCTCGCCCCCGACGCGAAGCTCTGGCGTAACGGCCAGCGCACCGCCGCCCCGGCCTTGAAAGCTGGCGACCGTCTCTACTTCACCTGGACCAAGACCGCTGACCGCCGTGTCGTCCACCTCGTCACCGACGACGCGAGCCTCGATGCCGTGAAGCAGCTCGAGTCCGACGCGGTCGCCGCGCGCGTGGCGAGCGAGGGCATGACTGGCCAGGTCGAGGCCGTGGACGGCGACACCGTCCACTTCCTCATCCACTCCTCCTACTGGTTTCAAGGGAACCAGTTGAAGCCCGGCGCAGCCCTGCAACTCCGCGCTACCGACGCCCAGTTCGCCCCCACCGGCGACGCCCTCGAAGCCGAGCTGGTGACGCGCAAAAACCTCGGCACCTATGGCTCCGGCGTGAACGAAACCACCCTCAAACTGAAGAACCCGGCGGACGCTAAGAAGCTCGCCGTGTGGAAGAAGAGCCAAGTGCTGCGCATCATCCCCAAGTAGGACAGCGCGTCCCGCCTGTCTCTCTCAAATTCAACTCCCCTCCTTCAACCACCCCCCTCCTCAAATCGGAGTAGAAGAGACTGAAGCGCGGAAACGCTTCAGTCTGGTTTCCTCAACTCCCGCTCCCGCAGGATCGCGAAGATGACCGGCGTGACCACGAGGATGTGCAGGAGGCATTCCTTGGCAACTCCGGTCACGAGGGTTCGATTCCCTTCACCCGCTCCACTCAGAATCCGCTGTTCTACGGGCGTTTTCCCACCTTTCCGGGTGGACCGCATTTTTGCCCGACAATCCATCCGACAGCCTCGGACTGTCTACAAAGGGATTTCGGTTCTGGAGGGCATGAAAATGAAAACCGGCAAATTCCCTCTCACAATCAAACACGGCCCGTGTCAGGCGACGATTTATCAGGGGCAAAATAGGGGCCACGCGGTGTTCACGGTCGTCTATTACGACGCCAACCAAGTCCGGCAGCGTCCGAGCTTCTCCACTTTCGAGACGGCCAAAGAGGAGGCCGAACGGCTGCTCCGTGACATTGTGCAGGGCTGCGCTGGTGCTGGCATCTTGCGGGACGCGGACCGCTTCGCGTATGCGCGTGCCCAAGAAATACTGCGCCCTACCGGTCTGGCGCTGGATCTCGCCGTCCACCAGATGGCTGAGGCTCACAAACTACTCAAGGGGGCGTCCGTGCTGGACGCCGTGCGCTACTTCGCCCTGCACAACTGCCAAGACCGTCCGGTGAGGACGGTGGCCGAGGTTGCCGATGAACTGCGGGCAAACCGTCAGAAGGGCGGCGCGTCCGAGCTGTATATCCGTGACCTCCGTATCCG
>CALQJI020000088.1 GCA_943330855.2 Klebsiella pneumoniae
CTGGAGTTATACGCCTCCTGGCGGGGCTTTTCGCGGTCGGGAGGCTTGCGGCGACCCGCGTAGAATCGGCCTGCGGACCGGCGTTATACGCGCGGCACGCGTCGTTCTCGTCGCTATTTTCAGCGCATGTCATGGACACCGTTGGGTGATTACCATGTGGAGGCAACGCTCTACACGGACATTGGCATCCCCAGCATCATTCAGGCACTAGCTCCTTGAACTCCTTTGCATCTATGTCTCGCATCCTTGGTGTCGCCCTCGCGGTGATTGTTCTGTTTGGCGTTACCGCTTGCCGGAAGAAATCGAAATCGGAAGCAGCCGCTCCGGCGGAGAGAGGTCAGGCGGGGCAATCCGGAGATGGCGCAGCCCCAGTGACATCAAAGCTGGCCGACCCGAAGGCCGCCGCCGCTCCACTACCGCCGCCAGACGCCGAACTCACGGTGGCCGTGGAGCGCCGCTTCATGCCGGCGCAAGCCATGAACGCCTACGCTCCAGCCCAGCCAGGTGATTACCAAGCGCAGTTGAACCTCTACAACCGAGTGCTCCGTAAGCGCGTTCAGGATTTGGGAAACACCCCGGATACTATGCAGGAACTGATGTCTTCCTCAGGATACCCCAAGCCCCCACAGCCGCCTGCCGGACGCGCGCTGGCCTACGATAAGAAAACGGTCACCGTGAGCCTGCGATAGCCTCTCACACCATCACGTCCGTGATGGCTTTGCCGTAGCTGATGGGCACGGGGCGGTTGAGCGTGTCGCGGACTTCGGTGTGCGGGTCGATGCCGAGCAGGTGGTAGATGGTCGCGGCGAGGTCGTCGGGCTTCACGGGCTTGTCGGCGGGATATTCGCCGTGCTTGTCGGAGGCACCGTAAACAAAACCCTTCTTCACTCCAGCCCCTGCCAGCAACGCCGTGTAGCATTGCGGCCAGTGGTCGCGGCTGACGTTCGCGTTGATGCGCGGCGTGCGCCCAAACTCGCCCACCCAGACGACAAGCGTGGTGTCGAGCAGGCCGCGCGATTCGAGGTCGTTGAGGAAGGTAGGCAGCGTCTGGTCGGTGATGGGCAGGTGGCGCTTCTCGATGATGGGGAACATCCGCGTGTTGTTGAAACCGTGCGTGTCCCAGCCGCCGTTGTCTGTGCTCTGCCCGCCAATGCTGTCGGAGAAATACACCTGCACGAACTTCACGCCGGACTCCACGAGGCGGCGGGCGAGCAGGCAGCTTTGGCCGTAGGGCGTGCGCCCGTAGGCATCGCGCAGTGGGGCTGGCTCGGCTTCGAGGTTGAAGGCTTCGCGCAGCTTGGTGGAGTGGAGCATCGCGAGTGCCTTGTCGTAGTAAGCGTCGAGGCCCTTCGCTGCGGACGAGTGGTCGAGCAGGCGGGTTTGCGCGTCAATGACCTTCTGCAACTCGCGCCGCGCCGCGAGTCGGTCGAAGGAGAGATTGGCCGGCAGGCTCAACTCCGGCAGGCCGAAGCCGGGCTCGCTCGGGTCGCGCAAGACGAGGAGCGGATCGTGGACCTTGCCGAGGAAACTCGCGTGCTGCGCCGGGACGAGGGAGCCGTCCGCGATGGCGTAGGGAAACGCGGCGAAGGTGGGGAGGTCGCCGCCCTTGAGCGGTGCGAGGCGGTCCACGACGGAGCCGTAGGCGGGGAAGAGGTCAATCGAGTCCTTGAGCCGCTGGTCATCCGTGGCCGGCGCGTGGCCGGAGAGCGCGTAGTAGCCCGCCGAGTTGTGGTTCTTCATCGTGTGGTGCATGGACCGGATGAGGGTGACCTTGTCCATGACCTTGGCGGTGCGCGGGAGGAGGGAGTTGACCTGGATGCCATCGGCGCTGGAGGACATCGGCTTGTGCAAGCCGCGGATGCCCTCGGGCGCGTCGGGCTTCATGTCGAAGGTCTCGAGGTGGCTCGGCCCGCCCCACTGGAAGAGGAAGACGACGGACTTCGCGCGGGCGGGCGGGTTCTTCGCGGCCTTGGCCTCGGCGGCGAGGAGCTTGGGTAATGAGATGCCGAACATCCCCATGCCGCCGACTTGCAGCAGGCGGCGGCGGGTCATCTGGAAGTTCAACTGCGGGGTGCAGGGAGCGTTCATGGCGGCAGTGGTTTAACAGCGGAGACCAGACGCAGCAAGCGGGGCGAAGGTTCAGCGGATGCTCCCGCCTTTGAACTTTGAACTTTGAACTTTGAACGCGGAACTCCAACCTCCGCGCACCGAACGGGCCGCATGAGCGAGTCAGGCTACGACGCAGACGCCATTCCACATCCGCAATCGCCGCTGCTCACCGAGCTGCTGCGGGATGTCTCGCGCTCCTTTTACCTCACCCTGCGCGTTCTGCCGCTGCCCGTCCGTCCGCAAATCGGTTTGGCTTACCTGCTCGCCCGCGCCACCGATACCCTCGCGGACACCGAACTGCTTCCGGTTGCCGACCGCTTGCACGCGCTTCAGGCGTTGCGCGAGCGCATCGCCGGCACGCGGCTCATCCCGGTCAACTTCGGCGCGTTCGCCGAGCGGCAGAGTTCACCTGGAGAGCGGCTGCTACTCGAACGCATCGAGGAAGCGTTTAGCGTTTTCAACCGCTTCACTTACTCCGACCAGCAGCGCGTCCGTGAAGTCCTCTCCACCATCACCAGCGGGCAGGAGTTGGATTTGAAACGGTTCCACGGCGCGTCGCAGCACGGCATTGCCGCGCTGCAAACCGAGGCGGAGTTGGACGACTACACCTACCGCGTCGCCGGTTGCGTGGGCGAGTTTTGGACGCGCATCACCCGCGCGCATCTCTTCCCCGTCGCGCCACTCGATGACGCCAAGTTGCTGCATGACGGCGTCCGCTTCGGCAAGGGCCTGCAACTCGTCAACATCCTGCGTGACCTCCCGCGCGACCTCCGCCAGGGCCGCTGCTACCTCCCGCAGGAACGCCTGCGCGCCATCGGCCTCGAACCCGCCGACTTGCTCGACCCCGCCAACGAGCCGGAGTTCCGCGCCCTCTACCACGCGTATCTGGATCAAGCCACCGCCCACCTCGCCGCCGGCTGGGAATACACGAACACCCTGCCGCGCCGCTTCATCCGCGTGCGCCTGGCGTGCGCTTGGCCCGCCCTCATCGGCATCCGCACCGTGGAGAAACTCCGCGCCGCAAACATCCTCGATCCGCAACTCCGGGTGAAAACCACCCGCAGCGAAGTGCGCGGCATCATCGCCCGTTCCGTGCTGCGCTACCCGTGGGCCGAGTCCTGGCGTCGGCTGTTCCCCTCGCCCGAGAATCGCATTTCAAGTTGATTCACCTCCAGCCCTTCGCTAGAACCTCCGCCCTATGCAGCTCTTCAAATTGACCGTGCTAGCCATTCTGCTTGCCGGGAGCCTCTGTTTCGCGCCCATTTTGACCCGCGCAGCAGACGCCAAAGCCAAGGCCACCGCGCCCGCCGACAAGGAAGCCCAAGCTCAGACCGCCGCCCGTGCCAAGGCCGAAGCCATCGCCAAAGCCGAGCAAGAGCGCAAAGCCAAGACCGACGCCGACGCCGCCCAACGCACGAAAATCGAGGCCGACCGCAAAGCCCAAGCCGACGCCAAGGCCAAAGCCGACGCCGCTGCGCAGGCCCAAACCAACGCCGACCGCAAGCTGAAAGAGCAAGCCGACGCCGCCGCGCAGGCCAAAATCTCCGCCGAGAAAAAATCCAAAGCCGACGCCGAAGCCAAGCGCCTCGACGATTTGAAAGCCGCCAAGCAAGCCGAGGAAAACAAGCGCGCCGCCGAACTCGCCGCCCGCAAAGCCGACCCCGCCGCCTGGCTGGCCCGCGCCAAATCAGACGCCCAAGCCGCCGCCGCTGACGCCGCCCGCGCCGCCGCCGAAGCCCTCGCCGCCCAGACCACCGCCAATAAATCCAACACCGCCGCCCAAACCGCACGCACCTCCGAGACCAAAGCCGCCGCCGACCTCGATAAAGCCAAGTCCGCCGCCAGCAGCGCTGCCAGTGCATTGAAGTCCGCGCAGTCCACCACCCAGTCCGCCACGGCTGCGAAAAACCAAGCCGACACCGAAGCCAAGGCCAAGGCCGAAGCCGCCTCCCGTCAGCAACTCCAAGCCGCTGACGCCCTCGCCAAGGCCAAAGCCGCCTCCCTTGCGAAATTCGAGGCCACCGCCAAAGCCGCCGCTGCCGCCAAAGCCGAGGCCAACCGCCTCACCCAAGCCGAAGCTCGCGCCAAAGCCGAAGCCACCACCGCCGCTGCTCGCGCCACCCAAGCCATCGCCGCAGCCAAAACCGGCACCGCGTCCACCACCGAACTCGAAGCCGCCGTCCTCGCCGCCAACAAGACCGCCGCCGACGCCCTCCGTGCGAAAGAAGGCTACGCCGCCACCGTTAAGAACAAGCCCGAGCGCGAAGCCCAAGCCGCTCTGCAAGCCGCGACCATTTACGCCGAGTCCGCCGCCCGCACCGCCCGCACCGTTCAAGACCGACTCGACGCCGCCAAAGCCGCCAACAAAGCCAAGGCTGACGAGGTGAAGGCCGCCCAAGCCGCCGCCGCCGCCGCGAACAAAGCCGTCACCGACACGGCCGCCCAAGCCGCCGCCGCTCAACGCGCCGTTGCCGCCGCCCAACGCGCGGCCGTTGCGGCTAGCGAACAAATTTCCGCCGGGGTCCGTGCTGCCGCAGACATCGAGCTAGGCAAAGGCAGCCCGGCTGCGACCACCAAACCCGCTCCTTCTGCTGCGGTCGCCGCCGCCGCCGCCCTCACCGCCGCGCAAACGGACGAACAGGCCAAAGCCCGTGCCGAGCAACAAGCCGGCGCCGCCGTCACCGCCGCCGAGGCCGCACTCGCTCAAGCAAAGACTGCTCGCGCCGCCGCCGAGCAGGCCGTTACCCCTGCCGCCAACACCGCGAAGCAGAAATCCGAAATCGCACAACTTGCCAAGATTGAGGCCAATAAAAAAAGCGTCATCGAAGCCGATGCCGTCCGCGCGGCCCAAGTCGCTTCTGACAACGCGAAAGCCGCTGCCGCCACCGCCGCCAAGGCCAAGGCTGACCAAGACGCGATGGCCAAAGCCGCCAACGAAAAGAAGGCCGCAGCCGCAGCCGACGCAGCCAAAGCCAAAGCCGCCGCTGATGCACGAGCCAAAGCCGAATCTGACCGCCTCGCCAAAATTGAGTCCGACAAAAAAGCCGCCCTCGAAGCCAAGGCGAAGCTCGACGCCGAGAAGAAAATGAAGGCCGAGGCGGAAGCCAAAGCCGAAGCCGAAAACAAGGCCAAAGCCGCTCTCGAAGCCAAGGCCAAAGCCGATGCCGAAGCCGCCAAGCGCGCCAAGGCGATGGAAGATGCCGCTCGCGCCAAAGCTGCCGACGACGCCGCCAAGAAAGCCGCCGCCGAAGCGAAAGCCAAGCTGGCTTCTCAGCCCAAGCCCACGCCTGCCCCTTCCGCCGCCGCTATCGCTGCTAAGGCCAAAGCCGAGGCCGAGCAAAAACTTCAAGCCGAGCGCCAGGCCAAACTCGATGCGGAAAAGAAGGCCGCCGTCGAAGCCAAGACCAAGATGGAGACCGAGCGGAAGGCCAAGTTGGAGGCCGAACGCCTCGCCAAGCTCGATACCGAGAAGAAGGCGGCCGATGCGAAGGCCAAGCTCGAAGCCGACAAAAAGTCGAAAGCCGACGCGGACCGCCTCGCTGCCGCGGCAAAGGCCAAGATGGCCACGCAGCCCAAGCCCACTCCGACGACTTCAACAACTCCCGACGCTCAGGCCAAAGCCGCCGCCGCCGCTGCCAAACTGGCTGCCGAAAAGAAGCTTGAGGCCGAGCGCATGGCCCGCCTCGAAGCCGAAAAGAAGGCGACTGCCGATGCGAAGGCCGCGAAAGTTGATTCCGACCGCAAAGCCAAGATCGAGATGGAGGCCAAGGCCAAAGTCGACACCGACCGCAAAGCCGCCGAAGCCAAGGCGAAGATCGAAGCCGATAAACAAGCCGCTGCCGCCAAGTTAAAGCTGGAGGCCGACAAGAAGGCCCAAGCTGAAACCGCTCGCCTCGCCAAGATCGAAGCCGACAAGAAGGCCGAAATGGCAGTCAAGACCGACGTTGACCGCAAGGCCGCCGAGGCCAAAGCGAAGATGGACTTGGAGAAGAAGGCTGCCGCCGGCCTCAAGGCGAAGATCGAAGCCGACAAGCAAGCCGCCGCCGCCAAGCTAAAGCTCGAGGCCGATAAGAAGGCCCAAGCCGAAGTCGCTCGTCTCGCCAAGGTCGAAGCCGACAAGAAGGCCGAAATGGCAGTCAAGACCGCCGCTGACCGCAAGGCCGCCGAGGCCAAAGCGAAGATGGACTTGGAGAAGAAGGCTGCCGCCGACCTGCAGGCGAAGATCGAAGCCGACAAGCAAGCCGCCGCCGCCGCCAAGCTAAAGCTCGAGGCCGACAAGAAGGCCCAAGCCGAAATCGCTCGTCTCGCCAAGATCGAAGCCGACAAGAAGGCCGAGATGGTCATCAAGGCGGCCGCTGACCGCAAGGCCGCCGAGGCCAAAGCGAAGATGGACTTGGAGAAGAAGGCCGCCGCCGACCTCAAGGCGAAGATCGAAGCCGACAAGCAAGCCGCCGCCGCCGCGAAGTTGAAAATGGAGGCGGACCTTAAGATCAAGGCGGACGCCGACCGGCTTGCCAAGATCGCCGCCGACCAAAAGGCCGCCGCTGACCGCAAAGCCCGCGAATCGGCCGAAGTTCAGGCGAAGGCCGAGTTGAAACTCCGACAGGAGGCCGCAAAGATAGCAGCCGCTGACGCCGAGACCAAGCGCAAGGCGCTGGAAGTCGAAGTTGAGACCCGCGCTAAAGTGGCCGCCGAGAACGCCCGTATGGCCAAGGCCGCTGCCGAAGTCCGGATGCAAGCCGTCCGCAAGAGCCAGCTCGAAGCCGCCCGCCAGGCCGAAGCGCAGGCGCAGGCCAAGATTGAACTGGAGCGTAAGACGCAGGAGATGGAGATCGCCCGCGTTCAAGCCGAAGCCAAGGCTAAGACCGCCGCCGACAAGCTGGCCAAGGAACAGGCCGAGACCGCGCTCAAAAATTCCATCAAAGCTCAGGAAGAGGCCGTTCGTTTCGAGCGTGAGACCGCCGCTCTTCGCATCAAGATGGAGACCGAGGCGAAGCTCAAGGCCGACCGTGACGCCAAGCGCATGGTTGATGAAACCTTGGCCGCCGCGAAGAAAACCGAAGCCAAGGTCAAGGCCGACGCCGAAGCCGCTGCAAAGGCGGACTTGAAGAAGAAGGCCGAGACCGAAGCCCGCTTGAAGGAAATGGACCGCAAGCGCGCGGAGGATGAGCGCAAGGCCGCAGCCTTGAACAAGCCGGCGGCCGTCACCCCAGTGCTCCCGTCCACCGGCACGGCTCCGAACGTGGCCAAACCCACCGCACCCCCTGTGACGCCTCCTTCCAATGCGAAGAAAGGCCCCGTGAAGCCGAAGGAACTGCGCCTCAAGGAACTGCTGCAACTTTACCTCACGGACAAAATCACCCCGCGCGAGTATCACCAGCAGCGCGCCAAGATCCTTGCCGAGCCTTGAGCTGGGCTTGATTCAGATTCGCCACGAAGGCCACCGCTTGGCGGTGGCCTTTTCGTTTCCGCCCGTATAGTGGAGTTCCGGTCACCGCCCCGGGCGGGTTCAGGAACGGGGCTGCTTAGCCGATAGGGAAAGCAGGCGGCTACTCCCGAATTCCAGCCCCGTAACCTTCGCCCAACCGCCCCCGTCTGCTTCTTTTGCCGGCCTACCCGGTTGCAAACAACAAGCAAACACAGTCAACAAACCATGAAAAAATTCGCCATCCTCGCCCTCGGCCTGCTCACTGCGACGGCCATCACCGCCAGCGCCGCTGACAAGAAGCCCCTCTCCCCTGAAGCGGAGAAGGTCAAGAAGGAGCTGACCGAGAAATACGACGCCAACAAGAATGGCAAACTCGAACCCGAAGAAATCGAGAAGATCAGTGATGACGACAAGAAGAAGGCCAAGGATGCCGGCCTTCCCCTCGGCGGCAAGAGGAAGAAGGACAAGTAGGCCTTCACTCGCCGGCGGTCATTGAGTCCGCCAACGGTTAGTTTTGACCCGCTCCGCGCTTTGGCGCGGGGCGGGTTTTTGTTTCGGGGTCGCGCCAGGAGTGGCGTCGCTGCGGGCGTCGTGCTAACAGTGCCGCGCTATGCCTGCACTGCTATCTGCGAACGGGTTCGTTCGGGCCTGCCTCGCCTGCCTCGGCGGGATTACATGGGCGTTCGCCCAACCCGCCGTGCCGCCGCTCGTTCGGCCCGGCGCACCGCCCGCGTCCGCGAACGAACCCATTCACGTCACCATCGCCATTCCGCCGGCGCAGACTCATGTCATCGGTGATGCGACGCCGCTGGTGTGGCGTTTTACGAATGTCTCCACGCAGGCGCTCGCGTTCATGTGGGAAGGCTGCTGTCGCAATAACGGCAAGGTCGAGATGCGCCGCCAAGGCCCACCGCCACCGGTCACGGGCATCGTCCCTTCGCACAGCGGTCCCGGCTCCGGCATCTACAGCCCCAAGTGCGACCACTGCAAGCAGACGCGTAAACTCGGGGAAATTACCGTCGAGTCCACCGTGGCGGGGCCTTCGCTGGCGCATCAGTTTGCTCGCGCGGTGCGGCTCGCGCCGGGAGCGACTCAGGAGTTCTCAACGTTGCTCGGCGACTGGGTGAGGCTCGAATTCACCGGCGATTACAAGGTCCGTGCGCAGTATCTCGGCGTGCATCCCAAGCAGCGTCCGACCATGCCGCGCGGTGCGGCGTTGTGGACTGGTCGGACCGCCAGCACGGACCTCGATCTGAGCCTCCTCTCCGTGGCTGATTACCTCGCCGAGCGCACGGCTCGCGAAGCGTCGCGGCAGGGGCGACTCGAACTGACCGGCCCCGCTCGCATCGTCCCATTTCAGCCGGCGTCGCTGAAACTCAAGCTCACCAACGCTCGCCGCACGGAGCTGCGCCTCGACTGGCCGGCTTGCATCGACCTGTGGCTCGTCGCCAGCAACGGCGTGCGCGTCATGCCTGCGAGCGAACCGCAGTTCGATGCGATGGAGACGCTCGTCATTCCGTCAGGCGGTTCGGTGGAACGCACTGTTGCCCTCAGCCATGAACTTCTTGTTGGCGAACCTTTCAGTGTTTACCAAGTTTTCGCCGACCTTCGCGAAGGCTCCAACGACCTGCGCGTTCCATCGAATCCCATCGCGGTCGCGTGGCAGCTCGATCGCGACGCGGTAACGCAGCTCTTGCGCGCCGCCGCCGATAAGCCCTTGACCGGCGCGCGTAATGCCCCGCTCAAGCTCCTGCGCATCTACCTCGGTGAAATTGCCGCTCCGCTTCAGGCAGTGCACACCTCCGCACTTTCTCCTGCGGCCGCGAAGCTGGCCGCTGACCTCCGCACCGCCGCCGGTTTGAAGACGCTTTCGCCCAGGCCGGGCCGGGTGGACTTGAACTTGAGTGTTGCGCCCGATGGAAAATTTGAGTTCAGCGAAGCCACTGTCGCTGCTGTCTTTGCGGGGCGTGCGTTGCCACCCGTTGGGCAGCTTCGCGCGGTGCTCGCGCTGCGGCATCATCTGGGCTGGGACGTGGGTGTGGGTTTGAAACCAGAAGCCGCGACGCTGCTGCGACACATCGCCGCTGCGCTGGATGCGATGGCCCCGCTGCAAACTGAACTCGCTGCCACGCCGTCCACGCCGGTGTTTAACGCGGACTCGACAGCCTTCAGCACAGTGAGTTTCCAGCGTGCGGTCATCCCGGCGAACTTGGTGGTGCGCGTTTCCAAGAATGCGGGTGCCGTGAAAATTGCCGTGGCCCGTCGCCTGCCGGACCCCCAGCGTCCCGGTGTCGGGGCGATGTTCAGCGAGGCGGAGATTGCGCTTGTCCAGTTCACAGAATTGCCCGACACGGCAGCGTTCGCGGCACTCCTCGCTGACGGACAGCTCACGGCTCCGCGTCCGCTCGTGTTGGCTGCGCCCGGTCTGCAATGGCGCGAGTTGTCCCGCCCGCTCGGCGCGCTTTTGGACCGGAGTATCCCCTTCGACCTCGTGGTGAATTAAACGCGAAATCGGCGTTCGGGTATCGGCCCCGCAGGTTTGAGGTCATACCAAGCGCGCCGAGGCTGAGCCTCCGTTTGCTTATTTCACGGGTGCGTTCGCAGGCCGCAGTTTCTCTGGCAGCTCCTTCAGTGGGGTGACTTCCGTCACCTCGTCGAAATACCAGATTTTGCCGGTGGCCTTTTTGTGGCCGATCACGCGCGCGGGATATTTGGTTCCAGCAGGCAGGGTCTTCCACTCGGAGAAGCGGTGGGTGTCGTTGCGCCAGTCAATGCGCGCGAGTAGGCCGTTGGCCTTCACGAAGTAGAGTTCCATCGGCGGTTGAACTTTGCCGCTGACGCGCAGGCCCCAGAGTTCGGCGTCGCCATCCTTCACGTCGGGCACGGCGTCAATCGTCGAGGTCGGGTCGGTGAGGGCGCGCAGGGTCCACGCCCAAACGAGGAACGTCGCTGGCTCGTCCTTGCGCTCGCTGTAGCCGGTGGGAGTCTTGAACCACCAGTGCTGCGGTGCGTCCATCACGCTCTCCCGCTTCGACCCGAAGCCGGTGTCTTTGTCGCCGATAAGCACGCGGTCCTTGAAGGTGAAGTAGCCAAGCAAATTCGCTTCGCCGCCGGCGCCCTGAAGGGCTTGTTGGATGAGCGGGCGCGCGGCGGGCGAGACAGTGCCGCGTGGGGCGTCAGGTTTCGGCTCGGCGGCGTGGGCGGAGGCCAATCCCAGTGCGGTGGCAAGAAGCAGTCGAAACAGGTGCATCCAGTCCATCAAAACAGAGCCATCGCGATGACTCTAGCGGAAAGTTGGTGTGTCTTGGGGCGTTGGGTTTGGGCTTGGGCTTTGGCGGTTGCCACGTTATTTATGGCGCGTGGCAACTGACTCACTTCAAGACGCAGCGCTGGTGCTGGTCGGGCACGGCTCGACGTTGAATGCGGACTCCGCTGGGCCGACGCACCAGCACGCGGATGAGTTGAGGCGGCGCGGGGTGTTCGCGCAGGTGGTGACGTGCTTTTGGAAGGAAGAGCCGTCCGTGGGCGGCGTGCTGCGCGGGGTGTTCGCGCCCCGGGTGTTCATCGTGCCGCTCTTCATCAGTGAGGGATATTTTACGGAGCAGGTCATTCCACGCGAACTGGGCTTCTGCGCGGGTGGCCAGTCGGATTTCGCGCGGATTCAACAGCGGGGCGGGCAGACGTTGCACTACTGCGGGCCGGTGGGGACGCACGCGAGCATGACCCAAGTGCTGTTGGCACGCGCCCGTGAGGTGGTGGAGGCGCATCCCTTTCCCGCGGCACCGAGGCCGGCGGACACGGCGCTCTTCATCGCCGGACACGGCACGGGGAACAGCGAGAATTCTCGCAAGGCCATCGAGCGGCAGGTGGAACTCATCCGCGCGCGGGGTGAGTATGCGGAGGTGCACCCGGTGTTCATGGAGGAGGAGCCGCGCATCGGCGATTGCTGGGAAATGGCTCAAGCGCGGAATCTCGTGATGGTGCCCTTTTTCATCAGCGACGGGCTGCATTCATTCGAGGACATCCCGGTGATGCTGGGGGAGCCGACGGCGGTGGTGCAGGAGCGCTTGCGCACCGGCCAGCCGACGTGGCGGAACCCAACGGAGCGGCAGGGCAGACGCCTGTGGTATGCGTCGAGCATCGGCAGCGAGTCGCTGCTGGCGGAAGTGGTTTTGGAACGGGTGCGCGAGGTCTCCGGAGGGAGTTTTTGGCAAGAATAGCGTTGACACTCCTCACCCCCATCCTTTACCAAAGTGGAGAATTTTCGGTTGAAAACGCGGACATTTAAGGTCTTATGAATCGCATCATTGTAACGACGGGAATGGCGGCATTGAGCGTGGTTTCACTACAACCAGTTCTCGCCCAAGACGCGAAGCCGTGGAATGTCACGGCCACGGTCCGCAGCTTCTACGACGACAATTATTTAACACTGCCAAAGGGTGGCAAGCGCAGCAGTTGGGGCTTGGACCTCAGCCCGAGCGCGGCTTATCAGTTCAAACGTGACCAGACCACGCTCGATTTGAGCAGCCGCTACGGGATGCGTTACTACGAGGATCGGCGAGAAGGCTCGGCGGATCACAGCTTCGATTTTGGCGTGAGCCTCGACCACCAGTTCACGGAGAAGCAGAAACTCACCGTGAGCGACTCGTTCGCCATTGCTCAAGAACCGGGCGTGCTGGACCCCAGCGCACTAGCGAGCACCACGCTGCGTAGCGACGGCAACAACCTGCGCAACAACATCCAATTCAAGTATGCGTGGGATGACATCATCGAGCGCTGGTCGGGTGAGGCCAGTTACGCAAACACTTACTACGACTATCAGGAGGACAACAATAGCACTGGAGGAGTCGGCTCGAAGTCATCATTGCTGGACCGGGTGGAACACCTCCTCACGATGGTCGGTAGGTATCGCGTTTTCGACGAAACTTCCACGGAACTGTTGATGGGCTACTCCTTCGGCATCAACGATTCGACCAGCAAGGATCTGCTTGCGGCAGGAGTCCTGCCTGCTTTGCGCGACAGCCGCTCGCATTACTTCTTTACTGGCGGCGGCCACAAATTCACTCAGGAACTGCGGGTCAACGGTCGCCTGGGCTTGCAATACGCTGAGTATCCCAACGCGACGGCGGCGGCGGGCTTCCCACAGTCCCAAACCAGCCCCTATTTGGATGTCAGCGGCAGTTGGGATTATTTGCCCAATAGTTCCGCCCAGTTGGGTATGCGAATTGCCCGCATCTCGACGGCGCTCGCCAGTTCTGTGGACACCGAGGCCACCACGATATACAGCTCGTTGAACCACGAGTTCAACCCGGACCTGAAGGGCAGCGTGTTGGCGCAATACCAAATTTCACAATACAGCACCCCGAACGCGTCCGAAGGCTTCTTCACCGCTGGCTTGAACTTGGAGTGGCGCTTCCACCAATTTATCTCCTTGGAAGGCGGCTACAATTACGATCGGCAGGACTCCGATAAAGTTTTGCTGCCGGGCCGCAGCTACTACCGGAACCGCCTCTACCTCGGCTTCAAAGGAACTTGGTAGGGCATCTTCCCGATTGACGACTTCGTTACCTGAGAGGGAGGCTGGAGCCAACGAACTCCGGCCTCTTTTCTTTTTAACTCATGGACGCGGCACCACAACACACTGACTCGGCTCCCGCCACTGCGGAGAACCGCCTGCACTTCCTCGACTACTGGCGCATCATCCGAATGCGCGGGCTGTTGATCTTCGTCGTCTTCGCCCTCGTCGTGGGCACCACTGCCGTGCTCACGCACCTGATGGAGCCGACCTACATGAGCACCGTCCGCATGGACGTGCAGAAGGACGTCGGGGACATCAGTAGCCTTATGCCACAGCAGCAGCAGGGCGGCTTCGATCCCTATTTCGTGATGACCCAGTTCGAAATCCTCCAGTCCAAGGAGGTGCTCGGCAAGGTCATTGACGACCTCAAGCTCGTGCCGCGGTGGGATCAGAAATACCGCCTGGGCCAGGACAAGCAGAAGGCTTATCAAGTCCTCACCAAGCTCATCGACCCACGCCAAGTCCGCAACACGAGCATCATCGAGATCAACGTTTACAGCAAAGACAAGGCGGAGGCCGCGGAGATCGCCAACAAGATCGCCGAAGTCTACAAGGACAACCGCGAGGAGCAGCGCAAGCTCCCAGCCGAGAAGGGCATCAAGATCCTGCGCGATCGCCTTGCCGTGCAGGATTCGCTGGTGCGGGTCGCCCTCACCAACGTGAACCAAATCCACCAAGATAAGGGGCTAAACGTCATCCATGACGGCGGGGGCACCATCATGTCACTGGAGACAGACACTATCCGGTCGCTGGAGCAGCAGCTCATCGAAATTCGCGGCATTTACACCAAAAAACAGACTTCCGTTGTCGAATTGAAGAAACTCAAGCCGGAGCAGCTCAAGCACGCCCTCGGTCCCCCGGTCGTGAATGACGAGATTCTCTCCCGCCGCTTGGAGGAGCACAGCGCGGCCGAGAAGGAGCTTGTCTCCAAAGGCAAGGACCTTGGTCCGAACCACCCAGACTACGTCAAGATGATGGCACTTATCGTGAAGCTCAACCAGCAGGTGGACGACCGGGTGAACGGGATCATGCTTGGTTTGGAGACCGATTTGAAGGCGCAGGCAGCGGCGCTTGCGCTCACCGAGACTAAGCTCGAGGAGGCCAAAGTTCGCAACCGCACCGCTGCCGAGAAAAACCGGACCTACCAGATGGCGATCAGCGATCTGGAGGACCTCAAGCGCCTGCGCGCGACGATGAGCGCCAAGATCATCGTGGAGGAAGGCGACGTCCTCATGGGACGCAGCACCGCCGTGCGCGTCACGGACTCCGCCGAGGCCGCCATCAAGGCCGCCTACCCGAAGATGCCCCTGAACGTCGCACTCGGCGCGTTTGTCGGCCTCATTCTTGGTGTCGGCTTGGCCTTCTTCATCGAATACCTCGACACCAGCGTGAAGACCATCGACGACGTCGAGCGCGCCCTCTCCGCGCCCGTGCTCGCCGTCATCCCGCAGAACGTCGGGGCGCTGCTGGACGAGGGCATGGACAGCCCGCACGCCGAGGCTTACCGCGTCCTGCGCACCAACGTCCTCTTCACCCGCAAGGACGACAACGCCAACGCCATCACCGTCGTCAGCGGCGGCGCGGGTGAGGGCAAGTCCACCACCGTCCTGAACCTCGCCACCATCTTCGCCCAGAACGGCGACAACGTGCTGCTCGTGGATTCCGACCTCCGCCGCCCCAGCCTCCACAAACGACTGGGGCTCTCGAATTCGCTCGGCCTCACCAACTACCTCCTTGGGCAGAACACGCTCGAGGAAGTGGTCCAGCACTCCGCGCTGCCGAACCTACACTTCCTCCCCAGTGGCCGCCTGCCCAGCAGCGCGTTGGGCATCCTCAATTCGCCGCAGATGAAGGACTTCATCAAAGAGGCCAAGCGCCGTTACGACTTCGTCTTCTTCGACGCCCCGCCCATCATGGGTGTGAGCGACGCCACCGTGCTGGCTAGCGGCGCGGACCTCGCCATCCTGGTCATCCAGTATCGTAAATATCCGCAGTCCCTCGCCATCCGCTCCCGGCAGATGGTGGAGAAGGTCGGCGGTCGCCTCATCGGCGTGGTGCTCAACAACATCAACCTCGCGAGCGACGCCTCCTACTACTATTACAGCGGCTACAACTACCACAGTAACAACAACGCCGATGAGCCCGGCGCGAACGGAAAACCGCCCGGCAAATCTCCCGGCAAAGCTGATCGCCACAAGCCCGCCGCCCCCGTTGCGGATGCGACGGCCATCAAGCCCAAATACTGATTGCCACGGCGCCTGCACCCCCCCCCTTATCTGCCATGAACATCGTCCTCAAATCCCTCGCGTTGGCGCTGCTCTGCTGTCTTGGAATCGCGTGCGAGACGCCCGGCCCTGCTCCCAGCAGCGCCGCCCCAGCGCCCCGTGGCGTTCCGACTGCGGACTCCGTCGAAACCCTGCGGGCGGGCGACAAGATACAAGTCTCTCTGGCCGACCTGCCGATGGGCACCATCAGCGCTGAGGTGACAATTTCCGAGGATGGCAAAATCACGCTTCACCTTGACCAGACATTCCAAGCGGTTGGTAAGAGCCGCACAAAACTCGAAACCGAGATTCGCGCGCGTTACGTGCCGAGCTTCTACACCAAGATGACCGTGACGGTGAAACAGGAGGACCGGTTCGTGTTCGTCGGCGGCTTTGTCAGGCAGCCCAACCGGTATCCCTACACGCCGGGCCTGACTGTGTTGAAGGCCATTTCCTCCGCAGGCGATTTCAGCGAATTTGGGGACAAGACCAAGGTCACAGTCACTCGCTCCGACGGCGGTAAAGAGACGATGGATTGCAAGAAGGCGATCGAAGATCCACGTCTTGACCGCGCGCTCTTCCCTGGCGACCGCATCTACGTTCCGCGCCGCTTCTTCTGATGGTCCAACTTCGCGTCCTCAACGGCAGCCGGGCGGGGACGGCTCACTTGGCCAGCCGGTTTCCTTGCACTATCGGCCGCTCGACCGGGGACACCTTGCAACTCGTCGAGGCCGGCGTTTGGGAGAACCACCTTCAGCTCGACCTCGAAGTTCCCGCCGGTTTCCGCCTGTGCCGCCTCGGTCAGGGCCGCGCCAGCGTCAACGGTGCTGAGTTTGACGAGCTTGTCCTCCACAATGGCGATGTCATCGAGCTGGGCGCGGTGAAGGTGCAGTTTTGGCTGGCAGAAGTCCGGCAGTCCGACAACCGCGCGCGGGAGCGTCTCGTTTGGATCGGGCTGGGAGCGTTGGTTCTCCTTGAAGTAGCGCTGATCGGCTGGCTGCTCTGAACGAGGGCCGTTCGGCCTGAGCTCTCAATCACGCCAGCCCGCGCTTGGCCAGCTCGGCGATGGTCCAGAGGTATTCGTCCACGAGCTGGTCCACCACGTTGCGCTTCTTCATCTCCGCCGGCATCACCTCCCAGGTGTAAGTCTCCATCTCCAAGTGCGAGCAAAGCCCTGGCGTCTCCTTCAGCACGTCCAGCACGCCGCGCACGTGGTCGGCGGTGGTGTCGAAGAGCGGCGTGGGCGGGCAATGCAGCGGGATGTGGAAGTGGATGCGCCACTCATCCGTCAGGGCGGGTGGCAGGTGGTTGTGCAACGCGAGCGCGACATCAAGGTCCTTGTGGCGCGTGATGGTCCCGTCCGCCGAGCGCGCGATGACTTGGTGAAAATAAACTTCATCGGCGAAGGCGTGGAGCGCCTGCCGCACCTCGGCGTTGGGCTTCACCTTGAGCGCGTTGCTCAAGTGCAGCTTGCTCACCTTGATCTTGTGCTGCCGCAACCGGCCCAGGGCCTCGCGCGGCGACTCGTATTGCAACGCGATGTGGCAGCAGTCGTAGTTCACGCCGAGGTGCTCGTTGAGACGCAGGTCGCCCGGCCGGTCGGCGCGCATCTGCTCGATGAAGTCCACCGCCTCCGCCGTGGTTTCCAGATAGCAGAGCGGCTCCGGCTCCAGCCCGAGGTGCAGAGTCTTGCCCGTGCGGCGGCCCACGCGCTCGATGTGCTCCACGCATTTCCACAAGTTCTCCCGCGCCGCCCGCACTTGCTGCGGGCTCTTGATGAACTCCTTGAACGACACCGGCACGGTGCTGACACTGCCCTCCACGCCGTCGGGGACAAGCTCGCCGAGCAAGTCGAAGAGCAGGTTCGTGTAAGCTACGCGCTCCGGCGTCGTCCAGTCCGGCGCATACACCTGCTCCTTCACGCGCGTCCCGTGGAAGCGGCCGTAGGGAAAACCGTTGATAGTGAAAACGTAGCACTGCTCCGCGTCCAGCCAGCGGCGGAAGCCCGCGAGCGTCGCCGGATCGCTCAACTCTCGCGCCGCGTCTGCGCCCAACCGCAGGCCGATGGCGTAGGGTGGCTTCGTGCCGAGGCGGTCGCGCACGGCCAGCACGTATTTCTGAAGCGACTCGAAGGTCTGGGGCCAAGACTCGCCACGGTGGATGTTCGTGCAATAGGCGAGGTGGAGTCCGTGCTTCAGTTTCATCGGCGAGAGGTGTAACAACAAGGCGTGTCAGCCGCCAGCCTTTCGCCGAAACCCAGAGCGGATCAGCATAAGCGTAACCTTAGTTGAGCCACGGATGAAACACGGAACCACAGGTCAAAGTCTTGCCACTGCTCACCCTGAGCGCCGCCACCCTATCGGTGTTTCATCTGTGTTCCATCCGTGGCTAAAAAACCGCATCCCCCCGGCCCCATGATTGCCGCCCAAGACAAACTCTTCGACCTGTTCCGCGATGCCCTCGCGCGCGGCACCTTCGTGAAGCTCACCATCAGCCGCCCGCGCGACCCGGCGGCGGACGTGAAGAACGTCTTTCTCCGTCCGGTGCAATTGAAGGACGGCCTCCGCGTCGCCTTCACCTACCGCCACGGGACGAAGGACATCTTCAAAAACCTGCCCGCCGAGGCCGCGCTCACCGAGGCCGCCAACCTCCTCAGCGCGTCGTTCCTCAGCGCCAATCTCTTCACCACCGAGCGCACCGCCGAACTGACCATCCGCGAGGACGACTCTGCGCGCATCGCGGTGCGCAAGCCCGCCCACGCCGAAGCGCCGTCGTTGGAACACGACCGCACCAAGGCGCGCAGCATCCTGCCCACCGAGGCGTGGCTGCGGGAACTCGGCGTGACCCTGCCTGACGGCCGCGTGCGCGAGACGATGACGGACAAGTTCCGGCAGATTAACCAGTTCGTGGAAGTGCTGCGGCCTCTGCTGGCCGAGGCCTTCGCCCAAGGCGCGGCCATCCCGCTCGCGGTGGAAGCGGGTGGGGACGATCTCGGTGACACCGCCCGCCTGAAGCGCCGCGCGCGTCGCCAGACCGAGGTGGAACGCGCCGCCACTGTGCTCATCCAGCGCCCGCTCGCCGTCGTGGACATGGGCTGCGGCAAAGGCTACCTCACGTTCGCTGTGAGCCAGTTGCTGGAGCGGATGAACTTTGCCGGGAGCCGCGTGATGGGGGTGGAATCGCGCCCCGAGCTCGTCGCGGAAACCAATCGCGTGGCGCAGGCGAGCGGCTTCGAGCGGCTGCACTTTCAAGCCGGCTCCATCGCCGAGACCTCGCTCGACACGGCGGACGCGCTCATCGCCCTGCACGCGTGCGACACCGCTACGGACGACGCCCTCGCGCGCGGCATCGGCGCGGGCGCGCGGCTACTGGTCGTCTCGCCGTGCTGCCACAAGGAGTTGCGCCGGCAAATCATCCCGCCGCCTATGCTCGCGCCCGCGCTGCGCCACGGGATTCTGCTGGAGCGCGAAGCCGAGTTCGCCACTGACGCGCTGCGCGCTGCGTTGCTGGAGTGGGCGGGCTACGAGACGAAGGTCTTCGAGTTCGTGTCCACCGAGCACACGGCGAAAAATCTGATGATTGCCGCTGTGAAGCGTCATCAGCGTGCCGCCAACAGCGATGAGTTAGCGGCCCGCGTCCGCGAGTTGGCGGCCTTTTATGGAGTGAAAGAACAGCGGCTGGCAGCGCTGCTGGGCTTCAAGCTGGTGGCGGACGAAACCTTATAGCGCTGGTAGCGGCGCTCTGTGAGCGCCAAGCCTGATGCCAGCAGATCCAAGCACCGCTTTGCCCCCTCGCCGCGCAACTCGGCGGTTGCAGACCGCCGTTAGAGGAGCAAACGCCGAACAACTCTGAACATCCCTTCCGAGGCGATTGTCAGACATGGGCCGAGCGCTTAGGTTGGCAACAGCCTGCGAGCCCGATACACTCTTTCGATTCGTGACACACTACGTTTTGCCATCTCTGAAACCGACGCCCACGCTCGCCGCCTTGGCCACTGCCGGACTACTGCTCACTGGCTGCCAGAAGGAAGAAATTGCCGTTTATCGCGTGCCCAAGGTCCCGCCCGGGGCCGGTGAGGGAAGCGGGGGAACTCCCGGCCTGCCCGCTGGGCATCCATCCACCGCTGCCGCTCCTGCCGCGCCGCGACCGCACGCGCATTGGGACAAGCTGCCCGCCGGTTGGAGTGAGACGCCCGCCGCTGGCTCCCGCGCGGCCACCTTCACCATCGTGGGCAAGGACGACCAGCGCGCCGAGGCCGCCGTCATCGCGTTCCCCGGCATGGGCGGGACGGATTTGCAGTTCGTCAATCTCTGGCGCGACCAGCTCGGCTTGGTTCCGCTCACGGAGAGCGAACTGCCCAAGCTCGTCCAACCCGTCACCATCGCGGGCGCGGACGGCAAGCTCTTCGACATCACCGGCGCGACCAAGGCCGGCGCGGACAAGGCCGCCGAGCGCATCATCGTCGCCTTGCAGAAGCAGGACGGCGTCTCGTGGTTCATCAAGTTGACCGGCCACGCCGCGCTCGTGGAGGCGCAGAAGCCTGCGTTCATCGGTTTCCTCAAGACGCTGAAATTCCACGCCGGCGCACACGAAGACGAGGCCCCCGCGTCTGCTCCGCGCCCCGCCGCACCCGCTCCGAGCAGCACCAGCGCCCAGCCCAACTGGACTTCTCCCGCGCACTGGAAATCACAAGCCCCCGGCGCGATGCAGACGGCGAAGTTCGGCATCGGCGAAGGCAAGGCTAAGGCCGAGGTCACCGCCGTTTTCCTCGGCGGCACGGGCGGCGGCTTGAAGGCGAACCTCGACCGCTGGCGTGGCCAAATCAGTCTCGCGCCCACTGCTGCGAACGAAGTGGACCAGCAGGCCAAGCCCTTCGATACGCTCGGCGCGGGCGCGCGCATCGTGGAGCTCACCGGCACCACGGCGGCGGACGGCGACCCGGCGGGCATGATTGTGCTCGTCGTCCCGTCTGGCGGCGGCACCTGGTTTTACAAGCTGATGGGCGAGCCGAGCGTCGTCGCCAAGGAAAAGGACGCGTTCGTGGCGTTCGTCAAATCCGCCAAACAGTGAGGGCAATTGCGAATGTCGAATTGCGAATGGGGAATGGGTGCTCCTCAGCCGCGTCGCGCGTCCGCAGCCTGACTTCCTTCTCCCTTCCACGGAGGAGGGGAGAAGGTGGCCGCAGGCCGGATGAGGGGTGCGGCTACCCCCGCCGCCGACCGCAACCCCTCACCCCGGCCCTCTCCCCTCATCTGATGAAGGGAGAGGGAGAAGCCGCGTGGAAGCTACGCGCCTCTGCAAAGCTTCAGCCCCCATGCGCGTCGCGCATTCGCTCCGCCCGGCTCCCAATTTCCCATTCCCCATTCCTATTTCATGTCCCGCGTAATTAAATTCCTCTCCTCGCTGAAACTCACCGTCGTGCTGCTCTCGCTCGGCCTGGTGCTCATTTTCATCGGCACGCTGGCGCAGGTCCACGAGGGCCTCTACAACGCCCAGGCCCGCTTCTTTAAGAGCTGGATTGTCGTCGGCGCGACGCTCTTCGGCACGAAGATGCCGTGGCTCATTCTCCCCGGCGGTTACGCCATCGGCAGCGCGCTCTTCGCCAGTCTGGTCACGGCGCACTTCACGCGCTTCAAGTGGACTTGGCGGCGCTCCGGCATTTTCATGACCCACCTCGGCGTCATTCTGCTGCTACTCGGCCAGCTCGGCACCGACATGCTTTCCACCGAAAGCTCCATGCGCCTCGAAGAAGGCGAGACGCGCAACTACTCCGAGGACTTCCACGTCAACGAACTCGCCTTCGTCAACCAGTCGCTCCCGAACGACTTTGAAGTTGTCGCCATCCCGGAAACCCACCTTGCCGCGAAGGGCGAAATCCAGCACCCGAGGCTGCCCTTCACCGTGAAAATCCGGGAGCACTGGCCCAACGCCGTGCTCATGAACATCCCGCCCTTCGGCAGCGTGCCGGTGCCCGCAACCGACGGCGTCTTCACCAACTACTCCGTCGCCGCCGTCATCGCCGAGAACGCCAATCGCGAGACGCGCGCCGCCGTGTGGTTCGAGGTGCTCGGCTCCAACGGCGTCACCGCCACGCTCCTCGTCGCCGCGCCATTGCGCGGCGAGCGCGAGACGGAGCGCTCCACCTTCATGCACGCGGGCAAAACCTTCGCGGCCAGCCTGCTCTTCGCCCCCGCGATGGGTGGAAACATGCTCGCCATTGGTGCCGACGCGGACCGGGCCAGCCGTCCTGCGATGATTCCCGAGGCCGATTTGAAAGGCGAAATCACGCGCGAGGAACTGCCCTTCAAACTCCGCATCCGCCAGTTCTGGCCGCGCGCCGAACTGCATGAACAGCTTCCCGCCAACGCCGTCCTGCGCCCCGCCACCCACGGCAAGATGAGCAAAGCCGCCGTTGTCCCGCAGCCGCTCGTCACCGATATGAGCGGACGCAACCTGCCCGCCGCCGTCGTCGAGGTCATCGCGGGCGGCAAGTCGCTCGGCTTGTGGCTCACCTCCGCACGGCACAACAAGCTGCAACAGGAGTTCGAGGTGGACGGCAAGAGCTACGAGGTTTCCCTGCGTTTCAAGCGCTTCTACAAACCCTACAGCCTGACCCTGCTGGACTTCACCCACGAGCGCTACCCCGGCACGGAGCTGCCCAAAGACTTTCGCAGCCGCGTGCGCATCGACCATCCGGCGAAGGCCGAACGGCGCGAGACGGAAATCTTCATGAACAACCCGCTGCGCTACGAAGGGCTGACGTATTACCAAGCCAGCTTCGAGCCGGGCGACACCGTGACCGTCTTCCAAATCGTGAAGAACCCGAACTGGCTCACGCCCTACCTCGCGTGCCTGCTGGTCGGCCTCGGGCTGACCGTCCAATTCCTGATTCACCTGGTCGAGTTCGCCCGTAAGCGCGCCACGCCCGCGCCGGTTGCGGTGGCGATGGGCAAGAAATCTCAGCCACAAAAAGGCGCAGAAGGCACAAAGAAGTGAAGGCAGTGAAGACACACGGCCAACGCGGATGGGACACGGTAGTCCCCCGCTCGCTCTCCAAACCCGCAGCCGAAGCGTTTGCCCGCGAATCACGCGAATTGACGCGAATGAAGACACCTTCGCCGGACGGTTCCCTCCAGCTCGCCTCCCCATTCGCTGAAACTCGCGTGATTCGCGGGCCAACTCTTTGCGCCCCTTTGTGCCTCTTTGTGGCTAACCCTCCCCTCGTATGAAAAAGCACTGGCCCTGGTTCCTTGTCGCCCTCTTCGCCGTCGAAGCCGCCTACTCGCTCAAGCCGCGCGCCGACAAGCCCGACGAGTTCCACATCCGCGAGTGGGCCAAGCTCCCCGCCCTCGTCAACGGCCGCGTCCAGCCCTTCGACTCCATCGCGCGCAACAGCCTCGTCATCATCCGTGGCAACACCGACGTGCCCCTCGAAGGCAACGGCATGGACGGCACGTGGGGTAAATGGGAATCCCTCCAAGCCCCACTCACCGAGCGCAAGTGGTATCAGTTCAGCAAGCGCCCCGCGAAGCTCAAGCCCGCCGAGTGGCTCCTCGAAGTCTTCAGCAAGGCCGAGCTGGCTGACACCCGCCCCATCTTCCTCATCCACCACCCCGAGCTCCTCGGCGAACTCAAGCTCCAGGCCAAAGGCGTCGAGCGCTCCGGCCTGCGCTACTACACC
>CALQJI020000089.1 GCA_943330855.2 Klebsiella pneumoniae
CAGCGCCCGGCGGGCCAGCCAGCGCTCGGTAAAGTTCATCCGGTGGTTGCGCCATGCGCTGCAAGAAAACCTCACGGAAGCCGCCGCCGTGCCCCGCCTGACCACTCTCTATGCCTCACTTTGACACACCTTCACTGGACACCGTTGGATGACGAGGCAGAGGGTGTTCTTCTCGATGGGGGCGTTGCGGTAGCGGAACTCGGAGGCGTATTCCACTTCCACGGGGATGTGGGCAAATTCCTCGATGAGATACTCGCCGACGAGGGCAGCGTGCCAACTGGTGCCGCAGGCGGTGATGACGATTTGGTCCACGTCGCGGAGTTCGGCGGTGGTCATGTTGAGACCACCGAATTTGGCGGTGCCGTCTTCGGGGTCGAGGCGGCCGCGGATGGCGTTGAGCACGGTCTTGGGTTGCTCGAAGATTTCCTTGAGCATGTAGTGCGGAAATTTCCCGCGCTCGGCGGCTTCGGCGTCGAACTCAATTTTGCTCAACTGGAAGGAGGCAACTTCGTTGCCGAGGGAGTCCATCTTGAACTTGTCGGGGAACAACGTGACGACGTCGTAGTCCTTCAGGTAGATGACGGTGCGGGTGTGGCTGACGATGGCGCTGGCATCGCTGGCGAGGAAGTGTTCCCCCTCGCCGACGCCGACGATGAGCGGGGAGCCGCGTCGCGCGCCGACCATGATACCGGGGTGGTCGGTGCAGATGACGCCGATGCCGTAGGTGCCGATGACTTCGCGCAGGGCGTTCATGACGGCTTGGGTGAGGGGGTGGATGCCTTCGCCGTTCCACGCGGCCTGGCCGGCGGTGGCGAGGAGGGCGTAGTGGTGGCCGATGAGGTGCGCGAGGACTTCGGTGTCGGTGGCGGACTTGAAGGTGTGGCCTTCCTTGAGGAAGCGTTGTTTGAGCGAGTCGAAGTTTTCGATGACGCCGTTGTGGACGATGGCGAGCTTGCCGGACTCGTCGAGGTGCGGGTGGGAGTTTTCGTCGGTGGGCGGGCCGTGGGTGGCCCAACGGGTGTGGCCCATGCCGACTTGGCCGTAGATGGGATTGGTCTGGACGAGCTTGGCCAAGCCTTCGTCAATCTTGCCCTTCTTCTTGCGCGTGGAGAGCTCGCGGTTCTGGAGGACGGCGACGCCGGCGGAGTCGTAGCCGCGATATTCGAGACGTCGAAGGCCCTCGACGAGGATGGGGGTGGCTTGCTGTTTGCCGATGTATCCGATGATGCCGCACATAGCTGGTGAGTGGAGGTCGAGTTGGGTTGTGGCTTGCGCTGTTACTGCAAAAAATGTTAGAGGTTGGCTAAACTTATTCGCAAGTAAGGATTTAAATTTATGGCTGCACCACGTCGCATGGCTCCTCACGTCCCGAATGTCCTCGCTGTCGTCATGGGCGGCGGGCAGGGCACTCGGCTCTGGCCGCTCACGCAGGACCGGAGCAAACCTGCCGTCCCGCTCGCGGGCAAATACCGCATCGTGGACATCCCCATCTCGAACTGCATCAACTCCGGCTACCGCCGGGTGTATCTGCTGACCCAGTTCAACACGGCCTCCCTCCATCGCCACATCAGCCAGAGCTACAAGTTCGACCACTTCAGCGGCGGCTTCGTGGAACTGCTCGCCGCCGAGCAGACCATGCACAGCACGTCCTGGTATCAGGGCACCGCCGACGCCGTCCGGAAGAACTTGGTTCACCTCCTGAACCACGACTGGGAATACTGCCTGATCCTCAGCGGCGACCAACTCTACCGGATGGACTTCCGCCGCATCATCGCGCAACACGCGGAGACGCAGGCGGACCTCACCATCGCCACCATCCCCGTCAGCCGCGAGAGCGCGCAGTCCTTGGGCATTCTCGAAATCGCCAACGACCGCCGCATCTCGCGCTTCGTCGAGAAGCCCAAGGACGCCGATGTGTTGGACTCCCTCAAAATCCCGCGCGCGTCCTACGACGAGCTGGAAATCGAGGGCGACGAAGACTTCTACCTCGCCTCGATGGGCATCTACGTCTTCAACCGCGCCGTGCTGGAGAAGTTGCTCGCCAACGACTTCACCGACTTCGGCAAGCACATCATCCCCGGGGCCATCGCCACGCACCGTGTCTTCAGCTACATCTATCAGGGCTACTGGGAGGACATCGGGACCATCAAGAGCTTCTTCGAGGCGAACCTCGACTCATGCGAAGAGCTGCCGAAGTTCAACTTCTTCGACATGAGCTCGCCCATCTACACCCGCCCGCGCTTCCTGCCGGGCAGCAAGATTAACGGCGCCAGCATTGACCATGCGCTGGTCGCCGATGGCTGCATCATCAGCCACGCGCATATCAGCCACTCGGTCATCGGCCTGCGCAGCTTCGTGGGCATGGGCACCAACCTCCACCGAGTCATCATGATGGGCGCGGACTACTACGAGTCCCAGGCCAGCTTGAACGAAAACCTCAACGCCGGACGCCCCCGTATGGGCGTCGGCCAGCATTGCCGCATCGAGAACACCATCTTGGACAAGAACGCGCGCATCGGGGACAACTGCGTCATCTCGCCCGCCGGCAAGCCGGAGCACTTCGACGGCCCCAACTACGTCATCCGCGACGGCATCGTCATCATCGCCAAGAACGGCGTCATCCCGCACGGCACGGTGATTTGATTGCGTCCGCGTTGGAGACGACGTGAGGACTCTCTGACTAGCAGCAGGCGGTGCAGTTCATCCCGCCAGAATTCGTGGCGTCGCGCCCGCTGACAACGGGGCAGGGGAATGGAGCCACGTAACCACTCGCACTCCGTCCACGTCCGCAAACACACGTTATGAAACTCACGGCTCTCATCCTCCTATCCGCCACTCTCCTCTCCGCTCCCGCCGCTGAACTCGAAACCAAACTCGGGAAGAAAGGCGCAGTGCTCTTGGAGGAAAAGTTCGACGGCAAGGAGTTCCCGAAAGGCTGGACCCGCAACACCGGCAAACTGACCGTGGCCGAGGGCGCGCTCCACGTCAGCGAGGTCGCTGCGGATAAGCACGCCGCCGCCTTCCGCCGCCCGTTGTCGTTGCAGGACGCGGCCGTCTACGTGAAGTTCCGCTTCGAGGGCGCGAAGATGTTTCACCTCGGCTTCGACCCCGCCCCCGGCGAGTTAAAGAAGAAGGGGCACCTCTTCTCCGTCATCGTCACGCCCACTGGCTGGAACCTCACCGAGCACATCGACAAGGACAAACCCGACTCCAAGAACCAAGTCCACGCCAAGGCCACAGGCACCTTCGAGAAGGGTCGTTGGTATGAACTCCTCCTCGAAGTGAAGGGCGACGACGTGTTCGCGCAAATCGCCGGCCAGGAACCGTTGCGGGCCACCAGTAAGGACTTCCACGTCAAGAAGCCCGGCCTCGTCTTCCGCGCCGGCGGCAAGGACGCGGACGAAGTGCTGCTCGACGAGGTGCGCGTGTGGGAGCTCAAGTAAGCCGTGGCGCACTTGCGAACTCGCCTCGGACGCTCCCCTTCGCTATCAACCTCCGCGTGAGCAAACTCAGCGGCAAAGTCCTCATCGTCATCGGCGGCACCAGCGGCCTCGGCCTCTCGGCGGCGAGGGCGTTCGTGCGCGAGGGTGCGCGTGTGGTCGTCGTCGGGCGCAAGCCGGAGAAGGTGGCGGCGGTCGAGCGCGAACTAGGTTCCGCCGTGGCTGGCTTGGTCGGAGACGCCATTGAATCAGACACCTCCGTCCGCGCCATCGCGCTTGCGGTGGAGAAGTTAGGCGGCTTCCACGGCCTCTATCACGTGGCCGGCGGCAGCGGGCGCAAGCAAGGCGACGGACCGTTGCACGAAGTCACCGACGCTGGCTGGCAGTTCACCCTGAACGAAAATCTCACCTCGCTCTTCTACTCGAACCGCGCCGCCGCCCAGCAGTTTCTGAAGCAGGGCAGGGGAGGCAGCGTGCTGAACCTCGGCAGCGTGCTCGGCTGGTCGCCGTCGCCGCACCACTTCGCCACGCACGCCTACGCTGCGGCCAAGGCGGGCATCATCGGCCTCACGCAATCCGCCGCCGCGCACTACGCGAAGGACAACCTCCGCTTCAACGTCCTCGCCCCCGCGCTCGTCGCCACGCCCATGTCCGCGCGTGCTCAGAGCGATACGGCCATCCTCGACTTCATCCGCACCAAACAGCCGCTCGACGGCGGCCGCATCGGCCAACCCGAAGACCTCGATGCCGCCGCCGTCTTCTTCCTGAGCGACGACTCGAACTTCGTCACCGGGCAGGTGCTCGCGGTGGATGGCGGCTGGTGCGTATCGGAGGGGCAAGATGGCTGAGCGGCAAAAAGCAAAAAGCAAAAAGCAAAAGTCCGGCGCCCGCGCCACGACGCGCCCCCCTCTCAACTCTCAACTTTCAACTCTCAACTACTTCCTCGGTCTCGACCTCGGCGGCACGAGCATCAAGGCCGTCGCGGTAACGGCGACTGGGGAGAAGCTGCGGCAGCGCAGCGTGCCGTTCGTGGACCGCGACATGGAGTGGGCGAAGAAGATTCGCGTGCTCGTCCGCGCGTGGCAGCGCGAGCTGGGCGAGCCGGCGGGCATCGGGCTTTCTGCGCCTGGCTTGGCGGCGAAGGACGCGCGCAGCATCGCCGTGATGCCGGGGCGGCTGTTGGGGCTGGAGCGACTCGACTGGACGGACTACCTCGGCTCACCTCGTCCGATTCCGATTCTCAACGACGCGCATGCGGCCTTGCTCGGCGAGGTCTGGCGCGGCGCGGCGCGCGGTTTGCGCGACGTGATGCTCTTCACGCTCGGCACCGGCGTTGGCGGCGCGGCGATGGTGGATGGGCACTTGCTGCGCGGAGCTATTGGCCGCGCCGGGCACCTCGGCCACATCACGGTGGATTGGAACGGCCCGCGCGATGACTTCAACACCGCTGGTTCGCTGGAGCACTTCATGGGCAACAAATACATCCGTGAGCGCAGCCAAGGCCGCTTCGCCAGCACGCACGAACTGGTCGCTGCCGCCGTGAAGGGCGACGCGGGCGCGCAGGAAATCTGGGACCGCTCCGTGCGTGCGCTGGGATGCAGCATCGGCTCGCTCATCAACGTCCTCGACTCCGACGCCGTCATCATCGGCGGCGGCATCGCGCGCGCGGGGGATGCGCTCTTCGGGCCGCTGGAGCGCTACGTCCGCCACTACGAATGGCAGGCCGGCGGTCATCAGGCGAAGCTCCTCCACGCGGAACTCGGCGACTACGCCGGGGCTTACGGTTCGGCGGCGAATGCGCTGGGTTTTAACCCGGCAGCGAAGCGGTAGCCGGAACTTCCGCGCTATCCAGCCGCGGGTCTCGCCTGCTAGAAACGCCTCACGCAATGCCGCCGAACTCTTTGACCCACGACTACCTCGCCCGCTGCCGCACCTTGCTCGATGTGGTGGAGCGGCAGACGCCCGCCATCCAGCAGGCCGCCGACTGGTTCGCGCAGACCATTCTCGCGGGGCGGATGGTTCACTTGTTCGGCTCCGGGCACAGCCGCATCCTCGTGGAGGAGATGTGGCCGCGCTACGGGTCGTTCCCCGGCTTCAACCCTATCGTTGAGCTGTCGCTGTCGTTCCACAACCTCGTCGTCGGCGCGAACGGGCAGCGGCAGGCGATGTTCCTCGAAAACGTCTCCGGGCTGGCCGAACGCATCCTGCGCAACTTCGACTTGTCTTCGCAGGACTGCGCGCTCGTGGCGTCTTCGTCGGGCTGCAACGTCGTGCCGGTCGAGATGGCCGAGCAGTTTCGGAAACGCGGCGTGAAGGTCGTCGCCATCGTCAGCCGCGCGCACTCGGAGGCGAGCACGAGCCGGCACGCGACCGGGAAGAAACTTCAGGACTTCGCCGACCTCGTGCTCGACACCGGCGCGCCCGTGGGCGACGCGATGGTGAAGATCCCGGGCCTCGACACCCCGGTCGCGCCCGGCTCGACCATCGGCGGCTGCGCGCTGGTGAACGCCATCAAGGCGGAAGTCGCCGTGCGGCTCACACAGGCGGGCCACCCGCCGAAGGTGCTGACCGCCGGCGCGCTCGTCGGTGCCGCGAAGGCCACGGAGTTGTTCGAGGCGGCTTACGACGAGCACGCGCGGCGCATGGCAGAACTCTACCGAAACCTTGGCACCTAAATTTCAACCACAGAAACACAGAGGACACCGAGAGGGGGCTTCTCTGTGCTCTCTGTGCCTCTGTGGTCCAATCACCCCATGAACATACAACCCTTGCGGACCACGGTCATCGGCAGCTACCCGTTTCCCGGCTGGCTGGAATTCGCCTGCCAGCACCTCGGCCAGTTCGGCGACGCGGACCGCGCGGAGATGGTGGACGACGCGGTCGCCATCGCGGTGAAGGACCAACTCGACGCCGGCCTCGATGTCATCACGGATGGCGAGCAGACGCGGCTGGACTTCAACCTGAGCTTCTACGGCTTCATCGAGGGCATCGAACTGGAGAGCGCCGCGCCGCGCCGCTTCGGGCCACCGGCGCACGACCAGCGTGGGAAGCATAAAGTCATCGGCGAACTGCGCGCACCGCGTGGGCTGGGAGCGGTGGAAGATTTTGAGCGGTTGAAGCGGGTGGCAGCGGTCAGCGGTCAGCGGTCAGCGGTCAGCTTGAAGGCGTCGGTGCCGGGGCCTTACACGTTGAGCGGGCGGCTGCTGCCGAATGAGCAATACAAGAACCGCTGGGAGCTGACCGAGGCGTTGCTGCCGCTGGTGCGCGCCGAACTGGAGGCGCTGGTGCGCGCGGGCTGCACGGAGATTTGCGTGGATGAGCCGAGCATGAGCTGCTACGCGCATCGCGAAGCCCCGACGCGCTTCGTGGACATCTTCAATCGCACTGTCGAGGCGGTGGTGGGGAAGTGCCACCTCAGCACGCACCTGTGCTTCGGCAACTACAAGGGCCGCGCTGTCGGCCCGCGCCGCTACGCGCCGATGTTTCCCGCGTTCCTCGACATGTTCGTGGACGAAATCCACGTCGAGATGGCGAGCCGCGAGTTTGCGGAGCTGGAGGTCATCGGGGAAATCGCGAAACGGCACATCGCCGCCGTGGGCATCGTGGACGTTAAGAGCTACTACATCGAGACACCGGAGGACATCGCCGCGCGCGTCCGCGCCTGCCTCAAGCACGCGCCGCCGGAGAAACTCGCCTTCGCCCCCGACTGCGGCCTCTCGCAGACTGCGCGTTGGGCGGCGAAGCAGAAGCTGGCGAACATGGTCGCTGGCGTCGCGAAGGTGAAAACTGCAATTTGAGCCACAGATGGAACATAGAGCAGAGCAGTCGCAGGCTTTCTTCCGTGTTCAGTCCGTGGCTAAAACCAATTCATGATTAAGCCCTTACTCCAAGACGATGCGTTGCTCGCGGATGTTGATGCCGCGAAGTCCGACCGACCCAACTTCCGGCTGTGGTGGCTGGGGCAGAGTGGGTTTCTCGTGCAGTTCAATGGGCGGCACGCGTTGCTGGACCCGTATCTCTCCGACTCGCTCACGGTGAAGTATGCGCAGACGGACAAGCCGCATGTGCGCATGACGGAGCGGGTGGTCGCGCCGGAGCGGTTGGGCTTCGTGGACGTGGTGTCGAGCAGCCACAACCACACGGACCACTTCGACCCGGATACGCTCAAGCCGTTGCTTGCGGCGAAACCCGCGCTGCCGCTGGTGTTGCCGGAGTCGAATCGCGGGGCCGGGGCGTTCCGCATCGGGCTGAGTTTGAAGGCGGCGAACTTGCACGGGATGCGCGCGGGCGATGTGAAGTCGGCGGGCGGGTTCACGTTCAACGGGATTCCCGCCGCGCACAACGAGCTGGAAGTGGACGCGGAGGGTAACCACAAGTTCCTCGGCTACATCCTCCAGTTCGGTCCGTGGCGCGTGTATCACGCGGGGGACACGAAACACTTCGAGGGCATGGAGGATTGGATTCGCCCGTTCCGCGTGGACGTGGCGCTGCTGCCCATCAACGGCGACCAGCCGGAGCGCAAGGTCGCGGGGAATCTGGACGGTCGCGAGGCGGCGCAACTGGCGAAGGCCATCGGCGCGCGGTTGGTCATCCCGATGCACTACGACCTGTTCACGTTCAACACGGCGTCGCCGGAGGGGTTCGTGGCGGAGTGCGGGAGGCTGGGGCAGAAGTGCCGGGTGTTGCAGGCGGGCGGGCGGTGGAGTAGTGCGGAGTTAATGGCGGTTTGAGGCGCGCACTCATGCGCCCGTGCAGCGCAGCCCGGCGAGGAACCTTAAATTATTGAGTGGCGGCAATAATTTGTGTGGTGTGGCCAGCGGGGGGAGGCGGACGAAAACGGGCGAAACATGGGGGTTTGGAGGTTTTGGACGATTTCAGACTCCGAATGCGGGTTGGCACGAACTTTGCGAATGGGTGGTTGTCTCCGGTGAATGTCACCAAAGCCAACTAAGCCACAATCCAACGCTATGAACCTCAACCGCCACTCCTTCTTCCGCGCGCTACTGCCGCTGCGCTTGCCGCGCCGTTCGTGAAAATCGGCCAGACCTCGGCTTACGCCAAGAAGATCACTGGGTTCCTCTTCCTCTTCACCCCCTTCACGAAGGACCTCCCCATCCCGCAGGTGCTCGGGGCGGCGGTGTTGAACCCCGCGCCCGGCACGCCCGCCGCACCGGCCGGATTGGGACCGGCACACGCTCAAGACCCACAAGCTCGAGATGCGCAAGGCCATCCACTCGTATGTGCCGGGCGTTTACACCGAGTGCTTCACCTATAATGGCACGGTGCCCGGCCCCAGCACCACTAATCAGACATACCTATGAAACTTCACTCGCTCCTCCTCGCCCTCGCTGCCTCAGGGTCGGCGTTCGCCCAAGCGAGTCGGCGTCAAAACCTTTTGCCGGTTTCCAGCATTGGGTTGGCAAACGCTTGGGTTTCGTTTTGAGTCTCGCGGTCCGCGCGAGCGTGACACTCGCATTGCGTTGGAATGCGTAAGTTGAGCGTTGAAATCCTGACCGTGAACTCACTGATGAAATCTGCAGTCACCCTCTCCCTCGTTCCTGAAGCGCGCGGCGGCCCGTTCGTGTATTGGGACGACCTCGCCGCCGGATTTGCTGCCGCTGCGAAGCACGGTTTCGATGCCGTCGAGATTTTCCCGTCCGCTGCGAACGCCGTGCCCATCGGACAGACGCGCGAGCTGATGGAGAAGCATTCGCTTAAGATCGCTGCCGTCGGCACCGGCGCGGGCTGGGTGAAGCACAAGCTCCGCCTCACCGACCCTGATCCCGCCGTGCGCGCAAAGGCTCGCGAGTTCATTTTCGGCATCATCAATCTCGCAGGATACCTCGGTGCGCCGACCATCATCGGCTCCATGCAAGGCCGCTGGGAAGGCGCTGTCTCTCGCGACCAGGCGCTCGCGTGGCTCGCGGAGGAGTTGACCGCACTCTCTGAACGCGCCGCCGCGCACAAACAGGTGCTGCTCTACGAGCCGTTGAATCGCTACGAGACGAACCTCCTCAATCGCAATGCCGACGCGGCTGCTTTCCTCGATGCGCACAAGCTCACCAACGTCCGGCTCCTCTGCGACCTCTACCACATGAACATCGAGGAGGCTGACCTCGCCGCGTCGTTGCGCGCGGTCGGCCCGTGCATCGGCCACGTTCACTTCGCGGATTCGAATCGTCACGCCATCGGCTTTGGCCACACGGACGCGGTGCCGATTGTCGCGGCGCTGCGGGATGTCGGCTACACGGGCTATCTCTCGGCGGAGATTCTTCCGTTGCCTGATTCCGATACGGCTGCGGCGAAGACAATGGAGAGTTTTCGCCGGCTGGTTTGATCCGCCTGCCGCCCTTCGCACGGCTGCTACATGAAACGCCGCCTTGCGCTCCGCGACCCGGCCAGCGCGACGCGCACGGCGTTCAAGCACGCCTTCGGTCACGCGCCAACTCATCTCATCAAAGCCCCCGCGCGACTCGAGCTGCTCGGCAGCCACGCGGAGTGGAACGACGGGCTGGCGCTGGTGGTCGCGATGGACCGGCATCTCTGCCTCGCCAGCGCGCCACGCACCGACGGGCGCATCGAGCTGGTATCCGCTGCGTATCCGCCGCGAGAAGTGTTTTGGTTGAGCGAGATCGCGGCGAACCCTGACGCGCCGTGGACCGGGCTGGTGAAGGCGGTGCTGCGGACTTTGCGCGAGCGTGGCGTTCACTTCGGAGGCTTCAACGCGGCGGTCCACAGTGAGATTCCGCCGGGCGCGGGCTTCGGAAGTTCCGGCGCGCTGCTTGCGGCGACCGCGCTCACGGTGCGGCAACTGTATCCGCACAAGCTTACGGAAACTGGCGCAGTGGTCCGGCGGCTGGGCAGCGAAAAATTGCCCGCGCCCACGAGCTTGGACCGCGCGCGCATGGCGAAACTGTGTCGGCAGGCGGGCGAAGGCGTCGCGGGCCAGGCCGGCGGGACGCTCGATGTTTGGCCGACACTCTGCGGGGAGGAATTCAGCGCGGTGCTCGTGGACGCGCAGCATGGCACCGTCGAGGCGCTGCCGTTGCTCGGAGAAATGGCCGTGATCGTGTGCGACACCGAGCGGCTGGAGCCCATCCTCGAAGCGAAGTCTGGCGCACTTCGCTACCACTGCGCGCGCGCCGCCCGTGTGCTCGGTGTGAAGTCCCTGCGCGCCGTGGAACCGGCGCAGCTCAAGGCCGCCCGTGACCGCCTCACCGCGCGCCAGCACGCGTGCGCGTATCACGTCATCGGCGAGAACCAGCGTGTGGTGGCCGCCGAGCGTGCGCTTCGCGCCGGGGACTTTGAGCAGTTCGGCCAATACCTGTTTCAAAGTCACGAGAGCACGCGTGAGCATTTTCAGAACAGCACGCCGGAGCTGGATTTGTTGGTCGAGCTGGCACGGGCGCAGCCGGCGTGTCTGGGCGCGCGTATGTCAGGCCACGGTTTCGGAGGCTACACGGTGAACCTCGTGTTGTGGAACGAGGCGGATGAGTTCTGTGCGCGACTCGAACAAGGCTTCGCGCAGGCAATTGGGAGGAAGCTCAAGACGATGCGCTGCCGTGTGGTGGCCGCTGCTGGTGCTGCGTAGTCGCAACCTTTAGGTTGCGGATTGGCGGAAGCAAACACGCGCAGGCTGAAGCCTGCGACTACGGGGGAAGGGGAAGACGATGCGCTGCCATCTGGTCATACGCGCGTGTTCCGGGTAGTCGCAACCTTCAGGTTGCGAATCGACGGAAGTAAACATGCGCAGGCTGAAGCCTGCGACTACGGGGCAGGGGAGATGCCCGACTCAATCACACTGCGGTCGCCGACCAGCTCGGTGAGCATCGCGGGGATTTCACCGGCGGGGACGGGTAGGTATTTTCCGGTGGCGGTGGCGACAATTTGTCCGTTGGCATCACGCAGCTCGGCCTTCGCTTCGAAGAGTTTATCCCGCCGGTTTGAAACCAGTTCGCCGCTGGCGAGTAGCTCCGCATCCACCTTGGCCGGTTGGTGGAAGCGCACCGTCAGCTCCGCGCAGTAGGCGAAGCGCCGCGTCCCCACTGCCACGGCCCACACCATGATTTCATCCAGCACGGTCGCGAGCAGCCCCCCGTGGGTCACGGCCTTGAAGCCGATGTGGTCCGCGCGCGGGGTGAAGCGTGTGTGAACGTGCTGGCCATCCGTGGTGAAACGCAGCCGCAGCCCGTGGGCGTTGGACTCCCCGCAGACGAAGCAGGAGTGAGTGTGGGGCAGGGGGACCACGGGAATGTCGAATCAAGAATTCCGCATGGCGAACGCGGCCACGGGAGCGACTGCGTGAACGAACGGCGATTCCCTATGCGGAGCTCGCCATTCGCAGCGCCTCAGACCTTCATGATTTCCGCTTCCTTGATCGCCAGGTGCGCGTCGAGCTTCTTGATGTATTGGTCGGTGAGCTTCTGCACCTCGCCCTCAGCGGTCTCGATTTCGTCCTCGGAGATGCCGTTCTTGCCTTCCTTCTTGAGCACTTCGAGTGCGTCACGGCGAATCTGGCGGATGGCGATCTTGCCGGTCTCGGCCATGTGCTTGACCATCTTCACGAATTTCTCGCGTGTCTCCGTGCTCAGGTCGGGCAGGACGATGCGGATGAACTTGCCTTGCACGGCGGGGTTGAGGCCGAGGTTCGCCTTCTGAATGGCCTTCTCGATGGGGCCGACACTCCCCTGATCCCACGGCTGGATCATGAGCATACGCGACTCCGGCACGGAGATGTTCGCCAGTTCCTTGATGCGCATCATGGAGCCATAGACCTCGGCCTGGATGTTTTCCACCAGCGCGGGGGAAGCCTTGCCCGTGCGCACGCCGGAGAATTCATACTCCATGTGCTGCTCGCTCTTGAGCATCTTTTCTTCAGCGTCCAATAAAACGTCGTCTAGTGCCATGACAACAGGTTAGGGGGTTCTGGTTTAAAGTTCAAAGTTCAAAGTTGTCCGCTCACTTCAACAACGGGCGGAGCCGTGACCACGCTTGATGGGCGTCGCGCAGAGCCTCCAAGCGGGCGAGGTGCGTGGCGGTGGACTCGCGTTGGAGCGGGAGCAGGTCGGCGAAGGTGGCGTCACCGGCGGACACGCGGGTCTCGGTGAGCCAGGCGAGCCGGGCGAGGCGGGGCAACACGTCAGCCTGCAACTGGCGAGCGTGCGCTAGACTGGCGGCGAGTTCGCCGTGGGCGACGCGCAGCTCGGTTTCCAAATCAGCCTGTGTCCGCAGCGCGCGCGCCTCGGCGGCCGTGTGCTGGGCGCGCGCTTCCTTCTCGCGCCCTTGGTTCCGGTCGAAGAGCGGCAACGGCACGCTGAAGCCGACGTCGAAGCCGTTGCGCTTGGTCGACTCGTCGCGGCGGAAGAGCAGCTCGAACGTCAGGTCCGGCACGCGCTCGGCACGCGCGAGCGCGACGCGGGCGCGGGCGGCGGTGGTGTCAGACTGCGCTTGGGCGAGGGCAGGATGGGAACCAAGTTCGGCGGCGATGCTTTCGAGCACGGGCAGCTCCAAACCGTCCTCCAGCGAGCCGCTCAATGACTGAATCGTCGAACGCGACGGACCCAGTGTGGCGGACAGCGCAGCGAACGCCTGCTCGCGCAACGCGGTGGCGCGGGCGAGTTCGCCACGGACGCGGGCGAGTTCCAGCTCCGCGCGCTCCGTCTCGTCGGCTGCGGCGTCACCGACGGCGGCACGCACGCGGGCCAATCGCACGGATTCGGCGGCGGCGGCCACGAGCCGGGTGTTCAACCGGTGCGCCTCATTGGCGAAGAGGGCGGTGGCGAAGGCCCCATGCGCGCGGCGGCGGACTTCGCGAGTTTTCCCGGCGAACTCGTGTTGGAGGCTTTCGCGCTCGCGCTCGTGAACCTCACGCGCGGCCGTGAGCCGCTTGCCCAGCGGCACACGCTGGCTCGCGCCGAGGAGGAACGCGGGATCGCGCGGCGCGGACTCGACACGCGCGATGGCCTCCGGGTTCGGCGGGCGGGTGGCCTGTTGCAGGCGGCCGTCGGCGGCAGCGAGCTGGGCGCGGGACTCGGTGAGCGTGGGGCTGTGCTGCTCGGCTAATTCGAGCGCGGCGGTAAGCGTGAGGTTGGTCAACGGTGCGGCGGCCATTGCACCAGTGGCACTCGACAGCAGAAGCAGGGTCGCGAGGAGTAAGCCCCGTAACCGCCGAGGTAAGGAGGCGGATTGGATTGAGCACCGCAGAGTCCGCCTCCTCACGTCGGCGGCTACGGAGCGAATGGCGAGGCTTGGAGTTGTCATGGCTGGGGATTCGGTTGGGTCGCCCTGCCGAAGCGCAGATACAACGCGGGGACGACAATCATGTTCAGCAGCATCGAGGTGAGCAGGCCGCCGAGGATGACGATGGCCATCGGGGTTTGGATTTCGTTGCCCGGCTTGCCGCCGCCGAGGGCGAGCGGAATCAGGGCAAGGCCGGCAGCGAGCGCGGTCATCAGGATGGGCACGAGCCGTTCCATCGCGCCTCGGAAGACGGCTTCGCGGAAGTCGGTGACGCCCTCTTCCTCGCGCAGGTGGCGGATGTGCGAGACGAGCATGATGCCGTTGCGCGTGGCGATGCCGAACACGGTGATGAAGCCGATGAGCGACGCGACGCTCAACACGCCGCCGCTCACGAACACGCCCGCTACGCCGCCGATGAGCGCGAGCGGTAGGTTCAGCATTACGAGCGCCGCGTCCCGCGCGGAACCAAAAGCGAGGTGCAGCAGGAAGCCGATGCCGATGACTACGACGATGCTGACGAGCAGCAGAATCCGCCCCGCTTCCTCGGCGCTCTCGAATTGTCCGCCGAACTCGACGCGGTAGCCCGGTGCGGCCGCGATGACGGGGTTCACGAGCTTCTGGCAATCGCGCACCACGCTGGTCACGTCGCGCCCGGCGACGTTGCATTGCACGACAATCTTGCGCTCGACCTGTTCGCGAAGCACCTGGTTCGGACCGGTGTCCTTGCGAATCTTCGCCAGCGTCCGCAGCGGCACCTTCGCGCCCGCGGGCGTATCCACGAGCAAGTCGCCGAGCGTGTCGGTGCGCCAGCCGTCGGCGTCGGCCAACCGCACCACGAGGTCGTAGGCGTTTTGGCCTTCAATGATGCGCGTCGCTTTCACGCCTTGCAGGCCGGCCTCCAGCACGCGTGCGACCTCGCGGATGGTGACGCCGTGTCGCGCCAGCGCGGGGCGGTCGAACTTCACCGTCAACACGGGAATCTCCGTCTGCTGCTCGACCGACAAGTCCACGACGCCCGGCACATCGGCTATCGCCGCGCGGGCCTTCTCGGCCAGCGTGCGGAGTTGGTAGAGGTCGCTGCCATAAATCTTCACCGCGATGTTCGCGCGCGTGCCGGAGAGCATGTGGTCAATGCGATGGGAAATGGGCTGGCCGATGGTGACGTTCATGCCGGGCACCTGCGACAACGCCTCGCGCAACGCGGCGAGGAATTCCGCCTTGCTGCGCTGGCCCATCTTGAGCGAGACATCGAGTTCGGCGGCCTCGACGCCTTGCGCGTGCTCGTCGAGTTCCGCGCGACCCGTGCGGCGCGCGACCGAGATGATTTCCGGGAACGCGGGTGAGAGAAGCGTCTGCTCGACGACGCGGCCCAGCGCGTCCGACTCCGCGAGCGACGTGCCCGGCAGAGTGACGGCGCTCAACGTGAGCGAGCCTTCGTTGAACTCCGGCAGGAAGGCGCGGCCAAAGAGGGACGTGGCGACCAGCGCCACCGCGAGCAGTGCCACGGCGGGCAGCGTCACGAACCACGGGTGGCGGAGCGCACCGTTCAATAGCGGTGTGTAACCGCGCTTGAGCAGCCGCACGAAGCCGGATTCGTGACCGGTCAACACCGCGCGCGAGTTGGGCAGCAGCAGCAGGCACAGCACCGGCGTCACCGTGACGGCGACCATGAGGGACGCGAGCAGCGCGACGAGATACGAGACGCCGAGCGGTTGCAGCAGCCGGCCCTCGACGCCGCCGAGGAAGAACACCGGCACGAAGACCAGCGCGATGATGAGCGTGGCGAAGACGATGGAACTGCGGATTTCGATGCTGGCGTTTAGGACAACGGCCAGCGCATTGCGTCGCTGCTCCACCGGCAACGCGGCGTTCCCCCGCAGGCGGCGCACGACGTTTTCCACATCAATCACCGCGTCGTCCACCAGCGCGCCGATGGCGATGGCCATGCCGCCGAGCGTCATCGTGTTGATGGTCGCGCCGAACGCCTTGAGCGTGAGCACGGCGGCGACGAGCGAGAGCGGGATGGCGGTGATGGTGATGAGCGTGGCGCGGCCATTGGCTAGGAACACCAGCACGACGACGATGACCAGCAGCACGCCTTCGCCCAGCGCCGTGAAGACATTCTTGACCGCGACCTCGATGAAGTTCGCCTGCCGAAAGATGTCAGTCTGGAGCTTCATGCCGGGCGGGAGCTTGGTCTGGATGTCGGCCAGCACCGCCTCAAGCTGCCGCGTCAGGGCGAGCGTGTTCGCGCCCGGCTGCTTCTGGATGCCCAACACGACGGCGGGCTTGCCCATCGCGGAGGCTTCGCCGCGTTTCGGCGCGACGCCGAGTTTGACTTCGCCCACATCAGCCACGCGCACGGGCACGCCGGCGCGAGCGGTGACGACGGTTTCACCAATGTCCTCCAACGTCCGCAGCCGGCCCATGCCGGTGACGAGCCACTCCGCCCCGCGCTCGTTGATGATGCCGGCGGAGACGTTCTCGTTGCCCTCCTCCAGCGCGCGCACGACCTGCGCGACGGTGACACCGTGGGTTTGCAGCGCGCCCGGTGCGATGACGACTTGAAACTGCTTTTCGCCGCCGCCGATGGGCGTGACTTGCGCGACGCCCGGCACCGCGAGCAACCGTCGGCGGATGCTCGTCTCGGAGAACGTGCGAAGCTCGGTGGGCGTGTGTTTGTCCGAGGTGAGCGCGAGGAAAAGAATTTCCCCCATGACGGACGACACCGGCGCGAGCACGGGCTTCTCGACCTCTGCCGGGAGTTCGCCCGCGACGGTCACCATCCTCTCGCTGACGATTTGCCGCGCGTGGCGGATGTCCGTGCCCCAGTCGAATTCCACCCACACGACCGAGATGCCGACCGCCGTGGCGGAGCGCACACGACGCACGCCGGACGCGCCGTTGACCGCCGTCTCAATCGGGAACGTGACCTGGTTCTCGACTTCCGTCGGGGCCATGCCGTGCGCCTCGGTGATGACGGTGACGGTCGGCGCGGTGAGGTCGGGGAAGACATCCACGGGCATCCGCATCGCCGTGTGAATGCCAAAGACCGTGAGCAGGAGCGCGGCGACCAACACCAGCGGGCGGTTCTCCAGCGACCAACGAATGAGTTTGTCCATCATGGCAGGTCCTTAGTGCGCGTGGCCGTGCGCGGGGATGACGCTGGAGACGGAGGCAAGGCGGATGGCGTAGGCGCCCTTGGTCACAATGCGCTCGCCTTCCTTCAAACCGGTGAGCACCTGCACGAAGTTGCCGTCGCGGAAGCCGAGCGTGACATCGCGCTTGTCGAAGGTCTCGCCGCCAAGCTGGACGAAGACGATGAAGCGTCCGCCCTCCTCGACCAGCGCGGCGTCCGGCACGGCCACCGCGTCCTCGGCGCGCTCCGTCTCGAGGTGCAACGTGAGGGCCTCGCCGATGCGGAACTGGCCGCCGGAGTTCTTCAACTCATATACGAGCGTCACGGTGCGCGTGGCGGGGTCCACTTGAAGTCCGGTGAAGACCAGCCGCCCGCGACCCTCGCCGGTGATGGACAGGAAGCGTCCGCGTTCGCTCGGCAGTTCGAGGCTCGCGTGCTTCGCGGTGGTGAGACGGCGCGTGGCTGTCTCCGGGACTTTGGCTTCGATGAACACGCTGCTGGCATCGAGCACCGTGAACACCGCGCGGTCCGCCGCGAGTTGCTCGCCCACCGCGCCGTTGAACGGCGTGACCAGCGTGCCGGCAATCGGCGACTTGAGTTCGATGACGGCGGGCGTGACCGACGCCACGTCGCGGCCGGCGCGGATGGCGGCAGCGGCGTCGCGGTAGGCACGTTCCACTGCGAGCGCGGCGGCGAGCTTCGCCTGCGCGTCCTTGAGCGTGAACTCCGCCTCCTGCAAGTCGCGCTCGGGCCGCGCCTTCGCCGAGACGAGCGTCTGCATCCGTTTGAGCGTCACACCGGCTTGCTCGATGGCGAGCTTGGCGCGGGCGGCCTCCGCCCCGGCCTCCACAGCGCGCGCGTCGAACTCGGCGATGCGCGCGGTGGCCTCGGCGAGGCGCGCGCTTTGTTCCCCGGCGGTGGACGGCGCGAAAGCGGGCTGCAAAAACGCGAGCGTCTGGCCCGCCGTGACCTTGTCGCCGATGGCCGGCAGCGACTTGCCCAGAGGCGCGAACAAGCGTCCGGGTTGCGGCGTGCTGACTTGCGCGAGCGAACCGGGCCGCGCGGCGACCACCGCCGGCACGCGCACGCGCTCGACGAGCCGGCGCTTCGTGACCGGCTCCGCCTGCGCAAGGATTTTCCACTGCTGCTCCTTGAGGAAGCTGACGCCCTCGGGCGGTTCCGGAAGTTTCGCGTGCTGCGCCGCGTGCGCGTCGGCGAAGACTTCGACCGCGCCCAGTTCGACGACGGCGTTGGTGCCCTCCGTCGGGACGAGGAGCGTGAGTTGCCACAGGCCCGGCTTGGGGAACGTGAGCGCGGGGAGATAGATGCCGGGCTTGGACGGCTTGGCTTGCGGATGCTCCAACGTGGCGTCGCCCTGGCGCAGGAGGAACTTCACCGGCCCGGCGCCGCGCGGCTCGAGAGTGCGCAAGTCCGTGACGTGCGTGATGAAGGTCGTCGGCGTGCCCACGGCGGGCGGCTTGTGCTCGGCGAAGATTTCGTAGCGGTCGGACCAAACGGTGATTTGCGCCGTCTTCTCCTCGTGCTCGTGGCCGCCGGTTGGGTGGTCGTGGGAATCAGGTTTGCGGCAAGCGGCCAGCAGGGCCGTGGTCAACACGGCGGCCAGCATCACAGCGGGCCGAGCGAAAGCGGTTTTCATAGTTCAACGAAGTCAGAATCAACCCTGTCAGAAAACTACCGGCAGAGAATCGTGGCAGGGCACACCACGTCTGTCGGCGCGCCAGAGTCGGCGCGGGACGATGGGAGGAAATCAGGCCAGCGGCGGAGCGCGCGGGCCGGAGGGAGGAGAAAAGTCAGCCGGTGGCGGCGCTGGATCAGCGTTCACCGGCAGTTCAATCGCGACGGAGAACACCGGCGTCAACAGCGTCTGCTGCCACCCGACGAGGGCCGGCGTGAAGCATAGTGTCTGGCGCTTGGAGAGGAACTTGGATTCGTGGTCGCTTGCGAAATGATGTTGGTCCGTGTCGCCATCCTGATGGTGTGAGTTGGACTCCCCGTGGCTGTGGCCGTGATGGTCTGCGTTCGCCTGTGCGTGGTCGTGAGCTGGGCTGGAGTCGCAGTGGGCGACGGTGAGCAGGTGAACGGGGAGCCACGCGACGTGAAACACAAGCGCGAGCGAAGCCAGCCAGCGGGCTGCGGCACGGAGTTGGTTCGCCAACGAGTTCAGAAGCAAAACCTAGAGTCCAACCAGCCGGGTGCAAAGTGAAAAGTTCTGAGCGTGCGACGAGGCATGGTTCTGCACCGGAATGGGGAGCGCGACATTCCAATGTCGTGTCTGGGGCGCTGATCCCTCCTCCCGATATCGGAATGTCGAGCTGCTCTTGTGGCGAGCCAGTTGCAACTTGCATAGCTGTCCCGCGTGTCGCACTTGTCTCTGGACTGCAACGAGTAAAGACAGTCATCGCCCTACTGCTGCTCACCCTCTGGCTGCCTTGCACGATGCACTGTCAGGCGGAGGCGCTGGGCTGGCTGGGCAGTGACTCAACGTGCTGCGAAAAAGGCCACGCTGATGAATCCCGAAAGCCGGATTGCTCGGATTGCGCCGCTTGCAGCTCCGTTGAGTCCGGCGGCTACTGGCACCCGCAGAAAGCTGCCTTCGTCCACCTCCTGCTGGCCGTCGCGCTTCACCTTGCTCCTGACACGCTCGACCCCATCCGCGAGTCTGCCGCGCTGACGGCTCCTTGCGCCAGACAGCGTGCCGCAGTGGCTCTGTCAGAGTTGGAGCTTCCGCTGCCGCCCCGCGGGCGCCGTCTTTCCTCGCCTATCAAACCCTCGTGATTTGCGCCTCCCCATGGCCTCGTCGTGTCCTGACACGCCGGGCTGTCTCTCTGTTTCCATTCTCAATCCGAAAATCTATGAAGCCCATTTGCCTTTTCCTTTTACCTGTCCTACTGGTGTCCGATCTGAACGCCGCCGAACCCAAGCCCGGCGGCCCCAATTCCGCGCCGCCTCGGGCCGCCAACCCAGCCGACAGCGGCTGTGCGAAGAGTCATGCCGACTGGGCGCCTGTTTACTGGATAAAAAGAAACTGCTTCGTATTGAGCAACGCGTGGAGGAGGTCGGCTGGCGCGGCCCCGGCGAGGCGGGCGCGCTCGGCGGGTGTAGGAGCGCGCGCCAGCAGCGCGAGGAAGGCGGCGTCCACCTTGTCGGCCGCGCGTTCGACACCGTGCATCACGGGCGAGTAAGGCGAAAGCAGGCCGCGCGCGGAAATGAGTTCGCTATTCATCAGCGCGAGGGCTTGGGGGATGGCCGGGTTCGGATTGGCGTTCTCAACGAAGTCGCGGTCGCTCTGGCCCATGGTGCGCAGGAAGTGGCCGCGCGGCGCAGGGCTGTCGAGTTCGGAAGCGCGCCGCCAATCGACGCCTGCCTTTTCGCAGTAGGCGACGAACCCGGTGCGATCCTTTTCGGTGTAGCCGAGCTTCAAGGCCAGTGCGACGAGGCGTTCTTTTTCCGACTGTGCTTCGGCGGCGAGTTGCGCGGCGGTCTTGGGCGCGGGGCCGTAGCCGGGGACGTGTAGACGCTTCCAAGTCTCGGTCGGCAGCGCGCGCGGGTTGGGGTTCATCTTGTAGGTTTCGTCCACGGTGACTTTCGCGTCGGGGCCGGCTTTCTTCTGCGCGAGGTTCGTGAGGATGGGTATGATGAAATCCTTCACGAACGTCTCGCCGCGTTCGCGGTCGAGGTCGCCTTCCTGGTGGCGCAATTCAATCTCCTTCCGCCTGTCGCCGGCGCGCTTGGCGACGATGAGGGCTTCTTTCACGGCCGTGTCGCGCTTTTGCAGTTCCAGTTCCGCCTGCAAGCGCGCGTAGGCCATGTCCACGAGCTTCGTGCCGTCGAAGTTCAAGTAGGCGTCGCACGCCATGCGCGAGACCTGGATACGGCGGTCGTCGTGCGCTTCGCGGGTCAGGTCGCGGGCGTCTGGCTCGTGGCTCGCCAGTGCGACGAGGGAATCCCAGACCTGCTCGGCGGTCATGCGGCGCAGCACCGGGCCGGTGAAGTGATACGTCTCCTCGCCACGGTTGAACTCACCGGGCGTAACGGCGGACTGATAGGTGCGCGTGTTCGCCACGACCGCAAGGAACGCCTTCTGGTCGTAGCGCAGCTCGATGAGGAGCTTTGTCAGGCGCTGCTCAACCGTCGGCACCATCGCGGTTACGCCGTCGCGCAGGTCGTCCAGCGGCTCGATCAGCGCGACACCGAAGAGCTTTCGCCACAGGCGGTTCACGATGACGCGCGTGAAATTGGGGTTTTCGGGCGAAGTCATCCAGCGCGCGAAGGCTTCGGCGGCGTCTTCACCGGACTTCAGCTCCGGCGCGGTGCCGAAGATGGGCCGGGGCCGCATCACGTCGCCGGGCTTGCCGTCGGCCTGGTGGAAGTCGAACGGCAGCTTGAGCACGGCGTCGGCCTGGCGTTCGAAACCGATAGGGCTGAAGAGCTGGCCGACCGGGCCTTTGATGATGCCGACAACTTTCCGATACTCCATCGCATCGAGCCGTTCCTGCTTGCGCTTTTGCGCAGCCTTGCCGCCGTCGGTGGACGCGGCCTTCTCCTTCTTGAAGTCATCGTTGATCGCGTCCTGACGCGCGCGAATGGCATCGCGTGCGCCGTGGAAGGCCTCGTTCACGGCCTTGTTTCCGTAGGTGTAAGCCGCGAGGCGGTAGAACTCCGTCTGCTTCCACTTGTCGAACGGATGGTCGTGGCACTGCGCGCACTCGATGCGCGTGCCGAGAAAGATGCGGGTGGTCAGCGCCATGTTATCGAGGGGCATCTCCGGGTCGCGGCCGTAGTAGCCGACCGCGCCGTTGTCCCACGCGTAGCCGCGCGCCGAGAGCAGTTCGCGCACAAACTGGTCGTAAGGTTTGTTCGTGCGGAGGCTCTCCTTGATGAACTTCGCGTAGGCAGCCGGCCCGACGTTCGCCGTGTTCACGAAGTGCGACTTGAGCCGCAGGATGTCCGCCCAGAAGTTATAGAAGTGCGAGCCATAGCTCTCGCGCGCGAGCAGGTCGTCAATCAGCGCCGCGCGCTTGTCCGGCTGCTTGGATTCGAGAAAAGCTACGGCCTCGCTGGCGGTGGGAATGCGCCCCGCGAGGTCCAGATAGATGCGGCGGACGAAGGTCTCAGCGCGGATGGGCGCGTTGGGAGTGACGCCAGTGGACTTCCAGTGCGCGGCGAGCAATGAGTCAATTTCAGCGGCGGCCTGTTGCGTCTGCCCGGGCGTGAGCGTGGCCCCGGCACGGGTGTGAAAAGCAGCGAGGCAAAACAGTGCAAGCAGGAACCGGAGCGTTTTCATGGCAGTGCGAGTGCGAAAAACGTGGGCGTGAAGCTCAGGCGAAGATTGCGCTGACCGGCTTGCCCTTGTCCGCGAGCTTGAAGGGACGGCCATTGGGCGCGACCACGACTTCCTCCACCGGCAGGCCCAGCGCATGGCCGATGGTCGCGTTGAAATCCGGGATGGTGATTTCCTGGTCCGCTACGATTTCGCCGGTGGGGTTCGTGCGCCATACATAGCCCCGCCCTTCACGCCGCCGCCGAACAGCGCGGCCGAGAACGCCTGCGGATAATGGTCGCGCCCAAGACTCACGTTGATTTTCGGCGAGCGACCGAACTCGGTGGCCACCACGACCAATGTGTCCCGAAGCATTCCGCGCCCGTGCAGGTCGCTCACGAGCGTGGACAGGCCCGCGTCAAGTTTCGTGCAGAGGTCCGGCGTGGCGGTGAAGTTATTCGAGTGCGTGTCCCAGCCGTGCAAGCTTACCTCCACGAACCGCACGCCGCGCTCCACGAGCCGGCGCGCCAGCAGGCAGCCCTGGCCGAACGCGTCGCGTCCGTAGGCGTCGCGCAACTCCGCTTTCTCCTGGGTGAGGTCGTATTGACTCACGGCTAAATGTTACCGGGGGCAGGGGACCGTCAGGTCTTCGTTGACTCACGATCTAGTTTACCCAAGGCAGTGAAGAATTTCTTCAGCTTGGCCTCAATCCTTTTCTTCAACTCGTAGGGATCCATCCCGGCGTGC
>CALQJI020000090.1 GCA_943330855.2 Klebsiella pneumoniae
AACCCGCACGGCAGCGCTGCGCCCAAGGTGCTGCCGGTGGATTTTCAATCACCGAGGGTGGCCAGCCAGCAATCACGTTTAGCAGAGCTTTGAACCAGAATCGCGCAGGATTTGCTGCTTGCAGTGCGCTAGGCTTTCGTTGAAAGCCGCGCACGCAGGCATGCCGAGCTTCTTCAACTTGAAGACCTTCCAGACTTGGACTCCCTCCTCGGCCAAGGTAGATATCTTCTTATGCACGACGCGATCATCATAGGAGGCGGACCTGGTGGTTCGACCGTCGCCTCGCTTCTGGCGGCCCGAGGCAGGCGTGTTGTGCTGCTGGAGCGGGAACGATTTCCGCGCTTTCACATCGGCGAGTCGCTGCTGCCTTACAACTGGCCCCTCTTCGAGGAACTGGGCGTGCTGCCAGCATTGGAGGCGGCGGGCTTCCCGAGGAAGACCGGCGCGCAATTCCATCTCGGCAATGGCCGCAAGTCGCTCAAGCTCGTGTTCCGCGAAGGGCGCTTCACCAAGCAGCCGCAGACCTTTCAAGTCGAGCGTTCCATCTTCGACCACATCCTGCTCAAGAACGCCGCCGCCAAGGGCGCGGACGTGCGCGAGGGCTGGCAGTTCCAGCGCTTTGAACAGCTCCCTGACCGCGTGCGCGTGGACGCCACGGACCCCGAGGGCGCGAAGCATACGCTGGAGGGGCGTTACCTCGTGGACGCCAGCGGACGCGGCAACGTGACCGGCAACCAACAGGGGCTGCGCGTCATCCACCCGGACCTGAAGAAGATGGCAATCTTCGGGCATTTCAACGGCGTCATGCGCGACGAGGGCGAGAAGGGCGGCGACATCCTAGTCGTGCGGTTGGCGAACAAGTGGTTCTGGCTCATCCCGGTGTCAGCCACGAAGATTAGCGTCGGCTGCGTATTGGACGCGTCGGAACTTGCCGCATCCAAAACCCCGCCAGAGGAACTCTTCCACCGCATCGTCGCCACCAGTCCGGTGCTGCGCGAGCGGATGAAAAGCGCGCAGCTCGTCGGCGACTTCCACACCACCAGCGACTTCTCCTACTACAACCGCCGCCTCACTGGCCCGCGTCTGCTGCGCGTGGGCGATGCCGCCGGCTTCATGGACCCGATTTTCTCCGCCGGCGTTTACCTCGCGATGTTCTCCGGCAAGCTCGCCGCCGAGACGCTGGATGCCTGCCTGCGCACGCCGTTCGGCACGCGCTGGCGATTCGCGAGCTATGAGCGAAAGACCTTCAGCGCGCTGCGTTTCTACTGGGAGATGGTCGAGCAGTATTACACCAAGCCCTTCATGGAACTCTTCCTCGAACCACGCGAGAAATGGAGCCTCCCCGCCGCCGTGAACGCCGCGCTCGCCGGTGAACTCACCGGCCGCTGGGCGATCCGCTGGCGTATGAGGCTCTTCTTCCTGCTCGTGAAAATCCAGGCCCGCCGCCCCATCGTCCCTCGCATCCGCTTCGACTGAGCCATGTGTCGCCGCTCCCTTGCCGTGGTCCTCGCGATGCTCGCGATGCTCTTCGCCTGTCGCACGGCCCCGCTACCGCGCATTGACACCTCCGCCCCCGGCTGGACGCACCGCAGCGGCCAGGCGGTGTGGACTCCCGGACCCAGCGCAGGCGACGTCGTCATTGACCTGCAAGTGTGGAACCGCACGGATGGTGAATGCGTGCTCGATGTGTCCAAGGCCGGCCTGTCCTTCGTTCTCGCGCACGTCACGGCCAACACTTGGCGCATCGCAGCCGCCACCGGCCAGCGCCATTCCGCGCGCGGCACGCCACCCGCCCGCGTCGGCTGGCTCCAGCTAGCGCGCGCCCTCTCCGGCCAATCTCCCGCCGCGCCGTGGCAGTTCGAGCGGCGTGATGCTGGCGAGTGGCGGCTGACGAACCCCCAGACCGGCGAGCGCTTCGACGGTTCGCTCACGCCATGAAGCGCTGGCTCTGGCTCCTGCTCATTCCGCTCGCGCTGGGCCTCACGCGGCTGCGCTTCGATGTCGAAGTGCTGAACCTTCTCCCGCGCGAACTCCCCGTCGTCCACGGCCTCCAGCTTTATCAGCGCCACTTCGCCAGCGCGAACGAGTTGCTCGTCACGATCGAAGCCCCCGACGCCGAACGCGCCGAACGCGCCGCGCGTTCCCTCGCCGAACATCTCCGCACTGCCACCAACCTCGTCACCGCCGCGCACTGGCAACCGCCGTGGCTGGAGCAGCCAGAACTCGCCGCTGAACTCGCCGCCGTCACTTGGCTGAACCAGCCGCCCGCCGTCTTCGCACAGCTCACGAACCAGCTCGGCAACCCCGCCGCCACGCTCGCCGCCACACGCGAGCGCCTCGCCACCTCGTTCTCTCCGGAGGAAATTGCGCGCGCGAGCTTCGACCCCTTCGGTCTCACGCAACTGCCCGCGTCCGTGAGCGCCCCCGCCTCCTTCGGTCGCGGCGACGGCATGTTCGCCTCAGCCGACGGCACGTTCCGACTCCTCTTCGTCAAGCCGCGCGGCGCACTCGCCACGTATCCCGAGTGTGCCGCGTGGCTGGAGGCCATGCGTGCCCACACCGCCGCATGGCAGCGAGACAACGCTGCCAGCGGCATCACGCTGCACTTCACCGGACGGCCCGTGTTCGTCGCGGAAATCGCCTCGGGCATGGAACGCGACATGCAGAATTCCGTGCTCGGCACGCTCGGCATCATCGCCGTGCTGTTCTGGTGGGCGCATCGCCAATGGCGTCCGTTGCTGTGGCTGCTCGCGCTGCTCACTCTCACGCTCGCCGGCACACTCGCGCTGGGCGGGCTGGTCATCGGCACGCTCAACGTGGTGAGCATGGGCTTCGCCGCCATCCTGCTCGGCCTCGCAGTGGACTACGGGCTGGTGATGTATCAGGAAGCGCTCGCGATGCCCGGCGCAACCGCGACCGAGGTGCGCCAACACATAGGCCCAGGAATCCTCTGGTCCGCCGTGACGACCGCCGGCGCGTTCCTCGTGTTGAACTTCAGCGGCCTGCCCGGCCTCGGTCAGCTCGGCACGCTCGTGGCCCTCGGCATCGCCCTCGGCGCGCTGGCAATGGTTTATGCCTACCTGCCGCCGCTGCTAGGCTCGGAGTCCCGCCTTCAGGCGGCGCGGCATTCGCCTGTCCCGGACGGTGCGAATGGAGCGACGGGACAGCGGGCAGTTCCACCGGCTAAAGCCGGGACTCCAAACCTCAGCCTCCTCGGCACGCTCGCCCTGCTCATCATTTCCGCGCTCATCCTCTCACGCGGCCTGCCTCCGCTCTCACACTCCGCAGACCCGCTTCGCCCCACGCGCAGCGAAGCCTACTCCACCGCCGAACTCATCAGCCAACGCCTCGGCGACCGACGCGATCCGCTCTGGCTCGTCGTCTCCGGTCGCGACGAAGCAGAAGTCGCGCGCCGGCTCGCCGCGATTCACTCCGTGCTTCAGCAAGCCGTCTCGAACCAAGTTCTCACCAACCTCCTCCTCCCGGACGCGCTCTGGCCGCACCCCGACCATCAGCACGCGAATCGCGACACCGCCCGCTGGCTCGCCGCGCAACGCGACACGCTTCGCACCACTGCGCTCCAAGCCGGGTTCTCCACGAACGCACTCCTGCTCACCGACCGCATCCTCAACGTCTGGGCCAACGCTGCCAACGCCACGCGTCCGGTCTGGCCCACCAACTCCGTGAGCACCTGGACACTCGAACGCTTCGTCGCGCGCGGCGATGGCGGCTTCCTCCTTGCGGGCATTGCGTATCCGGGCGCGCGTGCGGCAACTGGCGGCAACCTCGCTGAACTAGCCATGACCTTGCCCACACACGGCGCATGGCTCACGGGCTGGAGTCTGCTCGGCGAAGCGCTGCTCGGCCTCGTGCAACGCGACCTCTGGTTCGTCCTTGCACCGATGTTCGCAGTGTTGCTCGCCTCGCTCTGGTTCGCCTTCAAGCGTTGGGATGAAGTGCTGTTGAGCCTCGCCGCGCTGGCCTTGAGCGGGCTGCTGCTGCTCACGGCGATGCGCCTCGCGGGGTGGTCGTGGGACTTGCTGAACTTGATGGCGCTGCCGCTCCTGCTCGGCTGCGGCGTGGACTACGGCATCCACATGCAGATGGCCCTGCGCCGTCACGGCGGCGACCTCGCGCTCGCGCGTCGCACCACGGGCAGCGCGCTCTTCCTCTGCGCCGCGACCACCGTGGCCGGCTTCGGCTCGCTCGCGTGGTCGAGCAACGCCGGCCTCGCAAGCCTCGGCCTCGTGTGCGCGACGGGCGTGGCAGCGGCGTTCATCGTGGCTTGGGCGCTCCTTCCCGGTTGGTGGCTGGCAACTCAACGTGCCGGCGACTTGCAGTCGCCGTCTGGCGCGTCCGACACCACCGAGCGGCGACTGCAAGTCGTCGGCACGGGCAAGCCCTCCGCACTCTACGGACGCCTCGGCTGGCAGGCGGGCCTTTGCGCCGCACGTATGCTGCCGCAAAGTTTGATTGAGCTACTCTGCCGCATCGGCGCCCGTGCTTACTGGCTCGCCCAACCGCAGCGCCGCGAAGTCGTCATCCAAAACCTGCTCCCGCTCCACGACGGCGACCGCGCCGCCGCCACGCGCACCGCGCGCCAGCTCGTGCTGAATTTCACCCGCAAACTCGCCGACCTCTGGCGCTTCGAGAGCGGCACGCCGGTGATGGCGTCGTTCAACCAGCTCGCTGGCTGGGAGCGCTTCGAGGCCGCGCACGCGCGTGGACGCGGCGTGCTGCTCGTCACGCTGCACCTCGGCAACTGGGAACTCGGCGGCCCCATCCTCACGCACAAGGGCCACCGGCTCCTCGCGCTCTCGAACCCGGAGCCGGACCCGCGTCTCACCGAGCTACGCCAGGCCGCACGCGCGCGCTGGGGCGTCGAGACGCTCCTTGTCGGCGAAGACCCGTTTGCGTTTGTCGAAGTCATCAAGCGGATGGACGCCGGCGGCGCGGTGGCGCTACTGCTCGACCGACCGGCGGAGAAGAGCGCGGTGGAAGTGGAATTGTTCGGACGGCCCTTCCTCGTCTCCAACGCGGCGGCGGAACTCGCACGCGCCTCCGGTTGTGCCGTGGTGCCGGTGGTCATCGTCCGGCGCGGGGATGGCTACGCGGCACAGATTCTGCCGGAAGCAACCTACGACCGCGCCGCGCTCGGCAACCGCGAGCAGCGCCGCGTGTTCACGCAGGAAATCCTGCGTGCGTTCGAGCCGTGGCTGCGCGAACATCCTGACCAATGGTATCACTTCGTCCCCATCTGGCCGCGCGGGTGAACCGTCATCCCGAAACGGAGCACCGAGCATCGCCCGGCCTGATGTCACGGCGCGCCCGCTCTTGCCGAGCAATGCTCGGCGCTCCGCTGCTCTTCCTCGCCCTCACAGTCCTTTCCCTCCCCGCCGCCGACACCAACGCCATCGTCAACGCTTGGCTTGCCTCGCAGACGAACCTCACCACCTGGCAGGCCGACTTCACGCAGACGCGCGCCTTGAGCACGCTCACGCAGCCGCTCACCGCGCGCGGACGCGTGTGGTTCGCCGCGCCGCGCCGCTTCCGCTGGGAACTCGGCGAGCCACCGCAGACCATCGCCGTGCGCCAGCCCACTGAGGTGCTCATCCTCTACCCGCGCCTCAAGCGGGCCGAGCGATACCCGCTAGACGCTGCTGCCGGCGGGCCGTGGAAGGACGCGATGGCGCTGCTCGATGCCGGCTTCCCGCGCAGCCGCGCCGAGCTGGACGCGACCTTCGCCATCGCCGCGCTCACGGAGACCAACGGCCTACACACGCTCTCGCTCCAGCCCCGGTCCGACTCCGCGCGCAAGCTCATGCCGGAAATCCAGCTCACCTTCAGCCCGCGCGACAACGTCCTCCGCGCCACGCAGCTCCGCTTCACCGACGGCTCGCTGCTGCGCAATGACTTCACCAATGTCGTGATGAACTCGAAGCTCGACGACGCGCTCTTTTCGCCCGTCATCGGTGCGGATTTCCAAGTGAGCCAGCCGGCGGCGAAGGGAGGGAAGAAATGAACGACGCTGACACACTCGCACAGGCGCTGGCCTTTCTGCCGCACGGGCCGGAGTTTCGCTTCGTGGACCGGCTCACCGCGCTGGAGCCGGGCGTGCGCGGCGAGGGCGAATACACCGTGCGCGGCGACGAGCCGTTCCTGCGCGGCCACTTCCCCGACGACCCGATGATGCCCGGCGTCCTGCTCGTGGAAGCCGCCGCCCAGCTCGCCGGCATCGTCGCGCAAAGCGACCCGAACCACGCGCCCATGCCCGGCCTCAAGCTCACCGCGTTGCGTGGTGTGAAGATGCTCGGAACAGCGCGGCCCGGCGAAACCGTCTGTCTTCGTGCGGAAGTGAAGGCACGGCTCGGCAACCTCGTTCATGCCGCCGTGACCGCGACCGTCCACGGGAGCGTCGTGTTACAGGCAGAAGTGACTTTGGCGGGCAGCCCGGCGCAAGAATCGGCATAAGAATCGGTTGCCTTAAGCCGAATAGGTTGGCTAAGTTCAGGCGAACCCGAATCCAATATGAAAGCGCTAATCCTGCTGTTTCCCATCACCCATCCCGTCCTCATCCGCATCTGCTTGTTCGTTGCAAGCGCCCTGTTCCTGACGGGATGTGCCGGCACGTTTCGCGAGGTCAGACCACAGACAATGGGAGCGCCACCAGCCCAAAAGCCCAGCACTCTGGTGATGGGCGAAATCAAAATTTCCGATGTCCGAGTCGCCAAAATGGAAGCGGAAGCGTTCGCGCACGCTCTGCGCCGGGGAGTGCACAATTGGTCGGTCACGAACAAGGTGTTCCAGACCATCGAGACCGCAACACCCGGAGCCAAGCCGGGGGCGGGCAGCTTGGTGCTCACTGGCACTGTGACCGAGGTTGAGAAAGGGAGTCAGGCTATGCGCTTCATTGTGGGCATGGGAGCAGGGCAGGCCCGCCTCGTGGGGGATTTCACCCTGTCGGACGATTCAGGCAAGACACTGGCTGCCTTCAAAGCCCGACGCTCCTACTTGGGCGGAGTTGGAATCGGCGGACTGGACATGTTGAGCACCGAGGAGATGTTCCTTCGACTAGGCGAGGTGGTGGCCGAGACGACGAGTAAGTGGCTACAGGGAAAGAAAGTGGATTAGCAGTTAACGGCGGACTCTTTTCATGATGATGTCGTCAGGCGTGATGCCTGCGAATTCAAAACCATCCTTGGTGAGTCCGTTCATGGCAAGGTTGAGGTAGAACGAACGCTCATCGGCCCGGTCGGGGCGCGTCGCTTTCCGTAGCTCTGGGCCGATGAATTCGACGTGCCCACCGGGTCGGATGACATGTGTGTTGTCACGTCCCGCCCAACGAATCGTGACGTATTCGTAGGTTGGAGTTGCTTGCGCGTCTGCCGCGAACAGCTTGGATGCTGCGGCAACTCCGACTGCTACGAGAAGGATTCCAATGATGAGGTTTTTTGGGTTCATGGTTTTCGTTGGTGGCTATTTCTTGTCCGATGGAGCTTTCGGTAAATCAATGGTAAAGCCGCCAGATTGTTCATTGAGGTCAAAGACAATCCGCTTTGGAATCTGGTCTTCTTGGCTGAACCAACCACCAGTTTGAAAAGCCTTAATCTGGACGCGCTGGTTCGGTTGAACCGGATAGCACTTCACCACATAATCTCGGCTTCCGAAGTTGTGGAAAGTCCCATCCTTGTCTCCGAAGACCTGAAGCTTGAGAGGCGTTTTGCCAACGGTGTCTCCGTTCACCTCAATTCGGGCTCCAGGTTCACTTGACTCAATCTCAATTTCGTAGGCGATGGTTCCTTGCGGGCCTCGTTCCACTCGCCCTCTACCAGAGGTCACACAGCTCACTGCAATCAAGGGAATCAGCAGCATCAAGCAACAGTGAGCTTTCATGCAGGCGATTGGGAATCAAGCACCTGACGGGTGCAAGCCTTCAATCGGGTGGCCATTTCTGCCGCCACTCCGCGCGAGAGAGCTTGCCGCGCGCATTGACGGTGAGGGATTCCACCAGCCGCCACTCGCGCGGGATTTGCCAGTCGGGCAGGCGGGCGTGAAGGAATTGCCGGAGCTGCTCGATGGTGACTTCCTCCCGCGTCGCGACCACCGCCGCCACCTCGTCGCCGCGCGCGGCGTCCTCGCTGGGCAGGCCGAGCACAAGGCACTCGCGCACGGCGGGGTGCGCCAGCAGCGCCTGCTCGATGGTCTCCGGCGCGACCTTGCGGCCCGCCACGTTGATGAGATCGCTGGCGCGTCCGCGCAGGAACACGCCGCCGTCGCGCAGCTCCACGAGGTCGCTCATGCGGAAGGTGCCGCCGCCCAGCCGCGCTGCCGGCTCCGGCCAGTAGGTTTCCCCCACGCTCGCGCCGCTCACGACCAGACATCCGTCCTCGCCGCGCGACAGCTCGACATTTCGCATCGCCGTGCCGGCGAAGGTGGTGTCCGTGCGCGGCGTGTCGCTGGCGTCGTAGGCGATGCCGCCGCATTCGGAGGCGCCGAGGAAGTTGTGGAGCTTCAGGCCGCTGCGCTCGAAGACGGCTTGTTCGAGCGGCAGCGGCAGCGGCGCGCCGGCGGAGATGGCGAGGCGGACGTTCGCCGGAATCGCCCCAGCCTCGTGCCACGCGCGCCAGAGCGCGGGCACGGCGGGGAGCGTCCAGTTGCCACCGGTCGCGGCGGCCTGGCGCAACGCCTCCGGCAGCGCGCCGGGCGCGAGCACGAGCGGGATGCCGTGCAGCAACAGCGGCAGCACGAGGTTCGAGAATCCGTAGGAGTGCGCGAGCGAGATGACCGCGAGGTTCGGCGAGTCGCGGCGCAGGCCCATCGTGGCGGCGATGTTCTCCGGGTCGGCGGCGAGCTGAGTCTCGTTGAACGCGACCTGCCGCGCCGCGCCTGTGGAGCCGGAAGTGGTCTTGAGCAGGCAGATGCCCGGCGAGGGGTGCTGGCCGGCGAGGGGCTGAACGGCCCCCGATTCAAGCGGCCAGACCACTTGCCCGAAGCGCCACGCGCGCAGCACGGTGAAGATGAACTCCGGCCCGTTTCCGGTTGGGCACGCAAGGTGACCGCGTGGCCGAGGCTCATGGGTGGATTCCGCCGCCACCGCGAGCTGGGCGAAGGTCCACTGGCGTTCGGTGGCGAGGTCGCGCAGGGCGATTTCCCCAGCGCATTCGCGCGCCACCTCTTGCCAGCGTTCGTAAAGCATTGCCTGCTAGCTAACTGGCTCCTAGCGTCCGGGCAAGCTTTACGCGCGTGAACCAACCGGAGACGACCCAACCCAAGTCGGACGAAACCAGCGTGGGCAAGGCCGCGCACTGCGGGCCGGGTTTCGCCTTCCACCGCGATACTTTCGCCTTCGCGAACGAGACGAAGTGGCGTTACTCCGTGGACCCGGTGACGGGCCGGCAGATGTCCACGCCGCGCGTGCCGGAGCCGGACTACACGCTGCATTGCTTCGCGATGGTGCGGGCCGCCCGGCAGTTCTGGCTGCGGGCACGCTTCGAGCCGTCGCTGCCCGCGCCGGATGAGGCGACGTGCCGGCGTCTGATTCGCGAGATGGTTTCGCGCAAGTCGCCGACACGGGTTGTGATTCCCGGCTACGCTGGCTTGCGTGAGTTCAGCACGGCGTGGGAAACGCAGCTCAAGGCCGAGTGCGGCGGTGCGTGGCGGAGCTACTTCCAGCGCGGCAACTGGCGGATGGTCTTCCCGTTCTCCCGCACGCACCAGCAGGCCGAGGCGGCGTGGTTGGCTTCAAGTCTTCAGCGAGGAATGCTGCCCATCGTTCATGTGGTCCGCTTCCCGCAACTCACCATCAACCACACGCTGCTGCTCCTCGGCGCAGATGAGACGGCGCGCACAATCGAGTTCAGCACCTACGACCCAAACGTGCCCGAGCGACCGGTCGCCCTGACCTTCGACCGCGCAACGCGGACGTTCACGCTGCCGCCGCTGCACTACTTCGCCGGCGGACGCGTGGATGTTTACGAGATTTACCGGGGCTGGATTTACTGAGGTGGCGGCACCGGCTTTTCCTTGGGCTTCAGAAACATCAGGCCGAAGAAGAGCGCGCCGCAGCCATTGACGCCCATCGTGTAGCCGAGTTTGTAGGTCACGCCGGTGTTGTGCGGCGCGTAGATGGCCACGTCCTTGCCAGTTAGTAGCGTGGGCAGCGTCGCGGGCATGAGCGCGCCGTGCGCGAAACCCCACCAGAATCCCGCCTGCAAGTCGGGCCGGGTGCGCCGTGCGCTCCAGTCCATCGCCGCGCCCATGAGGAAGGCCATGCAGACGAAGCCCGCGATGCGTGCGAGCACGCGGGCAACCTTGCGGGCGGGTGATGCGGCGTTGGCTGGAGTGGGGGATTCCATTGCGGCGAAGAATGTTTTTGCCGCGTCGTCCGGAGCAAGCGGAATCCTCTGGGACAGGCTCGCGCGGGCCTTTGCAAGGTCTCCGCGGGCGCCCCACAGCCACGCCAGCCAGCGCATGGTGTCGCGGAGCGGGCGAATCTTGCTTTGCTCCGACTTGTAACGGCTGCACACGGGAATGGACGCGACGCGCCGTCCCGCAGCGAGGCAGGCGACCAACATCTCGGACTCCACTTCGAAGCCCGTGCAGCGCAGCGGCAGCGTCTCCCACGCGGACAACCGCACGAGCCGGAAGCCGCATTGCGTATCGGGCAGCGCGATTCCGGTCAGCCAAGAAAGGACGGCGCTCATGACGCGGTTGATAACCTGGCGCAGGAGCGGCATCGCGCCGGGCGCGGCCATGCGGTTGCCGATGACGAGGTCGGCGTGGTCAGCTCGCAATGCGGCGAGGAAGGCGGGAATGTCTTCCGTCGCGTGCTGGCCGTCGCCGTCGAGCAGCAACGCCCAAGTGCAGCCAAGTTCGCGGGCGCGGTTGAGTCCGGTGCGCAGCGCGGCTCCCTTTCCTCGGTTCGTGGCAGCCGAGAGAACTTCACCTCCCGCACTACGCGCCGCCTCCGCTGTTCCGTCCGTCGAGCCATCATCCACCACGAGCACACTCGGCAGATGCGCCCGCACTGCCCTGACCAGTGGGCCAATGTTGGCCGCCTCGTTGCAGCAGGGAATGACGACGGCACAATCCACGCGCGCAGCGTAGGCGGGCGCGCGGGCGCCTGACAATTGGTTTGCCGAAACCGCAACGTCTGGTTGAGCAGAGGGGGGAAACACCCCATAGCGGATGCCCCGTCACACAGCGCGTTCTTGACGTTGTTTGGTGAAATCGTTTGTAGTCCCAATACTATTTCCTCGCGTGCAATCCACCAACGATCCAAGCTGTCTTGCCATTTCTGGCTGCGGCCTGAGAGGGCCGCTTAGATTTGGCGTGGTTTCAACACGGAAGGCCTCCGCACCAGACCCTCGGCGTAAACTTTGTGTCTAATGGACTTACTCTCAAACACGGAGCCTGCCACGCTGGTGGCCCGCGGGCAGACACAGTTGGCATTGCACGCCCGCGCGACGGCAGTAACCCGCGAACGATTTGGGCCGCACGTGTTCGTGCGCGGGGTCGTTGAGGTTTCCAATCACTGCCGGGAGAACTGCCACTACTGCGGAATGCGCCGCGACAATCGTGCGCTCGACCGTTTCCGCGCGAAACACGACGAACTGGCGGAACTGCTCATCCACCACCGGCCCGCGAGCATGACCGACGTGAACATCCAGACCGGGGAGGACCCCGTCGCAGTGCGCGAAGTGGTCGTGCCGCTCGTGCGAACCCTGCGGCGCGAGACGCCGCTGGGCGTGAGCGTGTGCCTCGGCACGTTGAACGAACGGCTCTACGACGAACTTCAGGCGGCCGGGGCCTCGCTCTACATCATCAAGTTCGAACTGGCGGACGCGGCGCACTATGAACAGCTCGAAGCGCCGGGCACGCTGGCCGAGCGCGTGCGGCACATTCGGCTGCTGGCGGCGCGCGGTTGGCGCGTAAGCTCGGGCTTCATCGTCGGCCTGCCCGACCAGACGACCGAGGGACTGCTGGCGAATCTGCGGTTGGCGCGTGAGCTGCCGCTGGACGGTTGCAGCGTCAGCCCGTTCATCCCCGGCGAGGCCACCCCGCTGGCCCGCGCAGCAGTGGGCGATCTGGAGACGACCTTGAACTGCATGGCCGCCCTCCGGCTGATGCGTCCGGAACTGGTCATCCCGGCCGTGAGCGCGCTGAATCTCACGGGCGCGGACGACGGCTATCGCCGCGGCCTGCGCGCCGGGGCGAACCTCTGCACCATCAATCTCACCCCCGCCGAGATGCGCGGCGACTACCTGCTCTACAAGCGCGAGCGCTTCATCATGAACGAGGAGCGCGTGCTGAACGCCATCGCGGCGGAGGGCCTAGAAGTTTCCCCCACCGGCATGACGGAACACTGGCCCACGAAGCCGGTCCTGGCGGAAGCCATGGCCGGTTGAGCGAGAGACCTGTTCCGATGCTTTTTCCCCGCGCCCAATCCACCACCGGTCCGAGGCGGGTCGTGGTCACCGGCTGCGGCATGGTGACGCCGGTCGGCTTGGGTGTGGCGGCCAACACGGAAGGCTTTCGCACCGGACAAACTGCGTTTTGTCCGGTCACGTCGTTCGATGTCTCGCGGCAGCGCGTGCGGACGGCGGCGCAAGTGGACTTGCCGGACGCACTGCCTGTGACCGCACTCGCACCTCGGCAGGCACATCGTCTCGACCGGGCAGGCCGGATGTTGCTCTGGGCCGCACACGAGGCGACGCAGGAAGCGAACTGGGACGAGCAAGTGCCCGCTACCTTCATCGTCGGCACCACCGGTGGCGGCATGAGCTTGGGCGAAATCTATTTCCGCACGGCGCGTCACGAACCGCTCGCGTGCCGCCAACAACCGACCCGAACCATTGGCTACCAAGCCTATCGCCAGACCGCGCTGGTCGCGCAGTCGTGCGGCCTCCGTGGTCCGGTGAACGTGATTGCCAACGCCTGCGCGTCCGGCGCGAACGCCATCGGGCACGCGTGGGAACTCGTCCGCGCCGGTCGCGCCGAGCGCGTGCTCGCCGCCGGCTACGACGCTCTCAGCCAGTTGATTTTCGCGGGCTTCGATTCCTTGCAAGCGCTCTCGCCGACGCACTGCCGGCCCTTCGATGCGCGGCGCGATGGACTCGCGCTGGGCGAAGGCGCGGCGGCGCTCACTCTGGAAACACTGGAGTCGGCACAGGCGCGCGATGCGACCATCCTCGCGGAAATCACCGGCTACGGTGCGGCGACGGACTTGCATCATCTCACGCAGCCGCATCCCCAAGGCGATGCCGCCGTCGCCACAATGACCGAGGCGTGCCGCTGCGCCGGACTGATGCCAGGTGACATTGACTACGTGAACGCGCATGGCACCGGCACGCCGCTCAACGACAGCGCGGAGGCATCCGCCATCACGCGTTGGGCTGGAGCGGACGCAGCGAAAGTCGCCGTGAGTTCCACCAAAGCCGGCATCGGCCACCTGCTCGGCGCGGCGGGTGCGGTGGAAGCGGCGGTGTGCGTGCTCGCGCTGCGCGGCCAGTGGCTGCCGCCGATGCTGGCGACACAAACGCCCGACTCCGCTTGTGGATTCCGGATCATCACGCAGCCCGAGTCCGCGCGGCTCACGAACGTGATGACCAACTCGTTTGGCTTCGGAGGCGCGAACGCCACGCTCATCCTGCGGAGGTGGGCATGAGTGGCATTTTTTTGTCGGGCAGCGGTGCGGTTTCGCCGGCGGGCTGGGGACAGGAGAAGTTGCTCGTCGCTCTGCGCGGCGGCGTGTTGCCGGCATCGCAAACCATCGAACGCCCCGGCTGGACGCGTCCGCTCACCGTGCGGCGGGTGCCCGCGCGGAGTCCGCGTCCGGCGTGGGCCGCACATGCGCGGATGCGGCGCGCGGCAGCTATCAGCCAGTTTGCAATGGGTGCGGCGGACGAGGCGCTGCGCGACAGGGGCGGTGGACCGCTCGGCATCGTTTACTGCACGACGTGCGGCTGCGTGAATTACTCGCGGCGCTTTTACGACGAGGTGCTGCGCGACCCGACGGTGGCGAGTCCGCTGCTTTTTCCTGAAACCGTCTTCAACGCGCCGGCCAGCCATCTTTCCACGGTGCTCGGCACTGCGGCGGTCAACTACGCATTGGTCGGCGACACCGGCGTGTTCCTGCACGGGCTGGCGCTCGCGGCGGGTTGGCTGGAGGCGGGGCGCGTCGAGCGCTGCCTCGTGGTCGCGGCGGAGGAGGTGGACTGGATTATCGCGGACGCGCTGCGGCACTTCCACAAGTCCGCCACGCTTGCCGAAGGGGCGGGTGCGGTCTTGCTCACGCGCGAACGAACGGCGGGCACGTTCGCCGAATTGGAGTGCGTGACGGACCCGGAGCAGTTTGGTCCTAAGGGCGACAAAGCCGCGCGCGAGGCCGCAGTCCAGCGCGTTGCCGTCGCGCTGCCGGCCGGTTCGGTGTCAAACAGGGAGAGCACACCAATTGGCGAGGCCTTCTCAGCCGGCACAGTCTGGCAGGTGCTGGCAGCGATACGAGCAGCGGAGAACAGAGGGCTTTCGCGCGTGACTGTGATTGCCCCAGGGGCTTATCAGGAAGCCATCGGCGCGAGCTTTTCGATTCATCCAACTGCAACCCCATGAACTCCCGGGTCATCCTCATCACCGGTGCGAACGGCGGCCTCGGCCAAGCCATCGCGCGCGCCTTCCTCGCCGAGTCGGCGGAGAACTTCATCTGGCTTGGCACGCATCGACGGCGGGAAGCTGCGGAACGACTCGCCGCCGAGTTTTCAGGCCGCTGCGAACTGGCCGACCTCGACGTGACGCAGCCGGAAGCGTGGCGCACTTTGGTCGAGCGCATCGTCGCGCGGCACCAACGGCTCGACGTGCTGGTGAACAACGCGGGGTTTCACTCTGACTCCCTGCTCGCGCAGATGCCGCCGGACGCGTGGCGCGGCGTGCTGGCCACGAATCTCGACGGCACGTTCCACGGCTGTCAGGCGGTGCTGCCCACGATGATTTCCCAGCGGCACGGGCGCATCGTGAACATCGCGTCCCTCAGCGCGCTAGCCGCGCCGGCTGGCCAGACGAACTACGCGGCGGCCAAGGCCGGAGTCGTCGCGCTCACGCAGTCGCTCGCCAAGGAGGTCGCGCGCATCGGCATCACGGTGAACGCGGTCTGCCCCGGCTTCATCGAGACCGAAAGCCTTGCGTCGCTGGACCCGGAGGCGCGCAAGGCGATGGTGACGCGCATCCCGATGCGGCGCTTGGGCCGGCCCGAGGAGGTCGCGGCGGCGGTGAAGTTTCTTGCCTCCGCCGACGCTGGCTATGTCACCGGCTCGACGCTGAAAGTGGACGGCGGAATCCTTTGAACCAGATGCGCCCACACGAATCCATCGCCGGTCGCTACGAGGATGACGAAGGCAAGCGGAAGTTCGTCCGCGACCTCTTCAATCGCGGCGCGCCGCACTACGACCGCATCGGGCGCGTCGGCTTTTTCGGCACCGGCCATCTGCACCGGCGGCGCGCCTTGGAGCGCGCCGGCCTGCTTCCGGGCATGGACGCGCTCGATGTGGCTTGCGGCACGGGAGCTGTGACACGCGCGATGATCGAGGTGCTCGGCGGCAAGGGCCGCGTCACCGGAGTGGACCCGAGCGAAGGAATGCTCGCCGAGGCGCGCAAGTCGCTGGCGGCAGAGTTTCACCTCGGCCACGCGGAGGCGCTGCCCTTTCCCGACCAGAGCTTCGACTTCGTCGCGATGGGCTACGCCCTGCGCCACGTCACGGACCTGAAGCAGGCGTTCGCCGAATACCATCGCGTCCTGCGTCCGGGCGGGCGGCTGTTGATTTTGGAAATCAGCCGCCCGCAAACGCGGCTTGGCTTGTTGCTCTCGCGGCTTTACTTCCGAGACCTCCTGCCGGGCATCTCGTGGCTCATCACGGGCAACCAGGACGCGCGCCTGATGATGTCCTACTACTGGGAGACGATTGATGCCTGCGTGCCGCCGGCGGACATCCTGGCGGCGATTCAAGGTGCGGGCTTTCAGAATGTCCAACGCCACATCGAACTCGGCATCTTCAGCGCCTACACGGGCCTCGCCAACACGCCCCAAACTCCCCAATAATCCCACCAACAGCCATGCACAACCAAGCCGACCTGAAGCAGCGCATCAAGTTGCTGATCGTCGAGAATCTGATGCTCCAGTTGACCGCAGCCGACATCGCGGACGACACGCGCTTGTTCGGTCCCGAGGGTCTTGGGCTGGACTCCGTGGACGCTCTTCAACTGGTGGTTGCCTTGGACAAGAACTTCGGCCTCAAGATCGCCGACACAAGCGAGGCGAAGAAGATTCTGCAGTCGGTGGACACGATGGCCGAGGCAGTGCTGAAATCGCAGGGGACAGGTTAGGCCGGATGAGGGGTTCGGCCACCCACGCCGACGCACGCAACCCCTCACCCCAGACCATGAACCAGAAGTTTTGGCAGAAAAATTGCCTCAGCCTTGCAATCTTCCTGCCCATAATTTTCCTGGCCAATCTGTGCGGTTCATGGAGGCGATTTTGGCCATATGGGAAAAACCTCGTCGTCTGGGATGAAGTTCGAGCCGAACCTGTTCTTGCCGTCGCCCGCCGCCGGAATGGCCGCTCACATACACACGGCGCGCGTCCACGTTGAAGTGCTCGCGGAGCACGTGGTTGGCGCTACAGCGAGGCGGACGCGGCCGAAGGTATTTGCGCGGGTTGCTGGCCTAGCGCGACTCACGGTCGCGAGCCTGTGGGGATGACAGTCGGAACTTGCACGGCGCACGTGCCAGATCATGGGAGTCGCTAGTTCCCATCTCGTATGCGGTAAAACTTGCGAGCCGCATTGGTCGCCGACGGGTCGAGGAAAGTCAGCGTGCCATTCTGGTTTAGCATCGTGGAGATCTCCTGCCAGTTCACCAGATTGGTGGAGGATTCAAACTTGAAGCTGCGACCGGGTGTGCCCGTGGCCCGAAATTGCAGGCCTCGGCTCGTGACGACTGGCGGACCCAGCACGGTCGTCGGGGCAGATGTGGATACGGTGAGCGCGGCGTTCAGACTCGTAGCAAAGCTTACGCTGTTGCTCACCACCACGCTGTAGAGGCCCGCCTGGTTGGTGGTCAGGTTCAATAGGTTGAGCGTCGCGTTGGTTTCGCCCGTCAAGGCAGCGCCGTTGAAGCGCCATTGGTAGCGCAACGGTGCCGAACCGGTAGCCGTGACGGCGAAGGTGGCGACGCCGCCAACGCTGTTGGTGACGGCCAGCGGTTGCGCGGTGACTGCCGGCGCGACGGGCACGGCGCTGGCCGAGAGCGAATAGTTGTCGAAGATGATGTAGTTGTCGCCCGGCGTGCCGGCACTTTTCAGGCGCCACAAGACGTCCACATCGCCGAGGTCGAGCGTCCGCCCGATGGTGTTCAAGGGAATGGCGGTGAAAAGTGCAGTGCCGTTGAGCGTCGCTGACCAGAGGTTGGAGGCGAAGTTGGCGGAGAAAGTCAGCCTGTGCCGTGTGCCGTTGGTAAACTGCCTCCCGGTGTTCACATCGGATGCAGCGCCAGTGTTGTAGTAGATGCCTAAGTTTGAATTGTCCAACCGGATGGTGGCCAGCAACAGCCCTGATCGATTGTAGATGCTGAAACCGAAATCGTCGTATTGGCCATTGGCGAAAGTTGAATCCGTGATGCTGAAATCAACCGAGAAGTTCACGATCGGGCGGCCCTGCGCCACCGGTTGAAAATTCACCGGCCGATACAGCCGGACACTGGCACCGGCGGGAGGATTGAAACCGAGATAGCCGGCGCGGCCGTCCAGCGCAGTGAGAATGCCATGCGCGCCAGCCCCGGCATTGAGACCAACCCAGCCGTCCACCGACGAGATCGTGGTTGGGCTGGAGGAGAAGGTTTCAAAGTCCGTTTCGTAGAGCACGTCCGGGTTCACCACGAGCGTCCCCGACAAGACGATGGTGCCAGCCGCTTCCGCGTAGCCATCCACTGCGATTTGATACGTCGCGCCTGCCATCGCGATGAAACTCACCGAACTGGTCAACGCGCCCGGTTCATCGTCATTGGCTGCCACCGGTGAAAGACTCCCGACCAGGCTACCGGTGTAAACGGCCAGCACCGTATCGAACCCGCTGCCGGTGGTTCTGAAAGTAACACGCCCCCCTGTCGGGGCGGTCCAACTCCACCACACAGATTTCGCCGCCGCGCTGCCGGTATGAGCCGGTTCACCGGACTGAGCCGTGGCGTTTACGTTCGCACCGCTGGTGGAGAAGTTAGTCCCACTGAGCACTATGCGGCTGGAGAAGCTATTGTTTGCCGGTGTGGCGGTCAGCGCAATGCTCAAGGCCACGGTCCCACCAGCACCCGCAAATCCGTCAACCGCGATGCGGTAGATGGTGCCTGATGTGGCAGTGAACGTCACTTTGCTCGTGAGGTTGCCACCGCGGTCGTCGTCACTGGCCACGGGCACAAGGCTGCCCAGCGAGGAGCCGGAATAGACCGCCAGCACTGTGTCGAAACTGCTGCCCGTCGTGGCAATCTGGGCCAAGCCGCTGGCCGGGGCTGTCCAAGCCCACCAGACCGATTTGTTGGCCGGGTAACCCGCATGGTTTGGCTCACCCGCTTGCGCCGTCGCGTTGGTGTTCACCCCCGTAGCTGTGGGATTCAACCCGCTGAGTGGTGCGGCGCTCTGAAGGCTGTCGTTGGACGGCGCGCTGCCACGTAGCTGAAGGCCAAGCACGATGATGCCTTCGTCACCCAAAAAGCCGTCCACGGCGATGCGATAGGTCACGCCGCTGGTCGCACTGAATGTGAGCTGGCTCGTATTGTTGTTGTTGTCGCCCTCGTCGTCGCTGGCGATCAGGGTGAGCGCAGAGACACTGGAACCAGTGTAAACGGCGAGCAGCGTATCGAAACGGCTGCCACCAGTGCCGACGAAGACTGGGCCCGAGGCCGGGGCTGTCCAATTCCACCAAACTGATTTTCGGGCCGCGAATCCTGCATGATTAGGCTCGCCGGATTGTGCCGACGCTCCCGTGTTCCTGCCGCTGGTGAAAACAAGCGTGCCCGTCAACGTCAGCGCGCTCGCAAAACTGTCGTTGCTGGGCGGCGTGATTATGCCATTCACGACGAGGTTCAGAATGATGCTGCCGGATAGCCCAGCGTAGCCATCCACGGCGAACTGGTAGTCCGTCCCCGCCACCGCGTTGAAGGTGAGGCGGCTCGTGCGATTGCCGCCGTCATCATCGTCGCTCGCCACCTCGGCCAAGTTCGTCAGCGTTGAGCCAGTGTAGGTAGCCAGCACGGTGTCGAAACTACTGCCGATGGTGTCCAGTGTTGCAATCCCGGAGACCGGCGCGGTCCATGTCCACCAAACTGACTTGGAGGCTGCGTTACCCGCGTGGTTTGGCTCACCCGTTTGGCCGGTCGCGTTGACGGTGCCCCCTGTGACCGTGACGTTCGTTCCTGTAAGCACCGAGCGGTTCGCGAAACTATCATTGGCAGGGCCGAAGCTGCTATCGCCCAGCACCGTGAGGATCAGGTTTTTATAGCCCGCTCCGCTGGCGTTAATGGCCCGCAAGGTCACGGTGTGTTGCCTCGCCAGCGTGGGCGTGCCGGAAATCACGCCGCTGCCGGTGTTAATGGTGAGTTCCGCCGGCAGGCCGTCCGCGCCAAAGCTGGTTGGGCTGTTGCTGGCCCTGATGCGGTAGGAGAACGAGCTGCCAGCGTTCACACTCGCAGTGGCCGCACTCGTGATGACGGGCGCGCTGGCTGGGGCGGGATTGATGGTGAGGGTCAAGGTCCGCGCTCCCGTGCCGCCGACATTCACCGCACTCAGGCCCACCTGGAAAGTGCCGGGCAAAGCAGGCGTGCCGGAAATGGTCCCACTGGCGGTGTTCACGGTCAGGCCCGAGGGCAAACTACTGGCCCTGTAGCCGGTTGGACTGCCACTCGCGACAATGTTGTAAGTGAACGCCGTTCCCACGGTCCCCGTGGCGGTGGCCGCGCTTGAAATGACTGGCGGGCTGACCGCCGGTCCAGAGACGACGATAGTGAGAGTTCTGCTGCCTGAGCCGCTCCCGCTGCTCGCGCTCAGGCCAACAGTGAAAGTGCCGGCTTGCGTTGGCGTGCCAGAGATAGAGCCGCTTGTGCCATTGATGGACAGGCCGGGCGGCAGACCACTGGCACCGAACGTCGTTGCGCCGCTGGCAACGATTTGGAAGCTGAACGCCGTCCCCACGACGCCGGTGGTGGTTGTTGCGCTGGTGATGACCGGGGCGTTGAGCGAATAGTCCACATACGCGAGGGTGGTGGAATTATCCGCCGTGCCTGGGATGCCTGCCGTGGCCACCGCAAGTGTGTTGCCCGCCGCATCAGTGAGCCGGAAGTCCGACACGCTGGCCGCGTTGCCGGTGGAGTTATCAGCAACCGACAGGTAGTAGCGGCGTGAGCCGGAGGTGGCGATGTCCGTGCAGTCAAACACGAACGTGCCGTTCACCGCCGTCGTCGTGCCATCGAACGCGAACCCGCCGCCTTGGTTCTGGAGCGCACGCGGATCGAAGTAGGTCGTCGGTATCGTGGTGCTGGTGGCCGAGACGCCGACGCGGACCTTCAGCTCCGAACGGGATTTGTGGTTCAAGGTGAATTGCGCGAGCAGCTTGGGAACGTAGGCCACCTGCGCTGTTAACCAATACGCTTCGTTACTCCGCCAAGGTTCGGGGGCGCGGTTGGATTGACTGGTCACTCCAGAGACGGCAGTCGTGGTGCGAAGGGCATCGTAGGCGATCCACATGAAGCCGTCATCCTCCCAGTCCGCACCCCAAGAGTTGCAGATGCGCAGCGCCCCCTTCTCGCCCAGATCCACGGTCCCGTTTTTGTTGATGTCGATCCAGATGTTGTCGTTGTAACCCACCACGGTCATGGCGTGACCGCTCTCGACCGCCTGCATGTAAGCGACGGCGCGTTTGCCCAGGTAAGCATCGTCGGAGGTGGTGCTGGGGTCGTCGGAGATGGTGGTGTATTGCCACCCGTTGATGTCTGTCCCGTAGAGGAGGGCGTAACCATTGGCGAGCAGGGTCTTGAGATTTTGTAATCCGGCTGAAGTGTGAATGTTTTGCGCCACTCCTGTTGTTTGTGCCATGCGGTTGCTGATGGCGCTTCGCCAGACCGAAGCACTGCGGCTCCATTCGCGGTAGACGCTTGGCGTGTTCGTCGGGTTGTAAGGCCAGTCCGCCCAGGTTGCTGCGCCGTGCTTGAGCAGAACGTCAATGTTTTTGGGGAAATAAGTTCCTCCGTTCTCGCCTTCATTCACCATGGTGTATGTCCACTTCGGCGAGAGCTTCGTGGCATTGTTCTCGTTACGATTGTCCCACCCACGCGCCAGGCCCAGCATGTGCGTCCCGACATAATAGGTGGTGGAGAACGAGGTGCAGGAACCGATGCTGCCTTGACTCCGAACGGGAGGGAACGAAGGCAGGGTGCTGTTGTCCACCGCAGCAGGTAAGACCCCAGCCGCACTGACACTGGCGGCGACCCTGCTTCCGCGCGGGATCACTTCCTCACCATGGGGCACCAGCGGAAGACTGAGCGGAATCAGACCGCGCTTCTGACGCTCGTCGTTGATGCGGTCTTGGGCCAACTTGTTCAGTTGCACGGCTCCCACCTTGACCATGTTTGCCTCCATCCACTCCAGATCCTTGGCCGTCGGCGGACGCAAGCCGGTGGCGCGAGGTGCACCGGGCGCGTTTTGAGCCAAGACTGGCGCGCTGGCAGCGAGCCAGAGCGCGAGCAGGCAAACGGAGCAACGTAAACAGGAAAGGAAGTGGGCTGGCCTCATACGTGAGATTGCACGGCGGAATTCTATTCCACCCTTGCCTCCCATGTTCCTGTCGTCAAAGCAAATTCCTACTGACCTGCTCCGACTTGGCGAATTTGGCTTGGGTGAGGTGGATGTAAACGCCGGTTGAGACGGGGTCACGGATGTGCTGCTGCGGTCCAAAAAGTGGCCGCGCAAGCAGCGGCATATAGCCAAGCGGGTCTGGGAACGGCATCCGGGATGAGGGTTTCACCGGCGGCTACACAGGAAGCGGTGCGAGAACTCACGCAGCGCAACCAGGAAGTGTTCGTGCCGCTGGCGCATCCGCCGGGCGAGGCGCAGGTGGATTTCGCCCACGCGCTGGTGAAGCTGAACCGGGTGCTGCGCAAGGTGGCCTTCTTCGTGATGGCGCTGCCCTACAGCGACGCGGTGTTCGTGCAGGGG
>CALQJI020000091.1 GCA_943330855.2 Klebsiella pneumoniae
TGACGCCTGTCATGATCGTCAGTCGCGCCCGCTCTTTCCGGCTCATTGTCAGTGTCTCCATGTTGTTGGCGGGTTGCTTTCGCTAACCCGCCAACAGGGGGACATTCTTATCGAGTTACGATGGGGACATTCTCATGGAGTTCCGACACGCGCGAGCCGACCGGCGCGGTCGTGGACAGCGGCAGCGGGGTGAAGCCCTCGCCGTCGAGTTGCAAGATGGCGACATCGCGCGCCTCGTCCGCCGCCAGCACTTCACGCACCCGGCTGATGCGGCCATCGCCCGTCATCACCACCATGACGGCGTGTTTCGGCTGGTCCACGACGTGGTAACAGGTGGTGAACGCGCCCGCCGCCGTGAGGACAAAGCCGGCCGCCGCCGTGACGTGCCAGTCCTCGCACGAATCACATTTGTAGAGAGACGCAACCACGAGCACACCGGGGCGGAGGCGCTCAAACAAACCGGGGGAAGCCGGCGGGGCGGCGGGGCGGGGCAAGTTCAGCCGGCACCGCTTCCGCCCCAATTGCGCGACCAGATTGGTTATCGAGACGTAGTTCCCACCAGCCATCATCTTGACCCCGGCAGCCCGCAATTCCTCCAGCACACGCTCGTCGTGCACGATGTGGCCGCCAGTTGCCGGCCCGCCACGCTCGGAGGCGTGGCCGTGCCAGCCGACTAACTGCAAGGCCAACAACAGCAGCAAGGTGGGGCCTGCGTGGCGGACCGAAAATTTTCGTGGCAATGACATATCAAAGGCGGGGTGCAGCGCACGGGCTGCACCCCGGTTGGGAGGGCTTACTTCGCCGCGACCTTGGAGGCGGTCAGCACCTGCTTGCCAGCCTCAGTCTTCACCGTGCCGGTGGCCGTGACGTTCTCCAGCGGGCCTTTGCAGACCTTGCTGTGGAACGCCTTGCTCACGGCGTTTTCTTCCAGGTAGTAGGTGGTCGTCTTCCCGTCCTTGCCCTTTACTTGCAGGGCATTCTGGCACTTGGGCGTTTCGCCCAGTTCGCACTTGGCGCACATACCCTTGCCGGTGAGGGTTTGCTCCTTCTCCGCAGCGAAGACGCTGGCGGCGGCGAGCAACCCGACCACGGCGAGCGTGAGGGTCAGTTGTTTCTTCATGTTGTCTTTTTGTTTTTTGTTTTTGTTTTGCTAGCAGCCCGCCCCACCAAGGGCGGACATGGGGAGGCCGGTCGCCCGGCCAAAGTCATTTTTTCGTCACGTTCAGCATCGTCAGCAAGCCGTCCGCGCCCGCAACCGCCAGGGTTTTGTCATCCGGTCCCCACGCGAGCGTGGTCACGGCCTGGCTACCCAGCGCGTGCCAGCCCACGGGCGCTTCGGGATGGCCGAGATGCACTGCGCCGGGAGGACCAGCCGCCGGACGGCAGTGGCGCAGAGCAAAGCAAGGACGGAGCGCAGGGACGGTGCGTGCCAGCCACGGAGAAAGATTAAGCCGTGCGGCACCCCTGCGTCCCGGGCTGCGAGACAAAGCTCTGCGCCACGGCGGTCAGGCGGTGAAGGGTGGTTCCACCATGAGGAGTTCCACGTTGGGGGGGGGAAGGGTGGCTGCCGGAAAAGTCATAACCGGCAGCCACCGGTTTCCTTCGCAAGAGCGGACGAACAACAGCCCGCAAGTCCAGGCGCGGTTTAGCCTCGGGAATGGTTTCGTGCGTTGGGGGGCACAGGTGCCTTCATCACTACAGCGCCTTGAGCAGCGCGCGCAGGTTGCAGTCAATGAGGTCGCAACACGTCTTCGCTTCGGGGGAGCCGCCCACGAGGCCGGGGCAGATGACCAGTTTGGCGCCGATGGAGTCGGCCACGAACTGTGGCGTCTTCCGGGCACGGTTCGGCTCCATCATCACGAGCTTCACGCCGGCGGCCTTGGCCTTCGGGATGAGCGCGCTGATGTGCGTGGGGGTCGGTTCGAGACCGGGCTTCGGCTCGATTTGGTCGACGATTTCGAAGCCGTAGCGGGCGGCGAGATACTCGAAGGATTTGTGATAGGTGATGACCTTCACGCCGCGCAACGGCTCAGCGAGCTTCGCCCACGCGGCCATCTTCACGTCCAGCCGCTCGCTGAAGGCGCGGAGGTTGGCCTGATAGACGCTCTGGTTGGCGGGGTCGAGCCGGCTGAACCCGTCTGCGAGGGTCGTCGCCATGACTTTGAAGTTGCCGGGGTCGAGGTTGTAGTGCGGGTTGCCGGCGGCGTGAACGTCGCCTTGTGAGCGGTCGAGCGTCGTGGGCACGTCGAGGAGTTTTAGGCCGCGCGCGAGCATGATGTGGCCGGGCGCGTTGGGCAGGATGCGCGGGTTGCGCGCGTTCTGCACGAGCGGCGGAAGCCAACCGCTCTCCAACTCGGCCCCGCCCTCGATGAGCGCGTCGGCTTGGTTGAGTACGCGGATGAAGCTGGGCTTGGCGTCCACGAAGTGCGCGTCCTCGGTGCCCCTGGCGAGGCTGGTGACCTTGACTTTGTCGCCGCCGATTTCCTCGGCGAGGGAGGCGTAGTCCGGCAGCGAGGCGACGACGTTGAGCTTGGCGTGGGCCGCGCCCGTGAGCAGCCCGAAGGCTGCGAGGAGGCAAAAGAGAGTTCTCATGTCAGTGGCAATTTAGAATTTGTGCGCAGCATGGGCACCAAGCAGGAACTCGAACTGAAGCCACAGGGAATGGTCCACGCCGATGTGCCGGCGCTGGTCGTGGTTGTATTGGAGGCGGATTTTGGAGAACTCGCTCGGGAACCAGGTGAGGTTGGGCGAGAGCCGCCAGCGGGCGTCGCGCTCCGGGTCAATGGCGAAGAGCTTCTCATACTGGCCGCGCGTGCCGGCCACGTGGTCCCAGCGGACGCCAGCAACCCAGCCGGGGCGGAAGCCGTAGTTGACCTGCGTGTAGAAGCCGTAGTCGGTGAGCGTCTCGCGGGGGACGGTGCGCAGGGAAGCGTCGCCAAAGACATCTGTCTCGCCGGCGTCAATGGTGCCGCTGGCGTCGGCATCGTCCGCCAGGTTGTTGAACGCGCTAGCTTGATACTTGCGCAGCATGGCCTCGGTCTGCCACGTCACGAACGGGAAGCCCTTCGTGTGGTTCACGGGCTTCCACTTCCACGTCAGGTCGGCGCCGTAGATTTGCGTCTCGGTGTCCGCGCCTGATGCGTTCGCACCAAACGCGCCGGACACGCCGGCGAGCAGCGTTTGTGCGTCGGTCAGCTCCCATGAGGCCTGCCAGCGCGGGGTGAAGATGAAATCGCGCAGCGCGGAGGCGTTGCGCGCAGTGTGCGGGCGGCCGAGGAAGACTTCGCCGCCGTGGTCGCTGCGGAAGCTTTGGGCGGTCTCGCCCTGGCCGTTCTGCATCGTGAAGGACAGCTCGGAGTAGAAGGGCGTGGGCAGGAGCCAGGAGAGTCGCACGCCGGGATTGCGCAGGCCGTCACCGCCAAACATGCGGTTGTTCACGAGCGGTTGGTCCACGAATGACCACGCGTGGGGATGCGTGGGGTTCAGGCGGCCGAACTCGGTGAAGAACTGGCCGGCCTTGAGCTGCAAGTTGCCCGGCAGCGAGAGCGATTCCAGATACGCCTCCTCCAGCTCAAAGGTGGATTCGCCCGCCGCGTTCAGTCCGTAGATGAGGTTCGCCTGGCTGCGAAAATACGTGTCCACCATGCCTTCGAACGTGGCTTCGACGTTCTGCACGCTGAAGCCCCGCTGGTTCGGGTCGTGGCCGCCGGGTTGCAACGCGCCGAGGTCGCGCGCCGTGGAGCCGCCCATGGCGAACAGGCCGTTCAGCGACATGTTCAGGTAGCTATTGCCGGCGCGGACGAGGCCGATGGGGTCGCCGGGCCGCCACGGTTTGGTGATGCGGTCGTTGGTGAGTTCACTCACGCGGCGTTCAAGCTCCTCGATTTTGAGGTCGGGGGTGGCGACGCGCGCGCCGGGGATGGCTGGCTGGCCTTTGAGGACTTCGATTTGTTTCTTGAGCGACTCGATTTGCTCCGCCTGCTGTTTCTGGACGCGGATGAGTTCTTCGAGGTGCTGTTTGAGTGCTGCTGGATTTACTTCCTGCGCCACAAGCGACATCGCGCTCACGGCAAGGGCGGAAGACAGGCCCACAAGTTTGCTAAATTTCATATCTTTGGCTCCGAATTGGCGTCGCGTTCTTTGCACGCGACAGGGTTTTTCCGACGGAATGACACACTGACCAACCAACTAACCGACTGCGAGGGGTGGGGTCAGACCGTCGGCGGAGCGCGACCGGCGGGGAGCCGGTGGGAAACGGGCGGGACGAAAATGGAAGTCGGTGAGACGGGGGACAACGACTTGCCGCAGAGGGCCTCGGGCAGCTCGGCGTCGAGCACGGGCAGGAGGAGCTTGCCGTCGGCGAGGTGCTTGACGATGCAGTCGTGGTCCGGCGCGTTGTGGTGCTTGTGTAGGCACGCGTGGGCCTGGGGAGAAACCGCGAGGAAGCCAACTGTCACCAGCGCGCAGACCACCGCCAGCGCGACGAGAAAGCGCGCGGGCGAAAAGCGGTTGTGGCGGCGAAGATGCAAACCGATTGCAAGTAACCAGAGACCCGGCGGCGAAGCAAGCGCTATTTGCAGAGGACTTGGGCCGTCTGCGCTCAATCCAATGCGATTTGCCCGTTCACCACTCGCGCGTAGTAGCCGCCCTTGGCCAGCAACTCCGCGTGCGTGCCCGCTTCGCTTACGCGGCCGTCTTCCAGCACGAGAATTTTGTCCAGGTTGCGGATGGTCGAGAGGCGGTGCGCGACGATGAGGGTGGTGCGTCCGCGCATCAGGCGCTTAAGACTCTCGACGACCAGCGCCTCGCTCTCGGCGTCGAGCGCGCTGGTCGGTTCGTCGAGCAGGAGGATGGGCGCGTCCTTGAGGAAGGCGCGCGCGAGGTTGAGGCGCTGGCGTTCGCCGACGCTCAAGCGAGCCGCGCCGTCGCCGACGAGCGTGTCGTATTTCTGCGGGAGCTTCTCGATGTAAGTGTGCGCGTTCGCTGCTTTCGCAGCGGCCTCGATCTCCGCGCGCGTCGCGCCGGGGCGACCGTAGGCGATGTTCTCGGCAATGCTGGTGGGTAGGAGAATCGGCTCCTGCAAGACGATGGCCACGTGCGCGCGCAGGTCGCGGACGCGGAGGGAACGCAGGTCCGCGCCGTCGAGTTGGATGCTGCCGCCGCTGGGGTCGAAGAAGCGCGGCACCAAGTTGAGCAACGTGGTTTTGCCCACGCCGCTGGGCCCGATGATCGCGGCGGACTGGCCGGGGGCGAGGGTGAAGCTGAGGTCGCGCAGAATCTCGCGGTCGTCGGAGTAGCGGAAGGCGACGGAGTTAAAAGTCAGTTCGCCTTTGAGGTGGAGAACGTTGGTCTTGTCCGCACGCGTTGCCCCCTCACCCCCGCCCTCTACCCCAGTGGGGGGGAGGGAGAAGACGGCGCTCGTGCTCGCGAGCGCGGCGTCTGCTCCCTGACTCCTGACTTCTAACTTTTGATTTCTGACCTCCCTCGCCCCCGCCGCGTCCTTCACTTCCTCCGGGGTGTCGAGGATTTCGAAGACGCGCTTTGCTCCGACGCTGGCGTTGGAGACGGTCGCGCCGACGTGGGAGAGCTGGTTGAGCGGCTCGTAGAACTGGCCGAGGTAGGTGAGGAAGATGAGCAACTCGCCGAGCGTGGCCGTGCCGCGCAAAACCTCGTTGGCTCCCAGCCAGAGGATGCCCGCTGTGCCGCCGCCGAAGACCGCCGTGATGGCAAACCAGTAGGCGACTTCCCAGCCGTGCTGCGCGAGACGACGTTCCTGCGCCAGCTCGGTGTGCGTGCTGAAGTGCGCGGCCTCGTGGTCCTCGCGCGTGTAGCTCTGCACGAGCGGGAGCGCGGCGATGTTCTGCTGCACGAGGGAAGTCACCTGGCTGTCGGCTTGTTGCGCGGAAGCGCCCTGCTCGGTCATGCGCTTGCCGAAGGTGCGGATGACCAGCAGCAGCAACGGCACCGTGGCGAGGGCGATGAGCGTGAGCCGTCCGTTCAACTGAGCCATCACGACGACCATCAATCCGAACGACAGCGCCGCGCTGGCGCTGGTCATCATCCCTTGTTGGAAGAGTGTCTGAAAAGAAAAGGTGTCCCACGCGGCGCGGTGGATGAGGTCGCCGGTGTTGCGGCCTTGATGGAAGCGCAGCGAGAGGCGTTGCAGCCAGCCGAAGACTTCGTTGCGCACGCGCCGCAGGCCGCGCAGGCCGACGCTGATGGCGAGGAAGTTCTGCGTGGCGTTGAGGCCGCCTTGCAGGAGATGCAGCAGGACCGTCGCGCCGGCCAGCAGGGCGATGAGTCCAGCCTTGTCGCCCGACCACGATTGCAACGCGGCGGGCAGCGCCTTGGAGCCGAGCACGCTGTCCACCAGCACGGCCATCGGCCAAGGCTTGAGCAGATTCGCCCCGATGCCCGCGAGCATGAGCGCCAGCACGCCGGCGATGCGCGCGCGCTCGGGGCGGAAGAATTGCAGGGCGCGGAGGAGGGTGCTCAAGAGTGGGTGCGCGAAGGGGCCGCGCCTCAATACTTCTTCGAGAACTTCTTGCGAGAGTCGTCTTCAGCGGCGGCGATTACATCCGCCGGAGCTGGGGCGGGTTGGTCTGCGAGGGGCGTGGGAGCGGGCGCGGCGGAGGGATTGAGTGACTGTTGCTGCTGCTCCATGCAGGCGACAAATGCCATGCGCGTGCCGGCCAGGCTCTGTTTGAGGAGCTGGTCTTCGTCCTTGCTGAGGTTGCCCTTCGTCTTAACTTCCAGCATCTCAAGCTGGTCTATGAACATCTTGGCGCCTTCCAAATCCGTGATGGTCTCGCCGGTCTCGGGGTGCGCCATTTCGCCCAGAAGCATCAGCGTCATCTGGGTCTGCTGCATCACCATGCTGGCAAAAATGGTGGCCATGCGCTCGTCCTGGCTGAGGGGCGATCGGGTGTCGGCGGGTGGGGAGGTCGGGGTCATGGGGGTGAGCTGCTGGGTGGGAATTCAGTGACTAACAACATTTGATGCAGATGCCTCAGGCGTTCCTCGACCTGCGGCGTGGCGAGCAGGAGCTGGCGCGCGAGCGGGTCGGCTATCAACGTGCTGCCGATGAAGTCGGCGAGCTGCTCGGGTGATTTGATGCGGGCTAGTTGCTTGCCGAATTGCTGGAAGGAAGCGTTGGCCAAGTCCTGCATCTGCTGGAGCTGCTTCGCCTGCACGGCATCCGCGGCGGGCGGAAAACCGAGATCGAAGCCCAGCTTCACGCGTTTGCGCACGAGGGCGCGGACCTTCCGCGCCAAGACATCGGTCTGCGGTGAGTCCGCCGGGGGCGAGGCGATCGCGCGAATGGCTTCGATGCGATAGGGCTTGAGGCGCACCGGGCCGAGGAACTCGACGCGTGCCAGGCCTTGCAACGTGAGCAGGCTCGTGCCGTCGGGCTGCTGCACCGCCGTGCTCACGAGGCCGAGGCAGCCGATGGGCATCGGGGTTTCGGCCTTGGTCTCCGGGTCACGCAGGGCGATGGCGAAGACGCGCCCGCCTTCGAGCACGTCCTTGAGCATCCGCCGGTAGCGCGGCTCGAAGATGCGCAAGGGCAGCGTCATCTGCGGAAACAACGTGGTTTCCGGCAGGGTCATCACAGGCACTTCGGGTGGCACTTTCACTTGGGGCAAAGTCTAGGCACGGCGTCGGGCAAAGCAAGGGGGAGGGGAGTGGCGCTCGCTGGCTCGTGGTCCTTATCCGGAAGGAGTTTCTAGCCACGGATGGAACACGGATAAAACACCGATGGAAATTCGTAATGGAGTGCCGAAGGAAATAGAGGGGCCGGGCAACTCCACTCCGAGCCTTCGGCCTGTCCTTTTCTGTGTTTCATCCGTGGCTGAAAAAATTGGCTGCGTTCGGGAACTCACGCCTTCGGCCACAGCCGCACCCACACGCGCTGCGGGGACTCGATCAGAATGTCGCGCAGCAACGTTTCCATGCTGGCGGCCTGCGGCTCCTCCAGCCGCTGGCACAGCCAAAACGTCACGCCAAACCCCAGCCCCGTAAGCGCGAAGAACAGGCTGTAGCGGTTCACCGCGAAGCCGTGCCACACGAGGTCCAGCCCACGCAGCGCGTCAATCAACACGCCCCACAAAATCGGCGAGAGGCCCATCGCCAGACTGCCCACGACCGAGAAGAGCGCGAAGAAATGGTCGCGGCCCATCACCGGGATGATGGCCATGGCGAGCCGCACGTTGGCCATGTTGAGCAGGGCAGCCGCGAGGCCCATGAGGAAGAGCAGCGCGAGCAGGATGGGGACCGTCGGTTGCAGCGCGCGGCCCGCCAACGCCAGCCAGCCCGCCACGATGACGAGCCACGCCGCCATGCAGAACATCATCACCGGGCGGCTGCCGAGGCGGTCCAGACGTGGCCCCAGCAGCCACAAACTGCTCAGTCCGCCGAGGAAGGCCGCAGAATTCACCAGCAGCACCTGTCCTTCGCTCAGCCCCGCTTCCGTCTTCAGCCACGCGGTGGTGAAGGCGCCGAGACCGCCCACCGCGAGCGCCCACGTCACGTTCACGCGGAGCAGTTTCCGAAACGGCGGGTGCTGCGAAATCGCGAGCCAAGGCACGGGTTCGTTGCTGTTGCGCCGGGACTCCGCCGGCGGCTCCACATCGGGGATGCGCTTGAGGAAGACCAGACTCAGGCCACCCATCGCCGCGCTGAGGATGAAGAGCACGGCGAACTGCCACGCCGCCGGTTGCTCACCCAGGGTGAACGCGGCCAAGACGATGACCAGAAAGCTGGCGAGGTTCACGCAAGCCGCATCACGCGTCAGGTATTTGCCACGGACATTTTCCGGCACCAGCGCCGTGATCCACGGCAGCCACGCGCAGCTCGAGATGCCGCGCGAGAGGTTGAACGCGAAGAGCAGCAGCAGCACGAGCGCAAGCCGCGCCGTCGCATCCAGCACGCCCGTCAGCAACGGCACCACCGCCAGCCCGCCGATGAAGAACACGCGCATCCCCCAGCCCGCATACACGAAGCGCTTGTAGCCGACCTGGCTGATGTGGCTGGCCGCCGGGATTTGGAAGAGCACCAGCAGCGGCATCATGCCCGCGATGATGCCCAGCACAGTGGCGCTCGCGCCCAGGGTCTTCGCGTAGAGAATCATCGGCGTGCCGACGACGATGGGGAATGACAACGCGTTGAACGTGGCGAACCAATAGGCGTTGTGCAGCCCCGGCGGGAAGCGGGCTGGTTCGGGGACAATTGTGGCGGGAGTGCTCACGGGCAAAGTAAGCGGCCAGCGGTCAGCGGTCAGCAAGCAGTAAGGAGCGGTCAGCGGTCAGCGATCAACAAGAGGCGTGTCGCCGCTGGCTGTGCATTTGCTGATTGCTGACCGCTGACCGCTGACCGCTTACTTCCACGCGTGCCGACTCAGTCACTCGTGCAACTCGACAACGTCAACGTCTCCCTCTCCGGGAAACGCATTCTCCACGGCATCACCTGGCGCTGGCGGCGCGGTGAGAGCTGGGCAGTGCTCGGCGCGAACGGCTCGGGCAAAAGCACCTTCCTCCGCCTCGTCGCCGGCGAGCTGCATCCCGACCCCGTGGACGGCGGGCAACGCACCTACGGCTTGAACGGGGAGCCCTCCACCAGCGCGGCGGGCGTGCGCGATCACCTCGCCTTCGTCTCGCCGGAGCAGCAGGAGCGTTACCTTAATCTCGAATGGGTCCGCACGGGCCGCGACGTGCTGCTCACCGGCTTTCACCAGACCGACTACCTCTACCGGCGGCTCACGGCAGAGCAGACAGCAGCGGCGGGGAAACTCGCGGAGGAACTACATCTCGGCCCGTTACTGCGGCGCGATGTGCAGACGCTTTCGCAAGGCGAGTTCCGCCGCGTGCTCATCGCCCGTGCGCTGCTGGGCAAGCCGCGCCTGCTGCTGCTGGACGAGTTCACCGACGGCCTCGACACTGCCATGCGCGCGACCCTGCTCGCCGCTGTCCAGCGCGCCGCCGCTGCCGGGACGAGCGTGCTGATCGCGACGCACCGCGAGGACGAGCTGCTGCCCATGCTGCGAGGGAGACTGATGCTGGAGGGGGGGAGAATCGCCGCGAAAGGGCGCAGCGAGCGCAAAGTGGGGCGGGAAGAAAACTCTCAACTCTCAACTTTCAACTCTCAACCCCCAGCGAGGGACGGCGTTCGGTCGTTGGAAGGTGAACTTTCTCCTGCGCGTTCTCGGCGCCCTTTCGCGGCTGAACCGTTTATGTTTCGGCTACGAAACGTCAGCGTGTATCTGGACCGCAAGCCCATCCTGAAAAACCTCGATTGGGAAATGCGCCCCGGCGAGCACTGGGCCATCACCGGCCCGAATGGCTCCGGCAAAAGCACCTTTCTCAAGCTGCTGCTGGGCGAGTTGCACCCGGCGGTGGGTGGCAGCATCCAACGCTTCGGCGTGCCGCAGCGGCACACGCTCTGGGAAATCCGCGCGCGCACGGGCTACGTGGGGCCGGACTTACAGACTGCCTATCGCGATGCGCTCACGGCGCGCGAAGTCGTCGCCTCCGGTTACTTCGCCAGCATCGGCCTGCTGGACGCCGTCACACGCGCGCAATGGCGGCGGGTGGACGAATTGCTGGCGCAATTCTCCCTCGGTGAACTTGCGCAGAAACAGTTCCTCCACCTCTCCTACGGCCAGCGCCGCCGCGTGCTGCTGGCGCGGGCGCTGGTGCATCGCCCAAAAGTGCTGCTGCTGGATGAGCCGCTGGACGGGCTGGATGCGGAGTCGCTGGCGCTGATGCGGACACACCTCGCTGCCTTGAGTCGTCTGCCAATCGCGTTGGTGGTGGTTACGCACCGTCGGGAGGAGTTGCCTTCCGTGGTGTTCTCCGAGCATGCGCTCGGCACTGGGGTTCGTTGAACTTCCTCGACTGACTACCGGCACTCGACGCTACGGCACGAGGATGACCTTCAGATTCTTCTGGTCGATGGCGTAGCTCTTTCCCGGGGGAGGCGGAGGGATCGCCCGAAGGTATCTCTCTTTGACAAGTTCCTGGAGGTCGGCGGTGTGGCGCTTCTTCTGAAGATAGAAGATTTGATAGGCCTTCGAGAGGTCGGCGAACTCGGAAGAGTTGAGAAACTTCGCGACGGCATCCGCCGTTGCGGGAGCCGGGTTAGCCGAAGTTGCCGGAGTTGGACCTCCGGGAGTCGGGTCCGGGGCCGCAGCGACCGGGGCTGCAGCCACGATTTCGGGTTCAGCTTTGCGCGCCTTCCGGCAAGCGGTGTGCAGCAGCAAGACAGCGGCTAAGAGGCAGTTACAGGCCAGACTGGCAGTCATAATGTGTCTCGTCATGGAGTCAGGTGGTAGCGCGCCCTTATTTCACCGAAGCGTGCGATTGGAGCCAGGTCAAGTCGGCATCCCCCGTGAGCGCGACTCCGCCGACGCCACCGACATACCTGACCGTCGGGATGGTGTTTGGGTTGCTCCACTTATGCATTTCCGCATGGCCATCGGCAAAGGAGAACGCACTGGCCCGATTGTGGAACGCAGCAGGAAAATCTATGAGAGTGCCCGTGCCAAGTGTCGTGTAGCCGATGACCGCGTAGCCGCCGTCGTTGATGCCGTCTGGGTGCTCATCCAGAAACACGAACAAGTCTGACGGGGCGATGCTCACAATGGAGGTGATCGATTTGAAGGTCTGGAACGTGTTGGCAGCAAGCCCACTGTTGATCCAACCCCCGGTGACGTTCCAGCCTACGGTCTGGTTCATCGAAACACTGCGGACACGGTTGCCACCGCCCGCAACGGCACTCTTATCCGCAGGGCATTTGAACACGCCAGCGTTCATGCCCACATACTTTCCAAGACTGGCGGCGTTAGGTGAGTTCCCCGGATAGAGCGGGTCCAGCAAAGTCTGCGGGTCCGTGTTGATAAGATTGGCCGCGTTGTAGTCGAGATTGCCGCGGACCCAGCTTTCGGTGGCGTTATCGCGGTTGCTGACCAGTCGACCGTCAAAGTCGCCCTCGTAGAGAATCCACGCCAATTGGAATTGTTTGCAGTTACTCATGCACTTGGCCCCGGTGGCTTTTTCTTTGCCCTTCGCCAGCGCCGGCAAGAGCATCCCTGCCAAAATCGCGATGATCGCGATGACGACGAGGAGTTCGATGAGGGTGAAGCCATGGTTACCGGAGCGAGTTGGTTTGGGGTGCATGGCTGAAGTGCCGAATTGATGAGATTACTGCGGGGCTATCAAGGGGCATACCGAGCCAGCAGCCAGGCATGGTCATTCGTAGTTGGAATGGCCGCGTCCCATTTTTTTAATTCGGCCTGGCCGGCTGCATAGATTAGCCCTCCGCTCCGGCTGTGGTAGGTCGCAGGTTTCTCGTTGCCCCACGCAGTGCCACCGATGAGGAAGGACCCATCGTCCAACGACTCCAAGCCCTCTTCGATGAACACGAATGTATCTGTCGGCTTCCTAAAGTCCGTCAAACGCCGGAAAGTTTGTTGCGGGGAGATGAATCCCGTCGACTGGGGCATGGAGAAGTTTCGGACATACTTGGAAAAGACGACTGTGGCCGTGCCTGGGGCTTTGTCCGGCTTGGCACAGGCGAAAACCTTGTAGGTTTGACCAGTGTATTTACCCAGCAGTGCTTTGGTCACATGGGTTTCATTGGCGGCATCGGTTTGGTCCTTCGCGTAGCCGACGGCCCAAGCTGTGTAGTAGTTACCATCCGCAGCGGGGGCGGGATTTTGACCCGGTCCGGCGAAGCCGCCCCAGCCGGGGTTGCTCACGCACTTCTCGTCGAAATCGCCCGCATAAAGCAGCCAGCCCAGGCCAAGCTGTTTTTGATTCGAGAGGCACTGCGTGGCGCTGGCCTTCTGCTTCGCCTTGCTCAAGGCCGGTAAGAGCATCCCTGCCAAAATCGCGATGATGGCGATGACGACAAGGAGTTCGATGAGGGTGAAGGCCGCAACACGCGGGCGGACTTCATAGCAAGGGGATGATTTCATGCAGATGTTCTGTTGCTGTGGGTTGGGCTGGTTGTGCTAGGTCAAACCCATACGCCGGGGGGCACTCCGAGTCAACCCAGCAATCCGGCGAGGCACGGGTTGGAGGGGACTCCCAGTTTCTTGACGCAGCTCATGCGGCCCGGCCACGGCATAAGCCGGACGGAAATCACTGCATGGTTTCGGCGATTTCCGTTCCGCAAAGGTTGCGCTGAATAACCGCCCCGCCCGACACCCTCCAACCCCAACGCATGAACCAATCATTGAACCGCCGCCGCTTCCTCGCCACCTCCGCCAGCGTGCTGGCCGTGCCGTATTTCTCCCGCAGCCAAGGCTCGCCGAACGGCAAGCTCAACATCGCCTGCATCGGCACCGCCGGTCGCGCGGCGGGCAACATCGAGGGCGTGAAGGGGGAGAACATCGTCGCGCTCTGCGACGTGGACTCCGCGAACCTCGCCAAGGCGGGCGAGAAATTCCCTGGGGCCAAGCGCTACGTGGACTTCCGAAAGATGCTGGAGCAAAAGGACATTGACGCTGTCGTTGTCGCCACGCCCGACCACACGCACGCCGTCTGTGCCGTGGCGGCGATGCGCAGCGGGCGTCACGTGTATTGCGAGAAGCCGCTCGCGCGCACCATTTCCGAAGTCCGCGCGATGTCCGACACGGCGGTGGCCACCAAGCGCATCACGCAGATGGGCAACCAGATTCACTCGCACCCGGGCAACAATTACCGACGCGTGGTGGAACTCGTGCAGAGCGGGGCCATCGGCGCGGTGAAGGAAGTCCACGTCTGGGCCGGCGCGATTTACGGGGACAAGAAGCTCGTCGCGAACCCGCCGCCGCCGCCCGCCACGCTCGACTACGACCTCTGGCTCGGCCCCGTGCAATACGTCAGCTACCGCCCGGAATTCGCGCCGTTCCACTGGCGGCACTTCTGGCACTTCGGCGGCGGCACGCTCGCGGATTTCTGGTGCCACTTCGGCGACCTCGCGCACTGGGCGCTGGACTTGAAGCATCCTTCTACCATCGAGGCGGAAGGCCCGGCAGTAGACCCGGAGTTGGTGCCGATTGACCTCAAGGTTCGCTACGAATACCCCGCGCGCGGCAAGCAGCCGCCGGTGAAGCTCACCTGGTATCAAGGCAAGTATCGCCCGGAACAGGAACTCGGCCCGCTGCTCGACAAGTGGAAGGGCGGCGGCGTGCTCTTCGTCGGCGACAAGGGCCGACTCCTCGCGAACTACGGCCAGCGCCTGCTGCTGCCCGAGGACAAGTTCATCGGCTTCCAGCCGCCCGCGCCCTTCGTGCCCGATGCCAAGGGCAACAACTGGCACCACGAGCAGTGGATTCAAGCCATCAAGACCGGCGGCAAGGCCGAGTGTGACTTCGCCTACGGCGGCCCGCTGTCCGAGGCCGGCCTGCTGGGCAACGTCGCCTTCCGCGTCGGCAAGAAGCTCATCTGGGACGCGAAGACGCTGAAGGCCAAGGGCTGCCCCGAAGCCGACCAGTTCATCCAGCACAAGTATCGCGAGGGCTGGAAGATTTAGCGGTCGCGCTGGCGGAAGCAGCCTTCCAATTTGTTTGCCGCTCCCGCTCCCGCTTTGCCACAGTGAGCGTGATGAACGACTGGATTTCCGACTACATCGCCAAGCAAAAGGCCGCGCTCGACTCCATCCCGCCGGACGCAGTGGCGCGACTCATTGAGAAGCTCCGCCAAGCCCACCGAGAGGATCGGCAGATTTTCGTCTTCGGCAACGGCGGCAGCGCGGCCAACGCCTCGCACTTCGCCACCGACCTCGGAAAAGGCGCATCCGACAAGCTCGGCAAGCGCTTCCGCGTCATGTCGCTCAACGACAACGTGAGCTGGATGACCGCCCTCGGGAATGACTACTCCTACGCCGATGTCTTCGCCGGCCAACTCCAGAACTACGGCCGCCCCGGCGACATCGCACTGACCATGAGCGTCAGCGGCAGTTCGCCGAACTGCGTGAAAGCCATCGAGTGGGCCAACGCCAACGGCCTGCACACCATCGCCCTCGTCGGCGCCAAGCGCGGCAAGCTCGCGGAGATTGCCAAGGACGTCATCGTGATCGCCGACGGCCATTACGGTCGCGCCGAGGACGCGCACATGGGCATCTGCCATCTGCTCTGCTACGCGTTCATCGAGCAGGCTTCGTAGTCTTCGTGGTCTTCGTAGTCGCAACCTTCAGGTTGCGAAGCCCAGCCCCCGTAGTCGCAACCTTCAGGTTGCGAATGCTGGGAAAAGCCTGAAGCGCAGGCTGAAGCCTGCGACTACGAAGTTGCGACGCGCGTTCCGCTTCCATAGGCTTCCGCCATGTTCCTCCCCGAAGACATCATTCGTGAGAAGAAACATCGCCTGCCACCTGAGCGCTACCGTGGACGCGTCATCGTCGCCTTCACCATCTGTGCGGACAACGCCGCTACACTACTCACCAAGCCGGAACACTTCAGTTTGGCCATCGCGGCGCTGAATGAGGCGTTCACGAACCAGCACGGCCACGTCGGCGTGTTCGTTTTCATGCCCGACCACTTGCACCTGATTGTGTCAGGCAGCGGCCCCGGCTCCGACCTGCTCAAGTTGGTTGCCGAGTTCAAGCAGAAGACCTGCTTCCGCATCCGCAAGGCCGGCGGTTCGTTCGCGTGGCAGAAGGATTTCTACGACCGCATCATCCGCGACCATGCGGAATACGTGCATCAGGTTCGTTACATCCTTCGCAATCCAGTGCGCGCTGGCTTGGTGCCGCATTGGGAACACTGGCCGCATCGCGGCGTCCTCGGCCAGACGTGGCAAGACCTCGCGCTGAACATTGCCAGTCTTTAACCGACTGAAACCGCCACGCGGCCGTAGTCGCAACCTTCAGGTTGCGAATGCTGGGAAAAGCCTGAAGCGCAGGCTGAAGCCTGCGACTACGGGGTGCTACGGGGCGCGTTGCTTCCTGCTGCCTCTATCACTACTTTTCCAGCGTTCACGACGCGCAGGCTAAAGTCTGCGACTACCGCCATGCCCGTCACCGACCACATTCGCAGCAAACTTTCCGAGGTGCCCCACCGGCCCGGCGTGTATTTGCACAAGGACCGCTTCGGCACGGTGGTTTACGTGGGCAAGGCCAGCGACCTGCGCCGGCGCGTCAGTCAATATTTTCAGAACTCGCGGCGCATGGGCTGGGACTTGAAGTTCAACGCCCTCGTCGAGGCCATCCACGATTTCGATTGGCATGTCGTGAAGTCCGACGCCGAGGCCGTGCTGCTCGAAGGCAAGCTCATCAAGGAGTTTCACCCGCGCTACAACGTCTCTTTCCGCGACGACAAGCGCTTCCTGCTGCTCAAGGTCAACCTCAACGACCCCATCCCGCGCTTCACCTTCACGCGCCTGCGGATTGACGACGGCGCGCGTTACTTCGGCCCCTTCGCCAGCGGGGGCGCGCTGCGGCGGACGCTGAATTTGGTCCGCCACAAGTTCAACCTGCGCGGCTGCCGTCCGCTCAATCCCGACGCCAGCGACTACAAGCATTGCCTCTACGCGCACATGAAGGTCTGCACCGCGCCGTGCATCGGCAACGTCACGCGCGAGCAATACCTCATACAGGTCAACGCCGGCTGCGACTTCCTCGATGGCCAGTGCGACGAGATGGCCACCGAACTGGAGGCGCAGATGAAGAAGGCCGCCGCCGCCCTCGACTTCGAGCAAGCCGCCCAGCTCCGCGACCTGCTGGCGGACATCAAGAGCGCGACGAAGAAGACCAAGTCGTTCGAGCGCGTGCCTTACTCCCTGCCGGTGTCCATCCATCCGGAGCGCGACTTGGAGGAACTGGCGAAGGTGCTCGGCCTCGCCGCGCCGCCGCAGCGCATCGAGGGCTTCGACATCTCGAACATCAGCGGCACCTTCGCCGTGGCCTCGCTCGTGAGCTTCTGGCGCGGTCGCCCCGACCGCACGAACTACCGGCGCTTCAAAATCAAGACCGTCACCGGCCAAGACGACTTCGCCTGCATGGCCGAGGCCGTGATGCGGCGTTATTCGCGGTTGCTGCGCGTGACTGGAGTGGTAGGTGAGAAAGTGGGAGAGCGAGAAAGTGAGAACTCATCCGCCGGCGAAATTCCACTCTCCCACTCTCCCACTCTCCCACCTGCCAGCCCGCCGCTCCCCGACCTCATCCTTATCGACGGTGGCAAGGGTCAGCTCAACGCCGCGTGCGCCGAACTCGCGCTGCTCGGCCTCGGCCACCTCGCCGTCATCGGCCTGGCGAAGGAGTTCGAGGAAATCTACCGCCCGGGCGAGAGCGTCCCGCTGCGCCTCGGCCTCGACCACCCGGCGGTGAAACTCCTCCAGCGCGTCCGCGACGAATCCCACCGCGTCGCGAACAGCTACAACGCCCAGCTCCGGCTGCGCAAAATCTCCGAGAGCCTCCTCGACGAGTTCCCCGGCGTGGGCGACGTGCGCAAGCAGGTGCTCCTGAAAAAGTTCGGCTCCATCCACCGCCTGCGCCTCGCGACCGTCGAGCAGATCGCCGAAGTCCCCGGCTTCGGCGGCAAGACCGCGCAAGAGCTGAAGAGCTTTCTCGAAACGCGGACGGAGCGCCCGGCGTCGGTTGCCACGCCTAAGCCGTGAGGGGTTGAGCTGCCAGCTCGGGGGACGGTCACTTGTTCTTCGCCTTGGCGGCCTTGGGGGTCTTCACCAGCTGGATGGGCACGGCGTTCGGCTGCGGGGCGCCGGGCGTGCTGCGTCCGTCGGCGACGTATTTCTCCAGTAACTTCGTCATGCGCGCGACGACTTCGGGGTGCTGGGCTTGCACGTTGGTTTGCTCGCCCCGCTCTTTGCCGAGGTCGAAGAGCTGGACGGGCGGGAGGTCAGCGGCTTTGGGCGTGCCGGGGCGCGGCTCGCTCCAGCCGCCGGAGTCGCGGCTGAGGGCGAGCTTCCAGTTGCCTTGGCGGATGGCGAAGGAGCCGTTGATGGAGTGGTGGACGACGGCTTCGCGCAACGGGGAGTGCTGTTCCTTACCGAGCAACGCGGGGAGGAAACTCACGCTGTCCTCGGCGGCGGTGGCGGGGAGCTTCGCACCAATGATGTCAGCGGCGGTGGCCATGAAGTCGGTGAGGCACAGGAGTTGGTCGGAGTGCGTGCCGGCCTTCAAACGCGCGGGCCAACGGACGAGGAAGGGAACGCGATGCCCGCCGTCGAAGATGTCGGCCTTGTGGCCTCGGAACTCGGCGCTGGGGTTGTGGCCCTTGGCGAGCAGGCCGGGGAAGTCGGCTTGGGGCGAACAGCCGTTGTCGCTGGTCACGATGAACAAGGTGTTTTCCGCCAAGCCCTGCCGGTCGAGTTCCGCCATGAGCTGGCCGATGGCGTGGTCGGTCTGCATGACGAAGTCGGCGTAGTGGTTCAGGCCGCTCTTGCCCTGCCATTCCTTCGTCGGCGCGATGGGCGTGTGCGGCGAGGCGAGTGGGAGGTAGAGGAAGAAGGGCTGGCCGGCCTTCGCGGCGGCGGCGCGGGATTTCACGTAGCCGAGCGCCTTCGTGGTGAGCGTGGGCAACACGTCTTCCACCTCGAAGTCCGGCGCGGCAGGGCCGAGGCGGCACTTGCCTTGTTCGCGTCCGAGGAACATCGGAAAGTCCTTCTCCACGGTCGGAAGCTTCGTCACGCGGTTATTCTCAATGAACGTGTAGGGCACCATGTCGAGCGAGGCGCTGATGCCGAAGTAGTAATCGAAGCCGACGGCGTTGGGGCCGTTCTGGATGGGCTGGGTGTAGTCCACGCTGTTGGCTTGGGCGGCGGATTCGATGTTCAGCTCGGCGACGGTCTTGCCCTCCTTCTTCACCCAGTCCATGCCGAGGTGCCACTTGCCGATGGCGGCCGTGTGGTAGCCGTTGTTCTTGAGCAACTGCGCGACCGTGAGGCGGCCCGGCTCAATGAGGCGCGGGCTGAGGCCGCCGAGGACGCCGGACTGGAGCTTGGTGCGCCAGTTGTAACGCCCCGTCATGAGGCCGTAGCGCGTGGGCGTGCAGACGGAGGAACTGGAGTGAACGTCGGTGAAAATCATCCCGCCGGCGGCGAGCTTGTCCAGGTGGGGCGTGGCGATTTTGCCCTGGGGGTTCAGGCACTTCACGTCGCCGTAGCCGAGGTCGTCGCAGAGGATGTAGATGAAGTTGGGCTTGGCGGGGGCGGCAGCGGACAGGCTCGAAATCCCCAGTGCCAAGCTCCAAAGAAACACCCAGCTCCAAGCTCGAAGCCCGAGCAGATTGACCGTCGCAGCCGTTGGGATTTGAAACTTGAGATTGGGAACTTGGGATTTCATGCGGTGAGAATACAAACCGGCGGGCGGCGGCTGCAACCCTGCGCTGGGCGCAGCTCGGTTTATTGCAACCCGGTTTTGCATTCGTAGCCGTTCTCCCGCACCCCGGCCCGCTCCCGCTGGGAGAGGGAGCCACGCCGGCCGCGTCCTCGTAGCCGCAACCTTCAGGTTGCGAGTCAATCTGCGCCTTCCCTGACGCGCAGGCTACAGCCTGCGACTACGGGACGCACATCCTCACGAGCCGGCGTGGAGCGCTCTCCCTCGGAGGGAGAGGGCCGGGGTGCGGGGGGAAACGTGCGGCCTCTGGTGGCCAACGAATTCACTGTTCCTCCCATGCCATGCAAGAAACTGAGCTGCCCCCTCTGCGCTGTGTGCGGCCCTGAAAGTTTGACTTTCTGCGCGCCGGCTCGGTAGGGTGGCCCCTAACATAACCCCAAAGCCATGCGCCTTCCACCGCTGAAATCCCGTCTCAGACGAGCGCGTTGTTTTGGCCGGCGGTTGGCCTGCGTCGGCAATGCGTCGGCACGGAGTTCAGGGATTCAAAATGCCCAGGCCAAGTCTTTGGTGCGCAAACTATCGGAAACGGTCGAGGATATCGTGGACGCGCGCGCCATCGAGCGTGCGAAGAAAGCCAACGGCAAACAACCGCGCATTCCATGGGCGCAGGCCAAGAAGGAGCTTGGGCTGCCATGAGCACCCGCCGACACCGCTGCTTGCAACTCTGCCTCGCCCTTCCTCGGATGCGGGGAGCGGGCCGGGGTGAGGGAGAACGGCCGCTGAACACTATCACTACTGCCCATGCCAGAACCAACACTCCACTATAAACTGCTCTACCGCTGGGTGGGGCGGTCCGTCGAGACGGCGGGCTTGCCAGCGGGCGACAAGAAATCGGAAAAGCTGAACCCGTTCACCCTCAAGCCCCTCACCGTCGCACAGCGGAACTGGTATTTTGAACGCATCCGGGATGCCTTACACCCGCAGAAAGGACTGCTCGCCACCTTGCCCACGGAGACCCTTGGGGGCAAAGGGGACTCCCAGATGAGCATCGAGTTGCCCTGCATCTGCCTCACGCAAATCAGCCTGACAAACGCGGAGACCCACTGCCGCCGCTATGGGCGGCTGGGCTTTGGTTTTACCAAGCGCGCCATCCTGAAGCTGGGCGGCCGGCCGGTGGCCTACCTCCGAGGCGGCAAGACTGACCTCAACGTCCAGCGCCTGCTCCGTTTGCGCGCCTGGCTGCAGAAAGACCCTGCCGCACGGAGGCCGCTCCAGGACTTCGAATATCTGCGCCACTTCTACAAGCGCATCGAATATGCCGTGCCGGAACCAGCCGCCAAGAAAACGAGCGAACCGCAGCCGAAGCGCGCCCGGCGCAGCGCCCCGCCGGTGGATCCGCTGCTGCAGATGGCCTACGCCAAGCCCAAGGCGCTGGACTATGCCGAGGAGCAGGAATGGCGGTTAGTGATCGCGAAGCCGGAAAGTCACCCCGCGCACCCAGACATTGCGGGGGCGCGGTGGGTGCCGGTAAAGCCGGGCGACCAATTACAAGTGCTCGTGGTGCCCGACAACGTCCTCTACCAGCGCGTGCTGGCCGACCGGGACCTCATGCACGTCATCGCACCAGTAAACCGCAAACCCATCCAAGTCATCTCTTGGGAATCAATACGCCGGATCTGAAGCAAGAGCGTTGGCCCATCCATTATGTAAATCAAAAATCCCTCGCAGAGATGAATGGACAAAGCCAAAAACACGCAAATGCCAGCAACCGATTGCCCCGCACCACCACAACTCATGAAAGACTCGACACTGACACACTCCAAACCACCCATCTCTGCAGGGGCCCGAGGCCTGGTGGGCGCCCCCTTTTCTGCTGGCCTGCTGAAACGTCCGCTGCTGATGGCCCTGTTTCTGGTGGCTTGCATAGTTCAAACCCCGGCCCAAGTAGGGGCGTTATGGGTTTCTGGCGACAACAGCTTTGGCCAGCTTGGTGACGGCACAACGGTTTCTATTGAATTGCCTCTCTTGCTGAGAAGCAACGTTCTCACGGTCGCAACTGGCGCAAAACACACTCTTTTCGTCAAAACCGACAACACATTGTGGGGCATGGGCGCATGCGATAGTGGCCAACTCGGCGTCAGCTCAACCAACAATCAATTAACGCCCATACTAATTGCTTCCAACGTTGTTTCAGTTTCTGCAGGTGAGAAACACAGTATGTTCCTGAAGATGGATGGGAGTTTATGGGGAGTAGGAGACAACCGATACGGCCAGATTGGCGATGGCACAACTAACAACCGCTACGCCGCGGTTCAAATTGCCACGAACGTGCGTTCCGTCGCCGCTGGGAGCTTCCACACGCTGATCATCAAGAATGACAATTCATTGCTCGGAACCGGCCTAAACGATTTTGGCCAACTCGGATTGGCAGATAAAGCAAACCGCCTAACTCCGGTGGTTATCGACTCAGGCGTGGCCAACGGTGTCCATGACATGCGCTGAAAATAGCGACGAGAACGACGCGTGCCGAGCGTATAACGCCGGTCCGCAGGCCGATTCTACGCGGGTCGCCGCAAGCCTCCCGACCGCTAAAAGCCCCGCCAGGAGGCGTATAACTCCAGCAAA
>CALQJI020000092.1 GCA_943330855.2 Klebsiella pneumoniae
CACGGTAAGGGCTCGAACGGAGAGGTTTTCAGGCGGCCCCTCAACCCAACGGGTTCCGTGCAACGCCGGAGAACAACCCCGCCTGTTTTCCCCTCTAAAAGCTGCTTTCTCGGGTTTCTACCCACTAAGTTCCCCGAATACCCAAAAAAGAAAGCCTCGGAAGTCTCGAGGGCCCGCAAGGTTCGCTCGATCGAACGGCTAACGCTCGATTACTTCCTGCGCATCGGCGGAGAGCTTTCGGAACCGCTCAAGATTGCCCAATTATGGGAACTCTATTGGGAGGGTCGCATCAACGATGCGCGAGCCGTATTGGACGGACGGCCTTAGCGAGTGGAGGCCCATAGGGGAACTCGCCATTATTGGGCAACTACAGCCTATCGCTCCGCCCTCACCGCCGTCCATTTTCCAGCGCTTTTTCCGACACCTGACCAATGCACCGGAACCCGCAGCCAATGTTCCCGACCTCCCCGTGCCCAGGAGTGGTAAACGTTGCGACCAGTGCAATGGGCCTCAGCTTCTGACACGTTATTGGTGTCGTCGAAAGGGCTGCGGAAGTTTCTGTCGTCGGTGTTTACTAGCTATGAGGTCGCCGCTCCCAAGCCCAAGCAAATTCCAAGGAGGGTGCCCTATATGCGGAGGAGGCTTGTTCAAGGTGTTTTAACCATAACCATGCACCTCGCCTGGGTCGTTAGTCCTCGCCTCCACTTCGCACCAGTATCCATGTCCGTCAGGTGGAAGTCGCGGCCACCGCGCGCTTGCCTTGAATCGAAGATTGCCCCTGCGCCCTTCCTCCGCTAACTTGCGGTGATGAGCGTCCAAGAAATCGAATCCGAAGTTGCGCGCCTCCCGGCTGACGAATTGTCCCGGTTTTCCAAGTGGTTCGAGGAGTATCTCGCCGACCAGTGGGACCGCCAGATTGAGGCAGACAGCCTTGCCGGGCGTTTCGCCGCCGCCGGCCAGCGTGCCGAAGCCGAGTTCGAGGCCGGAAGCTGCAAGCCGCTTTGAAGCACTTCACGACTTCAGAGTTCTGGTTCCACTACCGGCAGTTGCCGGAGGCCGTCCAGAAGTTGGCCGACAAGAACTTCCAACTGCTCAAGACTGATCCACGCCACTCGTCACTCCGGCTCAAGAAGGTGGGCGCGTTTTGGTCGGTGCGCGTGGGACTCCACTACCGCGCGCTGGCCAAGGATCATCCCGAGGGTTTGCTTTGGTGGTGGATTGGCTCGCACGGCACATACGACCGTATCGCGTAGTCCGCTGCATTGGGCGGAGCTTGCTGAAGCTCGCCTTCCTTCACGCCAGAATCTTCCGGACGACATGCCCATGCCCATCCGTCAGGCGGAAGTCGCGACCACCAGAGCGATGATTCCTCGCCTGAATCCTCGCCCCGGTCGCCTCGTCGGTAGCTCGTTCGTTGAACCAACACACTTGAAAATGAAACTCACTGCCCTGCTCGCCACACTCATGCTCACCGCCTCCGCACTCACCGCCGCGTCCGTCTATGACGCGCCCGTCAAGGACATCAAAGGCAAGGACACCTCGCTCAAGGCTTTCTCCGGCAAGGTCATCCTCGTCGTCAACGTCGCCTCCAAGTGCGGCCTCACCAAGCAATACGACGCGCTCGAAGCCACCTACCAGAAACACAAGGCCCAAGGACTCGTCGTCGCCGGCTTCCCGTGCAACCAATTCGGTGGTCAGGAGCCGGGCACCAACGAAGACATCCTCAAGTTCTGCACCTCGAAGTTCAACGTGACGTTTCCGATGTTCGACAAGCTGGAGGTCAACGGCGCGAACCGTCACCCCCTTTACAAGACGCTCATCGGCGAGGGCGGCAAGGACATCGGCTGGAACTTCGGCAAGTTCCTCGTCGGCCGCGATGGCAAGGTCATCGCCCGCTTCGAGCCACGCACGGCCCCCGACGCGCCGGAAGTCGTGAAGGCCATCGAGGCCGCCCTCGCCGCGAAGTAATCTCAACCCTCAACCAGTAGCGCGGGCAGTTTTGCCCACGCTTTCCTTTTGAGCAAACCAACACCATGAAACTCCCGCTCCTCCTCACCGCACTCCTCGCCGCCGCCACGCTCGGCCTCGCCGCCGACGCGAAGCCTGAACCCGGCACCTTCCTCACGGAGGGCGATGCCCGCGCCGCCGGGCCGGACTATGACCTGCAAGGCGAGTTCGCCGGCGACAAGCTCGGTGCACAAGTCATCGCGCTCGGCAACGACACGTTCCGCGTGGTCTTCCACAACGGCGGCCTGCCGGGCGCGGGCTGGGACAAGTCGCCTAAGATTGAAATCGAGGCGAAGCGCGAGGGCGAGAAGGTCGCGTTCGAGAAGGAGGCTTGGAAGGCGTCGCTCACCAAGGATGCGCTCACCGGTGAGGGCGGGCGCGGGAAGTTCGCGATGAAGCGCGTGCTCCGCCAAAGCCCCACGCTCGGCGCGAAGGCCCCGGCAGGCGCAGTGGTGCTCTTCGATGGCTCGAACTGCGATGCCTTCGCCGGCGGGCACTTCGACGAGTTGGGCCGCAAGCTCCTCGCCTCCGGCAGCAAGACGAAGCAGGCGGATTTCCAGAACTACACGTTGCACGTTGAGTTCATCCTGCCCTTCAAGCCGCTCGGTCGCGGCCAAGGCCGGGCGAACAGCGGCGTCTATATGCAGGACCGCTACGAGGTGCAGGTGCTGGACAGCTTCGGCCTCAAGGGGCTGAACAACGAGTGCGGCGGCATCTACTCGAAGACCGAGCCGAGCGTGAACATGTGTTTCCCGCCCCTCGTGTGGCAGTCCTATGACATTGATTTCACCGCCGCGAAGTTCGACGGCGAAGGCAAGAAGACGAAGAACGCCGTCATCACCGTGAAGCACAACAACGTGCTCATCCACGACAACGTGGAGATCACCGGCCCCACCGGCGGCGGCAAGAAGGAAGACCCGACCGGCGGCGCCATCCAGCTCCAAGGCCACGGCAACCCGGTGTTCTACCGGAATGTTTGGCTGGTGAAGAAGTGAAGTAGGACAGCGCGTCCCGCCTGTCCTTCGCACTTTCAATTCCCGCTCAAGCGGCTCTACCGAACAGAAGTCAGGCGAGACGCGCTGACCTACTGGGAGGGCTCACGCCAGATACGGAATCGTCAGTGGTCCTTGCGGCAACACGGCGACGCGGGCTTCTGGGCCGAGCGACGCCAGTCGCGCGGCGACTTCCGCCCCGATGTCACGACACGGCTTCAGGTGCGCAGACGACAGCACTTCATCCGAGAGCTTGCTGTAAACCAGCACCTCCGCCTTGCGCTGGATGAGCGCCTGGATTTGCGCCTGCCACTGCTCGGGCTTCACGAAGCCGGGCGTGGCGAGCATGGCGAGGATTTCCTCCGAGCTGGCCGCGCTGCGCAGGAGCTTGTCGAGCGGGCTGTTGGCCGGGACGCCCTCGCTGCACTCGCAGGCGAGGATGATCAGGCCGCCGGGCCGCACGATGCGCGCGGCGGCGCTCATGCCTTTCACGCCCTGATAGAGGTTCATGTCCAGCGGGTAGCCGCTGTTCGTCGTCACCACGATGTCGAACGGCTCCTTCACCCGCTGCATCGCGGACTTGCGGACGTATTCGTAACCCGTCTTGTGCGCGGCCTGCATGTCGCCGGCGAAGACGTTGGTGATCTGCTTGGTCTCGTTGAGCGTGACGTTGAGCAGGAAGCTCGGGCCGACGCGCAGGGCGATGTCGAGCAACTCCTCCCACAACGGGTTGCCATCCGTGATGCCGAAAGCCGCGCGCGGGTCGCCGATGTTGTGCGCGCCGTGGTTGCTCATGACCGTCTGCAAGCCCGCGACGCCCGGCGCGATGCCCTTCGGCCCGCCGCTGAAGCCCGCGAAGAAATGCGGCTCGATGAACCCGGTGATGATGCGCACGTCCGCGTGGGCGCAATGCCGGTTGATGAGCGCGGGCGCACCGGTGCGCGTGGTGCCGAACTGCACCATGTCCGCGTCATGCTCGCACTCGTGGTTAATGACGCGGTAGTTCGCCACGACCTCGGGCGTGAGCATCTTCTCCAACTCGGCCTTGGTGTTCGGGCGGTGCGTGCCGGTCTGGTTGAGCAGGGTGATCTGGTCGCGGGCGACGCCGTGCTTCGCCAAGTATTCCAGCACCCACGGGATGATGCGGTGGTTCGGTGTGGCGCGGGTGATGTCGGTGAAGTTGACGCACACCTTCGCGTCCGGCGTGAGCCACTCGCGCAAGGGTTTCGCGCCGATGGGGTTGTCCAGCGCGGCGAGCAGCGCGGCCTTCTCGTCGGCGAGCGCGGGATTGTGCGCCGGCTCGATGACGGTGGTGCGGGTGTCGGGGAATTCGACCGGCAAGTGGCCTTGGCCGTAGGCGAGGTTGACTTTCATAGTTTCAAGTCCGGCGAGGATAATGTGGTGGGCGATTGGGAGGCAAAGCGTTTCCCGTCCCCATCGTAGTCGCAGGCTTTAGCCTGCGCTTGGGTCGGGAGCGGCGGTCTGTGACCGCCGTTTGCAAAAACGGTAAGATGAGACTCCCTCGAACCCATTTCGAGCGAGGCGAGGCGCGTGAAACAAGCATCTCGAGGACGGGCACGCGTGGACCAAGAAACTCGCTGCGCTCGCGCCTCCTGCGTTGGTAAATGGGGTTCGACGGAGTCTCACCCTACCGGGTCAGTCGGCGCGCAGGACACGGTAGAAGCGCAGGCTGGCCGGGGAAGCATCGGCTTGCGACGCGGTCAGCGCCGTGGCGGAGACCGTGCCTCCCAGATTCTGCCAAACCGACGCCAAGCCGTCCTTGAACTGCACTTGGTAACTGCGCCCCACGACGGCATCCCACGAGATAACGCGGGCACTGCCGCTCGGACTGACGCCAACGGTGAACGGCGCGAGCAGCTCGCGCACGGTTTGGTTGTAGGTGTCCGCGACGACGAGGTGCCCGCGCGCGGCGATGGCGAGGCCATAGGGGTTGAAGAAGCGCGCGAGCCCGTTCGCGCCGTCCGCCGCGCCGTCCGCGCCGACGAGTCCGGCGATGGTGCTCACGCGGCCGTCTGGCGTGAGGCGGCGGATGGTGTGGTGCGCGGCGTCGGCGATGTAGAGGGTGCCGTTCGGGGAGAGCGCGAGCTCCGCTGGCTTGCCGAAACGGGCGGTGGCGGCGGGGCCGTCAGCGGAGCCGTCTTGGCCTGCCGCACCGGCGATGGTGGTGACGACACCGGCGGCGGTGACCCGGCGGAGGGTGAAGTTGTTCGCGTCCGAGACGAAGAGCGAGCCGTCCGCTGCGAGCGCGAGGCCGACGGGGCAGTTGAAAAAGGCGTTCGTGCCTGTGCCGTCGGCGGAGCCGAAGGTCTCCGGATTTCCGGCGAGAACTGAGACGGTGCCGTTCGTGGCGATGACGCGGATGAGATGGTTGCCGCTGTCAGCGACGAACACGGTGCCGTCGGCGGCGATGGCGAGGCCGAGGGGTTGGTTGAAGCGTGCGATGGACGCGGAGCCATCGGCGTAATCGGCGTTGCCCGCAGAGCCAGCCAGGGTCGTGACAACGCCGTTCGGGGCCACGCGGCGGATGGTGTGGTTACCCGTGTCAGAAACGTAGAGCGTGCGGTCCGGGCCGAGGGCAAGGCCGGTGGGGCTGTCGAAGCGCGCGGTGGTCCCCGCGCCGTCCGCAGAACCGGGAGTGCCGAGCAAGCCGGCGAGCGTGATCACGACGCCGTTCGTGCCGATGCGGCGGAGGGCGTGGTTTTGGTTGTCGGCGACGAAGATGGTGCCGTCAGCGGCAATGGCGATACCGGCGGGGTCGTTGAAGCGTGCGGTGGTGTTGGTGCCGTCGAGGGAGCCGGGAGTTTCCGGCAGGCCGGCCAGCGTGTGGACGGAGTCTTGGGCGGAGAGGGAGAGGGTGAGGAGGAGCAGTAGCGCGATATGGAGTGCGGCGCCAGAGCGCAGCGGCCTTGGAGCGCGGACGCCCACGTCCGCAGCAAACTTACACGGACGTGGGCGTCCGTGCTCCATTTGCGCGTTCGGCGCCAGATCGGCGTGAGTATACGACGCGCGTTTGGAGGCGAAAGCGGCGTCGCGCTTCGCTAGCCACCGCACTCCATAGGGGTGGCGGTGCTCAGTGCGAGCCTTGGCGCGACTACCGTTTTGGATGAACTGGCTCATTGTCCCCTTCTCACCAACCGGTCGTTGCTCGGGCGCGCGGGCTGCGGCTCTGGCTCGGCCTTGAAGGCGCTCGGCTGCTTCAGCTTCGCGCCGGAATGGGTGAGTAACTCACCATTCTTCATTGTGACTTCCTCCACCTTGTAGAGCGGGCCGGTGCGCTTGGATTTCAGGTCGCTGGGGGTGGGGCCGGCGAAGTGGCGGAAGAATTTCTGCATCTCGTCCATGGTGAAGGGACGGGAACCGCGACGACCGAAGACGACGGTCTGGTTGCCGGTCTCGTCCACCACGCGGTCGCGGTCGAGGCCACGCGAGACGGCGACGGCGAGGCCGTGCGTGGGGTAGGTGGCGATGAGCTTCGGACTGGGCGCAGGGCTGAAGCCCATGTGCGTCGGGACGTTCTCGGGCGAAATCATCTGGAGCACACGCAGGCCGTTCTTGCCGTCTGCGACGAGGGCGAACATCGAGGCGTTCACGGAGCCGATTTGCACGGCGCGCGTGTCGTTGAGCTTGCCGTCGGCGTTGAACATGCGTTCGAGGCGCGGCTTCTCGGGGTTGCTGATGTCAATGAACGCGAGGCCCTCCGCGCCGTTCGCGACGTAGGCAAAGGTGCGCGCATGGTAGAAGCGCTGGGCGTTCTTGAGCGGCACCGTCGCGCCGGGGATGAGACGGGGCTTGGTCGGGTCGGTGATGTCCACGACCTTGAAGCCGTCGTCGTCGGTCACGTAGGCGTAGCGGAACTGCACGCTGACGGCGCGCGGGTTCTTGAACTCGCCGCTGCTCAACTCCGCGACGAGCTTTGGCGCTTCGAGCTTGTCGTTGTGCAAGCCGAGGACGAACAAACCTTTCTTCGCGACGACGAAGAGGTTCGTGCCGGCCATGAACGAGTGCATCGCGCCGGCGAGCTTGTTGTCCGGGTTGAAGCGGATGGTCTTGAGGTCCTTGTCGAGGAAGTTGTTGTTCGGGTTGCCGTCCACGAGCGTCGCGACGGTCGTCATCACGAGGCCTTCCTCGCGGTCGGTGATGAAGGCCCACGCGTAGATGAGGCTGATGGGCTGCTCCTCGTTTTCCGGCAGGCGCTGGCGCGTGGGGTCAATGCCCAGCGTGCTCGGTAGCGTCACGCTGGTCGCATACTTGGTGCGGATGTAAGTGCGCTGGCCGAGCGGCGAGACGGGCGCGGTGAGGATGCGTTCGCTGAAACCCTTCTGGTCGATGTTCGCGACGTCGAAGACCTCGAAGCCGTCTGCGCCGTTCGCGGTGTAGAGGTATTCGCCGCGCAAGGTCAGGTCCAAAATCTCCTTCGCGTGATGGTGATGGGCGAGGTCGTTGCCGTCCTGTTTCGCGGGCAAGATGGATTTGTTCGTCTCGACGTGGCGCTTGAAGTTGTCCGGGTAAGCGAGGCGATGCAGGTGGCTGCCGATGGCGGCTTGCGGCTCTTCTTGTTCGGTCCAAACGACGCCGTAGAGGCCGTCCTTGCCCGCGCCGACCCACGCGTAGCGACCGAAGAAGTTCACCGTTCCCGTGCCGAAGCCCAGGAGTGAAGTCATCCACGCGTTGTTGCTGTTGTCGGCGGCGAGGTGGCAGTCGGTGCAGCCCTTCGTGGTGCCGACGCCGCTGGTGGTGTGCGGGAAGTGCGGGTTGTAGGCCTGACCGCTGTAGCCCTCGGCGCTAACGGTCTGCTGTTGCGAATAGACCCACTCGCGGTTGCTGTTTTGCGAGCCGACGATGATGGCGCTGGAGGAACGCAGCACGGCGACGCGGTTGCTCTTGTAGCTCGCGTCCACGCCGAGCTGGAAGACGTCGTCGCGGACGACCTGCGGGTTGTAGCCGGTGAAGTTGCGCGTGGTCATACCCTCGAACTTGTTTAGCGGCACGCGCTGGTTCGCGCGCATCGGCAAGTGGCAGCCGAAGCAGCTCGTCGCCCACGAGCTGTGGCAGACCTGGCAGGTGAGGTTCGAGTTGTCGTGCGCGAGAGCCTGCGCGCACTTCGCGGCCTCGGGCACGTCGCCCCAAGTCTGGCCGTCGCGGCGCAGTGTTTTCGCGTAGCGGGCCTTCGCGTTGTAGCGGGAATGCTGCGGGTCAATCGTGTCCAGCGTCTGTGGGATTTCCCAGCGCACGTCGGGCGAGAGGTTGCTGCGCTGGAAGAGCCGCTTGCCCTCCCACACGAAGCGCGGGCCCCACGGCGTGCTGGTGGCCGCGATGTTCACGCCCTTGCCGCCGTTGCTGAAGCGCCCGCCGTTGCCGCTCGTGACGAGCGACGGGCGCGCGCTGACCGTGCCGTGGCAGTCAATGCACTCGACCGAAGTCGCGGCTCGCGGCTCGCCGTAGAGGTTGCCATCGCCGTGTGAGTCGGTGAGGAAATGGCAGTCGGCGCAGTGCATGCCCTTCGCGAGGTGAATGTCCTTCAAGTGAACCGCCTTCTCGAACTTGTGCGCGTCGTCGTGCGGAATCTTCTGGTCGTCGAGCGTGAGCAGGTTGCCGGACTTGTCTTTCTTGAACACCGCGCGGAAGACCCAGCCGTGGCCGTGGTAGTCCGCGAACTGCGTGTGCTTCATACGCGGGTTCAGCTCGGCGACTTTTTCGAGGAAGTCGAGGTCGCCCCACAGGCCGCGCGCGGCGGCGGCCTCGGGATTCTTCGCGATGGCGTGCGTGAGTTGCTCCTCAGTGGGGTTGCGCTGCTTCTGAAATTCCTCCGGCTTGCGGTTGCCGAGGAAGTGCTTGTCGTTCGCGAGCGGGTTGCCGGGGTGCGGATACATGAGCTCGCCGTCGCTCTCCTGGTCCCACCACGTGTAGCCGAGGAACGGGTTCACGAAGAGGTTGCCCTGATGCATATGGCAGTTCATGCACTGGCTCGTCGGGATGCTGCGGGTGAACTCGTGCTTGATGGGATGGCCGCGCTCGTCCTTGCGAATCGCGGAGTCGCCAGTGAAGGAAAGGCCCTGATGGCCATACTTGGAATACCAGCCGGAGTTCACGGGCGAACGGTCATTCGCGTAGATGACGTGGCAGGCGGAACAGCCGGAGGAGCGGTAGTCGCCGGGATGATTGTTGCTGCCCATGAAGTCGAGCAACGGGTCGTGCAGGCGGGTCTTCTGCAAGTTGAGATAGACCGGGTCAATGCGGTTCAACGTGCCGAGGCCGCGCTCGCTGAGGCGGCGGGCGGGTTTGCCGGGCGGTTCGACGGCGTTCGGGATGCCGAGCTGGTTCTGCTTCTCGCCGCCCTTCTCGAAGATGCGGAGAATGTTGCTCGGCTGGCCGATGGCGAAGCGCGGCAGCGGGTCGAGGTAGGGCAAGACGCCGTAACGTTTCGTGTCTTCGGGCGTGACGGGCGTGGGGTTCACGAGGCGAAGCGCGGTGCCATCGGCGGCGTGGGCTTGGCCGTAGTGCGGCGTTTTCTGCGGGATGGCACCGTTGTTGTAGAGCGCCGCGCCCCAGAGCATCGCGCCGTGGCGCATCATCGAGTGGCCGACGCTCGCGACCTCCTGCTTGTGACAGGTGCCGCAGGCTTTGTCCGCGACGCGCAGGTCGCCGGGGTTCACGAACTGAATGAACTCGGGCGACTCCTGGTTGAGCAAGATGGTGGAGTTGTTCGGGTTCGCCGAGCCGGGCCACCACTCGGCGTGACGCGGGGCGACGTGGGCCTTGCGCATGAGCAGGCCGGGCGTGGCGTTGCCGCCGTGGCAATCCGTGCAGCCCAGCACTACGTTGGGCGACTTGTGCATCGTGTGCTCGTCGGTGCCGACGTGGCATTCGAGGCAGCCGCGGGACTTGCGCGACGCGTCTTCGCGGGATTGGTCAATCAGGTTCGGGGCGGGGAGCTGGCGCGTCGAGTCGCGCGGCAAATCGATTGGGACAGAAATCGCGGGGCCGAAAGCCGGCGAAGCTCCAAGGTCCAAGCTCCAAATCCAAAAGAAGCTCCAAGCTCCAATCACCAAGGCGAGGGCGCGCGCTGCCGTAGCGTCCGACAGCACGCCTTCTCCCTTCCTCGGAGGAGGCGAGAAGGTGGCCGCAGGCCGGATGAGGGGTGGGGCCACCAACGCCGACGCACACAACCCCTCACCCCGGCCCTCTCCCCTCATCCGACGAAGGGAGAGGGAGTCGAAGTGCGCCGGCGCAACCACCGCTCCGATGGCGCTTGGCCATTGGAGCTTCTTTTGGATTTGGAGCTTGGAGCTTGGCGCTTTCATGTCCTCAGTAAGTCAGGGTCAACGCTATCAATCCGCTGTAGAGAAAGTCATCCGCCTTGCCGGTGCGCGAGGTGTCTTCGAGGCCGGTCACCGGGTCCGTGCTGCGACGGTAAATGTCTTTGTAGCCACGGCCCGGCAGCAGCACGCCCCAGCCGGCGGAGAGAATCACGTTGTCCGTCAAGAAGGGCCGATACTGAAGGCCGAGGCTCAGGTCGAGACCGAGCTCGCGGTCAATCTTGTCCGTCAGCAGCGCGGTGCGGAGCGGGTCGGTCTCGGCGAAGCGGATGTAGTTCAAGTTCAGGAAGGTCTTCAGCTTCGGCGTCACGTCGAGGTCCGTGCCGAGGCCCCAAAGGTAGATGCCGGGGTTCACGAAGTTCGCCTGGCCCTGCGCTTTACTCGTGCGCAAGTTCGGCACGAGCGAGCCGCCCTGCTTCAAGCCCACCGCTGTCCCGCCAAAGTTGAAACCCTGTCGCACGTAGTAGCTGAACGGCCCACCGACGAAGTTCGGATTGTCGAGAATCGTGTCGAAGCCCGTTGCCTTGCCGTCATCGGCCTTGCTGTCGCCGCTCGCGTAAACGAAGGACGCCTTGTAGCGCACCCAGTCGCGGTCGTAACTGAGTTCGAGCGCGGCGAACTGCGCGTTGATGTTCACCGGCTGGCCCGCGAGGCCGTTGAAGTCGTCACTACCGAAGGCTTGGTAGAACTGGTGCGACACGTTCCAGCGCCCGATGTGGCCATCGCCGCCGACGCCGAGGTAGTAGGCGCGCACGTCGTGCGGGCGCACCGTGCCGATGGGCGTGGGCCGGACGATGCCGCCGTTGCGGTCGTAGTGGATGTCGGCGTCGTCGAGGTTCGCGTGGAAGCTCCACGTCGTGGTGTAGCCCTTGAAGAAGGTGTCCTGCAAATAGGCGTTGGCGATGACCACTCGCTGGTTGCGCTGCTCGAAGGTGTTCAGCCCCGAGTTCGTGTCCTTCTCGCGCATGTCGAACACGGTCGCGTTGTATTGCAGCCGGTTGTTCGCGTAGTTGCCGAAGAGGCGACCGCCGAGGTTCGTGTCGTTGAAGAGGAAGCCGCGGAAGTCGGAGCTGAACGTCTGGTTGCCGCCCTTGATGGCGATGAAGTCGTAGCTGTCCGTGAGGTCGCGCAGGTGCAGCTCAATGAAGGCTTCCTGGAGCGCCCAGTAGTCCTTCGTGCGCACCGTCGAGCGGCGGCCGGCGAGGCTGTCGGCGGAGGTGAGTTGGCCGTTGAGCAGCGTGTTGATGTCGGCGGGAGTCGTGACGAAGGCGTTGCTGGGATTGGGCAAGTTGTTGCCCGGCCCGCCGTTGAGGAACCCGCGCGGGTCGGGGGAGACGCCGCCGGTCTCCTGAACGTGGAGGTAGTTGATGTTGTAAACCGGCGTGAGCTTGATGGCCCACTCGACGGGCTTGAACACCGTCTCGCCACGAAACAACTCCACCGCGAACGCCATGTTGTTCTGCACCGACAGCGCCTCGCCGCGACCGAAGAACTCGTAAGCCCCCGGCCGGGCCGCGCTACCGCCGCTGGGCGTGGGCACGACCTGGCCGCTGAAATCCGTGGAGTTGTTGACCGTGACGTTCAGGAAGATGTCTTGGCCGATGACGGGCAGGTCGCCCTTGAGCACGCTCTGGTAATACGGGTGCCACAGGCGCGGTTCGTTATAGTAGAACGGGTCTTCGCCGCTGCCGTTAGCGTAGCGCTTCCACGGGAGGAAGCCGGTGCGCCAGCGGTCGTTGGCGGACTCGGTGTTCGGCGGCAAGGCCACGTCGGTGTCGCGCGCGATGCCGCTACTCTCGAAGTGCGGGTGGAAGGGGAGGTTGCGACGAGTGTTCACGCGCGGCAGGTCCAGCGCGCGGGGAAGTTTATCCAAGCCATACTTCGCCTTCGACTCCGCCGCCTGCGGCTCCACCGTGAGTGTGCGGATGGACGCACGCGGCAAGGCGAAGGGCACCGGCTCCGAGCCAAACCCACTCGGCGCGCGCGGCGGCACGGCGACGACCTCGGTGTCGCGCAACGGCACGCGCGGCAACGCAAGCGGCGCGGGCACCGGCTCGGAGCCGAACGCGGGGCCGAGCGTGAACTCGGGCTTGAAGAACGGTTCCTCGACGGGCTTCACGTTTTTCACGCCCGGGTCGGGATTGAACTGCGCGGGTGTCTTCGGCGCGGGCTGCGCGGTGCGCGTGACTTTGAGCGTCATACCCAAGACCTCTTCCACGAAAGCGAACAGCGCGGTCGGCCCCGTGCGCGGGTCGGGAGTGAACTTGTCCGGTGCGGCGGGCGGCGGGCCGCTGCTCAACGTGACGCGCGGGACGAACTTGGTCTCGATGGGCGAGAACAGCAGCGACGGTGGGAACGGGAGAAAGTTTTTGTCCGGCTCCGGGCTGAAGATGCTCGGAGCCAGCGGGGGCGGGCCGGAGGTGATTTCCTGGAGTGGCTTGAGCCGGTCGCGCTCGCGGATGGATTGCTCGAAGGGTGAGAGCGGCGCTTGGCTGGTTGTGACTTCGCCCCGGATGCTCGCTGCGCTCGCCTCGCTGCGCTCGATCTGGGGCTCGACGGAGTCTCGCCCTACCGGGCGGGTGGTGGGCGTGTGCTGAAGCAGGAGCGTGGCTGGCTTGACCGGCTCTGCTGCGTGTCCGGACACGCACGCGAGGCTCACCGCCACGCCGGGCACGGCGGACCGAAGCAACCCGCGCAGGAGCGGGAACTTCTGGCTCTGAAACGACGGCGGCATCCGCGCCAATGAGACGCGAGGCAGCGGCCGTATTGCAAGCCCGTGCGTGTAAAGCAGCGGAAAATTTCCGTCAATTTGCTTGCCGCTGGGCGCGGGTTTTTCCACAACTTCCCGCGCTTGAAATTAGCCCCCCTCATTTTTGCCCTCTTCTTGTCCGCGCTGACCGCGCGCGCGCAGTTGAGCGTGGCAGACGTGAACTTGATTCTCGCGCAGGCGGTTTCGCGGGCGGGCGCGGTCTCGACCAACTCCGTCATCGCCGTCACCGACCGCGAGGGCTTCGTGCTCGGGGCGTGGAGTGTGCGCGGGACCACCCCGACGACCAGCGCGTTCACCAACCTCGTCGGACTGGCCATTTGCAAGGCGGGCACGGGGGCATTCTTGAGCAGCCATCAGCACGCGTTCACCACGCGCACGGCGGCGATGATTGTGCAGCAGAACTTTCCGCCGGGGGTGCTCAATAGGCCGCCTGGCCCGCTGGTGGGCGTGAACTTCAGCCAGCTTCCGTTCTCCGACATCAACAAGTTCAAAGGCCCCGGCAGCGTCATCGTGCAGAGCGCGACGCCGGGCAACGCGCTCGTCGCCGTGCCCACGCCGGTGAGCGGCGGGCTGGTCGGCGTGGCGGGCGGGCTGCCGCTCTACAAGGGCGGGCTGCTCGTCGGCGGCATCGGCGTGGCGGGGGATGGCGATGACGAGCCGCTGAACATTTCCCCGGCCTCGACCCTTGCTGCGAAGACCGACGAGGACGTTGCACTCGCGGGGCAGACAGGCTTCGGGCCGGCGGCGCGGATTCTCGGCACGAAGGTGTTCATTGACGGCATTGCGCTGCCTTACGTGGCGAGCACGACTTCGCTCGGGGTGACTCCGGCGGTGCCGGCGGCCGGCGTGGTGGTGCCGCCGTATGCAGTGATTGCGAGTCCCGGTGCGGTGTATCCGGCGATGACGCTGGGCGGCGTGACCGGGGAATTGCGCCAACCCATTCAGGCCGACCCCGCCGTTGGCCCCATCAGCAGCCAAGCCCGACTCTCGGCGGCGGAAGTCACCGCCATTCTCACCGCTGGTGCGAACCGCGCCCGCACCACGCGTGCGGGCATCCGGCTGCCGCGTGGTTTGCCGATGCAGTGCTTCATCTCGGTGGTGAGCAACCCGAACGCCGCTGGCACCGCGCCCGTTGTGCTCGGCACGTTCTGCACCTCACCGGACTCGACGCGGTTCAGTTGGGACGTGGCGGTGCAGAAGGCGCGCACGGCGGTGTTCTTCAGCAGCGACACGCGGGCGTTCTCGGCGCGCACGGTGGGGTTCATGGCGCAAGGCACTTACCCGCCGGGCCTTGCGGGCACGACGCCGGGCATCTTCCTAGGGCTGCAAGAACGTTACTCCATCATCATCCCCGCGCCCGTGGCCGTGGTGAATCCGCTCAACGGCGCGAGCTTCACGACCGGCGCGCCGGTCAATCCGAACCTCCCGAACGGCATGACCATCTTCGCCGGCTCCATGCCCCTCTATCGCGGCGGCGTGCTCATCGGCGCGGTGGGCGTGAGCGGTGATGGCATTGATCAGGACGACTTGGTAGCGGCTTCGGCGGCGGGGGCGTTGGGTGGAATCTTCCTGCCGCCGGAGCCGACGCGTGCCGACCGCAGCCTTCATCGCGGGGCGCGGCTGCCACTGGTGAAGTTCCCGCGCAACCCGGCGTTGTAGCCTGCCGCTGACGGAAGGAGATGTGGGCCTTACTCAAATCGTAGGGGGACAGTGGTGTGGTGAGAGTCCACGGACGGCCCGGAAAAAGCGGTGCTGAAGCCACCGCAGTCCAAACGCTGGCGCGACTCCCCATCGTCTCAGCCTCGCAAAGCGTCTGGACTGCGGTGGCTTCAGCGCCGCTTTCGGGCGCACCGGCTCGACGCCCGCAGAAAACTTCACCGCTCCCCCGGCCGGTTCAAACCTGACTTGCGCCCCACTCCCAACCGAATCTTTTCAGCTCAGAGCTTCACCCGCGCGAGGTAGATCGCGGACTTGCCCTCGTGCGTGGAGTAGTAGCTCACCCACAGTAGATTGTCGTGCCAGACGAGGCCGGGGTAGCTGCTGTCGCCGCTGCTGGGAAGATCGAGCAGGGGCTTCAGTTCGCCCTTCGCCACGTCCAGTTCGCACACGACGGTCAGGGTCTTCTTATCCGGGCCGTGGTTGTGCAGGCGACCGCAGGCTATCCAACGCCCATCGGGAATTTGGATGAAGTTTGGGCCACCGAGGAACTGACCGAGGTCTTTCCAGGTCCACTCGTCGTAAGGAATCCGCTTGCTGGTTCCGAGCATCGCGGTGTTGGAAGGCTTGCCGTCGCGGCGCTGGAGGCAATAAAGCGTGCCGTCCGGTGCGACGCGCAATGTGGCCTCTGTCGGGCCGTTCTCTGTGGAGAGGTCATCTACCAGCGTGTCAAAGTCCACGCCGTTCTTGGTGAGCAACAGCGTCGTGCCGTATTTCTTCGCAGTGCGGCTCTCGGGCGACACGTCATAGGCGACGCCCAGTCCATTATTGCGGTGCCATGTCACGCGCCAGAGCCATTGATTCGTTGGTCCGACCCAGAAGACCTTGCCCCACTTTTTCCCGTCATCGGAGAGCGCGACGAAGGACTGGCTCTCGGTCGCGGGCTTGTTCCCCTCGCGGACGGTCGCGCCGCCGAGCAGCATGAGGCGCGGCGGGTTCGGCATGACGGAGAGTTTCGGGTCGCGCAAATCAAAGCCCGGCATTTCGATGCGCGTCGCGGATTCCCACCAATAACCACTGTCGCTGGTGAGAACTCGCACCGCGCCATCGGGCGAGACGTGGCCGCTGCCCTCGCGGAAGGTGCAATACCAGCGGTCCTTGAAGCGCACGAGGTCGGTGAACGCGTTGTGCGGCGCGGCGTCCCAAATTTTGCGATGCTCGACGAGCCGGGCAGCGGGTGCGGGTGCGGCGGTATCAGCGGCGAGGGCGGGCAGCGCAGCCAGCAGGCAGGCGAGGAGTAATTTTGCGTTCACGCGCCGGTTGTAGCGGGTAGGCCGTGGCCTTTCAATCGGAACCATACAGTTGAGCCACGGATGAAACACAGATGGAGCACGGAGCAGTAGGTGAAAGTTCAGCCGCTGCGCTTTCGGTGTTCGTGCCCATCCGTGTTTCATCTGTGTTCCATCCGTGGCTAAACAATGCTTCCGGCTCCGTCAGTCGCTGCTCTGCGCAATTTTGCATCCTCCGCGTTGAAATGAAGCGACCCCGCTCAACTTCATTGTTCCGCGTGAACTCTTCGTGTCGGGAGTTTCGACTTTGAACACCCGCTCTTCTCTCTACACTTGCGGCATGCTCAACAACTTCACCCGTCAGCTTGAGGCTGGCGTCGCGCTCGGGCCGCAGCAGGTGACTGCCGCCGTCGCCGCGCTCGTGGATGAGACCGTCACCCCCGAGGTCAAGGCTGCCTTCCTCACCGCGCTGGCGACGAAGGGCGAGACCACGGAGGAAATCGCCGCGTTCGCCCGCGAGTTGCGTGACCGCTCGGTGCCCGTGCCACTTGATGCGGACACGCGCGCCCGCGAAATCCTCGACGTGTGCGGCACCGGCGGCGACCGGCTGAACACGTTCAACATCTCCACCACCGTTGCGCTCGTTTGCGCCGCCGCGGGCGTCACCGTAGCCAAGCACGGTAACCGCGCCATCACCTCGCAGTCCGGCAGCGCAGATGTGCTGGAGGCGCTGGGTGTGCCCGTGGAATTGGCCCCGGAACAGGCGGCGACTTCGTTGCGGGACAAACAATTCGCGTTCCTCTTTGCGCCGAAGTTTCACCCCGCCTTCAAACACATCGGCCCGGCGCGCAAGCTGTGCGCCGAGCGCGGGCAGCGCACTATCTTCAACTTCCTCGGCCCGCTCCTGAACCCCGCGCGGCCCAGCGCGCAGCTCATCGGAGTGCCGCGCCCGGAGCTGTGCGAGCCGATGGCGAAGGTGCTGCAATCCCTCGGCGTGCGGCGCGGGATGGTCGTCTGTGGAGAAGTGGAGAAGGCAAGCGGTCCGGCGTTCCTCGACGAGCTGTCGACGCTGGGGGAGACGACCATTGCGGAGTTTTACCACGACCGCGGGTTCGCCGTGTCGAAGCTCTCGCCGAAGGATTTCCCGTTGCAGCCTGCTGCGCTCGACGACCTCGCGGGCGGTGACAAACACGCCAACGCGGAGATTATCCGGCGCGTGCTGGACGGTCGCGAGCGCGGACCGAAGCGCGACGCGGTGCTGCTGAACGCCGGGGCCGCGCTCTTTTTGGCCGGGCGTGCGAAGTCGTTCGGCGCGGGGTGGAGCATTGCCGAGGAGTTACTCGGCACTGGCGCAGGTGTCGCGAAGCTCGCCGAGTTGGCCCAGCGTTGAACGCGCCGGAGCGTCATGGCCGCGTCACCTCCCCCCTTGCCGAAGCCCCCAATGGACCGGGAACGGGCGAAGACTCACCTCTGGAGCAACCTTGCCTGCCCCGGCACCGGCTCGTGGCAGGCGGGCAGGCGCGTGACGGGCGCGCTGCAATTCACGCTGGCGGCGTGCGCGTTCCTGCTGACGATGGGTTGGGTCGTGTGGTTCCTCTCGGAGTGGGCGCGGGCCGGTAAGCTGCCGTTCCTCGTGATCCACGACAGCGACGGCGTCCTGCCACCGGGCTACTTGAAGTTCTTGTTCGTTGGCTTGGGTGCCATTGGATTGTTCGCGGTAGCGTTGGGATGGGCGTTCCTCACCAGCCTGCTGATCTGCCGCGAGGCGAAACGCAATGAAGCCCGGTGATGTCATCCCGCCGCCACTGCCGCCCGCTGTAGCGGCGGTCTGTGACCGCCGGGTCGGCGATGGGCGGTGCTCACAGAGGGCTGCTACAGGTGCGGCCCGCCCGCTCCGCCAGGCCCTCCAATCACTCGCGTTGCTCGTGGGACTCATGGTCCTCGCGCGTATGGCACTTCACTTTCAGCTCCCGCTACCGTCCTGCCCGCTGCGCGAACTGACCGGCGTGCCGTGCCCCTTCTGCGGCAGCACGCGGACCTTCGCGGCACTCGCGCGACTCGACTTCGCCGCCGCGCTCCGGCTCAACCCGCTCGTATGCGTGGCCGCGTGTGGCGCGAGCGCACTGTGGCTGCTCGCAGTGTTGCCCACAGAGAAACCGCTGGCCTGGCTCCGCCGCCTGCTGGTTCGTGGCGCGGTGTGGAAATGGCTGCTCGCCGCCGCGCTCGCATTGAACTGGCTTTACCTCTGGCTGCCCCGGCCGCACTGAGTTAGTCGCTCAACAAGTAGCCGCCGAGGCAAGGAGGCGGAACTGTCCGGACGGCAGCGGTTGCAGCGGCATCCTCACCTCGGCGGCTACGGCCACTGCACTATTTTCGCTCGACGCAGCCGGACTCGTTCCCAAACATTCGCCCCCATGTTCAACCTGCTCAAACAGTCTGTTGCCTTGGTCGGCGTCGTGAAAGCACTGCGCCAAATCCCCTTCGACGTGAAGCGGGCGCTGTGGTGCATCGGGCGCGACACGGACATCCGCGAGTATTTGGACAGTCACGCCGTGCGGAAGCTCCAGATTGGCGCGGGCTACAACATGATTGATGGCTGGTTGAACGCGGACTTCAACCCCTACACGCGCCAGCCCGGCCAGCTTTACCTCAACGCCACCCACCGCTTTCCGTTTCCGGATGCGTCGTTCGACTGCGTGTTCAGCGAGCACATGATTGAGCACATTTGGTGGCCCGACGCGCAGACGATGCTCAAGGAATCATTTCGCGTCCTCAAGCCCGGCGGCAAAATCCGCATCTCCACGCCCAACTTGGAGAGCATCGCCAGCCTCATCCAGCCGCCGCTCACGCCCATCAAGCAGCAATACCTCAAGCTCTCCACGGACAAGCACATCCCCCACGCGGTGGGCTACCGGCCTGGCTTCGTGATGAACAATTTTTACTGGGACTTCGGCCACTACTTCATTTACGACCCTGAAACGCTGGAACTCGCGTTGAGCCTCGCTGGCTTCACGGACATCAAGCGCTGGCAGCCGATGGAGAGTGACGAGCCGAACTTCAAGGGCATCGAGTCGCACCAGAAAATCGTGGGTGATGAGGTGAATGTCTTCGAGTCGGTCATTTTGCAGGGAGTGAAGAAGTAGGCTGTCGTAGCCGCAGCCTTCAGGTTACGAATACACCTGCGCAGCCTGAAGGCTGCGACTACGGTCGCAAATTCCCCTTGGTTCCGCGCGCTCCTTGCTGGTTAATTGGCCCAGCCCGAAACTACTTCGCACCATGCAAATCCTCAACTCCCGCCGCCATTTACTCCAGACCACCGCCGCCATCACGGCCGCGACCACGCTGCCGCAGTGGTTCCTGGAAGAGTCTGCCCACGCCAAAAGCGAGCCGCTCGGCCCGAATGACAAACCCGGCGTCGCGCTCATCGGCTGCGGCGGGCGGGGCAGGGGAGTGGCCCGCGAGGCGGCGGCGCTCGGCCAGATGCTCGCCGTGTGCGACGTGGACGACACGAACCTCGCGCAGGCGCAGAAGGCTTGGCCCGCCGCGAAGCTCTACAAGGACTTCCGCAAGCTGCTGGAACGCGACGACGTTCACATCATCGTCAACGGCACGCCGGACCATTGGCACACGCTGGTGAACCTCGCCGCGCTCAAGGCGGGCAAGGACATTTACAGCGAGAAGCCGCTGACGCTGACGATTGATGAAGGCAAGCGGCTGGTGCAGGCCGTGCGCGACTCGAAGCGCGTGCTCCAAACCGGCAGTCAGCAGCGGAGCGACAAGAACTTCCGGCTCGCCTGCGAGTTGGTGCGCAACGGGCGCATCGGGAAGCTCAAGCACGTCAACGTCTGGCTGCCGCACGGACGGCGCGAGGGGCCGTTCGAGAAGACGCCCGTGCCCGCCGGCCTCGACTGGGATATGTGGCAGGGCCAGGTGGCGAAGACGGACTACGTGAAGGAGAAGACCCACGTCACGTTCCGCTACTTCTGGGAATACTCCGGTGGCACGACGACTGACTGGGGCGCGCACCACAACGACATCGCACTCTGGGGCACGGGCTTCGAGCGCAGCGGCCCGGTGAGCGTCCAGGGGCAGTCGCTGGTGCCGATGATGCCCGGAGGCTTCTCGGCGGCGAGCGAATACGCCGTGGCCTACACCTACGCGAACGGCGTGACGCAGCTCACGCGCAGCACGCACGGCAACGACTGGAAAGGCTCCGTCCTAGACAAGGATGTGCAGCAGCACGGCGTGCGGTTCGAGGGGACAGGCGGCTGGATTTTCGTCACGCGCGGCAAGATTGAGGCGAGCCACGGCGACTTGCTCACGACGCCGTTGCCCTCCTCGGCGAAGCGGCTCTACACGAGCGAGAACCACATGAAGAACTTCTTCGACTGCGTGCGCTCGCGGCAGCAGCCGATTTGCGACGTGGAAATCGGCCACCGCTCCGTGACTGTCTGCCACCTCGGCGTCATCGCGATGCGCCTGGGCCGGGCGCTGAAGTGGAACCCGGCGACGGAGCAGTTCGTCGGGGACACGGCGGCGAATGGCTGGCTGGCGCGCGAGCAGCGCAAGCCGTGGAGCTACGAGACGGTGTGAACGGGATGTTTCGGAAGTCGGCGGCATGCTGACCGGATGCTGCGACGCGTGCCTTCTCCCTTCCTCGGAGGAGGGGAGAAGGTGGCCGCAGGCCGGATGAGGGGTGGGGCCGCCAACGCCGACGCACGTAACCCCTCACCCCGGCCCTCTCCCCTCATCCGATGAAGGGAGAGGGCGAAGCAGCGCGGTAGCTACGTGGCTTTGAAATCCGTTCAGCCACGCCACCGCAGGTTGAAGCATGGAGTGATTATTCTCGCACAGACGCTCCGGGGGCCGCTTTTGATTGGAAAGTCAGGCGAGACGCGCTGACCTACTACTCAGCTCTCCTACATCACAAACACGCTCACACTCAGCGGTGGCAGGGTGAACTCAGCGGACCAGGGCTGGCCGTGCATCTCGACTTCCTCCGCGTTCACGCCGCCCAGATTGCCTTGGTTGCTGCCGCCGTAAATGGCGGAATCGCTGTTCAACAACTCGCGCCAGTAGCCGCCGTGGGGCAGGCCGATGCGGTAGTTCGTGCGCAGCTCCGGCGTGAGGTGCAGCACGACGAGGAGCTGCTGGCCGCCGTCCTTCGTGCGCCGCAGGAAGGAGAAGACGCTGTGCCGGTTGTCGGAGCAGTCCACCCACTGAAAGCCTTCGAGGTCGTAGTCGGCCTCCCACAGCGCGGGGTGGCTGCGGTAGAGCTGGTTGAGGTCGGCGAGGAAGCGTTGCGCGCTGGCGTGCTGCGGGTTGGATTCGAGCAGCCACCAATCGAGCGCGCGGTTTTCGCCCCACTCCTGGCCCTGGCCAAATTCGCCGCCCATGAAGAGCAGGTTCTTGCCGGGGAAGAGCCACTGATAGCCAAGCAACGCGCGGAGGTTCGCGAACTTCTGCCAGCCGTCGCCGGGCATCTTGCCGAGCAGCGAGCACTTCCCGTGGACGACCTCGTCGTGCGAGAGCGGCAGGACGAAGTTCTCGTTGTGATGATAGAGCATCGCGAACGTGAGGTCGTGCTGGTGGTGCTGGCGATAGAGCGGGTC
>CALQJI020000093.1 GCA_943330855.2 Klebsiella pneumoniae
ATTCCCGCGAGGTTCGTCGTGAGCTTGCCCCCCATGGAATGGCCGTGGGCACCGATGCGCGTCACGTCCACTTCCGGCTGCTGTTCCAGAAAGGTGATGGCGCGGCGCGCGGCCATGAGCACGAGAAACCAATTGCTGTTCCGCGGCGACTCGACCGCGTCGAGCGTGTATTCATCCGGCGTAAGCGCACCCGCGAAATGGTTCGCCTTGTTGCGCTGCGGCGGATGCGTGGCGTCGAGTTTGCCCCAATCGGTCTGCGGCCCGTCGTAGCTCACCGGCGCGCCGCCGAAGTTCAGTTTGTTGCCGCCCCAGTTGAGCGAAATGCCCGCATACCCGCGCTTGGCATAAGTGACCACGCTGTTGAGCGAAGCCGACTGCCCGCCACCGTGCATTTGGAGGATGGCGGGCAGTTTCGTTCCTCCTTTTGGAAAAGCGTAGAAGCCGGCGACTCGCGACGGCGCTCCTTTGAAAATGCCGACCTGATAGCGAACAATCTGGCACCCCACCCCATCCTGCTCCCACTCCTTGAGGACTTCGATTTCGAGCGGGCCCTTGCGCGGATCAAAGCCCGCCCAGAGCTCGGCGAGCGTTCGCGGGACCTCCGCTGCTCGGGCCGGAGATTCCAGGAGCGGCAGCGCCAGAGCGGCCCCCGTGGTGTGAAGGAAGTGCCGGCGGGTCAGCGGATGGAAGGGCATAGCTTGGAGCTTTTGGGGGCGAGTCGAGGTTGGTTGTGAGTTGAGGGTATCGGAAACTTCCGTGCGTTCAGGGGAGGGATGAAATTTGGGCGGTGGTGAGCGGTTGGCTGCGGCGGCCTCAGACCGCCCGCTCCGCGTTCCAAGTATGCACAACCTTGCCCGCCACATCGCGATGCTCGAAGAGGATGCGGCTCTTCGCGCCGTCGCGCTTCAGCGTGACTGAGAGGAAGCCGCCCCGCACACGGTGGAACTTGTGAAACTTCAGATTCTCGCCGGGCGAACCGCTGGCGTGCGCGTCGCTCGCCGGGCCGGCGCTGAACTCCTGCACGCCGGTCTCGGGATGCACCGAGTGGTATTGCCAGTGACGGTCGCCGCAGATGACGAAGAAGTTGTCGGGCACGTTCGCCTTCAGCCAGGCGCGGAGTTCGTCGCCCTCGTGCTGGAAGCCTTCGTTGGCGTGGTTGTCGCGCTTGTTCTGCCGGTCCGGCCCAACCAGCGGCGTGGGCGAGACGAGCACCTTCCACGTCGCGGTGCTCTCCTTCACCGTGCGCTTGAACCACGCCTTCTGCTCCGCGCCCCAGATGGTTTTCTCCGGGCCGTCGGGCGACTTGTTCTTCGAGCGGAAGTCGCGCCCGTCGGTGAACCACACTTGCAGGTCGCGGCCCCAGCGGATGGTGCGGTAGCTCGGGCCGTCGTCGTTCATCGGCGCTTGCTGGCGGAAAATCTTCTGTCCTTGCGCGAAGGTGAGTTCGCCCATCGCCGCGCCCGGGCCTGAGTCATTGCTGAGGGTGTCGTGGTCGTCTTTGAGCCAGTAGGTCGAGTGGTTGCGGTTGAACTCCACCAAGCGCGGCAGGCTGAACATCCGCTCCCAGTGATAGCGCGCCAGCCGCTGCGTTACCGCGTCCGGGTCCCCGCTGTCGTAGTAAACCAAGTCGCCCGTGAGGCAGGTGAACTGTGGCTGGAGCGCGGTCATCGCGGGATAAATGCCGTGTCCGTCGGGATGGCCGCGGTCGGCGTAGCCCTGACAGGTCATCACGCAAAATCGCAAATTCCCCGGCGAATCCGCCGTCGGAGCCGTCTCGAACTTCCCGCGAAAGGCCGTCTCCTTCGGCACGCCCGCCGGGGAGGGGAGTTCGCTCATGTAGTGGTAAACCGTCCCCGGCTTCAGCCCCGTGAGCTTGAACTCGCAGATGAAATCATTCTCCGCCGACGCCACCGCGAACTCCGTCACCTTGGCATCGCTCAAATCCTCGCGCGTGCCGTAGCGCAACTGCACGCGGCCCGGCGTCCCGGGACACGCGCCCTCGAGTTGGTCCACCGGCACGGTGACTTTGGATTCCCCCTTGCCTCGCTTCGCCTCGTCCTGCGCGCGCTTCGGGATGACCACGCCGCCATTGTTGCGCTTCGGTGCGGCCGTGAGCCGCGTCCATACGATGGCCGTGGTGTCCGTGACCTCGCCCGTGCGCGTGCCCATCGCCTGAAACGGCTCCGGCGCATCGGCGGCTTGGGCCAATGTGCGACCGAGCTGCGAGGCCACCGCGCCGCCTGCCAGGAGGCGCGTGGAGTCGGCGACGAAGCGGCGGCGGGAGAGGCGGCGGGCTTGAGCTTTCATGCGGTGATACAACCAATTCCTTGCGCCGAGGAAAAGAGCCGACTGAGCCGCCCCGATGAGCTCTTGAGCTGGCGGCCTGTGTTGTGAACCGCCCGGCCTCGGTTCACTTCTCCTTCGCCAGCAGCGCCAGCATCTCCAACAGGTGCTGCGTGAGAATCACCGAGGTGTCTTCTTGCACGGTGTTCGTGCCGAGCCAGGTTTCGTAGCCGCCGAGCTGGTGCTGCTCGGGCGTGGGCAGGTAGCCGTGGCGGCCGTTGGCGAGGCCGATGACCATGGTCTGCGGGAATGGGCTGCGCTTCTTCAGGTCCAGCCCGGTCTCGACGAACGTCTCGAAGGGGATGCCGCACACGGCGAGGTCGCCGATGCGGAGGGCTTGGAGTTTCACGGTGAGGGTTTCCTCTTTGCGCTCGGCGGCGGCGACGGTGCTGCGCGCGTAGTTCTCCGCGAGGCGCGGGAGCTTTTCCTTCGCGGCGGGGTCGGTGACGGCGAGGACGGCTTTGGCGTCGGCGAGTTGCGCGGCGCTGGGGCGGCGATACTTCAGGACGACCTCGCGCTGCATCATGCCCAGGCGCGCTTCGCCGAGGTGTTTCCCAATCTTCTGCTGCGCGTGCCAGGCGGTGTCCGCGGCCTTGCCAGCGACGATGCGAATCTGCTCGAAGGGCGCGCGCGGCGGGCGGATGACGCCGAAGGGGATGTTGTTGATGTCGCCGGAAGTGCCGTTGGACATCATGGCGACGAAGCCGTCGTCGGCCCGCAGGCGCGCGGGCATGAGGCGCGCGAACTCGCCGAAGTAATCCGCCGAGAGCTGCGCCGGCGGCATCCCGCCGACGTAGTGCAGCGAGTAGTTGGCGAAGAGCGCGAGCGGGCGGCGCTTCGTGTCCTGCACGGAGAGGACGGTGATGTCGGGGTCGGTGGGGCCGGCGGGGCGGTCGAGCACGTCGGGGCTGGTGCCGGGGTTCATCTTCACGGTGTCGAGCTTGCCGTAGGGATTGAGCGGCATCTTGCCGGACTTCAGATACCAGCGGCGGTTGAACACTTCGTCGGGCAATGGATGTGCCGCCGCCCCGGCTGCGGCGGGTCGGAGCGCCGCGTGGGCGCGGACGATGGACTCGGCGATGCCATCGACGAGCAGCTTGCGATACGCCACGGCGGGCGCGGGGCCGGTCTTCGTATTGGAGGAAGGCGCGCTGTGCGAGTGCGTGGAGGCGATGAGTATCTTGTCCGGCGCAATGCCGGTGCGCTTCGCGGCGAGGTCCTTGGCTTCGTCCTGCACCTCGGGCGCGACGCCGAGGTTGTCCACGACGACCAGCGCGAGCGTGGTCGTGCCGTCGGCGAGCACGAGCGCGCGGGCGTGGAGCGGGTCGTGCGCGTTGGTGGCCATGTTCGCGGTGAAGCCGCCGGGCATGTTCAGCGGGAACTCGCGCGGCGTGATGTCCACGGCAGCGGCCCCGGCGCGAAGGGCGGGTTGGTCGGCGGCGGGGAGCAGCAACGGCAAGGCGAGGAGGGCGGCGAGCAGGAGGGGTTTCATGGAGCTATTTAACCTGCACTTGGCCGGCCGCGTCCACGGGTTCGTGCAGCACCAGCTTTCCGGCGGGCGTGGCGGCGGCCAACTCCGGCAGGTCGTAGAACCGCAGCGCGCCGTGGACGGCGTTGACCTGCTGGTTCCGCGTGTGCGGCGAGCGGGCGACCTCGGTCCAGGTGCGCAGTGTGCGTTCGAGCCGCGTGCTGGCGAAGAGTTGCGGCTCCAACGCGGCGGCGTGGAGCGCGGGGATGCCGGCCTCGCCAATGCCGGTGAGGTGGACTGGCCGGCCTTGGTTCCATTTTTCCGTGGCGAACCGCGCGCAGCCGAGGATGTCCTCGGTCCTCATGCCGACGAAGGAATAGCCGAGCAGATAGGCGAGCGTGGCGGGCTTCCAGTTTGGCTCGGCGAGGGCTTCAAAACCGGACGCCCGTTTCCCCCGCTGCATTTCGCCCAGGCCGCGCAGGTCCACGGCCAGCACGGTTTCGCCCGCGCGGGCGAGCGCTTCGAGGCTGCCGCCCGGCCCGGCTTCCGCCCGCTTGCCGTCGCCGTGCAGGTAGAGCCGGAGGCTGCCACCTGCTTGGGCCGGACGAAACAGGAGCGCGGGAAGCTCGGTCCCTTCGGGGTTGCGCAGGGTCAGCTTCTCGATGCGCACCGGCCCGCGCTGGAGCACGTCCCCGGCGGTGGCGGTGAAGGCCGGTAACTCTGCGAGCGGTCGAATCCGCGCGAGTTCGCGCACCTTGGCGAGCGCGGCGGGTCGTGGGCTGGTCTGCCAGAATCGCTGGCGTTCAGCCGTGAGCGGCGCAGCGGCCGCCGCGTTCAGTTCAAAGAAGGAACGCGCTCCGGGCTGGCGCAGCACATCGCCCTCCGGCGTGCAGAGGACTTCGCCCTCCGGCAGAATGTCGAACGCCGGTTCCTTCCACGCATCGTCGCGCCCCGCGAGCCAGCGCCGGAACCACCGCGCGGAGGCCTCGCGCATTTCGATGGCGAGGTCGTGCTTGGTGTCAGCCTCGACGAGTTCGACACGCTCCGGAAACCCGAGCCGCCCGTAAACGCGTTTCCCCTGGCGGAAAAGGTTCCACGCGCCCTGGATGTCGAAGAAATCCTGCGTCGCCGCCATGATGAGCACCGGTCGCGGCGCGCGCAGGAGAACGTAATCAGCGTGGTCCAGCCCGGCGGCAAGCTGGCCGAAGAGATTCTGCTCGAAGTCCTGCGGGCCGATGGTTTCGAGCAATCGCCGGTAGCCGGTGAGGTAACACGCGGGCGCGGCGGCGACGACTCGTTCATCCAGCGCCATCAAGTAGCTGGTCATGGTCCCGCCGCCGGAGACGCCGGTGCAGCCCAGCCGGTCGCCCCGGATGTCCGGTCGGCTCTGGAGGTAATCCAGCGCGCGGACGCTGTCCCAAATCATCGCCCGCGCCAGACTGAAGCCGAGCGGCGTCGCGGCGATGCCCATCAACTGATGTTCGCTCGTGGGACTGGTGAACTCCGGCGCCCCGTCCGGCTTCCGGTATTGCCGCCGCTCGCCCTGGCCAATGGGGTCGAAGCAGAAGACCGCGAGGCCTGCGCGGACGAGGCTGATGGACGCCTTTTGATAAACCGCGCCCGCCTTCGCGATGGGCGTGTGGCCGCACGGCATCAGCACTGCCGGATGCGGCCCGGCCCCCGCCGGCAGATACAACAAACCGGAGACCAGCAACCCCGGCTGGCTTTCAAACAGGATTTTCTCCATCCGATACGCGCCGCAGTCGCGCTGGCCCGTCACTCGCGCGTTCAAGGGCGTGCGCTCGGGCAGCCCGCCCAGCGCCGCGAGGAAACTTGCCCGTTGCCGCTGCTGCCACGCGACGACATCCGCCGGCGTCTTGATTTGTTCGTAAGCCGTCTCCCGGCGGGCCAGCGCGGCGAAGGCCAGCTTCTTCAACTGCTCCTCCACCAACGCGGTGGGCGCGACGCCGTCCACCAACGGCGGCAACACCGTCAAGTCCTCCGCGCCGGCCCCCGGCGTTGACTGGCCGGACAAAGCGAGCGGAAGCAGCAGTGAGAACAGGAGGGCGATGCGGATGAGTTTCATGGGCGTTTGAGTTCCTTGGTGGCGAGTTTCTCCTCGGCGAGTTTACGGAGGCGGGCGTCCAGCGCGGGGACGGCGAGGATGGATTTGTAGGTGGCCTCGGCGTCGGCTTTGCGGCCGGCGGCGAGCTGGGTGTCGGCGAGGGAAAGGAGCAACGAACCGCGCCAGAAGCCGCCTTGTTTATCGAGGTTCACTTTGCGCAGCGTCGCGAGGGCTTCATCGAACTCGCCGCGCTTGGTGAGGATGCGGGCGATTCCCTGGACAGCATAGAACTGGTCGGCGCTGCCGAGGTGCTGGGTGCCGGCAATCATCTCGCGGTAGGCGGCCAAGGCGCCGGCTTCATCCTTGAGGTTGTTCTCGCGGTTGCTGGCGAGCGCCTGACGGATGCTGTCGCGAAGGCGCGGATCACCGGTCCATTCCAGCGCCCGGCTCAAGTCGGCCTCCGCCGGTTGGCCCGCCTTGGTAATCGCGTAGGCACGACCTCGGGCGAAGTAACCGTCGCCGATTTTCCAAAACGGCCAGGCCGCAATGTCCTCCGCCCCGAACTGCGCGACGACCTGCGGGGCCTTGGCCTGATCGAGCAAGTTCTCCATCAGCACGGTCTGCTTCACGGCGGGGATGGGGATGCGCGCAGCGAGGCCGGCGGCGAGCTCGGATTTTCGGAGGAAGCGGGCGAGGCCGGCGGCCTGTTCGAGCGCGTGGGATTTTTGCAGGTCGGTGAGCTTGCCTTCCGCTGCGGCGGAGTAGGCGGCCAGGGCTTCCTCGCGCTTGCCGGTGCGCGCCAGGTCGGCGGCGCCCCGCGTGGCATTCAGGAAGTCGTCATCCGGATCGGCGGCGGCAAACTGGAAGGAGTTTCCGTCGTAGAACGTGGCGAACTTCATCACGTTGTGAAAATGGTCTGCGCCGGTGGGCGACAAGGCGCTGTGCTCCTGGACGCCGTCGCGAATGCGCTGGCGGCAGACGTTGACGTGCCAGGGCAGGCTCCGGGTGGGCTTGCGGCCGATCACCTGATGAAGCGGATCGTTCTCGTCCTGAATCACGGGGATGCGCAGCTCGACAGTCCAGTGGTCGTCGGCGATGTGCGTGGCGACCTCGGCCTGCGAGTCCCAACTGAACCACGCGTTGCGCGCGGCGGAGCGGTCGAGGTCGGCGATGGCGCCGCTGGGGCTGACGGCAATCTGGTAGTAGGAACGCGACTCGGTTTCGAGCAGCACCTCGACGGCGTCGCCATACCAGAGCGCGGAGTCGTCCTTCTTCGTCGTGCCGATGTTGGGCCGCTCGCCGGGGCGCTCGTCGCAGCGGATGGCGAAGTAAAGGTGGTTGCCAATCCACGCGCTCTTCACGGTCGTGCCGAAGGTGGGCGCGCGTCCGGTTTGCAGTTCGCGCAGACGGACCGTGGAAGCGGCGGGGCAGTTCGTCCACGCGGCGTCATCCAGTTTGCCATCCACCACAATCTTGCCGTGCGCTTCGCCGACGAGCCGCAGCACGGGCACGGGGCCGCGCACCTTACCGAGTTGATGGCTCTTGCTGCGCAGGCCCTTGAGGAAGTCGTCCACCAGCGCAAGGCGGCGGCCCGGCCCGGAGCTTGGCTCGGCCTTTGACTGCGCGCTGGCGAAGAGCGCGAGGGCGGTGTCGGCCTTCACCTTGTCCTTCTCCATCTCCTGCCAGTTCGCCTCGCAGTAGGTGAAGAAGGCGTGCATCTCGCGCTCCGCCGGGCCGTAGAAGAGGCGGCAGTATTCGCGGAACAACGCGTCCACATCCTGCGCCGGGCCGCCCCAATACATCCGCTGTGTGAAGTAGATGAGGAAGTGATTCAAGCCCATGCCCACCTGCTCGAAATCCTGTCGCACCGTGAGCCAGATGTCCTCGCCCTGCGAACGGCCCTTGGTGGCGTTGACGCTCTCGCCCATCGCGTGCGGCGTGAAGGCGGGCAGATACCAGCCGCGGTCGGTGAAGGGATAGTTCTCGAAGATGACGAGGGGGTTGTCGGTCTTCGCCAGCCAGCTTTCGCGCAGCTTGCGATACTCCTCCTGCTGCTCGGGCTTGTTGTTGCGAGGGACGCGTCCGCCGACGATGGACACGACGACGTTCGGTTCCAACTTGGCGAGCTTCAGCGGCGGCAGTGTGTAGATGCCGTAGGCGCAGCAGATGACCTGTTTGCCGGGATGCGTCTTGCGGACTTCCTTCGCCACGCGGTTCACGAAGTCCCAGATGTAATCCGAGGCCAGGCCACGCTGGTCGCGCTCCGGCGAATCCTTGCCCGCACACAGCGGGCATTGGCAGATGGACGTGTAGCCGTCCGGCGGCATCACGGAGACCATCTGCATTTGGTAGTGGTCGAAGACGGCGCGAACGAAGCGCACGGTTTCCTGAAACAGCTCCTCATTCGAGTAGCAGAGGTGGTTGTTCGCACCGCGTTGGAAACGCTGCTTGCCGCCATAAAGCGCATACCAGTCCGGGTGTTTCTCATAGACCTCCTGGTGGTCCGTCAGCGTGTCCATGCCGTGCGCCGCCTCGAGGCCATAAGGGTCGCGTAGGCCGAGTCGCATCGCCCACCTCGCCAGGTTGGGTCCGTGCACTCCGAAGCGCACATTGAAGCGGCGGATGGGGAAATCGGGCCGCACGGTTTCGTCGAGCCTCGGCAGCGCGATGGTCTGCGCGGCTGGAATCACCTCGCCCAGTTCGCCCGGCATATACCAGCGCACCCCGAGGCGCATGAGGAAGCCGCACACGGCATTGAAGGAACCGCGCTCGTCTTGCTGCCAGAGTTCGAGGGCTTTGCGCTTCTCCGGCGTTCGCTCCGCATCCGGCAGCCCCAGGTCGCCGGGCAAGGTGAAGCGGTCTTTGTAAATGAGCAGGTTGGGCATACCCCAAAGCGACTGGGTGAGCTTCCGCCATTCCTGCTGGGCGCGGCCGTTAACGAGGTCCGTGTTGTGCTTGCCCCACGGCTCGATGGGCGCGAACTCCGTGTCCTCGCCGAGCAGTGCCAGCCAGTCCGGGCCCGACACCATCCGATACGCGCCGTCCTTCAAGCCCGCCGCCGACACCTTGAGCGCCTCCGTATGCGCGCTGCGCCCGACGAAGACCTTCACCGCCCGCCCGCTCGGCTGCGTGACGATGGGCAGATGCGCGCCGGAAATCTTCTTGATGTAATCCTGCAACTCCTGCGCCGCCAGCCGCACCGAGCGCTGCGGCTGCTCCGCGATGACAATCTCCGCGCGTGGCTGGCCGTTCTCGACGAGGAAGGTGTCGGCGGCGGAGGCGGCGGAGGCTAGAAAGCAGAGGGCGAGGAGGAGTTTCACGGTGGTTGAGGAGGTGATGACAATTCCCGTTTAACGCCGGTGGGTTTCCATCGGAGCACCACGGCTCGCGCCTTCTCCCTTCCTCGGAGGAGGGGAGGAGTTGGCCGCAGGCCGGATGAGGGGTGGGGCCGCCAACGCCGACGCCCGTAACCCCTCACCCCGGCCCTCTCCTCTCATCCGATGAAGGGAGAGGGAGTCGAAGCGCATCGCGGTGGCCCGGCATTGCCACCGGCTGCCTTCGCGAATGAGTAGGAAGTCAGCCATAAAAAAGTTCCTTGGGCCAAAGAGCAGGCTACGGACGTGGGCGTCCGTGCTCCAGCGTTTCACGCGAGGATTTCGTTCACGACCTTGCCGCCGGGCAGGCCGGTGAGTCGGACGCTGCGGCCGCCTTGGGTGACGGCGAGGTTGGCGTGGTCGAGGCCGAGGAGGTGGAGAATCGTCGCGTGCAGGTCGCGGAAATGGACTTTGCCGGCGACGCATTCGGCTCCGGTGTCGTTGGTCTTCCCGTGGGTCAGGCCGGCCTTCACGCCGCCGCCCGCGAGCCAGAAGGTGAACGCGCGGTGGCTGTGGCCGGTTTGATCTTTGCCGTCGCCGGGCACGAGGCCGGGGCGACCGAACTCGCCGCCCCACACGACGAGCGTGTCTTCGAGCAGGCCGCGCTGGCTCAGGTCGTCGAGCAGCGCGGCGACGGGGGCGTCGGTGGATTGGCAATTAGCGGCGAGGTCGCGGCGGTGGTCGGTGTGTTGGTCCCAACTGCCGTGGTTCAGCTCGATGAAGCGCACGCCCGCTTCGGCGAAGCGCCGCGCCAGCAGGCATTGCCGGCCGAAGTCCGACGGCTTGCAGGTGCCGACGTCGTAGCTCTTGCCGACTTGGTAGCGCTCCAGCGTCGCCGCCGATTCGTTGCTGAGGTCGAGCAGTCCGGGCGCGGCGGCTTGCATGCGATAGCCAAGCTCCATGGTCTGGATGACGCCGTCGAGCCGCGCGTCGTCGCGGCGCGCGGTGAGGTGGCCGCGATTGAGCGACTGGATGAAGTCGAGCTGCTGGCGTTTCACGGACAGGGGCAGGTGTTCGCCGGCGATGTGGCTGATGGTTGCCTTGGACATGTCCTCGCCGTTGACGCCGATGGGCGTGCCTTCAAACACCGGCGGCAGGCACACGCTGGCGTAGGTGGAGGGCTTCGAGGTGTTCAGGCTGATGAAGCCGGGCAGGTTTTGATTCTCGCTGCCGAGGCCGTAAGTGACCCAGGAGCCGAGGCTGGGGCAGGGGCGGAGGCGGTCGCCGGTGTGGAGCTGGAGGAAGGATTGCGCGTGGTTGCCGGTGTCAGCTTGCATGGCGTTGAGCACGCAGAGCTTGTCCGCGTGGCGGGCGGTATGGGGCATCAGCTCGGAAACCCACGCGCCGCTCTGGCCGCGCTGCTGGAAGGGGGTGACGGAGCCGGGGTGAGGCTTGCTGCCGGTCTGCGGCTTGTATTCGAAGGTGTCGAGCTGCGCCGGGCCGCCGCTCATGCAGAGGAAGATGACGCGCTTGGCGCGGGCGATGAGCTTGGGCGGGCGCGGCATCAGGTCAGCCCCGGCGGCGTGGGCGAGGCCGGCGAGAGCGAGGTAGCCGAAGCCGCAGGAGGTGAGGCGAAGCGCGTCGCGGCGGGAGAGGGTCGGTGAGTTCATAGGAGAAAATCAGTCGAGGTAGCGCAGTTCATTGCTCGCGAGCAGCGCCTGGCAGAAGGCCGCCCAAACGGTGTGCTGCCGCGCCTCGCTGTCGGGCTGGCTTTGCATCAGTCCGGACTCGGCGTGGCGGAGGAAAGCGACGGACTGCTGGGCTTCCACCTTGCTCGGCTCGCGGGCGTAGGTGCGCAAGAAAGCGCGGCGGACGCGGGCCGGCTCGGCCTCGGCGGACTTCAGCAGGCTGGCGGCAAACGCCTTCGACTGCGCGACGAGGAATTGGCTGTTCAGCAGGTAGAGCGCCTGCGTGGGCAGCGTGGTCACGTCGCGCTGACCAGTGACGGCGGTGCCGTCCGGCAGGTTGAACGCGGTCAACTCGTCGGGCATCGAGTTGCGCAGGTGGAGCAGGTAAACGCTCCGGTGATTGCTGGGCTGGTGGAGGTTGCCCATCTGATTGATGAGCACGTCGTGATGCTGGATGAGCGAGCCCTGACCGGGGCGCGGGTCGAGCGTGCCGGCGGCGCAGAGCATCGCGTCGCGGAGCACCTCGGCGTCGAGACGGCGGCGTGTCTGCCGTGCGAGGAAGGTGTTGTCCGGGTCGGCGGCGAGCGAGCGGGCATCGGCTTCGCTGGCGAGCTGGTAGGTGCGGGACAACACGACGGCGCGGATTAGGCGCTTGACCGACCAGCCGTCCGCCACGAAGCGCGTGGCGAGGTGGTCGAGCAGTTCGGGATGCGAAGGCCGCTCGCCGAACACGCCGAAGTCATCGGGCGTGCGCACCAGCCCGTGGCCGAGGAGATGTAGCCAGACGCGGTTGACCAGCACACGCGCGGTCTGCGGGTGGTCGCCGCGCGTGAGCCACTGGGCGAGCTGGAGCCGACCGCTCTGCTGCGGCTCAATCGCGAGCGGTGCGTTGGTGTTGGAACTGGCCGAGAGGAAGCCGCGCGGGATGGCGGCTCCGAGCTTCTTCGACTCGCCATCAATGTTCAGTTTGCAGTCGGCGACGGCCTTGGCCTCGCGCACGCCCATCGCGAGCGGCGCGCCGGGGGCGTAGGGGAACGCGGGCTTGGCCGGAGCCTTCTTGCTCGTCTTCACGGGCACGAGCTTGTCCGCCGCTGGCGCGACTTTCGGCGCGGCCTGCAACTCGTGGAGCGGTGTCTGCGGGGCGGTGAGCGCCTCGAACGCGCCCGCGCCCCAGAGCGTTTCCGTGCTCTTGAAGATGCCGGCCAGCGCATAGTAATCACGCGTCGGGATGGGGTCGTGCTTGTGGTCGTGGCAGCGGGCACAGCCGACGCTGAGGCCCATGAGACCGCTGCCCACGGCGGCAATTTGGTCCGCCACCACGTCCATTTCGAAGTTGTCGTTCATCGCCTTCGCAGGCTTCGAGCCGAGCGCGAGGAAACCGGTGGCAATGAGATGGCGGTCGCGTTGCGCGGGCGACTCGGCGGCGAGCAAGTCGCCGGCAAGCTGCTCGGTCACGAAGCGGTCGTAAGGCACGTCGTCGTTGAAGGCCTGAATCACGTAGTCGCGGTAACGCCACGCGTGCGGGAAGCTGGGATTGCGGCTGAGGCCGTCGTTGCCGTTGGACTCGCCGTAGCGCGCCACGTCCAGCCAGTGGCGGCCCCAGCGCTCTCCGAAGTGTGGGGAGGCGAGGAGTTGGTCCACGAGCTTGGCGATGGCCGCGTGGCGATTGGCACCCGAGCAGGCGCGCTCGAAGGCCGCGACTTGCTCGGCGGTGGGCGGCAGGCCGAGGAGGTCGAAGTGGAGCCGGCGAATCAGCGTGGCGGGCGCGGCATCCTTGGCCGGAGTCAGGCTGGCTGCTTCCACCTTCGCGAGGATGAAGGCGTCCAGCGGGTCGCGCGCCCAGCCCTTCGCCCGGACCAGCGGCGGTTTGGGATTCGTGACAGGCTGGAAGGACCAGAGCGCGGCCTGGTCCGTGGGCGCTTCCTTCCGCACGGACTTCGGCGCGTTCGCGCGCGGGTCGGGCGCGCCCATCTTCACCCACGTCACGAAGTCGTTCACCACCGCCTCGGGCAGGCGATGCTTCGGCGGCATCTCCAGGCCGTCGTAGCGCAGGGCTTGGATGAGCAGGCTCTCGGCGGGCTTGCCGGGCTGCATCACCGGGCCAGACTCGCCGCCGCCCAGCATCTCGCCGGGGCTGTCGAGCAGCAGCTTGCCGCCGACTTTCTTCGCGCTGGCCGAGTGGCACTCGTAACACTGCTTTACGAGAACGGGGCGAATCTTGTTCTCAAAGAAGGCCCGCCGCTCGGGAGTCATGTCCGCCGCCGTGAGCGCAGTCGCCAGCAGCACAGCCACCATGCCCCCAACAGCGTAGCTGCGGGTGGGAGAGGGCAGGTTCATGGACATGTTCGGTGCAAAATTCACTAACCTAGACGTTTGAAAGCCTGCCTGATTCGGAGCCGGATTGCGCGCCCTGAACCCACGAACCGCAGCCGCCAGCGTAAGGCGGATGAGCCATCCCATCGCGTCCGCCTCGTCGCACCGGTGGCTGCCAGACGGTCACGGCTTCCGCATCACGAGGTCCACCGCCGCCAGCAAATCCAGGCGGCGGAAAGTGAGCTTGGTCGCGGGGTCGGCGACGGGTTGGCCGGTCTTTTGGAAAATGGCGAGCATGGCCTCGGGGAGGTTCTTGCCGTCGTTCTGCCAGCGATAGCCGGCCTGCTCGATGGCCTCGCGCAGAATCATCGCGGCCCCGCAGGCGATGGCGTTGGAGGAACTGGTCGCGCTGGCGGGCACGACGAGCACGACCTTCGCGTGGCGGTCGAGGATGACGAGGTCCACGCCGGGCTTCACCGCGCCGATGGCGAAGCAGCTGGGCTGCGACGCGGGCCAGGAGATGCCGTTGGTGAAATGGTGGTTGCCGGCGGGCGCGCTGACCCAGATGCCGAGCTCGCGGAGCTTGGCCAGCGGGGCATCAATCTCCGTGGGCACCGGCGCGGCGTGGGCCTGGTCGTCCACGGGCGCGAGATTGACGGCGGTGATGCGGTGCTCGGCGTGGTGCGCGATGACCCATTGGAGGGCGCGGGCGAGCGGGGCGCTGTCGGTGATTTTGCAATGGCAGCACTCGAGGCCGCGAATGACGGCGACCTGGTTGTTGTAGGCCACGCCCCACTTGCCGCCGAGGTTCAGCGACGAGGGAATGCCGATGGTCGAGCCGTGGTAGCCGCGCCCTTCGTGCTTGGGGTCGGCGTCGCCGTCCACGGCGTCGTGGGCGACGCGGACCTTGGGCACGCCGTCCACGAGCGCGGTCCACTCGGGCATGGCGAGTTTGCAGCCGTCGTCCACGAGCGCGAGCGTCTGGCTGCGGCCGAAGGTGAGGCGCTGCGCGTATTTCTCCCAGGTGTCGGTGATGCGGGCGTGGCGGAACTCGATGGGGTTGACTGGCTCGCCGGCGGGCGAGCGGGCAAGCGTGACCAGCAGCAGCGCAAGGACGGGCAGCGTGCGCCGGAGCCGCGGTTGGCGCGCGGCCCTCATTTCGCTTCCTCCTTCAACTCCTTCGCCATCGCGAGCAGCGCCTCCAGCATCTTCACCGAGGCTTGCTGCTCGAGGTAGTTCGTGCCCGGCCAGGTCTCGTAACCGCCGAGGGCGAAGTGGCGCGGCGTGGGCATGTAGCCGTAGTAGCCGTTGGCCAGCTCGACCAGGAAGGACCGCGCGAAGGGGCTGCGCTTTTTGAACTCGAGCCCCGTCTCGGCAAAGGTCTCGGTCGGCGTGGTCCCGAGGCAAACCTCGCCGATGCGGAACGCCTGCACGGGGGCCTTCGTCTGCGGGCTGGCCTGGGCGAGGCGTTGGATGCGGCCGGCATAGACCGTGGCGATGCTGGCCTTGCCGAGGGTGCCGGTGGCTTTGGCCTCGGTGTCCTTTGCCCAGGCGAGCAGCTCGGGCTCAACCTTGCGCCAGGCGATGTCGAGCTCGCGGTAGCGGGCGGCGAGCGGGGCGGCGTCCTGCCACGTCACTTTCGCGAGCGCGGCGTGGACTTTGTTGGCGATGTCTTCCGCGACGTAGCGCATCTGGGCGTAGGGCGGCTTGCCCGGGCGCGGGGTGCGGAAGTTGATGTTGTTCACGTCGCCGCTGGTGCCGTTGGCCATGAGCGCGACGAAGGGCGGGCCGGTCTCCGCGCCGGCCTGGAGTTTCTTCAAGGCCTCGCAATAGACGCCGAAGTAATCCGCCGAGATGTGGCCGCCCCCGACGCCGCCGACGTAGTGCAGCGAGTAGGCGGAGAAGACCGAGATCAGCCGGCCGGCCGGCTCGCGCAGCGCGATGAAGGAGACGGTCGGGTCCGTCGGGCCGGCGGGCTCGACGAGGTCCGCGCTGCCGCCGGGCGGATTCATCTTCACCTGGTCCGCCTTGGTGCCGAAGGGCGTGACGGGCACGGTGCCTTCCTTCATGAACCAGCGGCGGTTGAAGACGTGCTCGGGCACGTCGGCGGTGCCGAAGGCGATTTGCGCGGGCCGCAGCAGGTTGGCCGCGTTGCGCACGCCGTCGGCCACGCGGCGGGCGACGAAGCGCTGGTAGTCGTCCAGCTCACGGTCGGAGAAGTAGCCGCGCGGCGTGGTGCCCAGCGCGCTGGCGGCGGAGTGCGTGTGGGTGCCGGAAATCATCACGTTGCCGGCGGGAATGCCCGTGGCCTCCTCGATGAGCTTGCGCGCCTCGACACTGACGCTGCGGTGCAGGCCAAGCAGGTCACACACGACGAGCGCGATCTGCGTGGTGCCGTCGTCGAGCACAAGGCAGCGGGCGAGCAGTTCATCGTGAACGTGCGTGGCGGGAAACGGGAGGAAGCCGCCGATGATGTCGGCCCCGAGCGGCGGCGTGAGGTTCGCCGTGGCCGCACCGGCGCGGAGTTGCTTGGGGCGCGGCTCGGCGGCGGTGGCGGCGAGGAGCAGGTGGGCGGCGCAGGCCAGCAGGACGGCGCGGGTGAGAAGGCCAGGTGGTTTCATGCGGGCGGAGTTGGATGCTGACGTAAGGGTGCCGCAGCCAGCCCCGATGGGGAAGCAGTTCTACAGCTCTCCTCGCGGGGGAGGCGCGCCGGTTCACTTCCCCGCTTCTGGGCGGAGGGCGGCCGTGCCCACAGTGTCCTTGTTGCTGGTGAAACCCGGTCCCCCGGCGGCGATGTAGCCGTGACTCGCGCCGCTGGCGTCCGGGCTGAACCAGAAGGAATAGAGCGAGCCGTTCTTCAGGTGGAACCGCAGCCGCACGGGCTGGCCGACGAGCTTCGCCAAGTCGGCGGTCCCGCGCCATTTCACCTCCTGCAAAGTGGAGTCGGCGGTGACCGGCACGCAGTTTTCCTTGGTGAAGGGCGCGACCACCTTGCCAGCGGCGTCCAGCACCTCGACGCGCAGTTCGCCCCGGGGCGCGGCGACATTTACGAACAGGTGCGGGCCGGAGAACTTCAGCGGCCGGGTGGTCAACGAGCCTTCGCCCGCGTCCGCATCCAGCGAGGCGAAGCCATCGCGGCGCAGCGTCGCGAGGCCGGTGGAGCCGAGGTCCGAGGGATGCATCGTGCGGCCCGAGCAGTAGAAATAAAGTTTGTCTCCGACGATCACGCAGCCGCCGCCGACCGACTGCACGTTGCCCGCGTTCCACGCCTTGGGGTCGTCGCTCACCGGGAGGAAGCGCTCGCGATTCGCCCGGTCCCAGTGGAAGCCGTCGCGGGTGAAGCCAGCGAGCACCTCGTTGCGTTTGTGAACGCCGAGCTTGGCGCAGGTCTCGTTGTCGGGGCCCTGCCAAATCGTGAAGAGGCCCACCAGCAGGCTCTCGTAGGGGAACACGTCGAGGTTGTAGAGCTGCGGCGCGTTGGTGGCGAAGCGCGCGTCGGGATGGCGTGGGTCGAGCCGGTCGGCGGCCACCCACGGCTGGAGGTCGCCCGGGGTGTAGTTGCCGCGCGCGGCCTGGTCGGTGTGGTTGGTCCACGCCAGCGCGGCCTCGGCGGTTTTGCCCTCGTGATAATTGCGGAGCCGGTGGACCGGCGCGGGCGGCGCGTGGTCATGCCCGCGCACGCTTGCCACCCACACTCGACGGAACGGATTCCAGAACACCGTCGTGCGGTCCCAGGACGGGCCGGAGACGGTGACTTCATCGGACCATTGCCGGCCGTCCGGCGAGGTGCGCAGCGCGAGGTGATACGGCGATTTCTTGGTGCGCGCCTCGAAGAGCTTGAAGCGCTGCGCCGGGTCGGTTGCGTCGTGGTCGAGCCAGATGGTGGCGGCGTCGCGGTTGGATTTCAGGACGACGTTCGTGCCGTTGGCGTCCAGCGCGGGGCGCGTCCACGCGAGGCCGTCCGGCGAAAGCGCCAGGCAGGTGCGCACCGAGGCGGAGCGATACCACAGCATGAAGGTGCGATCCTTCGGCTCCCACCAGACGCCGTCGCTGAACGGCGCGGCGAAGGCGAAGAGCGTGCTCTTCTCCCACGCCATCTCCGGGCGCAGCACCGGCGACTGCGGGTGATAGTCGGGCCGATGGAACCGCCGGCGCAGCGTGGTGGACTCGATGAGGAAGTTGTCCACGAACAACTGCCGGCCCACGTCCACCGGGATGACGGCGGGTGGCTTGGCCAGATACGGCACGGGCATCGGCGCGCCGGACGTCAGCTCCCCGTGAGTGCGCAGCGGCGGCCATGTCAGGGGCAGCTCGATGCCGTTGTAAAGCACCTCGGCGGGGAAGGCGGGCAAGGTGACGGACACGAACAGGGCCGCGATGCGGAGGAACGATATGAGATTCATAAAGTGGCGAGCGTCCGGCAATGGCAACGTGGCTCCAGTCTCAAGCGGGCCTTCCTCACGAGCAAGACCAGCGGCATCCATTCCGCAGCGCGAGTGGCGCCGAGAGCCAGTTCACCACGCGCCCACTGGCGTGCGGGCTGGGGCGCGGTTCGTCCTCCGGCGGCATCTCGCCGAGCCAGAGCTTCTCCGCCACGCGCGCCCAGACCTCGCGGGCCTGCTCCGACGCGAGCGAGCCGTCGAGCTGATGCAACGCGAGCTTGCCCGCCTGCTTCTGCTCGCCGTGGCACTTCGCGCAAGGCTGCGCGAGGAAGGGTCGGACAGCGGTGTCAAAGCCCGACGGCGCGGCCTGGGTGGAGCAGCACAATAGAAGGCAAATTAGGCGAACGAAAGTTACGCGCATGGGCGCTGTGATGGACGGACCACGGTTGGGCGGTGCTTCAATCTGAACCTGAGTTCCATTTGGTGGGCGAGCCACGCCTGCTTTCATTTGATTTCAAGCTTCCCGAATTTCGCAGGGTTGTGCCAGGAGCCGCCGGTCGGGGAGAACGCCTGTAGTTCGGGTTTCTCTAGGCCGACTAGGCGCAGTCGGCCCACGTTGAAGAACCAAGGAGCGGCCTGCGTAGGCTTGGCTCCCGCCACGCGGTGCTTCGGATCGGCGCTGGCTTCGGCATCGCCGACGACGGGGATGCGCAACTGCACGCGCCAAAAGTCGGCGCCCTTTTCTGCTTTGACCTCGGCGAGGGATTTCCAGTCTCCCGACGGATTGCCTTCCACGAATCGTCCGTCCGGATTGATCTCCAAGTGGTAGTAAGTGTGGTTCGGGGTTTCCAAGGACACTGCCACGTAGTCGCCGCCGACCACATCTAACGCGACCTTGAGTTTTTTCATGTCCGGTTCCGTGCAGTGGATGTCGAGGAGCAAAGCGTTCTTGTCCCAGCCCACTTTGAAGGTGGTTGTCGGGACGGCCTCCTTTCCACCCCGGTTGGCCTTCAGCTTGTAAGGGGTCGCCTTGGAGAGATCCGCGCTTTCGATTCCGACCGCCAACGGGGCTTTGGCGCGCGCCTCGGCGAGTTCCTGATCCTTGGCCTTGTATTTGGCGATGAGTTCCGGCTTCGGCTGGAGGTCCGCGATGACAGCCTGGACGCGTTGCCCGTAGAGGGTGTCCCCTGCCGCGGCCTTTGCCTTGTCGAGCAACTCCCTGAACTTGAGGGCGGTGCTAAACGAGACGTTCATCGGGTTCCCTCTGCCTCGGCCACGGCTGACATCCTTGTAGGCCAGATTGTTCTCGGCGAAGGCGATCGCCTCCTTCATCGCCTGCGCGGCCGGGCCGTAGAAGAGCGTGCAGTAATCATTCAGCACTTGGTCAACATCCTGGCTCGCATCCCAGAAGAAGCGGGACTGAACGTAGAGCGTGATATGCTCCAACCCCATCGCCTGCCACTTTGCTCGATACTGGCTGACCTCGCCGCTCCCTCCGAGCGCAACCCCTTTGAGATACTGAAGGTCCTTGGCCATCGCCCGTGGGTGGAGGACTGGATAGGAAATCGCCGCGCCTCGGATCCCATCTTCTTTGCCCCAGAGGTGGTAGAGGTTGTTCTCGAAGCGGAGGAGGTTCCCCGGTGCCACCTTCGCTTTCCATCGCTCCATGCGGCTCGTGTAGTCGGCCCAGTGCTCGGGGTCGTTCATCTTGGGACGGCCTGAATTGGAGATCTTGATTGCCACGTTGGGAGCGAACTTCCCGACCTTGTCCGATGGCTCGCTGTAAGAGGTGTAGGCCCCGCTGGTGATGAGCCTGTCCGGATGGGTCTGGTAAAGCTCGCGACCGACGCGCTCGGTGAAGCCCCACACGAGCTCGGGAGCCGACTTCCCCTTGCAACCCTCGCACCCGCACACCGAGAGGCCATCCCCCGGCCAGAGGTCCACGGCAGGCATCCCATAAACGTCGAACATGAACCGGCAATAATTCACGGCCTCCTTGAACAACCCCTCCGAAGTGAAGCACGGCGTGCCGTGCCCGCGGTGCTCAATGTCCCGCTTGCCGCCGAGGAGCGCGTAGTATTCTGGATGGGCCTTCTTCATTGCCTCGCCGCTGTGGACGTGAGTCAGCCCGTGAGCGCCACCAGCATAGCCAATCTTCTGGTAGGGCGAGTTCATCCCAATCCGCCGCGCCCAGATCACATCGTCGAAGGAAAATCCCGAGTAGTTATTCCACATCCACGAGCGGAAGTGGGTGTCGGCCACCACGGTCTTGTTCACCGCCGCCAGCGCGATTGATTTCCGTTCCGGCACGACCTCGCCCAGCTGGCCGGGCATAAACCACCGCACCCCCAGGCCGCGCAGAAACTCGCACACCGCATTGAGTGATCCGTTTTCATCTTGGTATTCGAAGCCACGGGTCGTGTTCCCGCCGGTGAGCCAGAGCTCCGCCGCACCCTTCCCGTAGTTCGCCTCCAGCAGCGCCTCGAACTGTTTGGGAATCCACTGGCTTTCGACCCCCGATTGAAAAGGAAAACCCCACTCCATGTCGGTCTTGCCCACGAGTGATTTTTTCCAAGCCAGTTCGGCCGTCTTGTCGCTCCGCTTTCTGGCCAGATACGCGGGCGGAACGAAGTCGAAGTCATTCCCGAGCAACCCCAGCCAGTCTGGGCCGGAAACCATTCGGAACGCGCCATACTTCAGTTCCTTGTCGGTCACGCCCAGCTGGTCAGTGGCCGGGCTTTTTCCGACATAGATTTTCACCGGCAAGCTCGCCTCCGGACTCGTGACGATCGGCAGTCGCGCCCCGCTCATCGTCTGGATGTGGCGCTGCAACTCCAGAGCCGCGAGCGTCACCATCCGTGGGCGATTCTCCACCGCAATCACGATTTGGGCGCGCGGCACACCTTGGTCAACGAGCAATGGCTGGGCAGCTTGGAGCGGTGCGAGCGAAGCGAAACAAATGAGGGCGGCGAGAAGAAGTAGGTGCTTCATGTGGTGAAAGTCGTCGGGATACCGGAACCAAACTGAATCATTTCCCCGACTTCAGATACGCCACCGCCTCCGGCGTGGCCCAGCGCTCGACGCCGCGGCTGTTCGGGGCGGCGAGGATTTCGGCGGGCGTGGAGGTCTCGACCTTCAGGCCGGGATGGTCGGCTTTGAGTTTCTCGACATCGGCGGGGAGGACGAGCGCACCTTTGAACGACACGGATTCGAGGCGGCCCTTCAGCGTCTTCAGATGCTTCAAGCCGCCTTCGTAGGTCACAAACGTCTCATGAATGCCGAGGCGCTTGAGCTTAGGCAGCGTGGCGAGCACAGGCAGTGATTTGTCGGTGAAGCGGTTTGGACGCGCTTGCGGGCTGATGCTGAACTCTTCGAGGTTCGGATGCCGGGCGAAGTGGGCGACGCCGGCGTCGGTGGCTTTGCTGTGGCCGATTTGCGCGATGCGGAGGGATTTCACTTTGGCCAGCGCGGCCATGCCTTGGTCGTCGAAGGCGTCGCCGATTTTGATTTCCTCGAGCTTCGAGTTCGCGAACGCGGTGAGACCGGAACCGTCGTAGAGCGCGTGCGAAAGCGGGCTGCCGGGGCCGGGAATGTTGTGGTCAATGCGGATGCTGCACAGCTCGGGCAGGCCGGCGAGCCAGCCATAGGCTTCCTTGGCGAGCAACGGCCCGTTGCCAATCAACTTGGTGACGCGGCCCTGCGCATCGTGGCCG
>CALQJI020000094.1 GCA_943330855.2 Klebsiella pneumoniae
CAGACCATCACGTTCGGCGCGTTGCCGGGCAAACGGGTGGATGACGGTCCGTTCAGTTTGACGGCGACCACGAGCAGCGGGCTGCCGGTGAGCTTCAGCAGTTCCGTCACCTCGGTCGCGACGGTCAACGGCAGCACGGTGACGCTCACCGGCATCGGCAGCACGACGATCACGGCCAGTCAGGCGGGGAATGCAACGTATCTGCCAGCGACGAGCGTGAACCAAGCCTTGGCCGTCGGCGGCATTCCGCCGGGGATCACGAGTCAGCCGGCCAGCGCGACCGTCATCAGCGTGGGCAGTAGCGCCACTTTTAGTGTGACGGCCACAGGCGCTGCCCCGTTGACCTACCAGTGGTGCAAGGACGGGGTGGCTCTCAGTGGGGCGAGCGGCGCTACCTTGTCGTTGGTGCCCGCCAACCGGGCGGCTGGAGGGGCCTATTCCGTGGTCGTCACGAATGCCTTCGGCAGCGTCACCAGCAACCCAGCCCTATTGCGCGTGATGGTGACGCAACGGATGGAACGGCCGGAGCTGACCGGAGGCGCTTTCAAGCTGCGGTTCGGCGATGTGGACGGCGCTGGGTTGACCGAGGCAGACAAGAATGGATTCACTCTCCAGTGGTCCACCAACCTCGTGGAATGGTTTGACCTGACCAACGCCACCCGCAGCGTGGTCGGCGGCAAGGTGGAGCTGGAGGACGCGGACGCTGCCGGCAAGGCGCGCCGATTCTACCGGGTGCTGGAGCGGTGACGCCGCGTGCCCCCCGAACGGAGGTGGGCGCTGGCGGCTACCCAATTTGGCTCGTCCGTGCGGACGAGCCACGGCAACGCCCTTGCCGAGCATCGGAACGCCCCCGCCGGGGAGGTAACGGTCTCCGCCAGTCGGGAAATCGCTTCCGCCGACCTCAGCAACCCCTCCGCCCAGGGAGGCAACGGCCCTGCCGAAAAGAAAATCGTCTCCGCCGCAAAAAAAGTTACCGCTCCAGACTAAATACTAGAGTAGAGGCAATCGCGGCCAAGCGGTCGGGTTGCTCCGTAACGCCATTCCGTTCTGCCCGGAGTGTCACCAACGCAGTGTTATTGAAACTGACTATGTCATACCAATATATGAAGGAAACGGCCCGCCAGATTCTGGCGGGTTGGTTGCCCTTGAGTGGCGCCAGCTTCGGAGGTGTGGATTACCACGCCCACGCAGCGGCACTGGCCGAGGTCTCGCAACGGGAGGATCAAATCCTCACGAACGAGGCTGAACTGGCCGGGTTGCGCGCTCAACGGGACGACCTGCTCCTGGCGTTAGGCACGCTGAACCGCCGCTTTTACTACGGAGTGCTCTGCACCCCGGAGTATGGCGAGGATTCACCGCTCCTGAACCAGTGCGGCTACGTCCGCCGGTCGGACCGCGCAAGCGGATCCTCCACCGGGACGGCGGCCGTCTCCGGCGCGTAACTCGATTCCGCGCTGAGTCCCGACAAAACAAACCCCGCAGGGTGCGAAGCCCTGCGGGGCCTTTTTTCTTGGAAGTGTCTTAGGCCGTCCCGGGTTTGGCGGCTGCCTTCGCCAAGACCAGCGGGGTGCCGCAATCCAGGCAGTAGTTCGACTGCGGCGGGCAGTTGAGGCCGCAGCCCGGGCAGAGGATGTGCGCGTGCTTGTGGCGGCGGTGGATGATGAGGTTGCGGATGTAGGGAATCCACGTGAAGGCGTAGGCGAAGATGAAGACGGAGTCCTTCTGGTGGAAGAGCGCGTAGGCCAGCAGCAGCAGCGAACCGGTGAGACTGAGCCACCAGAAGGCCGAGGGCACGACGACCTGTTTGCGTTTCTCGGTGGCATACCACTGGACGACGAAGCGCGAGAAGAACACGGCGTTGCCGAGCCAGCCCACGACTTTCCAAACGTGCCATTCGATGCCAAGAAATCTTCCACTGGGGAAGAGCAGTGAGTCCATCTCAGAGGGTGAACAGGGACCGGGGAGTTGAGAAGGGGAAAGGTGGACAGCTATCAGCGGTCAGCAATCAGCGTTCAGCGGGAATACGAACCCCTCGACTACGGCTGACTGTTGACTGCTGATAGCTGACCGCTGTTTCCCTACTGCATCGGTAGCAGCAGCTCCACGCGTTGGTCGCCGCGCAGGACGGTGGCTTTGAGCTTCTCGCCGGGCTTGGTCGTTTGGAGGAGTTGGCCGATGAGTTCGCCTTCGGTGATGCGGGCGGACTTGCCGTTGAGTTCCACGAGCACGTCGTCCTTGCGGAAGCCGGCGTTCTTCGCCGTGGCGTGTTTGCCGTATTGGCCGAGGCCCTTCACGAACAGTCCGAGCTTGTCCTTGGAGAGGCTGCGGGCGAGGCGTTCCTCATCGGTGAGGTCGGTCAGCACCATGCCGCCGAAGGCCATCGCGCGCATCGGCCAAGTGCCGACACGTTTGGAGATGTCGGCCTTCGAGCGCCAGCCGGTGGGCAGGTTCAGCAGGAGGGATTGTTCCTTGCCGGCGCGCGTCACCTTGGCGTTGAGCGGGCCGCTCTCGCCCGCGCGGTGGAGCGCCCACGCGAAGTCCGCGATGGACAGGAGTAATTGACCGCCGAGCGTGGAGAATTGATCGCCTACCTGCACGCCCGCCTTCGCCGCAACGGAACCGGGCGCGACGGATTGCACCTTCGCGATGTGGTCCGGCTCCAGTGTGAGGCCGAGGGTTTCCGGCATGGGCATCGGGTAGATGAGATCGCTGGGCAGGGGCTTGCCTTGGTCGCGGTAGTAGGAGCGGTAGGCATCGCCGATCTGGTGGCAGTGGACGCAACTGCCGACGACCTTGCCCTCCCAGTCGAGGTCGCGTTTGTATTTGCCGGCGAGCAACGGGATTTCGATGGGCGTGGCGAAGGGCGTGGGCTCACCCTGTTTGCCGGCGAGCGCGGCCTGGTTCACGGGATACGCGGTGTGGATGGCGAGCGCGGCTTCGAGTGCGCGTTGGTAGCCGAGGGTGGTTTTCTCGGTCGGGTCTTTCTGGTGGGACCACGAGCCGTAGCGGCCGTAGACCGTGCCGTCGGCGTTGAAGAAGAGGGTGGAGAAGGAGAGGTCGTAGTCGAACTGGAATTTCGCCAGCTCGATGGCATTGGCGTTGATGAGCCGCACGCAAACGAACTGGTCGAGTAGCGGCATGAGCGGGGCGGACGTGAGCACGCTGGAGTCAAGACCCATGCACGAGAGGCAGGGCACGCAGCGGAGGACGACGAGGAGTGGTTTCCCAGTGCGCTTGGCCTCGGCGAAGCCTTTTTGCCAGTCGTTGTAAATCCACCGGGCGTCGTTCTGCATCTCGGCCTTGTCGGTGCGGACGGCTTTTTCGCGGTCTTTTACAGTCTCAGCCAAGACGGTGGAGATGAGAGCGCTCGCGAGGAGCGGCAGGAGGAAGAGATGCGACTTGGTGTTCATGAGAAAGTTGGTATCTGGACGGCGCGAGTTTGGGATTCCTTCGCGGTAACGCGCGCTGCTTACAGCTTAATGATCTCTTCGATGCGGTTCTGCAGGCTGTCCAGCCGGTCTGCTATCTTGCGAAATTCTTTTCGAGCCTCGGAGTCGAGTTCAGCCTTCGTGGGATGGCCGCTGTCGGGCGTGACCTGTCGGGACGGCGCGGGCTGGGGACGCCGGTCTGTCTCGATGTGCGTGCGCAGCTCGGTGGAGTCGGCCAAAAATTTATCGGTCAGTTGGCGCAGCCGCGTCTCCTGCTGGCGCAGCTCGACGGCGAGTGAGTCGCGCATGGCTTGCGTGGCACGGGACTGCTCGGCGGCAAACGCACTGAGGTCGGAGCGCAGATCGGTGGTGCCAGCGGCTTGAGTTTGAGCGGCGGAAGCCATGGCCTGCCGGAGCACGCCGACCTGCTCCTGAATCTGGTGGAGCTCTGGCGGGACCGTGGCGGGCTGTGCTTGCGCTGCGGTGGCCACTTCCTGCCGCAACGAGCGGAGCTGCTCTTTAAGTTCGCCCAGCACGCCGCTCGCTGCGGACTGGGATGCCGCAGCCTGGTCAGCCGCGTGGTTCAAAGTCTCCACGCGCTTGTCTAACTCGCGGAGTTCGCGGCGCACCGCTTTGAAATCGTCGGTGAAACTTGTCCCGTCGCGCATGAGCTTTTCCGCCTGTTCCAGCGCGGGCTTGAGCGCGCCAAGCCGGTCCTTGGTTTCGTTGGTCTGTGCGATGACGCTGGAGTTGATCTTTTGGAGGCTGGCCAGTGTGCGGCCCAACTGCTCCGTGAGTTGACCGGCCTGAGTGCGCCGTTCGATGCGCTGTGCGGCGGTGTGGTAGGCGAGTATGGCTAGGAAGCTGAGGACGCCTAGATTGAGCACGAACAGCAGCACTCCGGCGTTGGCATTGAGTGCGGTGAGATGATCAATCATCGCGGGCCGATCTTGTTTTGCAAGGCCCGCAAAGCAAGGAGTTTCCCGAGCACGGAAATTTCCGTGACAATTTGCAGGCGTTGGCCTTGTGCGTTGAACGAAACCGGACGGAGAACCCGTCCAACAGCGCAGTCGCAAAACTATGTCCACACGCATCCTCTTTTTGGTCCTCGCCTCCGGGGCTGCCATCTCGCTTCACGCGGCGGAAAATAAACCAGTCAAACTGGACTTTTCCAAGCTGCCGCCCGTCGCCAGCGGCCCGGTGGACTTCGCGCGGGACATCCAGCCGCTGTTCGCCGCGAAGTGTTTCTCCTGCCACGGCGCGGAGAAGCAGAAGGGCGGCCTGCGGCTCGATTTGAAGGCCGGCGCGCTCGAAGGTGGCGACAACGGTAAGGTGTTCATCCCTGGCAAGAGCGCCGAGAGCAAGCTGGTTCACGCGCTCGCGGGTCTCGGTGAGTCGGGCATCATGCCGCCGAAGGAGCAGCCGCTCACGCCCGCCGAGATTGGGAAAGTCCGCGCTTGGATTGACGCCGGAGCAAGTTGGCCGGACGACGGGAAGGTGGCTGTGAAGAAGTCTGACCACTGGGCGTATCAGCAGGTGAAACGGCCGGCACTTCCCCCAATCGGCAGTCGGCAATCCGCAATCGGCAATCCCATCGACACCTTCATCCGCGCCCGCCTCGCGAAGGAAAAGCTCCCGCCCTCGCCCGAGGCCGAACGGCCCACGCTCATTCGTCGGCTTTCGCTCGATTTGCTCGGCCTACCGCCGATGCCCGAGGAAGTCCACGCGTTTGTAAATGACACGTCGCCCGATGCCTACGCGAAGCTCGTGGACCGGTTGCTCGCGTCGCCGCACTTCGGTGAGCGTTGGGGCCGGCACTGGCTGGACCTCGCGCGCTACGCGGACAGTGACGGCTACGAGAAGGACAAGCCGCGCCCCTTTGCCTACACGTATCGCGACTGGGTCATCGCGGCCATCAACAGCGATCTGCCGTTCGACCAATTCAGCATTCAGCAACTCGCTGGTGACTTGCTCCCGAGCGCGACGCACGCGCAGAAGGTTGCCACTGGATTCCATCGCCAGACGCTCACGAACACCGAGGGCGGCACGGACCAGGAGGAGTTCCGTTGCAAGGCCGTCGTGGACCGCGTCAGCACGACTGCGTCCGTTTGGCTGGGCGTGACGATGGGCTGTGCCGAATGCCATACGCACAAATACGACCCGTTCACGCAGCGCGAATTTTATTCGTTCTTCGCCTTCTTCAACAACGCGAACGAGAAGGCCATCCCCGCGCCCAATGCAGACGAACAAGGTGCTTTCGAAAAAGCCAAGAAGGCTCACGAAGCCGCCGCCGCACCGCTCAAGGCCGCGCTCGACACTTACGCAACGAACGAGCTGCCTGCGAAGTTCGACGCGTGGCTCAAGACTGCCTCGCTCGACGTCGTGCCGTGGCGCTCGCTCACGCCGGAGAAGCTCGCCGCGAAGCACGGCACGACGCTGAAAGCCGACGCGGAAGCGGTCATTACGGCCAGCGGCGCGGTCCCGGACAAGGAGACCTACACCGTCGAGGCCAAGCCAGCGCTCAAGCGGCTCACGGGCTTGCGCCTCGAAGTCATGGACGAACCCAACTCGAAGAAGGGGGCAGGCCGCGCGAAGGACGGGAACTTCGTGCTGACCAAGTTCGCGGTGAAGCTGTTTGCTCCTGGCCAGTTTGACGGGAAGGAAATCGAACTGCACAACGCGAAGGCTGATTTCTCGCAGACGAAGTTCCCCATCGAGAACGCGCTGAAGGGCGACGGGACGACGGGTTGGGCGGTGTCGCCGCAGCAGCAGAAGTCGCACGTCGCATTCTTTGAGACGCGGCAGACGCTGGACTTGGCCGAGGGCGCGAGACTCGTCGTCACGCTCGATCACCAATACAAGGAGGGCTTCACGATTGGGATGTTCCGCCTGTCCGCGACGGACGCGAGCGGGCCGCTGAAACCCGACTTCTCGCCCGAAGCGCTCGCCACCGCGCTCGCCGCCCAACCCGGCCAACGCACACCCAAGCAACTCGACGTGCTCACGAAACATTTCTGCGAGCAGGTGGACCCGTCGGCGAAGCGGCTCCAGGCCGCGCTCGACGACCACGTGAAAAAAGTTCCCATCGTGCCCGGCACCACCGCTGCCGTGCTCGCCGAGGAGCCGGGCGTGCGCAAGACCTTCGTCCATGTGCGCGGCAATTTCCTCGACAAGGGTGCGGAGGTCCGCGCCGCCACGCCCGCCGTGTTGCACGCGCTCCAGCCGCGTGGCCCGCAGCCCGACCGCCTCGACCTCGCTCAGTGGCTCTTCGCGCCGGAGAACCCCCTCACGTCCCGCGTCTCCGTGAACCACATCTGGAAAAGCCTCTTCGGCCTCGGCCTCGTCGCGACGGTCGAAGATTTCGGCAAGCAGGGCGAAAAACCCACGCACCCGGAGCTGTTGGACTGGCTCGCGGCCACCTTCGCCGCCTCCGCCAACTCCAAACTCCAAACTCCAAACTCGGAACTGGCCCTCGCGTGGAGCCGCAAAGCCCTCATCAAACTCATCGTCACCAGCGCCACTTACAAGCAGTCCTCCCTGAGCCGGCCGGACCTGCAAGAGCGCGACCCGAACAACCAGCTCCTCGCGCGCCAAAACCGTCTCCGCCTCGAAGCCGAGACAGTTCGCGACGCTTATCTCACGGCCAGCGGCTTGTTGAATCCGAAGATCGGCGGCCCGAGCATCCGCCCGTCGTTGCCCGCCGACATTGCCGCCCTCGGCTACGCGAACTCCGTGAAGTGGACCGAAAGCGTCGGCACTGAGAAGAACCGGCGTGGCCTCTACATCTTCTTCCAGCGCACCGTGCCGTATCCGATGCTGATGACCTTCGACGCCCCCGACTCGAACACTTCCTGCGCGCGCCGTGACCGCAGCAACACGCCGCTGCAAGCGCTTACGTTGCTCAACGACCCGGTGTTCTTCGAGTGCGCGCAGCAGCTCGGCGCGCGCATGGCCGAGGTGCCCACCGCCGATGTTGCCGAACGCCTCCGCCACGGCTTCACGCGTTGCCTCTCGCGCCCGCCGAGCGCCGAGGAGTTGAGCCGGCTGCTGAGATTTTACGAAGGCCAGCTCAAGCTCGCGCGGGCTGACGCTGCCGGCGCGGCGAGAATTGCCGGTGTGAACAAGACCTCACCCGAGGCCGCTGAGAACGCCACGCTCGTGGCGTTGGGCCGGGTGATGCTGAACCTCGACGAGTTCTTCACGCGCGATTAGGCGGGAGGAGGCAGCGGAAGGTGGCGCGCTCGAATCTTATCCACACGAGCGTAAGTTGGATTATCGCGATGTCTCGGTTACAACTCGCCCGTGACAAACTCGCAACCGCTCCGCCGCCTCGACCAATTGCTTTCATCCTGTGGCTATTGCAGCCGGAGCGAGGCTCGGCTGTGGGTGCGCGGTGGACGTGTGGTGGTGGGTGGCCAACGGGCTACTGCGGTGGAGCAAAAGGCGCGAGCTGCAGAAGTTTGGGTCGATGGCGCGCCCATTGATTCGCCGGAGGGAATTCTAGTTCTCCTGCACAAACCTGCGGGCTACGTCTGCTCACACGATGAGAAGGAAGGCCCGCGCGTGTTCGACCTCGTGCCGAAGCGCTGGTTGGAGCGCAACCCGCCCATCACCACGGTGGGCCGGTTGGACAAAGACGCCACTGGCGCGCTGGTCATCACGGACCAAGGCGCGCTGGTGCATCAGTGGACTTCGCCGAAGCGGCACGTGACGAAACTCTACGAAGTCACCGTGGACCACGACCTCGACGCGAAGCTCGTGGGCGTCTTCGCAGCGGGCGAGTTGGTGTTGGAGGAGGAGCGCAAGCCTTGTCTGCCGGCGAAGCTGGAACTCGTGAACACTCGCGAGGCGCGGCTGGAGCTGACGGAGGGCAAGTATCATCAGGTGAAGCGAATGTTCGCCAGCCAAGGTTGGACGGTCACGCGCCTACACCGAAGCCGCTTCGGGGACCATGAACTGGGAGATTTGCCCGTCGGTCAGTGGCGGGGGATTTGAACTCGCTGCGCCCTTGCGCGGTGATTCGATTTCGGAGTTCGGGTGGAAGCTCACAGGTCAGCTCCGCAGGATTCGCGCTGGCGAATGCAAAAGCAGTTTTGTAGGGTCCTTCTCCGTTGGTCGCAAACGCCGAAGCGGCGCGGCCCCCGTAGCTCAAATGGCTAGAGCTCGCGTTTCCTAAACGTGAGATCCTGGTTCAATTCCGGGCGGGGGCACCAATCCGATAAATAACCAGCAAAATGATGAAATCGAAGGAGTTTTTCGATTTTATTTTTGAAGAGTAAGAATGTTTTCTCTCACATCCTGACTTCTGCCCTCCGCAACGACCTTCCAAGTGAAACAGCCACAGCAGGCCAAAAACATTGCCCGTGCCAAAATTTGAGCGTGAACGGCGTCGTTGAATCGGGCGAGGTCGACGCTCTGCTTGAAGAGCGTTTAAGGGGCGAAAAGCTGACGGGCTGGAGGGCTGGTTAGCTTAGGACGTCGGACTCTTGATCGTGGCCAGCAACAGCAATGAGAGCCCAGCGCCGCTGCGCGCCCGTGGGTCACGCTGTTCTGTAACTCCGCGCAAGAACTGCTGGCTAGCTTCCGCGCGGCCGTCAGATCAGGCGGTAGCATCGGCGGCGGCTGATCGTGGCTGGCGGCTTCTACTTGGTCCACGAGTTACATGAGCACAGCGGGCGACAACAATTCCGCAGTGCCGTCAGGACGGGAAAGCACCGCAACCAGCGAGTCCGGGGTTATGAGCCGGCGCGAACGCCCCATCCAGCGCAGTGGATACACCGCCAGCCAGCCATCGCCATGGGCCCAATCGTTCGGGGCTTGAAGTGCGAAGGCGCTCTCGCCCGGGCGACCGTGATCTCGATTGAGGCAGAGCAAGCGGAGCGGGGCTACTTCGACATCGCCGACACGCGCGATGCGACGCCGGAGCAATCCTTCGACCGGCAATGGGCGCTCACCGTGTTGGACCGCGCGGTGAAGCGACTGGAGCAAGAGCCGGCCGCTGCGGTCAAGGCGTCGCAGTTCGCGCGACTGCGCGAGTTCCTCAGCAACGCCGCCGAGGAAGGCTACGATCGCGCCGCCGCCGACCTCGGCCTCAAAGCCGGCACGGTCTCCGTCGCGGTGTATCGCCTGCGCCAGCGCTACCGAGATTTGATGCGCGCCGAGGTCGCGCAGACCGTCGCAGCGGGCGACCGGCTCAGCGGTGAGGCGCGATGGCGTGCGGGTGAGTTCTTCCCAAGACATTTCCCAGAGCGTGAGCGCGGCGCGGTTGCCGTAGTTCAACACCGGTCAGCCTGCGTGTCGTGCGCCACGATGACGAAAGGCGAGGTAAACAACTCCTCGGCATACTCCAGAGGTTTCGAGACGCCAGGCAACAAGTCGCGTCCCAGCCAATGCCGGAAACTCCGCACCAGTGTCGTCGCGTGCGCCACTGCCCAAGTTGATTCCCAAGGTTCGCCCATGTGCGGGCGAGGCTAACACGGTCGGGGTGGCGGCTCCAAGGCAGCTTCAATATCAAACACACTGGACCGAGCAACGACGCACCTAACGCGCCGCGGTCCTGCCTGCAGCAACGGGCACGGGCACCAACGTCTTGAGTAACTTCGCGGTAGCCGTCGCCGTGTCATACACCTGCACCTCACCGGACTTGCTGCCGAGGAGGAGGCGCGAGCCGTCATGGTTCAATGCGACGGCCAGCACGGGTGCGGGAGCCTTCGCGATCGAGGCTTTGCGCGCGCGGTTGTCCGTCTGGTAGAGGCGCACCTCGGCGGCGCGGGTGGCGACGGCGAGGAGCTTGCGGTCGCCGCTGGTGGCGAGGGCCATCACGGCTTCGGGTTGGGCTTCATAGGCGCGGACGTATTGGGAACGGTTGTTCACCGGTTGGGCACCGTTGCCAGAGCCGGTAATTTCCACGCCTGCGAGCGCGAGCTTGAAGTCGAAGCCATTCACTGCGCGGGCGTCCCCGGCGGAGATGGCTGTGAGCGCGTCCGCCGCCACAGCCGTTATCGGCTCGGCGGACTGGTCAATCGAGCGGAGCAACCGGAGGCTCTCCACGCTGCTGACCTTCGTGGTTTTGTCGCGGCTGCCGCTGACGAGTTGCTTGCCGTCGGGCGTGTAGGCTACGGCCATCACCCAGTCGCTGTGCAGGTCAATGGCTTTGACCGCCGCCTTCTCGTCCACGGGGATGAGATGAATCGCACCGCCCGAGCCGCCGAGCGCGATGGTCTGGCCGTCGGGCGCGAAGTTGCCTTTGAACAACGTGTCGTTGCCCACGCGGCGCGTGGACTGGCGTTTGCCATCGGCTGGATCGAAGAAAATCACGCCGCCGAACTGCTGCGGCGAACCACCGGCAGCGGCGAGGCGCTTGCCGTCCGGGCTGAACTCGACGTGCGTGACGAGGTCGAAGTCCGTCGCGAGCCGGCGCGGCGGGGTGTCGTCATCCACTTTGAACAGCACGACCTCGCTGCGCACAGCTACGGCGGCGAGCTTCCCATCCGGGCTAAGACTCACGCTCGTGACCGCGGGAGCGAACGCGTAGCTCACCGGGATAACCACGGGCGGGCGCACGACCTTCGGTGCGTCGTCGATCTTCGCGCCCTGCGCAATCCAGTCGCGCAGCACCTTCACCTTGGCAGCGGTGAGCGGCGGTTCGTTCTCGGGCATCTCCGGCGGGTCGCCGGTGACCTGCTGGATGAGCAGGCTCTTCTCCGGCTTGCCCGCGACGAAGAGCGCGCCGTGCTTTCCGCCCTTCTTGAGCGCGGCGATGTCATCCAGCCGCAAGCCGCCCTTGGCCTTCCCCTCCGTGTGGCAGCCGAGGCAGTGCCGCTTGAAGATGGGCCACACATCCCGCTGATAGCTCACGTCCGCCGCGCGGGCTGATGAGCCACAGAGGAGAAGGGCGAAGACGAGTTTTAGCCACGGATGGAACACGGATAAAAAACGGATTGAAGGCGAGGACGGCGAAGCGGGGACTCCTCCGAAGCCGAGAACGTGCGCATCGCTTCCAAGGCTTCGGGCGACTTGTCTCTTCTCGGTGTTCAATCCGTGTTTCATCCGTGGCTAAGAAAAGAGGTTCTCAGTGCAGCAGCGTGAAGTCGCGGCTGTTGAGCAGGCCCCACATGAAGTCCTGCGCGGCCTCGGCGCGCTTGTCGGCGTAGGTGGCGAGGAACTTCTTCGCGAGATCTACTTCCTTCGCTGCGGGCTTGCGCGCGAGCGACCAGAGGTAGATCTGCTCGATGAGTTGGTCATCAGCGAGCTTCTGCGCGAGCAACAGCGCGGGCCGGCCGCTCGCGCTCGTGACGCGGTCGAGGATGGACTTGCCGTTAATGAAGTGCAGCGCCTGCAACATGTTCGCGCCGAGGTCGCGCTCGCACTCGCACGCCTCCATGCGCTGCGGCTTGCCGAAGAGCGTGAGGAAGTCGCTCTGCACATTGCCGTCCGGGAGCTGCGCGGCGTTGAAGCCCGCTGGTGCGCCGCCGAAATTTTCCTTCACGCCCGTGGCCTGCACGAGCGAGTCCAGCATCGCCTCGGCGGGCAGACGGCGCGGGATGGCGTGGGAGAAGTTCGCGTCGTCGTGGCCGTTGGTGTCGTTCGGCGTCGAGCTGCGCTGGTAGGCACGCGACGAGACGATGACCTGCATGAGGTGGCGCAGGTCGAACTTGTGCTCCACGAAATCCTTCGTGAGCGCGTCGAGCAACGGCGCGTTGATGGGCGGGCTGGTCGAGCGCAGGTCGTCCACCGGGTCCATGATGCCGCGATGGAAGAAGTAGCTCCACACGCGGTTCACCAGGCTGCGGGCGAAGTGAGGGTTGTCCGGCGAGGTGAGCCAGCGCGCGTAATCCTCGCGCTTGTCCACGCCCGCTTCGAGCTTCGGCTCACTGCCGCCGAGATAGCGCGGGGGCTGCGGCTTGTTGGTGCGCGGGTTGGTCGAGGAGCCGGCCGCGAGATTCACGAGCACGGTCTTGGCGTTCGCCACGCCGGTCTGGCGCGGGTCGGGCTTGGTGGCGACCTGGTTGAAGAAGCTGTGGACGCCGTAATAGTCGGCCTGCGTCCATTGCTCGAACGGATGCGGGTGGCACTTCGCGCAGAGCATCCGCACGCCGGCGAAGACCTGCGTGGAGCGCTGCAAGGTGTCGTCCGTGTCCTTGCTCACGGCGAAGTAGGCGGCGGCCGGATGGTCGTTGAAACTGCCGCGCGCCGTCAGCAACTCGCGGGCGAATTCGTCCATCGGCACGTTGCGCGCGACGGCCGCACGAATCCATTCGCGGAAGGCATACACCGCCGGGTCGCTCAGGGTATTGCGCGAGTTCTGCAACAGATCGCCCCACTTGAGCGACCACCAGTCCACGAACTCGTTCCGCTTCATCAGCGCGCCGATGGCCTGCTCGCGCTTGTCTGGAGCGGTGTCCGCGACGAAGGCCAGCACTTCCTCCGGCTTGGGTTGCACGCCGATGAGGTCCACCGACGCGCGGCGAAGGAAGCGCTCGTCGTCTGCCAGCTCCGACGGGCGGATGCGCAGGTCGTTGAGCTTCGTGATGATGTGGCGGTCCACGAGGTTGTCCGTCGGGACGGGCGTGGGCTGAAAACCTTTGTTGGGCGGCAGCACGATGAAGTTGGCCACGGCGAAGAAGCCTTCGTAGCGCGCGACGATGGCGGTCTCGCCGAGGTCCGTCGCGAGCACGAGGCCGACTTCGTCCACGCGGGCGACGCGCTCGGTGTTCACGGCGAAGATGCCGGTGCGGGACACGTCGCGCGCCGAGCCGTCGCTGTATTTCGCGACGAGCTGGAACTGCTGCCGCGCGCGCGGCATGGCGACGACCTTCTCCGGGAAAATGCTGAGGGACACGAGCGTGGGCAGCGTCGGCGCGTCATCGCGCGCGCCCTCGGCAATCCAGCGGCGCACGGTCTCGTGAAGCAGCCCGCCGTGGTCGAAGCGCACGCCGCCCTCGTGCGGCAGGTCGCCGAGCGCCTTGAGGAGCACCAGGCTGGCGGCTGGATTGTGGCGGTTGATGCGACGCTCCATGAACTCATCGGTGAGCGCGGGGTAATCCTTCTCCGCGTCCGCGCCGCGCAACGTGAGCTTGAAGCCGTTCTTGCCGAGCGAATAGCCGTGGCACGCGCCCGCGTTGCAACTGCCCTTGGACAACACCGGCATCACGTCCTGCCGGAAGCTGGACGCCGTCGGCTCGGCGGGGAGTTGGATGGTCACGCTGACCTTTGCGGTCTTGCCGGACGCCTGCACGGTGAGGGTCGCGGTGCCATTCGCAATGGGCTGCACCCAGCCGCTCGCGCTGACGCGCGCGACCTTCTCATTGCTGCTGCGGAACGTGGCCGAGCCGGTGAAATCCACATCGTAACCGCCCTTCGTCCTCCCCATCACGACGAGGGAGTGGGGGCGTTGGGCGTTGACGAGCGTGAGGGAGGCTGGCGTTACAGTGATGTCGCCGACGATGGGGTCGGGCGCGGGCGCGGCGGAGAGACGGAGCGAGGCGCAGAGGGCGCAGGCGAGGACGAGGAATGGCTTCATGCGCATGACGGGGAAAGTGAACCACAGAGCCACAGAGAGGAGACGAAGAAGGCGTTGACGCCCACGAACAGAGTTTTCCTCTGTGTTCTCTGTGTCTCTGCGGCTCAAGTTTTGAAACGGAGTTGAAATCGGGTTCATGTTACTTCTTGGCGTCGGCTTGCTTCACCGGCAGCGGGTCGGGCGGCAACACCTTCACGGTGAACTCCGTGTCGCGGCTCTTCACGGTGGCGGCGGCGAAGGGCTTGCCGGTGGCGGACAATTTCAGGCCGGTGAAATCGCCTGCCTTGAAGCCCACGGGGAATTTCAGCGCAAACTTGAACTCGGTCGCGCCGTCCTTGACCACGACCGGCGCGGGGGCGGTCACACCGGCGGGCAGGCCCGTGAGCGTCACGGTCACGTCCCCCTTTGCACCACCGAGGCATTCGACCTGGCCGACCACGTCCAGCGTCGCGCCGGTCTTGGCGTCGAGCTTCACGGGGGCGGGCGCGGCGAGCTTCAGCGCGAGCGGGTTCAGCACGGGGAAATCGCGCACGGGCGTGTAGGCCACGGCGGTCACGGTGCGGCGGTCGCGCTTGAGCAGTTCGGCCTTGAAGGCGAGTTGGTGTGGCAGGTCCGCGAGTTCGCCGGGCACGATGAGCGCGAACTCGACGCTGTTCGTCGCTTTCTGCGATGCGTCGAGCGCGGCTTGCTTCGCCGTGGCGAGCGCGGTTTCAGCGGCTTGGACTTTCTTGGTGGCGGCGGCTTTGGCTGCGTCGTCTTTGGCGGCGGTGAGTTCCTTTTGCGCGGCGGCGAGGGCGTTGGTCGCGGGGGCGATGGCGTCGAAGGCGGTCTGCGCTTTCTTGTCTTCCTCGATGAGCACGGCCTTGTCTTCGCGCAGCACGCGGGCGGGGTCCACGGCGTTGTTCAGGAAGAGGCGCGCCTGGCTCGTGAGCAGCGTGAGGCGCACGGGGCCGTCGTGGCCGAGCGGGCGGGTGCAGGTGACGGGCAGGGACAGCTTGCCGCCGAGCGGGATGGAGTTGGTGGCGGTGTCCTTGCCCCACGCGACGGAGAACTCGATTTCGGACTTCGCCGAGCCGGCGAGCGCGAGGTCGGTCTCCAGCCACGGCTGGAACTTGGCGAGGCTCGCGCTCTCGCTGCGGGCGAGCATGTCGCGGTCCTTCGCCTTGCCGTGCAGGGTGGTGATGAGCGGGGGCAGCGGCTGGTCGCCGGAGAGGAGCGTGAGGAGCGTGGCCGTGGCCTTCGCGGGGATGGTCTGGCCGGAGAGTTTCACGCCGGCGGGCAGGGCGTCGAAGGCAAGTTCGATGGGACCGTCGTAGCCGTCGCGCCGGGCCTCGACCTTGAAGACGCCCGCGCGGCCGGCGGCCAGGGTGTGGCTGTCTTCGAGCGCGAGGAGCGTGAAGCCGGCGGGCGCATTCGTGGACTTCACCGTGGCTTGCAGGCGATAGAGGCAGCGCGGGCCGCCGTTTCCATTCACGTCGCGCACGACGGCGACGATGTTCGTCACGTCCTTCGGCACCTTGTAGGTGAGGCGCGGGTCGGGGCGGTTGGTGAAATCGTCGTTGAGGGCGAGTCGCGCGCCTTTGAGGTCGCGCAGTTCCAGTTCGGCATCAATCGGCGAGCCGAGCGAGTCCGCGAAGACTTCGATGTCCACCTCGGACTCGGGCGTGACGGTGAGCGTGTAGGCGTCTTCTTCACCGGCTTTGCTCAGACGGCCGTTCACGGCGACGGGCAGCGCGGGCAAGGCCTGCGGTGCGGAGCCGGTGCGGTTCTCGACCAGTTCGGGCAAATCGCTCAACCACACGACGGCCTGCGGGCCGCTGGCGGATTTGGCATCGGCCCACGGCGCGGGGACGGCGGCGGCGCTGCCGAGCGCGGGCAGGCTCACCGTGCGCGACTCGCCGGTGCGCCCGACCAGTTGCACCTCGGCGGACGCGCCGCGCTGGACGGTGGCGGGGAACGCGAGGTCCGCGTAGGTCCACTGGCCGAGCTTGAGGCGGAAGTAATTCGAGTTGCCGGGCGCGGCGAACTGGAGGTCGTGGAGTTGCAGGCGATACTCGCCATCGGCGGGGAGCTTGAGTTCGAGGCGGGTGTCGCCGCGCAAGGCGAGCTGCGGCTGGCTCCAGTGCAGGAGCACGTTGCCGGGGCCGTGGAGCTTGAGGACGGGACGGAGCTTGCCGTCGAGGCGTTGGGCTTCGACTTCGCAGATGAGTTCCTGGCCGGCCTTGCCGGAGAAGATGACTTCGCGCACCTGGCTGCCGGAGATGACGCCGTGCAGGGCGACGGGCAACGCATCCACCTTGTCGGCGAAGGGTTTTTGCGGGAGATGGTCGGTGGCGAGCACGCCCTTGGCGGAGACGCCGTGGTCGGTGACGAGCCACCAGTTGTGCAGGCCGGGCGAGGTGCCGGGGGCGAGCTCAATGTCGAGGGTGATGCGGTCGGGTTTCGCGCCGTCCTTGAGCGACTGCTTGGCGATGCGCGCGGTGGTAAGGAGGCGCGGGTTCGGCAGGAGGTCGGTGCCAGTGAGGGTGAACGCGGTGGCGTGGCCGATTTGCAGGCCGCGCACTTCGATGGTGATAACAGATGGCGGGGCAGCAGAGAGGGAGGCGGACAGAACCATCAAGGCGACAAGGAGAGTAGCACGGAGACTATGAATCTCAAGCGTGTTCCTTCTTTTCCCCATGATTCTGTGCGCCATGATTCTGTGAACATTCCGGCGGGGAGGGGAGGCAGACAGAATCATGGCGCACAAAATCATGGGAAGCGGACTAGGTGAAACAACTGGCCTGTTCCGCAAATGATTCTGCTCAGGCAAACAACTCCCTTATCGGCTCCGCCTCAATGAACCGTATCGGCCTTCCGCCCGGCCCCGGCAGCATCGTGGTTTCCAAATCAATGCCCATCGCCTGGTAGATGGAGGCGACGACTTGCGGGGGCGTGACGGGGCGGTCGTGCGGGGCGGCGCCGATTTTGTCCGTGGAGCCGATGACGCGTCCGCCACGGATGGGGCCGCCGGCGAGGAAGTTCGTCCACGCGGCGGGATAGTGGTCGCGACCGCCGCGGGCGTTGAGCTTGGGCGTGCGGCCGAATTCGCTGATGACGGCGATGACGGTCTCCTCAAGCAGGCCGCGTTGCTGGAGGTCTTCGAGGAGCGCGGTGAAGGCGTGGTCGAACTGCGGGCAGAGGACGTGCTCGTAGTCGGCGTAGGTGTTGTTGAGGCTGCTGCCGTCGGCGTGCATGTCCCAGCAGGAGATGCCGAACACGGTGTCGAACTGGTTCACGGTGACGAAGCGCGAGCCGCGCTCGATGAGGCGGCGGGCCATGAGGCAGCTTTGACCGAAGGTGTTCCGCCCGTAGCGGTCGCGGAGCTTGGCCGGCTCTTCGTTGAGGTCGAAGGCTTTCTTCGTGGTCGGGTTGGTGAGGAGGTTGAAGGCGCGGGCGTAGGCGGTGTCGCGCTCGAGCGTGCTGCTGGTCTCGACCTGGCGCTGCACCTCGTCAATTTCCGTGAGCAGCTTGCGCCGGGCCTCGACGCGGAACTCGGTCTGGCCCTTGGGCGGTTCGAGGTCGGCGACCTTGAAGTCCGCGCGCGCGGGGTCGCTGCCGAGGAAGAAGGGCGCGTGGGCGCTGCCGAGGAAGGCGCTCTCCTGGCCGTGCGGCGTGGAGGTGCCGGTGTTGCCGATGCCCACGGGCAGGACGATGGAGGCGGGGAGGTCGCCCTTGGGGCCGAAGACGCGCGAGATGACGGAGCCCATGAACGGCTGCTTGTTCGCGGCGTTGAAGTCGTGGCCGGTCATCATCCAGCGCTGGCCGTTCTCGTGCGAGGAGCCGGTGTTGTAATGGAGGCTGCGGATGAGCGCGACCTTGTCCATGACCTTGGCCATGCGCGGGAAGTGCTCGCAGATTTGCACGCCGGGGACGCTGGTGGAGATGGGCCGGAACTTGCCGCGCACGTCCTCGGGGGCGTCGGGCTTCATGTCCCAGGTGTCGTGCTGGCCGGGCGAGCCGACGAGGAAGAGGGTGATGCAGTTGCGAATCTTGGCTTTCTTCTCGTCCACCGCGCCGGCGGCCTGGAGCTTGTAGAAGTTCGCCAGCGTCATGCCGGTCATGGCGGCCGCGCCGAGTTGGAGGAAGCTGCGGCGGTTGGTGCCGGAGCAGAGGGGGATGTATTCGTTGCCGATGTGCAGCATGGCGGGGTGGATTGGGGGTTAGACCGTGTAGGTGACCGGCTCGGAGATGTCCACGTATTTGCTGGCGGTGAACTTGCCGTCCTTGTCCTTGGCGTAGCTGATGTAATGGAACTGCTGGAGGACAATCTCGTATTTGCCGGGCGCAGTGTCGGCGTGCTCGAAGGCCGGCTCGGGGCCAGCGGTCACGGCGGCGATTTCCTTGCCGTCGCGGCTGACTTTCCACTGGAGGCGCGTGCCCCAGTGGTTGGTGATTTCGCCGCGCGTGACCTTGCGGCCGGCGAGCTGGAGGGAAGCCTTCGGAGTGCCTTCGAGTTTCTGGTCCATAATGAGTGCGGGTTCTGACGGGAGGGCAGGGGAGCGTGTTCGGAGTGGTTGAAACTTTTAACCATGGTTGTCGGAGCTGAGGAAACGACCGGGGCGTAAGCGGCCCGGTTGCCCATCACACCGCCGCCCTGCTGACGCAGGACAAGAAGGAGGGCGAGGTGGACAAGACTGGGTGGTTGCTCGTTTTGGGAGCGGGCACTAGGGTGTTGGAGGACAGCGGTGCGCTTCACCGGAAGCGCCGCTCGGCTTTCCGAGATGTTTAATCTGCATCCAGTCGCGGTGAAGCGGGCCCTGAAATACAGTGTCCTTTGTGGCGTGATGTCCGCCGCGGGGACTTTTGGGCTATGGCTTACGCAGCACGCGGGGTTGAGCCGTCCCTCCCCGGATATGTGGATCCAGATCGGGGGCGAGCTGGTGATCAGCACCCTGCTAGCGGTCTTCGTTTTCTGCCTCCTCATTCGCGCGAGTCGTGTCCAAGCCGAATTGGAGGCGGCTCAGCGCAAGTCGGACGCGCGGTTCCGGCATCTGGTGGATGAAACATCGGAACTGCTTTTGACACTGGATGCGGCCGGGCAGGTCGTTTACGCCTCGGAAGCGTTGAGGACGCTGCTGGGCCGGACGCCGGCGGAGGTGCAGGGCCAGTTGCTCCTCAGCTTTGTAACCGAGGCGGACCGTGCGCTCGCGGAGCGGATGCTGGCGAAGGTGTTCGCCAGCTCGCGGGAGCTCATGCGCTTTCCATTGCACCTGAAGTCGGCGTCCGGCGGTGCGCGCTTCGTGGAAATCCTCGCGCGGAATCTGCTGGATCATGCGGATGTCAGCGCGGTGCTGCTGCATTGCCGGGACATCACCGCCGAGCACCGGTTGGTGCAGGAGAAGCACCGGAACGAAGACCGCATGAAGCAAGCGCTCGCGGCTGGGCGGCTGGGGAGCTTCGAGTGGAACTTGCGGACCGATGAGATCCACCCGGACCAGACTTTCTGCAGCCTCCTCGGGCTCGGCTCGGAGCGGAACCTCATCGCCAAGGAGGACTTGCTCGCGCGCCTGCGGGAGGAGGAGCGGCAGGAGTTCCTCGCGGCGGTGGCCACCGCGCGGGCCAAAGCCGGTGCGGTGGAGGCGAAATTCTCCCTGCTGAATGCCGACGGCCGGTCGCGCACGCTGGAATTGCATGCCCAGTGTCACGCGGACCCGCAGACGGCCGAGGTGACCCAGCTCTTCGGGTTCGTGCAGGACATCACGGAGCGCACGGAGATGCTGCAGCGCATCGGGCGTTACGCGGCGTTTCCCATGCTCGACCCGAATCCGGTGCTGGAGTTCGACGCGGAGGGCAAAGTGACGTTGGCCAACGAGGCGACGCGGACGGTCTGCGCGGAATGCCAGATGGTCCCGACGGATTTGCTGCCGGCCAACTTCGCCCAGCTCGTGGCCCAGGTGGCGGCGGGGCAGGGGGTGCGGCAGGCCCACGAGTTGAAGCGGGCGGAGCGCATGTTTGGCATCACGCTTTCGGCGACGGCGGGGGTGCCGAGCTTCCGCTGCTACGTGATGGACCTCACCGAGCACTTCAGAATGCAGCAAGGTCTGGCGGCGGCGAACCGGGCGCTGCGCATGCTGGTGGATTGCAATCAAATCATTGAGCGGCTGGATTCAGAGCATGAACTGCTGGAGCAAGTGTGCCGCCTGATCGTGGGCGAGGGCGGCTATCGCATGGTCTGGGTCGGCTATGGGGAGCAGGATGCGGAGAAAACCGTTCGTCCGATAGCCTGGGCCGGGGTTGAGGACGGTTACCTGAACTTGGCTCACATCACCTGGGCGGATAGCGAGCGCGGCCAGGGCCCCACGGGCACCGCGATCCGGACGCGGCTGCCGCAGACCTGCCGCGACATAGCGAATGCCCCGCAGTATGCCCCATGGCGGGACGCTGCCCTTCAGCGCGACTATCGGTCCTCGGGCGTTTTCCCGCTGGTTCACGAGAATACCGTGTTCGGCACCTTGAACATCTATTCGGCCGAGGTGAATCACTTCGATGCGGAGGAGTCCACGCTGCTGGCTGAACTGGCGGGCGATCTGGCACTGGGGTTGGGGTTGATTCGATCGCACCGGGCGCAGCACGTCGCTGAACAGTCCTGTCAAAACTCTTTAGAAATGTCCCCTGTTTAACTCACGAGAGAATGTCCCCTTTGTTGTTTGTTCTTCGTCTTCCACGGCTGGGGGTGCGGGACGCAGGGAGGCCGGAGCGTAGCGTAGGCTGACCGGAGTC
>CALQJI020000095.1 GCA_943330855.2 Klebsiella pneumoniae
GATAAACGCCGGGCAGGAAACCGTTCTGCCAGTTCTGCGTGTCCTGGATGGGATAGCCGCCGGGACCCATCGCGATGAAGCCAGGCAAGTTCTGGTTCTCCGAGCCGAGGCCGTAGAGCAGCCACGAGCCGAAGCTGGGCCGCGCCTGCACGGAGTCGCCGCAGTTCATCAGCATGAGCGAGGGCTCGTGGTTGGGCACCTGCGCATACATCGAGCGCACCACGGCGATGTCGTCAGCGAACTGCGCGGTCTTCGCAAAAACCTCGCTGATTTCGAGACCGCTCTGGCCGTAGGGCTGGAACTTGAAGGGCGAGGGGAAGGCCGCGCCAGTCTTGCGCTCGGTGCGGAGGTTTTCGTTGGGCAACTGCTGCCCGGCGTATTTGGCGAGCGCGGGCTTGGGGTCGAACGTGTCCACATGCGACGGCCCGCCGTTGAGGAAGAAGTGGATGACGCGCTTGGCCCGCCCCGGAAAGTGCGGAGCCTTCGGTGCAAGCGGGCTGACCGATTCCGCCGCGCCCGCCGATGGCAGCAAACCGGCGAGCCCCACCGTGCCCATGCCCATGCCGCAGCGCGCGAGAAAGTCGCGGCGGCTGAAGGCGGGCAAGCGCGAGGCGAGGGGCGAGGTGTTCACGGCGGGAAACATAGCAAGCCAGCTTTGGACGCGGCAACGCCGTTTCCGGTCACGGCCAATTCTTCCAACAACCGCAGTTGAGCCACGGATGAAACAGGGAACAGTAGGTAAAACCCTTTCCGCTACGCTTCTGTGTTTGTCACCACCGTTTGGCGGGCGCGTTCATCCCCCTCGCAAGCGGCGTTCTTTTCGTTCCCATCCGTGTTTTATCCGTGTTCCATCTGTGGCTAAAGAACACCTCCGGTTCAGAGCAAGTGGCCGAGCTTCTCCCGTTTGGTTTTCAGATACCGTTCGTTGTGCGGGTTGGGCTGCACACGGATGGGGACTTGTTCAATGACTTTCAGCCCATAGCCTCCGAGGCCGACGATTTTCTTCGGGTTGTTCGTGAGCAAGCGGATGGTTTTGAGGCCGAGGTCGCAGAGGATTTGCGCGCCTAGGCCGTATTCCCGGAGGTCCATCGCGAAGCCGAGCTTTTGGTTGGCTTCCACGGTGTCGAGGCCCTTCTCTTGAAGTTTGTAGGCCTGAATTTTCGGCCCGAGGCCGATGCCTCGGCCTTCTTGTCTCATGTAGAGGATGACGCCGCAGCCGGCGTCGCTGACTTGTTTCATGGCTTGCTGGAGTTGGGGGCCGCAGTCGCACCGACGCGAGCCGAAGACATCGCCGGTGAGGCACTCGCTGTGGACGCGCACGAGCACGCGCTCGCCCCGGCCCAGGTCGCCTTTCACGAGGGCGATGTGGTGTTGGCCGTCGGTGTGCGAGCGGTAGAGGTGGAGGTCGAAGTCCCCGTAATCCGTCGGCATCTTCACGACTTCGATGCGTTCGACGAGTTTCTCTCGCTCGCGCCGGTAGCTGATGAGGTCGGCGATGGAACAGACCTTCAGCTTATGTTTTCGGGCGAATTTCCGCAACTCGGGCAGGCGCGCCATGGTGCCGTCGTCGGACATGATTTCGCAGATGACGCCGATGGGGCGGCAGCCAGCGAGGCGGGCGAGATCCACGGCGGCCTCGGTGTGGCCGGCGCGTTGGAGGACGCCGCCGGACTTGGCGCGGAGGGGGAAGATGTGGCCGGGCTGGACGAGATCGTCGGAGAGCGCGGTTGGGTCAGCCATGACTTGAATCGTCTTGGCGCGGTCGGCGGCGCTGATGCCGGTGCTGACGCCGCGGGCGGCGTCCACGCTGACTTGGAAGTCGGTTTTGAAGGTCTCTCGGTTCTGCGTGACCATGCGCTCGACGCCGAGTTGCTTGAGGCGGTCGCCGGTGGTGGGCACGCAGATGAGGCCGCGGCCGAATTTGGCCATGAAGTTGATCGCGGCTGGCGTGGCGTGTTCGGCGGCCATGACGAGATCGCCCTCGTTCTCGCGGTCGGCGTCGTCCACGACGATGACCATTTTCCCCCGGCGCAAGTCGGCGAGGGCTGTGTCCACAGAGTCGAGATCAGTCTGCATTGCGGACGAACTGTAGACAGGAGGCGGATGGTTGCAACTGCGGAGCGGACTTCTCAAGCCGGCGGCGTGCTAGCTGGCGGTGCAGGGAGGCCCACCCCTCACGGCTCGTGGAGCGGAGCTTGGCGAGCGCAACGGGCTTGGACAAGGCGGCCGAGAATCCCGCCGAGAGGAACTTTGCTGGGCCGAGCACAGTGACCGACGTGGAGAAGATGATCATCGGGAGGTCGGCCCGTTCGCGGCGGATACGCTTGGCGGGTTCCAAGCCGGTCATGCCAGACATCTCGCAGTCGGTCAGCAGCATGGAGCAGGCATAGGGCCTCGCTTTAAAGCGCTCCAGCGCGAACTCGATGATCTCCACTGGCAGGCCTGCCAGCTTAAAGAAGGGCGCAAGGAACGTGCGGATGGACTCGTTGTCGTCCACGACGAGGATGCGGGGGTGGTGGGAGGTTCGGTCGTGGACACGAGGGGCGGGGTTGGTTAGTGGCTGCGTTTGGCTTCACTGGTGGTTCTGGTTTATGAGGGTTTCGAGGGGGCGGATCTTCGCACGCGATCCGTCGCCAACAAGAGCATTTCACAAGAATCATTCACGGACAGAGCTCATGGCTGCCGGAATACCAGCGGCACATTTGACAGCTAACTTCTCACCGTTATAGTTCTCGGCCTTTCGTATGAATCGAAACCCTCATGTGGCTGTGGTTGGCGCGACCGGCGCGGTCGGCGTCGAGATGATCAAGACGCTCGAGAAGCGGAATTTCCCGGTCGGCAAGCTCACTTTGCTCGCTTCGGCGCGCTCCGTCGGCAAGCTGCTTCCCTTCCGCGGGCAGGACATCGCCATCACGGAACTGACGAAGGATTCGTTCGCAGGCGTTGACATCGCGCTCTTCAGTGCGGGCGGCGCCATATCGAGGGAGTTTGCGCCCATTGCAGTGAAGTCCGGCTGCGTCGTGGTGGATAACTCCAGTGTGTTCCGCCAAGACCCGACTGTCCCGCTCGTTGTGCCGGAGATCAACGCGGACGACTGCGCGTGGCATCAGGGTATCCTCGCCAATCCGAACTGCACGACGGCCATCACGCTGATGGCGCTGTATCCGTTGCACAAGGCGTTTGGCGTCACGCGCATCTTTGCGTCGAGCTACCAAGCCGTGTCCGGCACGGGCGCGAAGGCCATCGAAGAGCTGGAACGTCAGGTGAACCAGATCGTCCGGCAGCAGCCCGTGACGAAAGAGGTTTATCCGCACCAGATCGCCTTCAACGTCCTGCCGCAGGTGGACTCGTTCCTCGACACTGGCTACACGAAGGAGGAGATGAAGATGGAGAACGAGGGGCGCAAAATCATGCACCACGCGAAGTTCCGCGCCAGCGTCACGTGCGTGCGCGTGCCGGTGTATCGCGCGCACTCGGTGGCGGTGAGTGCGGAGTTCGAACGGCCAGTCACGGTGGAAGCCGCGCGCGCCGTGTTGCTGAAGGCCCCCGGCCTCGATGTGGTGGATGACCCGGCGAACAAGATTTATCCGATGCCGCTTTTCGCCGCCGAGAAATACAACTGCGAGGTCGGGCGGCTCCGGCAGGACTGCGCGCTGGAAAATGGCCTCTGCTTCTGGGTTTGCGGCGATCAGCTCCTCAAGGGCGCCGCGCTGAATGCGGTGCAGATTGCAGAAGTGCTCGTGCGGCAGGGCGCGCGCTGATTTTCAAGCCAGCCGGGGAACCATCCCTCCGGTCGTTCCTCGTAAGCCTTTGGCTTACACCGCTGCACCTCGGTGTGTCTCGCGCTGTGTCGGGGGACCCCAGAAGGAGAATCAGCTGCAAAGTCATTCATTTGCCCGTGCAGTTGGTAACTGCACTCTGCTTCCCACCGTTCCGGGCAACTCCGCCATTGCCCACCTCTGCGCGCTTCACCAATAATCCCCGCCCTATGTCGAGTCGCAGACAGTATCCGTTTGATTTGATTGAGCCCAAGTGGCAGCGCGCGTGGGACGCGGAGCAGACTTTCCGCGCCTTCAACCCCGGCGACTCCGTGCCGGAGGGGCATCCATTTGGGACGCGCCATTCGCTCGCGGGGAAGACCGCTTCCGCCGCCGCCCTGCCGCCGAAGTTCTACATCCTCGACATGTTTCCCTACCCGTCCGGCGCGGGGCTGCACGTCGGGCATCCCGAGGGCTACACGGCCACGGACATTCTCGCCCGCTACCGGCGCGCGAAGGGATTTAATGTCCTGCATCCGATGGGCTGGGATTCCTTCGGCCTGCCCGCCGAGCAATACGCCGTCAAGACCGGCCAGCACCCGCGCGTCACCACCGAGGCGAACATAGCCAACTTCACGCGGCAGATAAAATCCCTCGGCTTCAGCTACGACTGGACGCGCGAGCTGGCCACGACTGACCCCGGCTACTTCCGCTGGACGCAATGGATTTTCCTCCAAGTCTATAACTCTTGGTTCAACCCGGAGACGAACAAGGCCGAGTCCATTTCCACGCTGAAGTTTCCTGCCGACTGCACAACCGAAGAACAGCGCCGCGTCTTCCGCGACTCGAAACGCCTCGCTTACGTCGCCGAGCAACCCGTCTGGTGGTGTGAAGACCTAGGCACCGTGCTGGCCAATGAAGAAGTCGTGGACGGCAAGAGCGAGGTGGGCGGCTTCCCCGTCGTGCGCAAGCCGATGCGCCAATGGGTGCTGCGCATCACCGCCTTCGCCGAGCGCCTCCTGAACGACCTCGCCACCATCGAGTGGACCGACTCGCTCAAGGAAATGCAGCGCAACTGGATTGGTCGCAGCGAGGGCGCAGAAGTGGATTTCCAAGTCGCCGGCTCGTCCGAGAAAATCCGCGTCTTCACCACGCGCCCCGACACGCTGTTTGGCGCGACTTACATGGTGATTTCGCCCGAGCACAGACTGGTGGATCAAATCACAACCGCTGAACAAAGCTCCGCAGTCCAATCCTACAAGACCGAAGTCACCAAGAAGTCCGACCTCGAACGCACCGAGCTGGCGAAGGAGAAGACCGGCGTCTTCACCGGCGCGTATGCCATCAACCCGGTCAACGGCGAGAAGATTCCCATCTGGATTGCCGACTACGTCCTCGCGAGCTACGGCACGGGGGCCATTATGGCGGTGCCCGCGCATGACGAGCGGGACTTTGAGTTCGCGCAGAAGTTCGGGCTGCCGATGCGCCAGGTTGTTCGCGGCGGATCTGAAGTTGTGTTCGCGGAAGGCGATGAGTTCGGTCAGCAACCGTTCTGCTTCACTGGCGAAGGGCAGAGCGTTAATTCTGCCAACGCAGAGATTTCACTGGATGGCCTTCCCCTCATCGAAGCCAAAGCCAAAACCACCGCCTGGCTCGCTGCCAAGGGCCTCGGCCAGAAGACCATCAACTACAAGTTGCGCGACTGGCTCTTCAGCCGGCAGCGGTATTGGGGCGAGCCCTTCCCCATCGTCTGGCGGCGCGACTCCAGCGGTCAGCCGTATCACGAGGCGTTGCCCGAGAGCGCGCTGCCATTGCTCCCGCCCGCGCTCACCGATTACAAGCCCACCGCTTCCGGCGAGCCGCCCCTGGCCCGCGCGAAGGATTGGGTGAACCTCCCCGACGGCGCCGTCCGCGAGGTGAACACCATGCCGCAGTGGGCCGGCAGTTGCTGGTATTACCTCCGCTACCTCGACGCGAAGAATGGCCATGCCTTCGTGAGCAAGGAGGCGGAGAGCTATTGGATGGGTTCCCTCTCAACGCTCAACGCTCAACGCTCAACAAAATCCACGCCCGGCGTAGATTTGTATGTGGGCGGCACCGAGCACGCCGTCCTGCACCTCCTCTACGCGCGCTTCTGGCACAAGGTCCTCTTCGACCTCGGCCACGTCTCGACCGCCGAGCCGTTCTACAAGCTCGTCAACCAGGGCCTCATCCTCGGAGCCGACGGCCAGAAGATGTCCAAGTCGCGCGGCAACGTGGTGAACCCCGACGACGTCATCATGGACTACGGCGCGGACGCCTTCCGCCTCTACGAGATGTTCATGGGCCCGCTCCAGGACACCAAGCCGTGGAACACCCAGGGCGTCGAGGGCGTGTATCGCTTCCTCGGGCGCGTCTGGCGGCTCTTCGTGGAAGAGAACTCCGAGACCGCCTTCGAGCAGGCGCAGACCACCGCCACGCCGGGCGATGCTGAACTCCTCGACCTCCTCGTGCTCAACGGCACGATTGCCGAAATCGCCGCCACGCCCGCGCAGCTCAAGGCCCTGCACGCCTGCATCAAGAAAGTCACCGAAGACCTCGACGGCCTGCGCTTCAATACCGCCATCAGCGCCATGATGGTCTTCGTGAACGAAGCCAACGGCTGGCAGTCCCGACCGTTCGCCGTGATGCGGACGTTCCTCCAACTTCTCGCGCCCTTCGCCCCGCACCTCACGGAAGAGCTGTGGGCACGCCTGCACTCCACCTTCGGTCAACGTGCGCCGTCGCTCATCTACGCCGCATGGCCCAGCTACGACCCCGCGTTGCTCATCGAAAGCGAAGTTGAAATCCCCGTCTCCGTGAACGGCAAGGTGCGCGACATCATCCGCATCGCCGTCGGAGCCGACGATGCCACGCACGAAGCCGCCGCCCGCGCTGCCGAGAAGGTGAAGCCGTTGCTCGAAGGCAAAAACGTGAAGAAGGTCATCATCAAGTCCGGCAAGATGGTGAACCTCATCGTGGCCTGATGTGATAGAGCGCGGACGCCCACGTCCGCAGCAGTGTGATGGCAAACGGGTGCGGTGAAACCCGGTTGTTGTCCGGTTGCGTGACGACCGTTCACTTTCACTTTCAGCCTAAAAATCTTTGCCCCCGCGCCGAGTTCCGGTTCAATCCCCGCCATGCAAAGCCAACTTGCCCTCGTGCTGCACGCGCACCTCCCCTTCGTGCGCCACCCGGAGCACGATCGCTTCCTCGAGGAAGCCTGGCTCTTCGAAGCCATCACCGAGACCTACCTCCCGCTCATCCAAGTGATGGAAGGCTGGCAGAAGCTCGGCATGGAGACGCGCCTCACGCTCACGCTCTCCCCCACCCTGTGCGCGATGCTGCTGGACCCGCTCCTGCAAGACCGTTACGTGCGCCATCTCGAAGGGTTGCTCGAACTCGCCGACAAGGAAATCCACCGCACCCACTGGGACCGTGAGTTCCGCGAGTTGGCGTGGCTGTATCACCGGCGGCTCACCAGCCTGCGCGCTGCTTACTTCAGCTACGGGCGCAACCTCGTTGGCGCGTTCCGCAAGTTCCAGGAGGCCGGCCGCCTCGAAATCATCACCACCGCCGCGACGCACGCGCTGCTGCCGTTGCTGAATCACCCGCCCTCCGTCCGCGCGCAAATCCTCACCGCGCGCGACCACTACCGGAGCTGCTTCGGCTGCGACCCGCGCGGCATCTGGCTCCCGGAATGCGCCTACGTCGAAGGTGTCGAAGCCGTGCTCCAGGAGGCAAACATCCGCTGGTTCATCATGGACACCCACGGGCTGCTCCACGCCCGGCCGCAGCCGCGCTACGGCGTCTTCGCCCCCGTCCTCACCCCCAACGGCATCGCCGCCTTCGCCCGCGACCTCGAATCCGCCCGCCAAGTCTGGAGCCGCAACGAGGGCTACCCGGGCGACTCCCGCTATCGCGACTTCTACCGCGACGTCGGCTTCGACCTCGACTTCGACTACGTCCGCCCCTACCTGCCCAGTCCGGAACTACGAGGCTTCACCGGCCTCAAATATTACAGCATTACCGGCCCCACGCCCGACAAGGCCATCTACGACCGCGCCGCCGCCCTCACCGCCGTCGAGACTCACGCCGCTCACTTCCTCGAAGCCCGCCGCGCCCAAGCCCGCAAGCTCGGCGACATCATGGACCGCCCCCCCCTCATCGTCGCCCCCTACGACGCCGAGCTCTTCGGCCACTGGTGGTATGAAGGCCCCGACTTCCTCGACCTCTTCGTGCGCAAGGCCTACTACGACCAAACCGACTTCAAGCTCGTCACCCCCAGCGACCACTTGAAGACCGGTCCCACCCTGCAAATCGTGCGGCCCAGCCCGTCGAGCTGGGGCGAGGAAGGCTATTGGAAACTTTGGCTCAACGAGACCAACGACTGGATTCTCCCGCACCTGACCATCGCCCAAGAGCGCATGACCGCTCTGGCCCGCGCGCACCCGGAAGCCGTCGGCCTCACCCTCCGCGCCCTGAACCAAGCCGCCCGCGAACTCCTCCTCGCGCAATCCAGCGACTGGCCCTTCATCCTGCGCACCGGCACCAGCCCCGACTACGCGCGCAAACGCGTCACCGACCACCTCCTCCGCTTCATCGCCCTCCACGAGATGCTCACCCTCACGCGCGTGGACGAGCAATGGCTCGCCCGCATCGAGTGGCAGGACAACCTCTTCCCCGAAGTAGACTATCGGTATTGGGCGTGAGGGAGGCGTGACGAAATGGAGCGAAAATTCAGGCCGGGCCGAGTGAATTCGGCAGCGATGGGTTGGAAGGCTGCGCGAAATTGAACCCACCACGCGAGGCGCGAGTTTCAGCAATCCTGGATTCCTTCCGCGCGGGGCCTTCCCGCCGGTGAAGCAATAGGCGCGCACACTTCTTGTGCAATCGAACGGGCGGGCCTTTCACCCCCGGCCTCCGCTCACGCGATCCGCATCGTCAGCCCGCCGTCAATCGTCACGGTGTCGCCGGTCATGTAGTCGTTCTTCACCAAGGTGAGGATGAGGTCGGCCACCTGCTCCGGCGTGCCTTCGCGCTTGAGCGGGATGCGCTGCTCCAGGTTCAGTTTCTTCTGCTCCGCCGACATCTTTTCGTGGAAGCGCGTGCGCACGACGCCAGGCGCGACGCAGTTGATGCGGATGTTGTCCGCGGCGAATTCCCGCGCCAACCCGCGCGTGAGGTGCGGGATGGCGCCCTTCACGGCCTGGTAGGCGATGTTGCTCGGCTTCGCCAGTTTTCCGGCGGTCGAGGAAATGAGAATGATCGCGCCTTCCTTCTTCGGCTGCATGAGCGGAATCGCCGCGCGGCACAGGTGGAAAATCGCGTGGACATGGACATCAAAGGCGCTGTTCCAAGCCTCGGTCGTCAGCTCCAGCAAGCCGCCGTTCACCGCCCCGCCAGCCGAGTGGATCAGCACGTCCACGCCGCCCAGTCGATGTGCCGTTTCCTCCACGCATCGCGTGCAGTCGGCGGGCTTGGCGCAGTCGGCGAGAATGATCTCGCAGCGCCGACCGAGCGCTTGGATTGCCGCGCGTGTCTGCCGCGCCTGGTCATCTTCCGTGCGACCGACGAGCGCGATGTCTGCGCCGGCCTTCGCCAGTGCGATTGCCGCCGCCGCGCCAATGCCGCGGGTGCCGCCCGTGACCAAACCGATTTTTCCTTCGAGTTGCATAGTGAGTAGTTGTAGGGACGCGCGCTTCGTGCAGGCCATCGTCCAGAATGGTGACTTGGCCGGTGGTCATTTACCAGTGCGTGCCTGCAATCGTTTTTCCAGATCAGGTGGAGCGACAAACACCATAGTCCGCCCCGCCTTGCGCTGTTCCAAGAAGACCATCTTTGCGAGGCCGAGCAAATCCGTTCGTGCAGTTTGATACACCACGGCGTGCCGGGTGCCGTGGCCTTGGATGGAGTAGGCAAAACCGGGATGCTTCAGTGCGTGCGTCAGCAACGCCTGCTGCCGGTGATTCAAAGCTGGGTGACGATGCAGCAAATCCATGCTCGACCGGGTTTCCCGGGATTTCCGGACCACGTAGTCGTGCAGTTCCTGAATTGCCCGCTGGATCACCTTCGCCTGGTGCAGGACAAAGTAAGTCAGATCGTTCTCGTCGGTTTCCGTGTGGAGGAAGGCCTGACCGTATTGCGCCGGGGCCTTCCTCAGAATCTGCGAGATGGAGATGAACTCAAACAGCCAGTAGCCGGAGCGCAGCAGATGCCAGTAGAACAGCGCCCGCGCCGTCCGCCCATTGCCGTCCACGAAGGGATGGTCGTAGGCCAGCCAGAAGTGAAGGATGATGGCCCGCACCACCGGATGCATGAACTGGCCTGGGGGCTGGCCGTTCGCAAACTCACACATCCGCTCCATACGTGCGGGCAACAGTGCCGCTGACGGCGGAACATGAAATACCCGGCCCTCCAAGTCCGAAACATGGATGTCCTCGTTTTCGTGCCGAAACCGGCCGGCTCCATCAGCGATGTGGAGCGTTCCCTCCGAAATCTCCCTGTGAATCTCGAACACCAAATCCGGGGTCATCGGCTTGTCCCGGAGTTCCACGATGCGCCGCATGGTCAGGAAGTTGTTCAGGATCATTCGCTCACTGCGGTCGCGCGGTTTGCGACCCTCTGCCAGCATTTTCTTGGCGACTTGGCGGGTGGTTGCCGCACCTTCGAGTTGGCTCGAGGTGATGGCCTCTTCCATCAAGGAGCGCACCACATAGCGGTCCCGCTGTTCCGGACTGGTCATGGTTTCCGGGAGGTCCACCAACGTGCCGCCACCACGGTCAATCTTGTGGAGGAGGTCGCTGACCGAATCCGGCACGACGAAGTAGAATGGCTCGCCGGTCTTGTCCAAGAGCGGAACTTTTCGCCGCGTGATCTGGCGGTTCATCTTCAAGCCCAGCCACCATTCCGACTGCGTCAGCCCCTTGGGTGGCGTCCGAAACCGCAGTTCATCCCAGTGAAAATACCGGCCTTCGTGTTCCAAACCGGAAATCGCCCCCAGAATGGCGAACATCCTCTCCGGCTTCCCCAGCTCGGCCAGGAGCTTTTGGACTGATGGCGGTGTCTGCGGAATCTTCACGGCCAAATACTAGTTATCTACTAATTTGTTATCAATTAGTAATTCGCTGACATGAACGGAAACCCTCTCACCATCAGCGGCCAGGCCCACTATCGCTTGGGTTCCAGACAAGCCTGACTGCTATCTGTGGTGGTGGTTCGCGAAATGCAATTTTTCAACCGTGTGCCTCGTGCAGGCTATGGCCGCAATGATGAGGTCGCCGGGTAGCTCGCTCCGGTGCTGGCTTACGAAGGGGAATCACGTTCCGGCTTGGTCTGCGGGGGGGCAGATCAGAGCACGTTCAGCGGCACATCATCGAAGGAGCGGCCCGGATGTGACTTCTCCACCAGCGGTTCGGGTTCCGGCGCTGGCCCGGACGAAAGCTCGGGCATCGGGGCAACTTCTTCGCCGTTCGCGAGCGTGACGTGGATGTTCCGCTCCCGGAGCAGGGCGAGGAAACTTTCCGGTGCGCCCATGTCGGTCACGACGGCGTCAATCACGTCCAGTTCGCACAGCTTCGAAATGGACTGTCGGCCGAACTTGGAGGAGTCCACGCACAGGATCACCCGCCGGGCGGCGTTGATCATGGCCCGCTGGATTTCGATCAGCAGGCCGTGCGAGTTGGAGATGCCCTCTTCCGTTACCCCGCCGCAGCTCAAGATGGCCACGTCGGCCCGCAGCTTGGTGAAGGCCTCCACCGCAAGGGGCCCCACCAGCACGCCGAGCTTCGGGTAAATCACGCCGCCGCTGACCACCACTTCCAGCCGGCTGGATGCGGAGAAGTGGTTCGCGACCGGCAGGGAGTTGGTGATGATGTGCGGCGTCTTCGCCTCCAATTGCACCGCGACGTGGTAGCAGGTCGTCCCGGCGTCGATGATGACGGTCTGGTTGGGCGGAATCAGGCTGGCACAGGCCCGCGCAATGGCTTCCTTCTGGGCCAACTGCTGCGTGTCCCGAGTGCTGAACGTGTATTCGTCCGACTTTGGGTTCGTCAGCCGCGCCCCGCCGTGCGTCCGGCAAACCACGCCCCGCGATTCCATCAAGCTCACGTCCCGCCGGACGGTGGAGACTGAGGCATCCACCAACTCAGACAGCTCGTCGAGCGACGCGAACTCCACCTTGAATAGGTGTTCTTCAATTCGCTTTTGGCGCTCTTCTAACTGCATGATTCCAGAACGGTGGAAGAGCTTGGAAGGTATTGCAAGATTATGTTTGACTGAAATTCACAATCTGTCACAACTGTGAGCAGAAATGTCTGCGACCGTTCAATCGCCTCCGCATCGGGCCGTCATCGAACACATGGTTCGACAGTCGGTTTACGCCCGCTTGGGCAAGCCGCTTCCGACCACCGCTGCCGCGCCGAATCCACTCTTGGTGAATGTCAGTGCGCGCCACTGCCACCTCACGCAGGACGCCGTCGAGGCGCTCTTCGGCAAGGGCCACAAGCTCCAAGTCCACAAGTGGCTCTACATGGACGGCCAGTTCGCCGCGAAGGAGACCGTCACCTTGGTCGGCCCCCGCAGCCGCATCATCTCGAACCTCCGCATCCTGGGCCCTTGCCGGAACTTGAATCAGGTCGAGTTGGCTTACACCGACGGCATCGCGCTGGGATTTGACCTTCCGCTCCGCAGTTCCGGCGACATCAAGGGCACGCTCGGCGGCATGTTGATGGGCCCGGCGGGCTTCTTTGAGCTGGAGCAGGGCATCATCCGCGCGCGGCGGCACGTCCACATGACCCCGGCGGACGCGGCTTACTACGGCGTGAAGGCTGGCGACATGATGAAGCTCCGCATCGGCGGCGACTGCGGTCTGGTGCTGAACCAGATGCTCGTCCGCGTGGACCCGGCCTTCAAACTCGAGGTGCACATCGACACCGATGAAGGCAACGCCTGCAATCTCCAGCCAGACACAACGTGCGAACTAATTAAGTAATTTTGACCCAAAACCTAAAACCACAGGAAATACTATGACTATGAGCGAAGCAATCGGAATGATCGAAACCAAGGGCTACATCGGCAACGTCGAGGCCACGGATGCCATGGCGAAAGCCGCCAACGTCAGCATCGTGAAGACCATCCCCATCGGCGGCGGCCTCATCACGGTCATCTGCCGTGGCGATGTCGCCAGCGTGAAAGCCGCCGTGGACGCCGGCTCCAAGGCCGCTGGCAAGGTCGGCGAACTCGTGGCCGCCCACGTCCTCGCCCGTCCGCACGACGACCTCGTGAAGGCTTTCCTCGGCGAACCCGCCCCCGCCGCCGCGAAGAAATAATCTCTCAACTCTCAACCAAAAACTCTCAACTCCCTACTCACTATGGCTCAACAAGCGATTGGAATGATTGAATGCAAAGGCCTCTGCGCGCTCTTCGAAGCGACGGATGCCGCGCTCAAGTCCGCGAACGTCACCTTCACCGGCTGGGAAAAGGTCGGCTCTGGATACGTGACCGGCTTCTTCCGCGGCGACGTCGCCAGCGTTAAGGCCGCGACCGACGCCGGTGCTGCTGCCGGTGCCCAAGTCGGCTCCATCGTTAGCGTGCAAGTCATCCCCCGCCCCCACGACGACCTCGCGGGCCTCGGCAAATGGCTCCAGCAATGAAGTGGAAGGAGCCAGAAGTCAGCAGCCAGGAGCCAAAATGCTCCGAACTCCAACCTTCTGACTCCTAGCTCCTGACTTCTGTCTCCTGCTTGAAAATCCTCATCGCCAACCTCGGCTCGACCTCGCTCAAGTGGCGCTTGTTCGACTTCGCGAACGGCGCTGAGAAGCTGCTCCACAAGGGCGGTTTCGAGCGGGTGACCGATTATCCCAAGGCGATTGCAGAATGCCTCGCGCAGCTCAAGGAAGCCGGGGCCATCGCCAGCGAAAGCGAGCTTGCCGCTGTCGGTTTCAAGACCGTCATCGCCAAAGACGTGACCGGTTGCGTGCGGCTCGACGAGCGCGTGCTCGGCGCGATGGAGGCCTACAACGGCCTTGCCCCCGCGCACAACCCGCCCTACATCACCGGCATCCGCCTCTTCGCCCAACGCGTCCCCGGCGTGCCGCTCATTGGGCTGTTTGAGACGGCATTCTACCAGTTCGCGCCGCCCGCCATGATGCGCTACGGCGTGCCGGAAACGTGGTATGACCTCGGCATCCGCCGCTGGGGTTTCCACGGCGCGAGCCACAAGTTCATCGCCGAGCGCAGCGCGGAACTGCTCGGTCGCCCCGACGTGGCCCAACGCGCGGCAAACCTCTACGTGGACGGCGGCAAATCCCCGGTGAACGGCGCTCCGCTCCGCATCATTTCCTGCCACCTCGGCGGCAGCTCGAGCATCACCGGCACGTTGAACGGCGTCGCGATTGGCAACAGCCTCGGCATGAGTCCGCAGTCTGGTTTGCCGCACAACAACCGCGTCGGCGACCTCGACGCCGAGGCCCTGCCCTACGCTGTGAAGTCCCTCGGCATCACCGTCGAGGAAGCCCAGCGCCAGCTTTCCAAAGAAGGCGGACTCAAAGGCCTCAGCGGCGTCTCGAACGACATTCGCGACATCCAAGAAGCTGCCACGAAAGGCAACGCCAAGGCCCAGCTCGCGATTGACGTGTTCATCAGCGAAGCCCGTCGATGGATTGGCGGCTACTTCCTCCAGCTCAACGGAGCCGACGCCCTCGTCTTCACTGCCGGCATCGGCGAGAACCGCGCCGAACTGCGTGCCGCGATTTGCGCGAACCTCGACCAACTCGGCATCGTGCTCGACCCGGCGAAGAACGCCGCCTGCCGCGCCACCGAAGCCCTCATCAGCGCGGCCAACTCGCGCGTGAAAGTCCTCGTCATCCCGACGAACGAAGAGTTGGTCGTCGCCCGCGAATCCAAGCGCCTCCTCGAAAGCGCGGGCCATTGACCGCGATTCCCTATTCCCAATCACCTATTCCCTAACTCAAACCCAAAGATAAAAATATGGCACAACAAGCAATTGGAATGATTGAAACGCGCGGCCTCGTCGCGCTCGTGGAAGCGACCGACGCGATGCTCAAAGCCGCGAACGTCCAGCTCGCCGGTCCGATGACGCAGGTCGGCAACGCCCTCGTCACCGCCGTCATCGTCGGCGACGTCGCCGCCGTGAAGGCCGCCACCGACGCTGGTGCCCAAGCCGTCAAGGCCATGAAAGGCGAACTCGTCAGCGTCCACGTCATCGCGCGTCCGCACGACGACGTCGAGACCGTGTTGCCGAAGAAGAAGTAAGCTGGTGAAGAGTTGAAGGGTTGAAGAGTGGCTGCCGCCGTCCCCTTCACTCTTTAACCCTTCAGCCCTTCAACTCTTTACCCCCCACCCAATGTTCCTCGCGCGCGTCGAAGGCTCGGTCGTCTCCACCAAGAAGGACGCCAGCATGATTGGCCGCAAGCTGCTCCTGCTGCGCCCCCAACTCGTGGACGACAAAGACCCCACCAAGTTCCGCGTGGGTCAGAATACCATCATCGCTGTGGACACGCTCGGTGCGGGCATCGGTGAGCTCGTGATGTTCTGCCAAGGCAGCAGCGCGCGCCTCGCCGGTGGACTGCGCGAAGCCCCCGTGGACGCCGTCGTCATCGGCATCGTGGATGTGGTGGATGTGCTCGGGAAAGAAATCTACAACGCAAAGACTTAGCCACTGATGACCCATGGATGACGGCCCGCCGAATCCGTGTTTCCTCCGTGTTCAATCTGTGGCTCTAGAAAAACTATGAGTGCCGTGAACGAAACTTTGATCCGCGACGTGGTGGCTGATGTGTTGGCCCGCTTGGGCAACGTCCCCGCCGCCGCCGCGCCTGCGGCTGCCGCAAAAGCTGACTGCGGCTGCAACGGCAAGAGCCACGCGGCCTCGTCGGGTGCGCGTGGTAAGTTCGGCGTCTTTCAGGACGCCAACGAAGCCTGCGCCGCCGCGCACGAGTCCTTCCTCCAGCTTCAGAAGGGCGGCATCGCCGCGCGCGTGAAGATCGTGGAGATCGTCAAGGCGATGGCCGAGGCGAACGCTGAGGTGTGGGGCAAGCTCGAACTCGACGAGACGAAGATTGGCCGGCTCGACCACAAGATCGAGAAACTCAAAATCATCAAGCTCGTCCCCGGCGTCGAGTGGCTCCGACCCGACGCCCGCAGCGGCGACCACGGCATCACGCTCGAAGAATACACGCCCTTCGGCGTCGTCGGCGCGGTCACGCCCAGCACACATTCCATCCCGACCCTCAGCGGCAACATCGTGAACATCTGCGCGGCGGGGAACGCCGTCGTGTTCAACCCGCACCCGAGCGCCGCGCGTTGCGCCGCCGTGGCCGTGCGCGCCTACAACGAAGCCATCTTCCGCGAGACCGGCATCGAGAACATCGCCACCATCATCGAGAAGCCCTCGATGGAGAGCTTCAACACGATGTGCCGCCACGAAGCCGTCCGCATCTTGCTCGTCACCGGCGGTCCCGGTGTCGTGAAAGCCGCGATGCAGACCGGCAAGCGCGCCATCTGCGCCGGCCCCGGCAACCCGCCCGTTTACGTGGACGACACCGCCTGCATGAAGCGCGCGGCCAAGGCCATCATCCAAGGCGCGAGCTACGACAACAACCTGCTCTGCATCGGCGAGAAGGAAATCTTCGCCCTCGATAGCATCGCGGATAAGTTGATGGAGCAGATGTCGCTGAATGGCGCGGTGCGATTGAACAACGCCCAGCTCGACGCGCTGACGAAAGCCGCGTTCACCATCACGCCCGGCCAGGGCGGCGGTTGCGGCCACGCCTCCGTGAACAAGGATTTCATCGGCAAAGACCCCATCGTCCTCGCGCGGGCAGCGGGCCTGAACCTCCCTGCCGGCACACAACTTCTCTTCGCCGAGACCGGCGCGGATCACCCGTTCGTCGTCGAGGAGCAGATGATGCCTTTCGTGCCGATCACCCGGGTGAAGAACTTGGAAGAAGGCGTGAAGCGCTCGCTCGAAGCGGAGCACGGCTACAAGCACACGAGCATCATCCACTCGCACGACCTTGAAGCGCTGACGGCGATGGGCCGCGCTCTCGACACGACGTTGTTCATCAAGAACGGCCCGTGCATGGCCGGTCTCGGCCTCGGCGGCGAAGGCTACCTCAGCTTCAGTATCGCCACGCCGACCGGCGAAGGCGTGAGCAACCCGCGCACGTTCACGCGCGTGCGGCGGTGTGTGTTGGTGGACAATCTCCGAATTTATTGAGCCATGCTGCTCGCGCGTGTTGAGGGCAATGTCACCGCTACCCGGAAGCATCCGAGCTTCGAGGGCTGGCGGCTCGTCATCTGCCAGCCGATCAACAACGCAGGCGAACCCGAAGGCTCGCCGCAGATCGCCATCGACGCCCACGGCGCGGGTATGCACCAGCGCGTCGTGATTTCCTCCGACGGTGCGGCAGCCCGCAAACTGGTCGGCTCCGAGAAGAGTCCGGTGCGCTGGCTCATCGCCGGCATCGTGGACGAACACGAACCGGGAGTGCCGGTGTGAAGTTGGGCTCAGTCATCGGTCGTGTGACCTTGAGTCACGTGGTGCCCGAGTTGCGGGGCGCGCGTTGGCTGATTGTGTCGCCATTTACCCGCGAGCATTTCCAGCGCGGCACCGAGTCGCTGCCGGGCGTGAGCAAGGACCCGAGCCTCGTGGTCTACGACAGCCTCGGTGGCGGTGTCGGGCAGACCATCGGCTATGTCGAAGGCCGCGAGGCCGCGCAGCCATTTGAGATTTCTCCGCCCATCGACGCCATCAACGCCGCGCTGGTGGACGACATTTTTTACAACCCCTTTTAACTCATGAGCAACGTTCTCACCGCTAAAGACATCGAAGCCATCATCGCCAAGGGCGGCGATCCCAACGCGGCCGTGAAGGATGCGATTCTCACGCCGTCCGCGAAGGACGCGCTCCGCGATTACGCCAACGCTCGTCGCTCGCACTCCGGCGGCAGCGGCGGCGCGGCGGCGGCTCCCGCCGTCAGCAGCCTGGCCACGACCACGACGGCCCCGGCCACCCCGCTTAATTCCAAATCGCCCAAGGCTGACCTCGAAGCGTTCTTCAATTCCCCCTACTGCCACGAGTTCAAGGAACAGATTTGCGCGATGGGCCACCGCTTGTGGAAGCGCGCCTACGTGGACGGCAACGGCGGCAACATGGCCATCCGTGTCGGCGACGACATCGCCATCTGCACGCCCACGCTGGTGAGCAAAGGTTCACTCAAGCCATCGGACATGTGCCTCGTGGATTTCGAAGGCAATCAGCTGTGCGGCACGAAGAAGCGCACGAGTGAAATTCTGATGCACTTGCAGATGATGAAGCGCCAGCCCAAGGCCGTCGCCACCTGCCACTGCCATCCGCCTTACGCGACCGCGTTCGCCGTCGTGGGACAAGCGCCCCCCACGTGCATGCTGCCCGAGTATGAGGTGTTTTGCTCCGTCGGCGTCGCGCCGTATCGCACGCCCGGTTCGGCGGACATGGGCAAGCTCGTGGCCGACCTCACCGACCAATACAACACGATCCTGATGGCCAATCACGGCGTCGTGACGTGGTCGCACAACAACATCGAGGAAGCCTATTGGCGCATGGAGATCATCGAGGCCTACTGCCGCACGATCGTGGTCGCCGGCCAGTTGGGGAAGCCGATCCAGACCTTCACCGGGCCGCAGATGAACGACATCCTCAACATCAAGAAGTCCCTCGGCTTCGTGGACCCGCGCTACGGCATGAAGGAGTGCGAACTCTGCGACAGCGCCGACTGGCGTCCCGGCGCGACCTGCGCCGTGCCCGCGAAGGAAGCCGCCACCGTGGGCCTCGACGCGCAGGCGGAAGAGTTGGTGAAAGCCATTACGGACCAGTTGATGGCGCAGCAGAAGTGATCGTTAGCCACGGAATGAACACGGAGAAGAACGAGTCTGTTTTCCTGTTCGTGTTTCATCCGTGTCCAATCCGTGCCTAAGAAATGAAATCCCTCGACGCCAAGCTCACCGAGATTAAGGCCAATCGTGCCGCCCGCGCCTTCATCATCGCCGATGCGAAGGACGCGGACATGGCGTTCGGGGTGCGCGCGCCGGGGCCGCGGAGCTTCCTCGCGCAGCGCGGCTCGCGGCCCGCGAAGTTCTCCCCCGAGGTCTGGAGCCGCGACGAGTTCGGCTACCGGAACCTGCCCGAGTTCCTCGACATCATCCGCGAGGTCACGCATCAGGGCTTGGTGGACATCATGCTGATGTCGGCCTACGTGAACGAGCAACTCGCCATCAAGGAAGGCCTCTTCAAGAACTCCCACGTCACGCCCGCCGCCCGCGCGAACGACACTACCGACGTGTGGGCCGTGCGCCACGGCTGCTACACGCGTGAGCCGAGCCAACCCTTCCGCAGCGCGAGCATCGACCACATCCAGTGCGGCGAGGTCGAGTGCGACCGCGACGGCTCCGGCAGTTTCCCCGGCGCCAACCTCGGCCTCTACTCAATCACCTTCGTCAACGAGCTGGAGCAGGACCGCGAGGCGTTGCTTTGGTATAAGGAATTCCGCGAGGAGGCAGAGCGGAAAGGCTTTCGGCACTTCCTCGAAATCTTCGACCCGAACGTCAGCAGCGGCATCGCGCCGGAGAAGCTGGGCGAGTTCATCAACGACAACATCCTGCGCACGCTCGCGGGTGTGCCGGACGCGGGCCGGCCCGTTTTCTTGAAGATTGTCTATCACGGGCCGAAGGCGATGGAGGAGCTGGCGCAATACGACCCGAACCTCGTCGTCGGCATCCTCGGTGGCAGCGCGGGCACGACCTACGATGCCTTCCGGCTCATCCACGACGCGCAGAAATACGGCGCGCGCGTGGCGCTCTTCGGTCGCAAGATCAACAATGCCGAGCACCAGCTCGCGTTCATCGAGATGCTGCGCCTCATCACGGACGGCAAAATCTCGCCCGACGAAGCCGTGCGCGCCTACCACGGCGTGCTTCAGGGCAAGGGCATCAAACCAACCCGACCGCTCGACGACGACCTCAAGCTGACCGACCAAGCGATGAGCTACGACGGCAGCGCGAACAAGCGCGCGACGGTCGAGGTGACGAACAACCCGCTGGCTGCCAGTCGACAAGGGAATGCACCGGAAGCGAGTTCAGTCGAAGCCCGCCACCTTACCTCGGCGGTTACGACGGATTGGCCGAAACTCACGGATGGCAAACCTGACTTCGATCAAATGAGCGCTGCGCAACGCACCTCGTATCACGATGGACGGTTGAAGCGGATGCTGGGTTGAACCTGATCTCCGGGCTTGCGCAAGCCACGGGCGCCCAGCCGATTTGCGAGCAACTGGGATGCGCCCTTCACCCGCCGTGAAGCGTGAGCCAAGTCGCATCCATCCGCTCGTGCCGGTGGAATGTCAGCTTGCCCGGTGCTGCCAAATGCCTTACTTCACTCTCGGTTTTGAGCATGGCGATTTGATTCAGGCAACGTGAGCAAACCAACCAAACCAGTGCGGCTCGGCATCGTCGGCTGTGGCGCGGTCACGCGCGAGATGCATCTGCCCGCCTTCATCCAGTCGTCGCACGTCCGAGTTGACTCATATTAAATGTTACCGGGGCGGGGAGTTGGACGAGGAGTCCGACGATACGTTGACTCACATTCGTGGTTACCCAAGCCCCGAACATGAGTCGCTCCGCCAAACGCGAGGCCCTGGCCCGCATTCACGGCCGCTAC
>CALQJI020000096.1 GCA_943330855.2 Klebsiella pneumoniae
CGGTCAGCCTACGCTACGCTCCGGCCTCCCTGCGTCCCGCACCCCCAGCCGTGGAAGACGAAGAACAAACAACAAAGGGGACATTCTCTCGTGAGTTAAACAGGGGACATTTCTAAAGAGTTTTGACACTCGGGAACCAAAGTCAGGTCCACCTCGGTGAGTTGGTTCGAAGAGCAGGCAAGCCACGTGAGCGCAGGAACCGAAGCCAGGTCTAGCTCGGTGAGTTGGTTAGAATCGCAGCGAAGCAGCGTGAGCTCAGGAACCGGAGTCAGGTCCAACTCGGTGAGTTGGTTATGATGGCAGTAAAGCTCTGAGAGCTTAGGAACCGGAGTCAGGTCCAACTCGGTGAGTTGGTTCGAAGAGCAGGCAAGCCACGTGAGCTCAGGAACCGAAGTCAGGTCCAACTCGGTGAGTTGGTTCAACGAACAGTTAAGCCACGTGAGCGCAGGAACCGAAGTCAGGTCTAGCTCGGTGAGTTGGTTAAAATCGCAGCGAAGAAGCGTGAGCTCAGGAACCGGAATCAGGTCCAACTCGGTGAGCTGGTTCCCCCCGCAGTGAAGCTCCCTGAGCTGAGGAACCGGAGTCAGGTCCAACTCGGTGAGTAGGTTCCCCCCGCAGTCAAACTTCGTGAGCAACGGAGTGCGGCTCAAGTCCAACTGACTTAGTCCAATTCTGACACAGCACAACTCGAGTAAAGTCGCGAGGCGGAGTTGCAGGCTGGGCCTCCAATCACGCAGTCCAAGGAACGCGGCGTATGTGATTTTAAGGTCGGGTTCCCAGTGGAACTCCGCCAGGGGGAGAACTTGCGAATCCCAAACCAAATGGCGCAATCGACCGCCTTCAATCACTGAGGACCGCACATAATTCAGCGGGTAACATTTTGACGCGGCAAACGCTTCCGTGTGGTCTCGAAGCAGACGTTGAATCACCTCTTCGCCCGAGAGATGCATCGCCTCGGCCCACCAAAGGATCTGCCGGTAGTCCGGCTCGCACAGTTCGTGGTCCCCAATGCGAAAACGACGTTCCGCGAGCGGCGCAGGTTTCTCACGCGCCAGTTCCAGCGTATCGCCCACCATCCCCTCCACAATGCGCTTCACTCCCGGACGGGTTCGCTCCACCCCACCCGGCGTGCGTCGCACCAACGAAAAATTTGAATCGCCTTCCATGTTCCTGCTTGGTGGCGGTAATCCTTAACCGTGTCCCCAAGATGGCAAGGTGAATATCGCCCGGCGATGCTGCTGTCGAACTGACAGTTTCCCTCTGCGCTGAGCGAAATCGGGACATGAACACCGCCAGACTCATCGAAGAGTCCCGTCAAATGTTGCCGGGCGCATTCTCAAATCAGCCGGCGGCTCATCTCGACCCCGAGCGCATCGCGGATATGAGGGGAGCGGTTCCGTATAACGCCTCAAGGGGCGACTCCCCCGATGGGATCGGGGATGATGAGTCACCAACGGATGACCTGCCCGAGTCACCGGACCAGTTGGAGCCGCCAGAATTGGAGGCTGCTGACGAGGTGGAAGCTTCGCAGCGCGACCTTGGGTTCGAGGTTTTTGCGTTTTACGCATCCTTTCATCACGCCCAGCCCGGCGGTCGTTGGGGGATATTCTATTACGCCGAGGGCATCCGCCGACTTACGGTGCTTCTGATGCGGCGGGTTCGGCTAAGGCGGTTCGAAGCGGACCTAGCCGCGCGGAAAATGCTGCACGCACACGAGCACTACCATTTCCGGCTCGACGTGGGCGCTCTCCATGACGAACTGGCGTTGCGCAAACCGCTTTATCTGAACTACAGCCGCCAAGTTTATTCCAAAGTCCTGTTCACCTCTGGCTGTGTCGAGGAAGCATTGGCGAACCGGGCCATGACGCGGGCCAGATTCTGGGGCGAAGCGGATGAAAGTCGGAAGACTCGTGAGTTCGTAATTTCCTTCTGCAAATCCGGCCCTCCGGGGTATCGCGACTTCGACGGCGACCTCACCCTGCTGAAGGAGAAGTTGCTAGGCCAACTGCGCACGGGCATCGCAGTCGGTCAGTTGCCCGGTCCCGAGACAGAATGGTTGGCACATGCCACGAGGCAAAAGTGCCCGGAATACCAGATTCGCCGTCCTCGGATTCCCAGGGGCACCTTTCTTACCCTCAGGAACAGCAGCGGAATCTGGCGAGTTCATCGTAACGACCCAGACCCTTGGCCCAGTTCGCCGCACGCGCACGAATACAGCAGGAACCAGAAACTCGACCTCGGCACTGGCTGCATCTATCAGGTGAACGGCCGGAAACTTGTGAAGAAGCTGAGGTGGGAGCGGCTGATTGCCATGCGGGAAGAATTCCAAAAGAAATGGCCTGAGATAAAACTACCGGCGCTGGTTCCTGCCTGATCGTCAATTTTTCCCGAACTGATTACCCATCATGGCTGTCTGGATCGAAGGCATATCTGTGGTGTTGCGACCGGATTCGGGTGGCTGGGATCGGTTCCGCGATAGCTGCCCAGCGACGCGCTGTGCGCGGGCGAGGCGCTGAGCCGCGTCGGCTTCATGACTCCGGGCGAGCTGTTCGACTGAACGGCGGGTCTTGTCGTCATCCCACGCTCTGCTTGTGGGCAGGGGGCAGCACCAATTACCATCAAGCCATGTCTGCAGAACCAACTGAACAATCACTCCTCCGCCGGTTGGAAACCGAGCCGGGAAGGCGCGAGCGAACCCTGCAAGAGCTGGCGGTTTGGTATCGCCGGGCTGGCCGGCATCAGGAAGCCATCGCGCGGCTTGAGGAGTTCTGCGCCATAAGCCGGGACAGCCAAGGCGTCGCCGAGAGCCTGCTCGCCATGGGTGGCCGCGCGGAGGAGGTGGCAGACTTTGTGGCGGCGGTTGCCTACTACGAGGCGGCCTTGAAGCAGAATCCCAACGCGCCCGAGGTCCGGTATTTCGTGCGCAACAACCTGGGGTTTTCGCTCAACCAGCTCGGGCGGTTCGTGGAGGGTGAAGCCTGCTGCCGGACGGCGATTCCGATTCTCCCCGAGCGCCCCAACGCCCACAAAAACCTCGGGCTGGCACTGGCTGGCCAAGGGCGTTGGCGGGAGGCTGCAGCCTGCTACGTGGAAGCCACTCGTGTTTGTCCAAGCGACCCTCGTTCCTGCGCACACTTGGAGCAGCTCTTACTCGACCACCCGGATTTGGTCGCAGAGTTTGGTGAGGCGGCCCGGGACGGTCGCAATGCGGTGGGCACCGCACGGGCGTGGACGAACTAGGTTTGGGCTTTGTGATTCTACAAGTCACGGCGGGACGGCCAATCTGACGCAAGGAGATTGGACACACGCCACGCGGACGCTAACTTCAGCCCGTGACGACGCCTCCCAACCCCAAATCCGAACACGACTTTCTCCGCCTGGTGCAATGGGCCGGGGCCGGCTCGCTCGGTCTCACTGCGGGCTTCGTCGAGTCCATCAAGTCGGTCAACCCGACCGTGCGCTTCGAGCTCTCCCTCTGGACGCTGCTGGTGTGCGCCGCCGTGACCGGCGCGTCGTGGTATGTGGCGGAGCGCGCGTTCTTCCGCGCACTGGCAGAGGGGCGCAAGCCGCCGGTGAAGCTCGTGGTGGGGTTCGTCGTGCTGCTCTCCGTCGGCACGATTGCGGGCTTCGTGCTCGCGCTGCGCGGGGTGTCCACCGAACGGCGGCACGATGTGGCCGTGGGCACCGTGTGGGCGCTGCTGGCCCTAGGCATCGTGGGCTTCGCCTTCTGGAAGGTGGTGCAGTTCCTCGAACGCGACGCGGCGAAGACGGAGGAGGAGACGCGGGCCGCTTCCGACGGGAAAGACCCAACCGACCGATGAGCCGCGACTGAAGTTACTTCCTCGGCAACTCGGACTTGAGCCGGGAAAGCTCGTTGTAGTTGGTGGGTGGGCGACCGAAGCGGGCTTCGAAGTTTAACATCATCTCGGTCGTCATTGGTGGCATCAGCGAGCCTGCCTTCGGCTGCGCCGCAGTCGGCAAGTCCGGCACCGGTTCCTGCGGCGTGGTGGTGGTGGCAGCGGAAGCGGGAGGCGTATCAACCGCCGGGCGCTTCCGACGGCAAGCGCTCCCGATCATCAGAAGGCAACCGGCAATTACCAAGCTGCGGAAAAGCCAGAGGTGTTTCATCCGTTAGGGAATCCAGGTGGCCCAGTCGGGCGCGTTGGCGGCGACGAAGGCGGTGTTTTGCCAGGTCGCCAGTGACGTGTCCCACTTGCTCATCACGTAATCAGCGTGCCCGTCAAAGTAGGTGTAGTTGGCTCCTTTGTTCTGCGTCACACCGCCCGGCGTCACGTCCCTTCCTCCCCCGTGCCGCAAGATGCCGGACGCCGCAAAGGACCAAAGCCCGATGTGGCACAAACCCACTTGGCCCACCGTCTCGCCGATGAAGTATTTGGTTGAGGGTGAAAGAATGTTCTCCGGGCGTGGCTGCGGGGACATGGCCCCCAGCGAGAAGGAATACACGTTCATCCCGTAGGTCAGCGGCGGGCCGGTGACCTTGAAGGTCGTGGCATCCGTGGGCAGTTTGAGGTTGTCACTGGGGCAAATCGCCACGGAGGCGTTGCTGCCCAAGTAGGGATCAATGTGATCGAGCCACTTCTTCGTGTAATAGACTGCCGCATAGCGTGACTGGTTGGCGATGGGCGTGGACGAGAAGGGAGCGGTGCCGGCCACTTCATGGAGCGGATATTTCTCGTAGTCGCCAGCGTAGAGTGTGCACGCGAGGCCGATCTGCCTCATGTTGCTGAGACACTTGGTCATCTTCCCCTTCTCCTTTGCCCGGGCCAGCGCGGGCAGAAGCATCCCAGCGAGTATCGCGATGATCGCGATGACGACGAGTAGTTCGATCAGTGTGAACGCCCTCCTACGAGCGCCCGGTGCGTGTCTGTCAGTCATGGTCTTCGGACGCGGGCCAGAAAGGGCGCTTCGATGTTTATAGGCCTCCTCACAGCGCCGTCACCGTCAGCGTGTGCTTCACGGGCACGAGCTGTTTGCGGGCTTCGGCATCGAGCGCCTGCTGACGGGCTTGGAGCTGGGTGTGCAGGGTCGTGAAGGTCTTCGCGAGCGCGGGGTCAGCCTTCGCGTCGTTGGCGAACTGGCGGAAGTTGGTGACGAGGTTCTTGATCATCATGGTCTCGAAGTTCTGCTTCTGGCCAATGGCTCCCACGAGCTTGGTGAACTGCGCGTCGAACGGCGTGGCGGGGAACTCAGCGGCGAGGTTCACCCCGGCTTCGAGTTGTTCCTTGGTGAAATCCTTCGCGACCGCGCCCCACGTGACTTTCGCCTTGGCCGCGCTGAGGTTCTTCACCTTGAGCGTGAGCCGGTTCAGGTCCTGGTTGAACGGCGCGAACGGCGTGATGCTGCGGGTGCTGTTGGCGTTCTTCGGGTCGGCGTCGAAACAGAAGGGCCAGCGCGTGCTTTCCAGCTCGGCCTTGCCCGCGCCGCTGCTGAGAACCTTGTGGCCTTCGGTCGCGGTGGTCATGCCCTTCAGGTCCACCGTGAACGTGCCGATGTCGCCGTCCACGCCGAGGGCTTTGAGGAACGCATAGGCCATGAGGAGTTGGCCATTCGCGCCGGGATGGAAGCCATCGCCGCCGCAGACCGGGTAATCGTCGCCGAGCGCGGCCTTGGCCTTGGGCATGGCGTCGAACATGGCGTTGTGAACATTGGCAAAGGTCTGCTTGTGCTCGACGGCGAGCTTTTGCGCGATGTCACGGAGTTGGGCGAGCGTGGCGTTGTAGCCGGCGGCGGAATCCTTGTCGCCGAAGGAGGCGCGCTTGCCGAAAAACTTCGAGTCCACCGCGCCGGGCGAGCCGACGATGATGTGCTGCACGCCGGCGGCGGAGAGTTGCTTGACCACATTCCTCATGTTGCCTTCGTAAGTCTTGCCAAGCGCTTCATCGAAGGGCCGATAACCGCCGTCGTTCATCCCGTAACAGGTGGTAGCGACGTTGGGCTGGAAAGCCGCGAGGTCATTCGCGCAGCGCGCCGCGAAGCCGCTGGCCGTCTCGCCGCTCCAGCCAAACTGCATCACATGGATGTCCTTCCGCCCCGTGCAGGCGAGCAGGTAAGCCTCCATGAACTTGCTGTAAAGTTTCTGCTCGGTGATGGAATCGCCGATGATGGCGACGCGGGCATTGGGCGGAAGCTGCGCCGCGGCGAAGAGCGCGGGCGCGAGCCACAAGCTGCCGAGGACAAGGGTGAGCGCGAGGGAGAGACGAGTTTTCATGAGTTGCGTGTGATGAAGCGCGCGGACTCTGGCCAATCCCCGAACGCCGCGCAAGCGCGCAGCCCACCAGGACTTTTCGTTTGCGCGCGCGCCCTCGACGGGAGTGAATTGCGCACCGACATGAAAAAGCCCACCCAGTCCCGGCCCGCGCCCGCCACCATCTCCCCCGCGCCCAAGCCCGTCCCGAACAGCTCGGGCATCAAGATCACGGCCATCGAGACCGTCATCCCCGACGACCTCATGCCCGGGCTGCTGCTCCTGCGCGTCCACACGGACGCGGGCATCATCGGGCACGGCGAGACTTACTACGCGCCGCACGCGGTGGCAGCCATGATTCACGATTGGATGGGCCGCCGCCTCCTCGGCGCGGACCCGCTCTCCATCGAGAACCACTGGCGCTTCCTCTACGAACGCGCCAGCGCCTTCGGCTCACGCGGCACCGAGCTGCGCGCCATCAGCGCCATTGACCTCGCGCTCTGGGACATCCTCGGGCAGGTCTGCGGCCGGCCCATCTGGCAACTCCTCGGCGGCAAAGCCCGCGACAAGGTGCGCGTCTACAACAGCTCCGGCGGCCCCACCTACGGGCGACGCCTCGGCGCGGGCCGCGACCAGGGCTGGCCCGGCCACGGCGACGTGGGCAAGCCCGGCCCGCTGGAAGACAACTGGGCTTCCAACTACGCCGCTGGCGACCTCGCCGAGGAACTCGTCGCCGAGGGCTATTGCGCCATGAAGTTCTGGACCTTCGACCGCGCCTTCCACGAACACGGCGGAAACTTCCTCCCGTGGTCCGCCGTGAAGGCGTGCGTGAAGCCCATGGAAGAAGCCCGCAAGCGCGTCGGCGACAAGATTGAAATCCTCCTCGATGGCCACGGCTTCTTCCAGCTCCCCGCCGCCCTCCGCATCGCCGAGGCCATGCGCGATTTGCGCCCGCTCTGGCTCGAAGACGTGATGCGCGTGGACAACGCCGACACGCTCGCCGACTTCCGCGACAAGGCGCGGTTGCCCATCGCCGTGAGCGAGATGCTCACGAGCCGCGAAGACTACCGGCTCGTGCTGGAGCGGCGCGCCGTGGACTACGTGATGATTGACCCGACGTGGGTGGGCGGCATCAGCGAGACGCGACGGCTGGCCGAACTGGCGCAGACCTACAACATCCCCGCCACCATGCACGACTGCACCGGCCCGCTCACCCTCTTCGCCGGCCTGCACGTCGCCACGGCGGTGCCGAACGTGACTTTCCAAGAGAGCGTCCGTGCGCACATCCGCACCTTCTACAGCTCGCTCATCGAAACGAACGTGGTGATCGAGCAAGGGTTCGCGCTGCCGCCGGAAGCGCCGGGTTTGGGCACGAAGCTCAAGCCGGAGCTGTTCGATGCAAAGCGGGAGAGCTACCGAATCACGCGCGCGGAGTAGAACAAGACGGTTGGGCGGAAGTTCGAGAGGTCCGCCTCCTGACCTCGGCGGTTACACTTAGCGCAGGGAGCGCAGGAGCTGCTCCACGCGGTCGAGGTCGATGCCGCGCGGGCGGTTCTCCAGGAGCCAGAGGAGGTCGAGGCGGCCGCCTTCGGGGTCGTCGTTTTGCAGGCGCAACAGGGCGCGACCGATGCGGTCGCCGGCGGACTCGGGGGAGAGGGCGACGATGAGTTCCTGGTAGCGAAGCATCGCGGCGGAGTCCGCAGTGGCGCGCGCGCCGGAGATGAGGTTGCGCAACATGCGCACGATGATGGAGCGCTTGGTGGCGGGCTGGAGGTCTTCGTCGGTGAGGCGGAGTTCTTCCTCGCGCTTGGGTGCGACGAGTGCGCCGCCATCGAAGATGTCGAGGAGCTGGCGGTTCCCCATCTTCGGACGGTGCAGGACCATGAAGTGGCCGGGCACGGGCGCGCCGCTGACGGTGTCGAGGCCGATGCGGCGGGCGAGTTCGAGGAAGACGACGGAGAGGGTGATGGGGATGCCTTCGCGGTCATCGAGGACTTCGTTGATGTAGGAGTTGGCGCGGTTGGCGTAGTCGCTGCGGCTGCCGTGGAAGCCGTTTTCTTCAAAGAGGAACCTTTTCAGGGCCTTCAGCTTCGTGTCGTCGTCGGGCATGGCGGCGAGCTGGGTGGTGATGTCCTTGGCCATGTCGTCGAGCTGGCGGCGGTAGGCGGCGAGGTCGAGTTCTTCGTTGTCGAGCTTGGCGAGGAGGAGGGCGGCGTGGAAGAGGTCAATCTTCGTCTCGGGCTGGTCGAGCTCGCGGAGCAGGGCGGCCTGGATGTCGCGGCGGTGGACGGTGCGGGCGAGCGTGCGGAGCTGGCTGACTTCCTTCTCCAAGCGGTCGGCGCGCGAGGTGAGGACGGCGCGGCTGGCGGCGGCGTTGGTCTGGAGGGAGAGCAGGAGTTTGTCGCTCGGCGGGGTGGTGAGGGTTTCGAGCTGCTGGAGAATGGCTTTCTCCGCGCCGGCGTTGGCGGCGGCGGAGGGGATGGTCTTGGCGACCTGGAAGTTTTTGAAGGCGGCCTTCGTGTCGCGGAACTTGGCGAGGCCGACCTTGCCGGTGCGCAGCAGGGCGTCGTCGGACTCGATGGTGAGGTGGTCGTTGACGTAGCAGAGGAGGCGGTCCTTCTCGACGCGGACCTTGATGGTGTTCCAGTCGCCGGCGCGGTAATGGGGCGAGGGGACGGTCTTCAGGATGGCCCAGGAGTAAACCGTGGGGCCGTCGAAGCGCGTGAGGCGGAGTTGGCCGGCGGTGGGATAGAAGCCGTAGTGGAGGTCGCCGCCGTCGGCGGAGAAGACCAGGCCGGCCGCGCCGCTCTCGTTGTCGAGCTTCACGGTGACGGAGATTTCGTAGGGGACGGTGGGGACTTCGCGCTGGTTGAGGCAGAGGGCGCGTCCGCCGAAGCCTTTGCCGAGGCCCTCGACGGAGAGGCGGCCGGCTTTCTGAGACCAACGCGCACCGAGGAGCGGCTGCCACTCGCGGGGGTTGAGGTTGCCGATGGTGAGCCAGCGCGCGATGGGGACGGGGTTGGGCTTGGCGAGGAGGGGCTTGAGGGCGTTGATGGGCATCGCGAAGCCGAGGTTTTCCGTGAGGGCGGACTTGAGCGTGAGGATGCCGTGGACGCGGCCCTGCAAGTCGAGGAGCGGGCCGCCGCTGTTGCCGGGCTCGATGGGGATGGCGAGTTGAATCATCGCGTCGGCGTCGAGTTCGCCGGTCTTCACTTCGCGGCGCGCGGAGACGACGCCGGAGACGATGCTGAAGTCGAGGCCGCGGGGGTTACCCATGGCGACGACGGGCGCGCCTTGTTCAAGGGCGTCGGAGTCGCCGAGCGGGAGCGGCGTCAGGCCCTTCGCGTCAATGCGGATGAGCGCCATGTCGGAGCGGCGGTCCCACGCGTGGACTTCGGTGACGTCGAACTTCTGGCCGTCGGCGAACTGGACCTTGATGGGCCGGGCTTCGCCGATGACGTGGAGGGACGTGGCGATGAGGCCGTCGGCTGCGACGACGAAGCCGGAGCCGGTGCCGTCCACCGAGCCGTCGCGCCCGGTGAAGGTGATGGTGACGAGAGAGGGTTTGACGCGAGCGGCGATGTCTTTGACGGAGAGGGCCGGGGAGTTGGTCGGGGCGAGGGTGATGACGGACTTGGCGGCGGCGGGTTTGGCGGGCTTGGGGCGATTGAGGAGGAGTAAGCCGGGTTTGTCTTGGGCGCGCGCCGGGAGGGTGGCGAGGAGCAGGGTGGCGAGGACGAGTCGCGAGATGGGGGGGGCAGTCACGGGGTTTGGATGGGCGGAGGAGTTGAAAATTCAGCGGTGGCCTTCCATGCTGCGGACGTGCCGACCACGATTGAGCTGCCGGAAGTTGCCCCGGACATCATCCGCGAGGACAAGACGGAGTCGAAGGAGAACCTTGACCCGGGCTTCCTCGTGATTTGCTGGAATGACCCGGTGAACTTGATGGACTTCGTCACGCATGTCTTCCAGCAGGTGTTCGCGTGGAAGAAAGAGAAGGCGGAGTTCCACATGATGCAGGTGCATAACGCGGGCAAGAGCGTGCTGGTGCGCGAGACGATGGAGCGCGCGGAGTTTTACGTGCATGAGCTGCAAAAGTATCAGCTGCACGCCACGATGGAGCCGGCGGAGTGAAGCTCGTGGAGGCCAAGGACGGGTTGTATGTCTTCCAGGTCGCGAAGCGGGAGCGGGCGTTGCTCACGCATGTGCTGAAGATGTTCCCGGTGAGCAACGGCCCCATCGGGCCGCTGTCGAAGAGCGGCGATGAGGCGAAGCTGGCCGAGCACGAGTTGGCCTTAGCCGAGGCGCTGGCGGAGCAACGCGTGGAACACCAGCGGCTGATGGACGCGTTCCTCGGTGAGCAGGGGCGCTTCGCGGAGGTGAAGGGCGGGTTTCAAGTGCGATTGACCACGGTGCAGTTCGACTGGCTGTTGCGCGTGCTGAACGAGGTGCGCGTGGGGCTGTGGGTGAAGCTGGGGCGGCCTGAGCACATCGCGCCGCTGGCGATGGCCGGACAGCTCGACTCCGTAGTGGAGATGGAGATTTGCGCGTTCTTCCAGTCGCGGTTGTTGGAAGCGGTGGGTGGAAGTTAGTGCTGAGTGATTAGTCGGCGTTCGGAGCGGGAGCGCTCTCCACTCAGACCTAATCACGTCCCCTTCCCCGCAGCTACAGGTGTTCGCGTCCTGCGAAGCCGGTGTCGAGATCGTGCCAGTGGGTGATATCCGTCTCTGACAGCTCCCAGCAGAGGAAGACTTCGCGCCCAGCTTGGATGGCGGGGAAGTCCACGAGGCCACGTTCCAAATCCTGGACCTGAATTTCGCGCTGGTGAAATTCCGCCATGATTTCCTTGAACGCGGCGAGGTTGCGAACCCACTGGTGAACCTTGCCGCCACCGAAGTCTTCTCCCTCGTTGAGTCGGGGTTCGGAGCTTTGTTCGTAGGAAGCGAGGTCTCGGCGGAGACGCTGGACTTGCTGGAACCAAACTCTGAGTCGGGGAAGAAGTTCGCGGGCTTCGACCAACGAGTAGTGCTTAGAAAAGCGCCATTCCATGACGGTCACGGCTTGGTGAGCGGCGCTTTGAGCTTCTTCTGGATGGCCTCACTTGGCTCGATGGAGAGGGAGAGTTCCCACTGCGCGCGTGCCTGTTCGGTCTGCTTGAGCGCGGCGTAGATGTCGCCGAGATGATCGTGGAGGGTGGCGTCGGGTTCCTTCTGGAACTTGAGGGCCTTAAGTTGGAAAACGAGGGCCGCCTTGGGTTGGTTCAGCTTGAAGAGCACCCATGCCATGCTGTCGAGGAAAGCGGCGTTCTCCGGCTCCTGCTTGAGCGCCTGTTCGATCAGGGTCTTTGCCTCGGTGAGATTCTCGCCGCGTTCGGCCCACATATAGCCGAGGTAGTTCAGCACCTCGGCGAAGTCGGGCGCGAGTTTGAGGGACTGGCGAAAGTAGTTCTCGGCTTGCTTGAAATCTTTGTGGCGCTCGTAGGCAGTGCCGACCTGGAAGAAAAAGAGCCCGTTGAGGCGCTCGGGGTCGTCGCGCTTGGCCAGCAGCTCCGCTGCGGTGAAGTGCTTGAGGCTGGCGGCGTAGTCCTTTGCGCGGCTATGCGCTAGGGCGGTGAAGTATTCGAGGAAGAATGACAGCTTGAACTTCTGGCGGGCCGTCGTCAGCAGCTTCAACGCGGCCTCGGGGTCGTCCCGGCGCAGGTGTATCTCGGCCAGTTCAAAATAAAACTGATCAACCTCCTGCCGCGCGCCCTCATTGAGCTGGATGGCCCGCTCAAAACTTTCAACGGCTTTGTCGTAGTCCTTCTGCGCAGCCGCGATGGTGCCAAGGAAATAGTGCGTGAGCGGATTGGTGGGTTGATCGCGCACAAGCGCGTCGAGTTGGGCCTGGGCCGCCTTGAGGTCGTTGGCGCGGAGGAAGAGCTCGACGATGCGGTTGCGCAGGAGTGCCTGGTTCGGAAAACGTTCCAGCAGCTTCACGTAAAGCTCGGCGGCGCGCTTGTATTCGCCGACGTAACTCCACAACTCAGCTAAGCGGATGATGAGGTTCTGGTTCTTTGGCTCCAACTTCGCGGCCGCCCCCAGAATCGCCGTTATCTTTGGATTAACCTCGGCGAAGTCGCGCGGTTGAGCGGCGGCGTAACCGCGATATGCCTCCCCGAGGTCCAGCAGGAAAATGAAATCTGACGAAGGCAGCGCGGCCGCCTCATCGAGCGTGGCGAGGGCCTCCTTGGGCCGGTCGGTCTGGAGGTAAATCTGCACGAGGTTCTGGTAGCCGAGGAGGGACTTAGGCAGCTTTACGATGGCCTTGCGGCTGGATGCGATGGCTAGGTCAGATTTCTTTGCTTGGAGGTAGGCGACCCCGAGGAGCGCGTCCAGAAATCCCGTGGCATTGGGCTGCTCGGCGGATTTGCTCAACACCTCAATCGCCTTTTCGGTCTGCTTCTTGCGGATGAGCCGACGCGCCACGTCGATGACCAGCGGCTCATTCGAGGGGTCGGCGAGGACGGATTTGTAAAACTGGTCGAGTGCCTCGTCCGGTTGCTCGCGCAATTCACCGCTGACCCCTGCTGCGAAACGCGCAAGCGCCTCAACGCGCTTGTCTAAATCCTCTTTCGAGAGCGGTGCTGGCGCGTTGGTGAGTGCGATCTGAGCGGAGTCGGGGGCCTGCACCTTCCTCGCGGAGGAACAACCGAACAGAGTGCCCAGCGCTGCGAGCGTGACAACGGATTTGATGGCGAACGGTCGCATTACTAGAATCAGCGCAGACAATAGTTAAGGAACAGCCCCGTGTGATAGGGCTGTGCCGTCTAAAGGCTAACGCAAGCGGTGAGCGCTTACTACTTCTGCCAAGTGCGCTTCTTGTGGCGATTAAGGCGCAACTTTTTCCTGCGTTTATGTTTGTTGATCTTGGCCTTACGGCGTTTTTTCAGTGAACCCATATCGTTTGTTTGCTCGTTTGCGTTGCTTCGGACGGCCACTCGGCGAACGCCCTTCAGCGAAACGCGGTCAATATACCACTTTGTTCAAAGGATACTCAATGATTCCTTCTGCGCCCGCCCTCTTGAGCTGCGGGATAATCTCTCGGACGATCTTTTCGTCAATGATTGTCTCCACCGCCACCCACTCGGGATGACTGAGTTGCGAGATGGTTGGGTTGCGCAACGCGGGCAACTCTGCGAGTAGCTTGTTCAGGCCGGCGCGAGGGACGTTCATCTTTAGGCCGACTTTTGACTCTGCTTCCAACGCGCCGCGGAGCAGCAGGGAAAGGGTCTCGATCTTGCGGCGTTTCCAATCGTCTTTCCACGACGCGTGGTTCGCGATGAGACGGGGGGTGGAGGTGAGCAGTGTCTCGACGATGCGCAGCTTGTGTGCGCGCAGCGAGGAGCCGGTCTCGGTGACTTCCACGATGGCGTCCACGAGTTCGTGAGCCTTCACCTCGGTCGCACCCCAAGAGAACTCCACGTCCGCCTTCACGCCATTCTTCTTGAGCCAGCGGTTCGTGAGGTTCACGACTTCCGTAGCGATGCGTTTACCCTGTAAATCCTTCACCGACTTGATCGCAGACTCCTCGGGGACGGCTAGCACCCAGCGGGTGGGTTGGCGGCTGATCTTGCTGAAGATGAACTCGGCGACCTCGTGAACCTTCGAGCCGTTCTCAACGATCCAGTCGTGTCCGGTGATGCCGGCGTCCAGGTAACCGTGCTCCACGTAACGGCTGATTTCCTGCGCGCGGATGAGTCGGATTTCTAGCTCTTCGTCATCCACGTAAGGCACGTAACTGCGGCCACTGACCTGCACGTTGAAGCCCGCCTTGGCCATCTTTTCGATGGTGGCGTCCTGAAGGCTGCCCTTGGGCAGGCCTAGTCGAAGCTTGGGCTTCGTCGCGTTCTTTGCTTCCGATTTTTTCATTTCAAAACTGACTGAACCACGGATGTGGAGGGGTGTATCTGCCAAGTCCGCCGAGAGAAGGCGATAGTTTTCTTTGCCTTCCTGCCTGAGCAGCACCCGTGAGAGGAAGGGCTGCCGCCGGATCTCGAGCCGGCAGCACACGCGTCAAAGCACGATTTTGGCGAGTAGTAGGACGCTGTAGCGCACCACCAGTAAATGCGCCCCGACGCCCGTGAGAAGCACCACCTTCGTCGTCCGTGGACGATTGAGCACGATGACCTGCGTGCATACCGCCGCCAATGTGAGCAGCCCGAGCTTGTAGCCAATCAGGCCGGGCAGATCGCCCTGCGAGATAATGAAGCGGGCCAGCGGATTGGTCTCATGTGCGGCACCGGTCCTCAGCAACAATGTCGTCAACACCAAGTCCAGCACGCCGAATAGAAGGAACCAGCAGGTCTCCGTCTCCATAGCCAGCCGGTGTTGAAATAGAAAGTGCAGCGGTGAGCGCGCTTTTGGAATTGGCTGGGCGTTCAAGTTGTCCGCAGAAATTTGGTTCATCGGCTGTATGGCAATTCGGCCGGAGGTTTGCTGCGCGATAATCATTTAGCGCGTCTGGTGTGAGTAAAAAATTTCATGCACGAGACCGGACGTTCCGGCCCTGCATTTCGTTGAAACGAGTTTGCCGACTCGCCCAGTCTCGCATGGCCATTCGAGGTTTAGCCCATTTAAAAAGGCTTGCGCGCCTCCACCTGTCGCGCCGAGTAGTCATAAATTGCCACCGGGTTCTCCGCCAGTGTGGTGAGCTCCAGCTGCATCGCGTCCACCAGCGCGGGCGACACCAAGCCGCGCGTCAGCAATTGCCCCGCTCCGCTCAACGCCAGCGTCCCCCAGTAGTCGACGAACTCTCGGCGCTGCACAGGGTCCGTCATCCGCGCATCCATCCGCACGGGCAGCGGGCGAAACTGGATCTCTTCAAAACCCGCCGCCGTCGCGAGCGCACCGAGTTCTGCGCCCACGTCCGGTGCCCCGCCGAGCTGGCGCTGAAGCGAGTCGAACGCCCGCCAGTAGGTCACCAACGCGGGGCAAGCGGGTTCCACGCGCAGGCCCGCGTTGAAAACCTCCGTGACGGACAGCCCGCCGCCGGGCCGCAGGACCCGCCTCACTTCACGAAGCGCCTGCACTGGCTCGGCGAGATGTTCCAGCACCCAGATGAGGCACACGCCGTCGAAGCTCGCGTCGGCGAATGGCAATTCGTAGGCACTGCCTTCGTGGAGTTCCACCGCCCCGGCAGCGAGCTCCGCGCGCAACAGCTCCCGGGCCTTCGCCAGTTGCGACTCGGAGAAGTCCAGCCCGGTGAGGTGCAGTTGCGGGAAGCGCCGTCGGAGAATTTGCAGTTCCGCGCCCACGCCGCAGCCGACTTCCAGCACGCGCGCGCAGCCGGAGAAGTCAATTGTCGGGAAAATGTAAGGCTCCAGAAACGCCGCCTGTGCTACGAGCCGCGCCTGTTCCTCGGCGGAGAACGTGTGGATGTAACCGGAAGACACGCCGGAAAGTTGAGAGTTGAAAGTTGAAATGGACGGCGTGGCGGTGCCCCGTCGGCCACCGTCATTCCTTCGCTTGAGCCCCCGTCACCGTCTTGCGCCCCTCCACCCGCACTAGCCCGCGCGCGAGCGCTGAGATGGCCATCGGGTAGAGCTGTCGCTCGGCGAACTGGATGCGTCCGTGCAGCATATCCGCGTCGTCGCGGCTCAACACCGGCACCGTCTGCTGCGCGATGATCGGCCCGGTGTCCACGCCCTGATCCACGAAGTGAACCGTGCAGCCGGTGAACTTCACGCCGTAATCCAGCGCCTGCTTCCACGCTTCTAGCCCCGTGAACGACGGCAGCAGCGATGGATGAATGTTGATGACCCGCTGTGGAAACGCGCGGAGGAACTCGCCCTTGAGAATGCGCATGAAGCCCGCGAGCACAACCAGCTCGACGCCCGCGTCCTTCAGCGCCGCGATGTAGGCCGCTTCCGCTTCCTCGTCGAGCTTGGTGCGGAATTTTCCCGGCGCGATGAACCGCGTCGGCAGCCCGCGCTCCTGGGCCCGCGAGAGAATGCCGGCCTCCGCCACATCACTCACCACGAGGGCGATTTCAGCCGGCACGCTCCCGCCGGCGATGGCCTCCGCGATGGCGACCATGTTGGAACCCTTGCCAGAACCGAGGACGCCGAGGCGCAATTTCTTTTCGTTGCTCACGCGGCGAGTGAGTCACAGAACGCGAAGCCGAGACAAGCGGAAAGCCCGCCATACCCCGTAGCCGCCGAGGTCAGGAGGCGGATTTCAACTTTCATCTTTCAACCTTCAACTCGCGAGTCCACCTCCTCACCTCGGCGGCTACAAGCGGACAAGAGATTCGCTAGCAATCCCTCGCCGCCCCCGCTAAAACCCTCACCACCTCAAACTATGAAAGCACTCGTCACTGGCGGCGCAGGATTCATCGGCTCACACATTTGCGAAGCACTCTGTCGGCGTGGCGCGAAGGTCGTCGTGCTCGACAACTTGAGCACCGGCAAACTCCACAACCTCGACTGGAAAAAACCCGGCGACGAAGTCGAGTTCGTCCAAGGCGAAGTTGCCGATGAGCCGCTCGTGAAGCAGCTCGTGGCCGGCTGCGACTGGGTGTTCCACGAGGCCGCCCAGCCCTCCGTCCCGCTCTCCGTCGCGCAGCCGATGCAGACCAATCGCGACAACCTCGACGCCTCGCTCGCGCTGCTCGTCGCGTCGCGCGACGCGGGCGTGAAGCGCTTCATGTTCGCCTCCTCCTCCGCCGTCTATGGCGACTCCGAGGCCCCCTTGAAGCACGAGTCGCACGGCGTCTGCCCCATCTCGCCCTACGGCCTCCAGAAGTATGCCGCCGAGCGCTACGGCCAGCTCTTCCACCAACTCTACGGCTTCGAGGCCATCAGCTTCCGCTACTTCAACGTCTTCGGCCCGCGCCAGTCCTTTGACTCGCCCTACTCCGGTGTTATCGCGAAGTTCTGCACCCTGCTGCTGCAAGGCACCGCCCCGAAGATTTTCGGCGATGGCCTGCAAACCCGCGACTACGTCTATGTGCAAAACGTCGTGAACGCGAACCTCCTCGCCGCCGAGGGCGACGCGGCCAAGGTCGCCGGCAAGGTCTTCAACGTCGGCTGCGGCGAGAGCATTGACCTGCTCCAGCTCACCGCTGAATTGAACCGCCAGACCGGCCAAAGCCTCGCGCCCGTCCACATGCCCCCGCGCACCGGCGACATTAAGCACTCCGCCGCCGACATCTCCGCCGCCCGCGTCGGCCTGAACTACGTCCCCGAAGTCACCTGGCAGAAGGGCTTGGAGCACACGCTGAACTTCTACCGGGCGGGAAACAAGTGACGCGGTTCAACCGCCATGCCTGACTGTATCCAAATCATCCGCCCCGGCCACGGCACGCCCGTCCTCATCGTCGAGGACATCGCCACCGAGGCGTTCACGCTGCGCAAAGTGCTGGAGCGCGCGGATTATCAGGTGACGCTCGCCACCACCGGCCAGGAGGCGCTGCGGCTGCTGGTCATGCGCGAGTTCCGCCTCGTCATCACGGACATCGAGATGCCAGGAATGGACGGCTACGAGATGTGCCTCGCCATGAAGGAAAGCCTCCGCACGCGCACCATTCCGGTCATCCTGCTGACCACGCTCTCCAGCTCCGCGAACATTCTGCAAGGTCTCAAGTGCAAAGTGGACTATTACCTCACCAAACCTTATAACCCGGTGCTACTGCTGGAGCGCATGCGGACCTTGCTGGAGCGCCCACCCACGCCGCCGGATGCCGACGCCGAGCCGTTGGCGGTCACGTTGGATGGGCAGGAACACGTCATCATCGCTGGCCGGCGGCAGTTGATGAACCTCATCCTCTCCACCTACGAATGCGCGGTGCAGCAGAACCGCGAGCTGATTGCCACCCAGGCCGAGCTGAACCGCCGCAACGACCAGCTCCGCGAACAGCAGGAGAAACTCCGCATCGCCAATGAGCAATTGCAGGCGCTGGCCACGACCGACGGCCTCACCGGCCTCAATAACCACCGCTCCTTCAAGGAGCGCCTCGCCGAGGAGTTCGAGCGCGCGGTCCGCTATCACCTCCCGCTCTCGCTCATGCTGCTGGATGTGGACCACTTCAAGTCCTTCAACGACACCCACGGCCATCCCGCCGGTGACGAGGTGCTCCGCCGCGTCGCGAAACATCTCAACGAGAGCACCCGCAGCACAGACTTCGTGGCGCGCTACGGCGGCGAGGAGTTCGCGGTGCTGTTGCCCTTCACGCACCAGCAGGCAGCGATGGCGTTGGCCGAGCGCACGCGGGCTGCCATTCAAGATGCGCCTTGGAGCTTGCGCCCCATCACCGCCAGCGTCGGCGTCGCCACCGTTGGCCCGCTCACGGACGACCCCGCCGGGCTGATCGTGTGCGCGGACGACGCGCTTTATCACTCGAAGGAAACAGGTCGCAACCGCGTGACCCATATCAGTGAGATGCCCAAGCCATGAAAGCCGCCCCCAAAGCCAAGCCCGCAGCCAAGTCCGCACCCGCAGCCAAGGCGAAGACCCGCGTGTTCGTCGCGGACGACCACCCGTTCATCCGCGTCGGCCTGACGCACCTCATTAACAAGGAAGCAGACATGACCGTCTGCGGCGAGGCGGAGACCGTCGCCGCCGTGCGTAGCGGCTTGGAAAAATCCCAACCCGACTTGCTACTCACCGATCTTTGCCTCGGCGATGGCGATGGCCTTGAGCTCATCAAATCTCTTAAGGCGCAGTTCCCGAAGCTCCCCATCCTCGTCCTCTCGCAGCAGGACGAAACCCTCTTCGCCGAGCGCACACTGCGCGCCGGCGCGAGCGGCTTCATCATGAAGGAACGCGCCACGCAGGACGTGCTCGAAGGCATTCGCACGGTGCTCGCAGGCGACCTCTTCGTGAGTCGCAAAGTCGCCGCGCTCGCCATGCGCAAGTTGGTCGGCGGCGGCTCCGACCCCGCTGCCAAAGGCGGCACCGAAGTCTCCGGCCTCTCCGATCGCGAGCTGCAAGTTTTCCGACTCCTCGGGGCTGGGAAGGGAACCAAGGACATCGCCGAGGCGCTCAAGCTGAGTCCCAAAACCGTCGAAACCTACCGGGAGAACATCAAACACAAGCTTGATCTCCCCAACGCCACCGCGCTCATCCACCGCGCGACCGAGTGGACGCATGGCTAGTCGAACTCGGTGAAGTAATCCCAATGCCCAATGGAAATCGGTGGAATGCGAATCGGAAGCCACGACGCGCGCCTTCTCCCTTCCTCGGCGGAGGGGAGCAACGGTGTTGTAAAACCAGCATTTTTTTAGGCGGGTTTGAGTTCGTGATTCATCTGCAACAGGAGCTTTCGCATCACGGCGGTCAGCGCGACTTTGGCCGGTTTGCCCGCCAACCGCAGGCGGGCGTAGAACGTCCCCAGCGTGGTGGTTTTCATCCGGGCCAAGCCCACGGCGGACATGTAGAGGGCGCGCCGCACCGCCGCCCGCCCGCCGCCGATATGCCGTTGGCCTTCCCAGGGCCCGCTCTGCCGGGTCCACGGGGCCATACCGGCCAGGGCGGCGGCCTCGCCCCGGTTGAGGTGGCCCAG
>CALQJI020000097.1 GCA_943330855.2 Klebsiella pneumoniae
ATTTGCTGGAGTTATACGCCTCCTGGCGGGGCTTTTCGCGGTCGGGAGGCTTGCGGCGACCCGCGTAGAATCGGCCTGCGGACCGGCGTTATACGCGCGGCACGCGTCGTTCTCGTCGCTATTTTCAACGCATGTCATGGACACCGTTGTACGGAAACTGAGCCGGACCAAACGCCACGGCACCTGCGATTGCTTCACTTCAGTTGAAACGCTGCCTTCCGAGCAAGCGTCGAACTGAGCCGCCTCCAAGACCTTTCCCACGCTTCCTCGTTTCCTTCGCGACACGCGACCGCTACTGTGCGCCCGTGTCTGACAGCCTCGTCGTCAACGAGATTTACCTGAGCCTGCAAGGGGAGAGCACCTTTGCCGGGCTGCCCTGCGTCTTCATCCGGCTCACCGCGTGCAACCTGCGCTGTTCCTACTGCGACACGGCGTATGCGTTCACCGAGGGCAAACGCCGGTCGCTCGATGAGATAATCACAGAGGTCGAGCGATTGGCGGCGCGTGGTCAGCGCTCAGCGGTCAGCGGTCAACGACTGCCGCTCGTGGAACTCACCGGCGGGGAACCGCTCCTCCAGCCGAACAGCCTGCCGCTGATGCAGCGCTTGTGCGACGCGGGATTCACCGTGCTTTTGGAAACCAGCGGCGCACTCGACATCGCCCCGGTGGACCCGCGCGTGCGCCGCATCATGGACTTGAAATGCCCCAGCAGCGGGGAGGTGGCGCGGAATCGCTGGGAGAATCTCGCGCAGCTCAAGGCCACCGACGAAATCAAGTTCGTCCTCAGCAGCGTGCAGGACTACGAGTGGGTGAAGGAACAGCTCACCAAACACAACCTCGCCGCGATTTGTCCCCTGCTCTTCTCATGGGTCACGCCGCTGCAACCGCACCAGCAGGACAAAGTCTTGAAACCCGTGCCCGCCGGCCAGACGCCCATCACGCGGCTGGACCTGGTCGAGCGCATTATCGCCGACGCGCTGCCCGTGCGCTTCCAGTTGCAGATGCACAAGATCGTGTGGGCCCCGGATGAGCGCGGGGTGTGAACCGCTTTTGAGCCACGGATGAAACACGGATTCAACACGGAGAAAACCCTCTCCCTCCTTCGCGCCCACGAGTCGCGCAACGTCACCTTCACGGAGGCCGATGGCTCGTGGCCCATCGTGTGGACGCGCGCGCGCGGGGTGAACGTGTGGGACGCGGAGGGGCGCAAGTATCTCGACCTCACCGCCGCCTTCGGCGTGGCGGCGGCGGGCCACGCGAATCCGCGCGTGGTCCGCGCGGGCCAGCGGCAAATGGCCACGCTGCTGCACGCAATGGGCGATGTGCATCCGCACCCGCTGAAGGCGGAACTGGCGCGGGCGTTGTCGCGGCTGACGTTCGAGCGGTGGCCGGGAGCCGCCGAGGTAAGGGAGCGGAGCGTTACGACCGCCGAAGGAATCCGCCTCCTCACCTCGGCGGCTACGGGTAAAACCATCTTCTGCAACTCCGGCTTCGAGGCCGTGGAAGCGGCGCTGAAGACCGCCGTGCTCGCCACCGGCAAGCGCGGCGTCATCGCCTTCGAAGGTGCTTATCACGGGTTAGGCTACGGCGCGTTGAGCGTCACGCACCGTGAGCATTTCCGCAGTCCGTTCCGCGCACAGCTCCGGGAGTTCGGACACTTCCTCTCGTTCCCCGAAGCCACCGAGGTGAGGAGGCCGAAGGCAACGGAGGCCAAGCAACTCCGCCTCCTCACCTCGGCTGCTACGAAGCTCTTCCGGCGCGGGGACATCGGCGCGATACTCGTCGAGCCGGTGCAGGCACGCGGCGGCCTGCGCGTTCCTCCGCCGGGCTTCCTCCCGCTGCTGCGCGAACTGTGCGACAAACACGGCGCGCTGCTCATCCTCGACGAGATTTACACTGGCTTCGGTCGCACGGGGAAATGGTTCGCCTGCGAACACAGCGGCGTGGTGCCTGACGTGATTTGCCTCGGAAAGGCTCTCACCGGCGGCTTCCCGCTGTCCGCCTGCGTGGGCCGCGCGGACGTGATGGACGCGGCGTGGCCGGTCTCCACCGGCGAGGCGATCCACACCAGCACCTTCCTCGGCCACCCCGTCGGCTGCGCGATGGCGCTGGCAAACCTCGCAGAAATCCGGCGGTTGAAACTCGTCGAGCGCACCGCCCAGATCGGCGAGTGGCTGGTGGAGGGATTGTCCAAAGTCCAAAGTCCAAAGTCCAAGGTTCAAAGCCGCGTGTGCGGCATCGGGTTGATGGCGGGCCTTGAATTGGTGCGGTCGGATGGCTCGCCGGCAGCCGCCGAGTCACTTGGCATCATCAAGCGGCTGCTGCATCGCGGCTTCATCCTGCTGCCGGAGGGCGAGCACGCGAACGTCATCGGCTTCACGCCGCCGCTGACCATTTCCAAACGAGAACTTCTCCGCGCCATCGCCGCGCTCACCGACGAATTAGCCTCCCTCCCATGACGCTCACTGAGATGCGGGAAATCCTGAAGACCCGTGACTTGCAACTCACAAAGTCGCTCGGCCAAAACTTCCTGCACGACGCCAATCAACTGCGGCGCATCGTCGCAGCAGCGCAGTTATCCGCCACGGACAAGGTGCTGGAAATCGGCCCCGGCCTCGGCCCGTTGACGGACCTGCTCCTGGCCAGCGGCGCAAACGTGCTGGCGATTGAGAAGGACTCGCGCCTCACCACATTCCTCCGCGAGCGCTACGCCCACCAGCCGCAGCTCACCCTGCTGCACGATGACGCGTTGGCCTACCTCCAACGGCGGGCGGGCGACTCACAGGCTCCGCTGGATCTGCCCAGTCCAGCAAGCGGCCAATGCGAATTTCCTGCCCAAACGAAATGGAAATTGATCGCCAACCTCCCCTACTCCGTTGCTTCGCCCATCTTGGTGGAACTCGCGCTGCACCCGCACGGCCCCGAGCGCATGGTCGTCACGCTCCAACTCGAAGTCGCCCAGCGCATCGCCGCCGCGCACGACACGGACAGCTACGGCCTTCTCACCTTGCTGATCACGCTGCACTACCAGCCCACCAGCCTCTTCAAAATCCCGGCGTCGTGCTTCTTCCCCGCGCCAGATGTGGAATCCGCCTGCATCACGCTGACGCGTCGCAATCCTGCGCCGCTGGACGCCGAGCAGACCAAACTCTTCGTCCGCATCGTCAAACGCGCCTTCTCCCAGCGCCGGAAGATGATGCTCAAGCTGCTCAAGAGCGAGTGGCCGGAGGATAAACTTCACACCTGCTTCGCCACCCTGAACATCTCGCCACAAGAGCGCGCGGAAAAGGTTAGCTTGGAAGTATTCACGGATCTTTGCAGGATGCTCGCCGCATGAGCGAAGAAATTTTCGACATAGTGGACGACCGCGACCGCGTCACCGGCAAACAAACCCGTCAAGAAGTCCACCGGCGTGGGCTGAAACATCGGGCCATCCATGTGCTCGTCGTCAACGAACGAGGCGAGGTCTATCTCCAGAAACGCTCGTTCAAGAAAGACACCTTCCCCGGCGCGTGGGACTCCAGTTCCTCCGGCCACGTGGACTCCGGCGAGACCTACGACGCCTGCGCCGTGCGCGAGACACGGGAGGAGATCGGACTCTTCCTGAAGCGCACCCCGAAGCGGCTTTTCAAGGTCGATGCCTGCGCGGAGACCGGGTTGGAGTTTGTCTGGGTTTACCGCTGCGATTTCAACGGCCCATTCCGCCTGAACCCCGACGAAATCGAGTGTGGAGCGTTTTTCAAGCCCGACCACATCAACCGCTGGATGGCCGAGCGTCCTCGGGATTTCGCGGATGCCTTCCGACTTATCTGGAAATACTTCCTCAACCCGCCACCGCCCAAGGCCGCCACCGTTGCCAAGCCGACTGCCATCGTTGCCAAACCGATCGCCACCGTTGCCAAGCCCATCGCCACCGTTGCCAAGCCCATCGCCACCGTTGCCAAGCCCATCGCCACCGTTGCCAAGCCCATCGCCACCGTTGCCAAGCCGACCGCCAAGGCCGCACCTGTTACTAGGCCGACTACCAAGGCCAAGCCAGTCGCCAAGTCAGTTCCTAAACTCGCAGCCAAGCGTAAGGTCGTTGCCAAACCGGCCGCCAAACCCGTAGCCAAGGCCGCGAAGTCCAAGCCCGTTAAGCCCAAGCCCCTGCAATCCAAGGCGCCTCACCGTGCTCAGAAGCCAAAGATCATTTTGCCTGCCAAAGCGAAATCCGCCTCCAAGCAGGCAAGTCGCAAACCGCTCGCCAAGATAACGAAGCGCAACTGACGTCGACTTTCGTGGAAGACCGGCAGGCTTCTCGGCACACCTGCCAAGCCCAGTCGGGGATGCTCTTGCCTCCATCCGCTACCTACCGAGACTAACCCGGGACTTGGTCTCAACTTCTTCCTCGTCCGACTAGCGCCGTTTTTTGCGCGCGCCGAAGAAGTAGCCGCCGCCGATGCGGGCCATCTGCACTTTGCGCTCGTGGGGTTTCGCCGCGCCGGGTTTGTCCGCCTCGAAGAGCGCGGTGTAGCGGTAGGTGAAGCCCTCAAGCTTCTCGCGGGGAATCGTCTTGCCGATGTAGCGCTCGATGGAGAAGACGTGCATGGCATCCTCGGCGACCATGATGGTGAAGGCGTCGCCGGAGTTTTCCGCGCGCCCGGTGCGGCCGATGCGGTGGACGTAATCCTCCGGGTGCTGCGGCACATCGTAGTTGATGACGTGGCTGACCTTGGCGATGTCCAAGCCGCGCGCCGCGATGTCGGTAGCGACGAGCACTTCGTATTTGCCCTTGCGGAAGCCTTCAAGCGCCTGCTCGCGTTCGGCTTGCGTGCGGTTGGAGTGGAGGACGGCGACGGCGTGATTGGCGGCCTTGAGCGTGTGGGCGACGCGGTCGGCCCCGTGCTTGGTGCGGCAGAAGATGATAACGGAGTCGTAGTTGACGCGCTTGAGGAGCTCCAGCAATAGGTCGGTCTTTTGCGTGTCGCTGACCTGATAGAGGACGTGCTTGACGGTCTCGGCGGGGGAACGGCGCGCACCGATCTCAATCGTCTCCGGGTTCCTCATCGCCCACTGGATGAGCGTCTCAATCGCCGGCGGAATGGTCGCGGAAAAGAGCATAGTCTGGCGCTCGTTGGGGCACTTCTGCAGGATGCGCTTCACGTCGGGAAGAAAGCCCATGTCCAGCATCCGGTCCGCCTCGTCGAGCACGAGATGCTCAATCTGGCCGAGGTTGCAGTTGCCCTGCTCCATGTGGTCCAGGAGCCGGCCCGGGGTGGCGACGATGACATCCACGCCGGTCTTGAGCGCGTCGAGTTGCTTCTGATAACCCACGCCGCCGTAGATGACGGCGACGGTCAGGTCGGTGAACCGCGCGTGGTCGCGGAACGCGGTCTCCACTTGCGAGGCCAGCTCGCGCGTCGGCTCCAGGACGATGGCACGGGTGGCGCGCTTGTGGCCCTGAAGGCGCGTGAGGATGGGCAGGGCGAAGGCGGCGGTCTTGCCGGTGCCCGTCTGGGCGCTGCCGATGAGGTCGCGGCCTTCGAGGACGAGCGGGATGGCGCGGAGCTGGATGGGCGTCGGCTCTTTGTAGCCCATCGCCTTCACACCTTCCACCACACCCGGAGACAAACCAAGTTTTTCAAACGGCATGAATCGAGAATGCAGGACGGCGCGGAGGAAGGGAAGGTTGAGGTTTGTCAGAAAGTGGAATTGACTTCGCCCCCACACCTTCCTAGCGTCCGCCCGTAAATACCGAGCGATTGGCCCCGAATTTACGTTTCGGGGTCTTTTTATTGCCCGGAGGCGGTCAGTGGTCAGCTATCAGCACGCTTCGCTGATACCTGACCGCTGACCGCTGACCGCTGATAGCTGATAGCTCTTATGTCCAACACAATTCTCGTCGGCGCCCAGTGGGGCGACGAAGGCAAAGGCAAAATCATTGACGTCCTCACCGAGGACGCCGACATCGTCGTCCGCTACGCCGGCGGCAACAATGCCGGCCACACCGTCTTCGTCGGCCCGCAGAAATACGTCCTCCACCTCATTCCCTCCGGCATCCTGCGCAAGGGCAAGACCTGCGTCATCGGCAACGGCGTCGTGCTTGACCCCATCGGCCTCGTCAAGGAACTCGACGGCTTGGCGACGCTCGGTGTCCCCGTCTCACCGGACAACCTCCTCATTTCCGAGACTGCCCACGTCGTCTTCCCCTACCACCGCGAGCTGGACGGCGCGCGCGAACTGGCCAAGGGCAAAGGCAAAATCGGCACGACCAAGCGCGGCATCGGCCCTTGCTATGGCGACAAGGCGGCGCGCGTCGGCCTGCGCGTCTCCGACCTCATCAACCCCGAGCGCTTCGCCACGAAGCTCAAGGCCCGCGTCCAGGACGCCAACGTCCACCTCAAGGGCTTGGGCGCCAAGCCCGTGAGCTACCGCAAGATTCTCGCCGACTACACCACAGCCGCCGACGTGCTTCGCCCGCACGTCGCCAACACGGTTCACTACCTGCATAACGCCATGCGGGCGAAGAAAGGCATTCTCTTCGAGGGCGCACAGGGCACCTTCCTCGACCTCGACCACGGCACGTATCCTTACGTCACCTCGTCAAACACGACGGCGGGCGGCGCTTGCACCGGCTCCGGCGTGCCGCCCCACCGGATGGACAAGGTCGTAGGCGTGATGAAAGCCTACACCACACGCGTGGGCGAAGGCCCGCTCCCGACCGAGAACGCCGAGATTTCTGACCTCCTCCACGGCATGGGCCGGGAGTTCGGCTCCACCACGGGTCGCGCGCGGCGCTGTGGTTGGTTTGATGCCGTGGCCACGCGCCACGCCACGATGGTCAACGGGATTGACGAGCTAGCGGTGACGAACCTCGATGGCCTCGACACACTCGCCACGGTGAAGGTCTGCATCGGCTACCAAGTGGGCGAAGTGAAATTTGATCACATCCCTAACGACATCGAAGTCATTGCCCTCTGCGAGCCCATCTACGCCGAGCTTCCCGGCTGGCAAGTGGACACCAGCAAAGCCCGCAAGTGGAAAGACCTCCCCGCGAAAGCCCGCACCTACCTCAAGTTCATCGCCGCTCAGACAGGCGCGAAGCTCACCATCGCCTCCGTCGGCCCGGGCCGCGACCAGACCATCTTCCTGTAGGCCCCCGCGACGGGCGATTAGCGTGCTGTTCTTGCAGTAGCCAGTTCCTCGGCTGATTCGAAAAGTGAGTTGGCAGGCAGCCCTCTGATTTACCAGCCCAGTTCCCCAATGGCCGAATGGAGCGTATCCAGCAGCCAGCCGGGCACGCAGCCCAGTAGCACCACCGCAGCAGCTAGCAGCACCACGACGGCTTGGGCGAGGAATGGAACGGCGAAGGGGCGGGCATTCTCGTCGGCTTCCACGACGAAGACCTGCTTGAGGACTTTCAGGTAGTAGTAGAGCGAGACGCAGCTCATCGCGATGCCGAGGATGACGAGCCAGAGGAAGGGCAGGTTGTGCGCGTCGTTCGTGAGCGCGGCGGCGAAGAGGTAGAACTTGCCGAAGAACCCGGCCAGCGGCGGGATGCCCGCGAGCGACAGGAGGAAGACCATTAAGCCCCACGCCAGCACGGGCGCGCGGCGAGAGAGACCGGCGAAGTCTTTGAGTTGGTCGCCGCCGGCTTGCGCCTCGACCACGCCCAGCACGCCGAACGCGCCGACGGTCGTGAGCGCGTAGGTGGTGACGTAGAAGAGCAGCGACCCGAAGGCATCGCCGCCCAGCGCGAGAAAGCCGATCAGCATGTAGCCCGCGTGCGCGATGGCGGAGTAGGCGAGTAGTCGGCGGACGCTGGTCTGCTGGATTGCGGCGAGGTTGCCCAAGATCATCGAGATAGCGGCGATGATGGAGAGGAGCGGAATCCAGCCGGCGGTCGCAGCTTCCTCGTTGCCCCAGCCGAGCTGGCTAAAGCCGAGCAACAGAACTTTCGCGAAGACGAAAAAGCTCGCGACCTTCGAGCCGCTCGCGATGAACGCGGCGCTGGGCAGCGGCGCGCCTTGATACGCGTCCGGTGCCCACAGATGAAACGGCACCGCCGCGACCTTGAAGCCGAAGCCGATGACCACCATCACGAGCGCGATGGTCAGCAGCGGGTCGGCTCCGATGGTGAAGAGTTTCTCCGCCATCTTCGGGACGTGGGTGGTGCCGGTGAGGCCGTAGAGCAGGCTGAAGCCGAAGAGCAGGAAGGCCGCGCTCATGCCGCCGAATAGAAAATATTTCAGCGCGGCCTCGGCTGACTGGCGGCTGTCCTTGTTGAACGCGACGAGGATGTAGAGCGTGAGGCTGACCAGCTCCAGTGAGGCGAAAATCATCAGCAGTTCCTCGGTGCTGACCAGCAGCATCATGCCGACGGTCGCGAGCAGGAGGAGGGCAAAGTATTCGCCGACGTGGCGCGTGAACTTGCAGTCCACCGAGAGGATTGCGGTGAGCACGGTGAGCAGGAGGAGGACGGCTTTGACGGTCTCGTTCAGCGGGTCAACGACGAGCATCCCGCCGAGCCAGTTGCCCACGGTCGGGTTGGTGAACATCCAGACGACCGCGGCGGCGCAGCCGAGAGTCGTGATCCCCGCCGCGATGCTCATGCGGTAGGAGCGAGGCGTGCCTTGCAGGCCGAGCAGGTCCACGGCGAGCACGAGCAGGGCGGTGCAGACGACGATGACTTCCGGCGCGAGGGCCGTGAGGAGCTGGAGGTAGTCGGCGGTGTTCACAGGCCGGCCACCTTTCTCAGCCCGTCGAAGAGCGGCGATTTGAAGCTGGGCACGATGATGTCGAGCAGCAGGCGCGGGTGCAGGCCGATGAGGACCGTGCAAAAGATGAGCAGCGCAGCGCCGAGTCGCTCGGGGACGGTGATGGGTTCCAGCGGATGGTCGTGGTCGTGGGATTGCGTCGGGGCAGGCTTGTCGGAGAAGAACACCGTGGCCGTGGTCTTCAGCGTGTAAACGACGCCGATGACGATGCCGACGCCGGCGAGGAGCGCGAGTTTCGGGAATGCCTGCCACGCGCCGATGAGCACTTGCACCTCGGCGATGAAGCCGCTGAAGCCGGGCATCCCCATCGAGGCGAAGCCCGCGATGACGAAGGTCACGGACGCGAAGGGCATCGCGCGGGTGAGGCCCATACCTTCGAGCGCGTCCAGATCCCGTGTGTGGGTGCGGTCATAAACCATCCGGCCCACCACCGCGAACAACAGCCCGGCGATGACACCGTGGGAGAACATCTGAAGCACCGCCCCGCTCCAACCAACTTCGTTGAGCGTCACGAGGCCCAGCAGCACGAAGCCCATGTGGCTCACGCTCGAGTAGCCGATGACGAACTTGAAATCCTTCTGCACTAGCGCCACGAGCGCGCCATAGACAATCCCGGTGACTGCGAGCGCGGCGAGTTCGTGCTGCCACATCTTGAGTCCCTCGGGGAAGAGCGTCATCGCCACGCGCAGGCAGCCGTAAGCGCCGAGCTTCATCACCACGCCGGCCAACAGCATGGAGGCGGCGGTCGGCGCGGCGGAGTGGCCGGTCGGCGCCCAGGTGTGGAAGGGCCACATGCCCGCGAGGATTGCGAAACCCACGAACACGAGTGGGAACGCCCAGCGCTGGAACTCCGGGGCAAAGGAATGTTGCGCGAGCGCTTGCAGGTCGAAGCTGGCGAGGCCGGACACCGCGTAGGCCGCGAGCATTCCGATGAGCACCATGCCGCTGCCGATGAACGAGTAGAGCGCCAGCTTCATCGCCGCGTAATCGCGCCGGGTCGAACCCCAGATGGCGATGAGGAAGTATTTCGGCACGATGGCGATTTCGTAGAACACGAAGAGCAGGAAGAGGTCGAGGCTGAGGAAGACGCCATAGACGCCGCCGATGAGCGCGAAGAAGAAGGCGAAGAACTCGTTGGTGCGGCGCTCGACGTTCCACGAGAAGAGCACGCCCGCCAGTGCCGCGATGCCGGTGAGCAGCACCAGCGTCACGCTGATGCCGTCGGCGGCGAGCGAGAAGTCAATGCCCAGCGCGGGAATCCAACGGACGTGGGTGATGACTTCGAGGCCGTTGACGGGTTTGAACTGAATCGCCCCGGCGAGGCCGCAGAAGAGGCCGGCCAGCGCGGTCCCGAGCGCCACCGCCCGCGTCGCACACGGGTTGGCTCGCGGCGTCAGCAGGCACAGAAGCGCGCCGGCGAAGGAGAGGTAAATGGTCCAGGCGAGCATGGCTCAGAAGGGCAACTGCCGCACCCAGTGCACGACCGTCGGGTTAATGACCGCGATGATGAACTGCGGCCAGATGCCGAGCGCGAACATCAGCAGCGTCGCGGGGAAGACCACTGCGCCTTCGTTGTAGGTCAGGTCTTGGAAGCGCGCCCATTTCTCGTTGAGCGGGCCGCACCAGACCTTCTGGATGACGGTCAGGATGAAGATGGCGGTGACGAGCAGGCCCGGCAACGCGAGCACCGCCGCCCACGGCACGAGCGGGAAGACGCCCTTGAAGATGAGGAACTCGCCGATGAAGCCGTTCAATCCCGGCAAGCCCAGCGACGAGAACAGCGCGAGGCCCATCAACCCACAGAAGACCGGCGCGACCTTGCGCAAGCCGCCGAAGTCGTCGAGGCCGCGCGCGCCTTCGCTGCGGTCTTCGAGGAAGGCGACGAAACAGAAGAGCAGGCTCGCCGTGATGCCGTGGTTGAACATCTGGAGCACGACGCCGTTCAGTGCCGCCGTGCGGTCAAGCGCGGTGCCCGTCGCGCTCGCCGCCGCGAACACGCCGAGCAGACAGTAGCCAAGGTGGTTGATACTTGAGTAGGCGAGGATGCGCTTGAGGTCGCGCTGCGCGAGCGCGGCGAAAGCCGAAAGGACGATGGTCGCCACCGCCAGCCACAGCAGCGGCGTGAGCAGCGCCTGCATCGGCTCGGGGAAGATGGGCAGCAGCAACCGCACGAAGCCATACACGCCGAGCTTGGACATCACGCCGGTCAGCGCCATCGAGACGGGCGTGGGCGCTTCCGCGTAAGTCAGCGGCAGCCAGGTGTGGAAGGGCCAGAGCGGCACCTTCACCGCGAAGCCGAGCAGCGCGCCGACGAAGAGAAGCAAGTAGGCTTTGCCCGCGCCCAGTCCGAGCCAGGCGAACTTCGCGTCCACCGCCGGGCCGAGCGCCTTCGTGCGGGCCAGCTCGGCGAGTTTGAGGAAGTCGAACGTGCCGGTTGCGAGGAAGAGCGCGAGGAACGCGAGCAGCAGCGCGATGCTGCCGACCATCGTGTAAACGAAGAACTGAAGCGCCGCCTCGGAGCGCTGCGGCCCGCCCCAGAGCTTGATGAGGAAGAACGCCGGGATGAGGCTGAGTTCCCAGAACAGGAACCAGTGGAAGAAGTTCAGCGCGGTGAACGCGCCGAAGAGGCCGCCTTGGAGGAAGAGGAAGAGGCCGCAGTAGAGCGGGACGTTCTCCTGAATCTTGTCCGAGGCCAGCACCGCCATCGGCACCACGAGCGCGGCGAGCATGAGCATCACGAGTCCGAGGCCATCGAGGCCGAGGTGATACTCGACGCCGAGCGTGGGAATCCAGACGTGCCGCTCGGTGAATTGCATCCCGCCGTCGGCGGGGTTCGAGTTCACCCAGAGCGCGGCGACGAGCGCGAGCGCGAGGATGTTGACGGCCAACGTGAGGCCGCGCGCAAGCTGCCGACGCTCGCGGTCCACACCAAATACGAGCGCGGCCCCCACCAGCGGCAGGAAGGTCAGAATCGAGATGAGCGGGAGGCTGTTCACTTGTTGCACCCCACGGCGAGAATGAAGACGAAGAGCACCAGCGCGAGGCCGATGCTGCGCAGGTATTGGTGAATCTGCCCGCCCTGCAATTCCGAGGCAGCTTCCGCACCGCGCCGGACTTCGCCGCAGCCGGCGTCGAAGAGCTTGTTCACGACATACTCGTCACAGAGCTTCGCGACGTGCGCGCAGGCGGTCGTCGCCCAGCCGACGATGGACACAAGGAGGTCGAGCACGCGGCGGTCGAGGTCGTGGCACAGCTCGCCGAGGCGGGCGTTCCAGCGGACGAAGGTGGCGGCGTAGAGTTCGTCCACGAAGAACTTGCCGCGCGACCAGGCGAACTGCTCGGGGAACTGCTGCTCTAAGGGGTCTTGCTCATCGGGCTTCTCGGCAGGGAGCAGGCCGTAGAACCACCAGCTCAGGCCGATGCCAATGGCGACCACGGCGCTGGAGAGGAGGAGGAGCGAAAGCATGTCCCAGTTGAAAAGCGCCGCGAAGCTGAAGTGGACTTCCCGGCCCTCCAAGTAGTGCGGCAGCCACGGCCAGACCGGCGTGCCGACAATAACCAGCAGCACGGCGCAAGCGGCGAGCAGGATGAGTGGCCAAGTCATCACGGGCGGGCTTTCGTGCGGGTCAGAGGAATGAGCGGAGTGGTGATGGTCGTGTCCGGTGCCGCCTGACTCCATCACTCCATCGCTCCCTTTCTCCGCTTCTCTGTGGCCACCTCGATACTTGCCACCAAAGACAAAACACATTTGCCGGGTCATGTAGAACGCCGTGAGGAACGCGCCAGCCAGGCCAAGGAGGAACGGGATTTTGCTCGGGCCGTAGTGCCAGGCGGCGTGGAGGATTTCGTCCTTCGACCAGAAGCCGGAGAAGACCAGCGGCACGCCGGACAGCGCCATCATGCCGATGGCGTAGGTCGCGAAGGTCACGGGCATGAACTTCTTGAGGCCGCCCATGCGCCGGATGTCTTGCTCCTCGTGGCAGCCGTGGATGATAGAGCCGGAGCCGAGGAAGAGCAGCGCCTTGAAGAACGCGTGCGTGAGCAGATGGAACATCCCGACCGCCACGCCACCGATGCCCAGGCCCATCATCATATAGCCGAGTTGCGACACGGTGGAGTAGGCGAGGATGCGCTTGATGTCCGTCTGCGAAACGGCGACGAGCGCGCCGAAGATGGCCGTGAGCGCGCCTATCCACGTGACGGCAGTAAGCGGGATCGGCTCGGACACGCCGGCTTGTTGCAACTCCATCAGCGGATACACGCGAGCGACGAGGAAGACGCCCGCCGCCACCATCGTCGCCGCGTGGATGAGCGCGCTGACGGGCGTGGGGCCTTCCATCGCGTCCGGCAGCCAGACGTGGAGCGGGAGTTGGCCGGACTTGCCAATCGCACCGCAGAAGAGCAGCAGGCCAATCGCCGAGCTGGCCGCGAGTCCGCCAATGGTCGTATGCGCAACCATCTTCGCCAGCGCGTCCTGTTCGAGGCAGCCGCGACCGGCATCGTAGAAGAGCAGCGTGCCGGTCTCGGAGTAGAGCCACACGATGCCGAGGAAGAAGAACACGTCGCCGATGCGCGTGGTGATGAAGGCCTTCTTGGCCGCCGCCGCCGCGCTGGGCTTGTGGAACCAGAAGCCGATGAGCAGGTAGCTCGCGAGGCCCACCAGCTCCCAGCACATGAAGAGCAGCAGCAGGTTGTTCGCGATGATGAGGCCGAGCATCGCGGCGGCGAAGAGCGAGAGGAAACAGAAGAACCGCGTGAAGTTCTCGTCGTGCGCCATGTAGCCGACGCTGAAGATGAAAATGAGCGACCCGACGAAGGTAATCATCACCACCATCGCCGCCGTGAGCGGGTCCAGCACCCAGCCGAGGCGCACCACGGTGTCGCCGAGGGCGAACCAGTCGAAGTTGACGAACTGGCGCGAAGCCGCGCCGTGTTTGCCGAGCGTCGCCACGAGCGCGGCGCAGGAGAGCAGGAAGGACGCGCCCATCGAACCGATGGCCAGCCCGGCCGCGAGCGAGCGGCTCGGGCGCTTCAGCAACGCGCTGATGCCCGCCGCCAGCAACGGCAGCACGGGGATGAGCCAGAGGTTTTGGGCAATCCAACTCATCCCTTCATGTCCTCCACCTGGTCCACGTTCGCAGTGCGGAAGTGGCGGTAAATCGTGATGATGAGTGCGAGGCCGACGGCGGCTTCAGCGGCAGCGATGGCGATGGAGAACAGCGCGAAGGTCAGGCCGGTCATCGTCTCGGGGTGCTCGCTGAAGCGCCAGAAGGCGATGAAGTTCAGGTTCGCCGCGTTGAGCATCAGCTCGATGCCGATCAGCACCATGATGGCGTTGCGCCGCGTGAGCGCGCCCGCGAGGCCGATGCAGAAGAGCAAGGCGGAGACGAGGAGGTAGCCGGAGAGCGGAGTCATCGAGAACCCTCCTTGTCCTTCATCGCGATGATGACCGCGCCGAGCATGGCGGCGGTGAGCAGCAGGGCCATGACTTCCAGCGGGAGGACGTAGTCGGTCATCAGCTTTTGGCCGAGGGTTCTGACGGAGACTTCGCCCATCGGGGCGGCGGCGCGCTTGCCCACGGGGCTGGCGAGGACGGCGAGGGCCATCGTGAGGAACGCCCCAATCGCCACCGAGATGCCGACCCACGGGGTGACAGTCGCGGGTTCGTTCTGCGGTTCCGTGCTCCGCGTGAGCAGGATGGCGAAGACGATGAGAATCGCCACCGCGCCGACATAGACGAGGATTTGCGTGAAGCCGACAAACTCGGCGTTGAGCTGGAGGTAAAGCCCGGCCAGTCCCGCGAAGGTCAGCACCAAGCTCAACGCGCAATGCACCATGTTCCGCAGCGACATCGCTGCAATGGCGCTACCGACGGTCAGACCTGCGATGATGGCGAAAGGGAGGGTCAAAGTGATTTGTGCTTAGTATTTAGTCGGCGAAGCGGTATTCGCGCTTCGTGAACTTCGCTTCAAAACCACGTCCGAGGAGCCAGTATGGAATCGCCAGCATGGCAAACCCAACCGCCCAGCGAATGACGATGTGCACTGCCCCGCCCGACATGTGCCACAGCGCGGCGACGACAAGGTTGATGAGCGTCATGGGCAGGAGAAATTTCCAAGCGAAGCCCATGAGTTGGTCGGTGCGTAGGCGAGGGAGCGTGCCGCGCAGCCAGATGAAAAGGACGATGAGCGCGGAGAGCTTGCCGAGGAACCAGCACCACGAGGGAATCCAGGTGAGCGGCGCGATGTTCAGGGGCGGCAGCCACCCACCGAGGAAGAGCGTGATGCCCAGCCCGCACATGGCGAAGAGACCGAGGTATTCGGCGAGGAAGAAGAGGGCGAACTTGAAGCCGGAGTATTCCGTGAAGTAGCCCGCGATGATTTCCGACTCGGCTTCCGGCAGGTCGAACGGGGTGCGGTTCGCCTCGGCAGCGGCGGCGGTGAGGAACAGGAAGAAGCCGACGAGGCCCCACGGGGTGAAGAGGTGCCAGTTGTGCAGGAAGCCAAAGTGGACACCGGACTGGCTCTGCACGATGGCCGTGAGGGAGAGCGTGCCGGTAATCATCACCACCGTCAGCGACGAGAGGATGAGTGGGATTTCGTAGGAGACCATCTGCGCGATGGCCCGCATCGCGCCGAGCAGGGAATACTTGTTGCGACTCGACCAGCCGGCCATGAACACGCTGAGTTCCGTGCTCGCCCCGACAGCGAAGAAGAAGAGCAATCCCGTCTGCGGCAGGTCGAGCGGGACCATGTTCCGGCCGAACGGCAGCACGGAGTAAGTCAGCAGCACCGGGATGAGCAGCGCGATGGGCGCGAGGAAGTGGACGACCTTGTCCGCCGCGCGCGGGACGACGTCCTCCTTGATGATCGACTTGATGCCGTCAGCGATGAACTGGCCGAAGCCCCAGAGCCGGATGTCCGTGAGCGGGATGCCCACGCGGTTGGGACCGATTCGGTTTTGGATGCGGCCAAGGCCCTTTCGCTCGATGACGGTCGTGAGCGCAAACATCAGCGGGAAGACGGCGAGAATGGGCGCGATGGTCAGCACCGCAGAAACCACCGAGACAAGCCACTCCGGCGTGGCTCCGGGCAGCAAGCCCATGAGCAGATGCTTCAGCGTGACGGGAAGCGCGTCGAGTTTGGCGAAGAGTTCGGCCATGACTACGCGGCGGGAGCCGCCGCCGGGGCCGCAGCGGGGGAAGAGGGTTTGGGCGCGGATGTGACCGCACCGACAGGAGCAGCGGCTGCTGCGGCGTCCGCTTTGGCTTTCGCCTCAGCAGCAGCCTTCGCCTTGGCCTCCACATCAGCTTTCGCCTTCGCTTGTGCCTTCGCGACTTCAACGGCGAGCGCCGCATCAGACACGGCGGCTTCGGTCGGGTGAATCTTGCGGTAGTGCTCGTTGGACTTGGCGAGCTGGTGCTTGTTGACGAGCAGGCCGCCGAAGCGGTCGGTGTTCGACAGCTCGAACTCCGTGTCCATCTTGATGGACTCGAACGGGCAGACCTCGACGCAAATCTGGCAGCTCATGCAGACCGACAGGTCAATGTCGAAGGTCACCGGGTAGAGCTGCATCTGGCCCTTGTAATCCGCGCGCTTGTCCTTGCTCTTGACGATGTAGATGCACTGCGGCGGGCATTCCTTCTCGCAAATCTGGCAGGCCACGCAGCGCAGGCCCTTCATCGGGTCTTCGGTGTCGTGGATGAGGAAGGGGAACTGCCGCGCGTTCTCCTTCGGGGCGATGCGCTGCTCGGGATACTCGGAGGTCGTGAGCGGGTGCTCCGAATCGTGGTAGCTGCCGACGAAGTTCTTCGCCGTCACTGCCATGCCTTTGAGTATTCCGGTGCCGAGCATTTAAATGAGCTTCAAGATTCGTTGCGCCGGAAGCAAGTTTTCACCGGTCCACTTCGCCCAAAACAATGTCCACGCTGCCGAGCGTAATCACCGCATCCGCGATGGTCTGCCCGAGGCACATATCTTCGAGGATGGTCAGGTTGATGAGGCTCGGCGGACGGACGCGGTAGCGATATGGGTTCGGGCTGCCGTCGCTGATAAGGTGGAAGCCCAGCTCCCCCTTCGGCGACTCGATGCGGCCGTAAGCCTCGCCGGGCTTCGGACGGAAGCCGCGCAGCTTCGCCTTCGGGTCCACGACCGGGCCTTCGGGGATGTCCTTGAGCGCCGGCTCCAGAATCTTCAGCGACTCGCGCATCTCCAACATCCGAATCATGTAACGGTCGTAAACATCCCCGTGGTCGCCCAGCGGCACGCGGAACGGGTAGCGACTGTAGATGCCGTAGCTATCCACCTTGCGGAGGTCGTAGTCCACACCGCTGGCACGCAGCATCGGGCCGGTGATGCCGGCGCTGATGGCAAGTTCAGCGGACAACTTGCCCACGCCCTGCGTGCGGGCCATGAGGATTTCGTTGCCGGAGAGAAGTTTATCAAACTCATCCAGAAACCTCGGATACTCGGCCACGACTTTCTTCGCCCCGTCCAGCCAGCCGTCCGGCAGGTCACACCGACAGCCACCAAAGCGCATATAATTGCACATCATGCGCGCGCCCGTGAGCGACTCGATGAGGTCCAGAATCTTCTCGCGCTCGCGGAAGGCATACATCAGCGGCGTGCCCAACGCGCCCATGTCCTGGAGCAGGAACCCCGCGAGGCAAGTGTGGTTCAGCACGCGCGTCAGCTCGGCGGTGATGAGGCGAATGTATTCCGCGCGCTCGGGCACTTGCAGCCCGACGAGCTTCTCGACCGACAGTGCGTAAGCCCAGTTGTTCGACAGCGAGCAGAAGTAATCCAGCCGGTCCGTATAAGGCATCGAGCCGAGGTAACTGATGTTCTCGGCAATCTTCTCGTGGTTCCGGTGCAAGTAGCCGAACACCGGCTTGAGCTTCACCACCGTCTCGCCGTCGAGCACCACGTCCATGCGGAAGACGCCGTGCGTCGAGGGGTGCTGCGGCCCCATCGCAACTTCGAGCAACTCCCCCTCCCTTCCCTGCCCCACCGGCTGTGCCTTGCGGTGGAAGTCCGTCTTCCCCGCGTCATACGCGAGGTCGTGGAACGTCATGAACTGCGTGCCCTCCACGTCCGCGGTGGTGTGAGTGCTCACGCCTTCACCTCCTGCGCCGCCCGATGCGCCTTCGCCTTCTCCAGCACCTCATCGTGCGGTGTCGGCTCGTATTCGTAATCATCCGGCTCCACGTAATCCTTGCGCATCGGGTAGTCCTTGAACTCATCCCACATCAGAATCCGCCGCAAGTCCGGGTGCCCATCGAAGAGCACACCGTAGAGGTCGAACACCTCGCGCTCCTGGAACTCGCAACTGCGCCACAGCGGCGTGAGCGACGTGACCCGCACCGGTTCCGCGCGGCCGGGCGTGCGCTGGCGGAGGATGACCGGCCCGTGCTTGAGCGCCATCGAGTAGAGGTGATACACCGCTTCCAGATAGCCGGGGCGCGGGGTCTTCTTCACCTCCTCGACCTCCTTCTCCACGCCGTCCACGACCTTCTTCACCTTCACCTTTTCGGACAGCTCGGCGTCAAGGTAATCAACCCCCGTGACATTCGAGCAATAGTCGAGCCGGAGCTGCGGGTCATCGCGGAGAAACCGGGCGACGGCGTAGGCGTGCTCCACATCCACGGCCAACGAATGCTGCGCACACGGGCTCTCGTTCTTCACGAGGACGAGTTGCGCGCCCGGCACGGCGGCCTCGGCGAGGGCTTTGAGTTGCTCAAGAGTGGGGAACGGCACGGCCGGAACTTGTAGTGGGCGAACCGGGGTTTGACAAAGGGTTTGTGCGGCGTGCCGAGCGTGACAGGAAGTCAACGCGGCATGGAGTGCAAGCAGACGGGCGGCCTCATCCCCTCTCCCAGCGGGAAAGGGTAAGGGAGAAAGGCTGCGGAGTCTTTCAGGCAACAACTCTACCGAGACCTCGTTGCCGTTCTCCGATTCAGTTGCAGCGTCAGGCCACAACTCATCCCACTTCGGAGTGAGATCCGGTGGAAAGGCGAAGGACCGCTTCGCCCCCTCTCCCTTCATCGGATGAGGGGAGCAACGGTGTTGTAAAACCAGCATTTTTTTAGGCGGGTTTGAGTTCGTGATTCATCTGCAACAGGAGCTTTCGCATCACGGCGGTCAGCGCGACTTTGGCCGGTTTGCCCGCCAACCGCAGGCGGGCGTAGAACTTCCCCAG
>CALQJI020000098.1 GCA_943330855.2 Klebsiella pneumoniae
CACGCCGGGATGGATCCCTACGAGTTGAAGAAAAGGATTGAGGCCAAGCTGAAGAAATTCTTCACTGCCTTGGGTAAACTAGATCGTGAGTCAACGAAGACCTGACGGTCCCCTGCCCCCGGTAACATTTAGCCGTGAGTCAATACGCCATGCACTTGAGCTACGGATGAAACACGGAACAGCCGGTGTGAAAATCTTACCGCTGCGCTCCTGTGTTCGTCCCCGCCCTTTGCAGGCCGCGTTCACCTCGCTCGCAGGATGCGTGGTTCCCGTCCTCGTCCGTGTTCCATCCGTGTTTCATCCGTGGCTAAAGCATGCTCCCGGATCAATCGCAGCCGCACGGCCACGCCGTCAACCCCACCACCGGCAGCGCGAACCGAAACGCTGCCTCCTCCTCCGGCGTGCCCGCCGCCTTGAAGACCTCGTGCATCTTCCTGGGCCGGCCCGGCGTGGCGATGGACTCCGGCTGGCGCGTCCAGAGACCGAGGTTCAGTCCGCCTTCGCGTCCGTGATCCACATGGCGATGCAGGATGAACGCATCAATGCCCGTGAGCGACGTGACCTTCTTCCACGCGTAGCAATACGCCGCCGCCTGCCACAACTCACCATCCGGTTTGTCGGGGCAGTGAAAGCCCTGCTCCGAGAGAATGATTCGCCGGGGCTTCCCGTGATGCAGCAGCTCCGGGCGGCGGAAGTAGGCGTCGAGCACTTCGAGATTCTTGAACGTAATCTTCGGCGTGTCCTCGCGCGACGTGGGCTGCTTATCCAACCAAGTGCGCGGCTCGAAGAGGTTCTCAGGATACGGATGCTGCGCGAGATGCCAGTCGAAGTCGCCGCCGGCCCGCGCGAGTCGGTTGAAATCGTCGATCAACCCCCGGCCCTCGCACGAACGCAGCGGGCCGCTGCGCATCACCCGGTCCCAGTAGTGCGTGAGCGAGAGATAAATGCGCGCGTGCGCCGAGGATTTGCGCACAGCGGTGTGCGTGATGCGCACCGTGCGGAGGTAATCCGCCACGACCTCGGCGCGCGTGGCGTGGCCGAGGTTATACCACTCCCAATGCGCGTTGACCTCGTTGCCGACGATGTAGCCCCAGACCCGGCCGTGCGCGGCGTTCGTGCTGGAGTAACGGTCGGCCAGAAATTCCAGCGCGGCCTGGTAGTGGCGCAGCCCATCGGGCGTGACGGTGTTGAAGGCCGTGAGCTTGTTCGGCGTGGCCGGGTCGCAGCGCGGGTGCTTCATGAACGCGTCCACCTCCGCGCGCCCGAGGTAGTGCAGCAGGATGAGATTCACGACCACGCCCGCGTCGGAGAGGCGCTTGATGGGCTGGGCGTCAAGGTAGCGGCGGTTGAAGAAATAAGTCTGCCCGTCCATTTCCCACTTCAGCGAGTCGGCCTGCGGCTGAAGTTGAATCAAGCCCGCGAGGTTGAAGTTCAGCGTGCAATGCCGGATGCCCAGCGCGAGCGCGTCCTCTGTCATCTGCACTTGCAACCCCTTCTTGCTCGACGGCGTCGGGTGCGGCTCGCGATGGCGCGCGAGGCTGGCCAAGTCTTCCGCAAAGCGAATCTCACCGACCCCCTCGCGCGCATCGCCCGCCCCGCGTGCCGCGACGAAGCCGGAGTAAAGCCGGTCGCGCGCGCCGTCGAAACGCGGCAGGCGCACGGGCGCAGCCGCAGTGAGTTCGCGAGCGACGACCGTCCCAGCACTGGCATTCGTCGCGTAAGGCGCCAGCTCGACGAGGCTCAACCCCGCCGCCGGAGCCTCAAGCTGGAACACCAACTCCGTGGCGGAGGCCGTCACCTTCGCCACCCCCGCAGCGCTGGCTTGAGCGCACGCGAGTAAGGCGACAAGGCACGCGCGAAGGATCATGGCGTTAGAAACTGGGCTCCGGGTGGAACTCAATCCAGCCGGCAATACGCCGACAACCCCTGCACGCCGCCCTCGCGGCCGAAGCCGCTTTCCTTGTAGCCTCCGAAGGGGCTGGTGGGGTCGAACTTGTTGTAGGTGTTCGCCCACACCACGCCGGCGCGCAGCTTGGAGATCAGCTTGAAAATCTTGCTGCCCTTGTCGGTCCACACGCCAGCGCTCAAGCCGTAGGGGGTGTTGTTCGCGCGCTCGATGGCTTCCTCGGGCGTGCGGAAGGTCATCACGCTCAGGACGGGGCCGAAGATTTCTTCCTGGGCGACGCGGTGGCTTTGCGTCACGCCGGTGAGGAAGGTCGGGGGGAACCAATAGCCTTTCGCGGGCAGTGCGCAACTGGACTGGTGCAGGTCGCAGCCTTCGGCCACGCCGCTCTGGACGAGCTCGCGGATCTTGTCGAGCTGCGCGCGGGAGTTGATGGCGCCGATGTCGGTGTTTTTGTCGAGCGGGTTGCCGACGCGCAGGGTGGCGAGGCGGTCGCGGAGTTTCTTGATGACCTTGGGGTAAATGCTCTCTTGCACGAAGAGGCGGGAGCCGGCGCAGCAGACGTGGCCTTGGTTGAAGTAGATGGCGTTGATGATGCCTTCGATGGCTTGGTCGAGCGGGGCGTCCTCGAAGATGATGTGGGCGGCCTTGCCACCGAGTTCGAGGGTCAACTTCTTCTTCGATCCGGCGCACGCCTTCGCGATGTGCTTCCCTACTTCGGTGCTGCCGGTGAAGGCGATCTTGTCCACGTCGGGATGATTCACGAGCGCGCTGCCGGTCGCGCCGGCACCGGTGAGGATGTTCACGACGCCGTCGGGCAGCCCGGCCTCAGCGAAGATTTCCGCGAGGCGCAACGCGGTGAGGCTGGTGGTCTCGGCGGGCTTGAGGACGACGGTGTTGCCGCAGGCGAGGGCGGGGGCGATTTTCCACGCGGCCATGAGGAGGGGGAAGTTCCACGGTATGATTTGCCCGGCGACGCCGAGCGGGCGCGGCGTCTTGCCGGGGAAGGCATACTTCAATTTGTCCGCCCAGCCGGCGTAGTAGAAGAAATGCGCGGCGACCATGGGGAGGTCGAAGTCGCGGGATTCTTTGATGGGTTTGCCGCCGTCGAGGGTTTCGAGGATGGCGAGTTCGCGGGCTTTCTCCTGGATGATGCGGGCGATGCGGTAGAGGTATTTGCCGCGCTCGCTGGCAGGGAGCTGGGACCAGACGTTGTCGTAGGCGGCGCGGGCGGCTTGCACGGCGCGGTCCACGTCCAAGTCGTCAGCGAGGGCGAACTCGGAGAGTTGCTCCTCGGTGGCGGGGTTGAGGGAGGCGAAGTATTTGCCCGAGTGTGGCGCGACGAACTTCCCGCCGATGAAGAGCTCGTGGCGCGGGGCGATGGGGATGTGTTTGTAGTCCTCGGGCGCGGGTGCGTAGTCCCACTTGTTGCCGAAGTTGAGGCGGCGGTCCTTGGCGGGGACGGGCTTGGGTGGGTGGGCGGCGAGGCGGCTGGATTTGGCAGCGGCGGGCTTGGGTGGTTGCGCCATGGCGCGGGAGATGAGGGAGGCGGGACGGGCGGCAGGCTTACGTTTGGGCGCGGCTTTCACGGGCGGGAGGCTAGCAAAGGCCGGTGTGGATGCCAGCACTTAGCCGCTCATGGACTGCGGCGGCAGGAGGCAGTCCAAACCTCAAACCGTTTCCGGCACATGGAAGTTCTCGGAGGGCTTGAAGCGCGGGTTGCCATCCGCGCCTTCGATATACTCGAAGACCTTGCCCTCGAAGTTGCGCAGGACCACGCGGTCGGCGTTGCGGCTCAGGACGTAGTCGGGGTTCACCGGCACCTTGCCGCCGCCGCCGGGGGCATCAATGACATACTGCGGCACGGCGTAACCAGTCGTGTGGCCGCGCAGGGATTTCATGATCTCCAACCCCTTGCGCACGCTCGCGCGTAGGTGCGCGCTGCCGGCGATGAGGTCGCATTGATAGACGTAGTAGGGGCGCACGCGGCAGATGAGGAGCTTCTGCACGAGCGCCTTCATCACGACGGGGTCGTCGTTGACGTGCTTGAGGAGGACGGACTGGTTGCCCAGCGGGATGCCGGCGTCGGCGAGGCGACCGAGCGCGTCGCGGACTTCGGTGGTCAGCTCGCGCGGGTGGTTCGTGTGGACGCTGATGAAGAGCGGATGGAACTGCCGCAGCATCGCGCACAGCTCGGGCGTGATGCGTTGCGGGAGGAAGAGCGGGATGCGCGTGCCGATGCGGAGGAACTCGATGTGCTTGATGGCGCGCAGGCGGGTGAGGAGATACTCCAGCTTCTCGTCGCTGAAGAGCAGGGGGTCGCCGCCGGAGAGGAGCACGTCGCGGATGTCCGGGTGCGTGGCGATGTAATCAATCTGCCGGTCGAACTCGGGATGGAAGTCGTAACCGCTGGCGTTGCTCACCAACCGCGAGCGCGTGCAGTAGCGGCAGTAGGCCGCGCAACGGTCCGTGACGAGGAAGAGCACGCGGTCGGGATAGCGGTGGACCAGGCCGGGCACTGGCGAGTGCGAGTCTTCGCCGCACGGGTCGGACATTTCCCAAGACGCGGTGTTCGCCTCCTCCAAGCGGGGAATCATCTGCTGGCGGATGGGGCAGTGCTCGTCGCTGGCGTCAATGAGGTTGAAGAAGTGCGGCGTGATAGCCATCGCCAGCTTGGTGCGGCAGAGGATGGCCCCGGCGCGTTCCGTGGGCGTGAGGGTGGGGAGGAACTTCTCCAACTGCTCGACGGTGGTGACTCGATTTTTGAGCTGCCACTTCCAGTCGTTCCACTCCGCGTCGGGCACGTGCGCCCACGGGCCGCGCCCGGCGGGGTGGAACTCTTTGAGTGTTTGGAGCCGCTGGTCTGAAGGGGGTTCCTCCCCGTCTGTCGCTACGAAGTCCCGTGACATGATGGGCGGACTATAAAAGCCGAGGCGGGCGAGTCAAGTGAGCGGCCCGTGTCGCTTTACGGCGCAGCAGCCGCACCGCTTGCAAGAATACCTCTCGCTCCTCCCTGCTTCTCTGTTAGTCTCCGCAAGTCGTTTCGACAATCGCATGACACCCAAACTGTTTTCCGAGCTCGGCCTGTCCCCCGAACTCCTCAAGGCCATAGCCAAACTTGGCTTCGAGCAAGCCGCGCCCATTCAGGCGGCCGCCATCCCCGTTTTGATGGCCGGCAAGGACATCGTCGGTCAGTCCGCCACCGGTTCCGGCAAGACCGCCGCCTTCGCCATCCCGGCCATCGAGAAGACCGACCCCCAGCTCCGCGCCGTCCAAGTCCTCATCCTTTGCCCCACCCGCGAACTCGCCGTCCAGGTCTGCGAAGAAGTCCACAAACTTGCCTTCTTCAAGCGCGGCATCCATGCCCTCCCCATCTACGGCGGTCAATCCTACGACCGCCAGCTCATCGGCCTCCGCCAAGGCGCGCAAATCATCATCGGCACCCCCGGCCGCGTCATGGACCACATGGAGCGCGGCACCCTGAAGCTCGACCAGCTCAAGATGCTCATCCTCGACGAGGCCGACGTCATGCTGAACATGGGTTTCCGCGAAGACATCGAGCACATCCTCAAGTCCACGCCCCCCACGCGCCAGACCGTCTTCTTCAGCGCCACCATGCCGCGGCCCATCCGCGACCTCATCGAGCGCCACTCCAAGGCCCCGGAGAATGTCCGCGTGGAGCAAGCGGCCATGACCGTCCCCACCGTCGAACAAATCTACTTCGAAGTGGACCGCCGCTGGAAAATCGAAGTCCTCACCCGCCTCATCGACGTCCACGACTTCAAGCTCGGCATCGTCTTCTGCAACACCAAGCGCATGGTGGACGAACTCGTCGAACACCTGAACACCCAGGGTTATTCCGCCGAAGGTCTGCACGGCGACATGAACCAAGCCCAGCGCGACCGCGTCATGGGCAAGTTCCGCAAGTCCGGCCTCGAATTCCTCGTCGCCACCGATGTCGCCGCGCGCGGCATTGACGTGGACGACATCCAAGCCGTCTTCAACTACGACCTCCCTTACGATGTCGAAGACTACGTCCACCGCATCGGCCGCACCGGCAGGGCAGGGCGCAGCGGCATGGCCTTCTCCTTCGTCGCGGGCCGCGAGCTGTTCCAAATCCGCAACATCGAACGCTTCACCAACATGCGCATCCAGCGCGGCCGCGTGCCCTCCGTGGAAGAAGTCGAGGAAGCCCGCGCCAACCTCATGCTCGACCGGGTGCGCCTCACCCTCCAAGTCGGCAAATTCAACCGCCAAGACCACGCCGTTGAACGCCTCCTCGAAGAAGGCTTCGAGAGCACCGACATCATCTCCGCGATGCTGCACCTTCTCGAAGGCGGCTCCCCCGGCGAGCCGGACGCAGACCCCAAAGCCGCCGCCGCCCCGCGCCCGGCACCCGGACTGCCGGCAGGAGACAGTGGTCAGCGGTCAGCGGCCAGCGAGCAGCAGTCAGTGGTTAGGACGCCCATCGCCTCCCGTCCGGCGGCTCCGGTCTCCCGTCCGGCGGTTCCCGCCGTTCGTCCGGCAGCCCCCGCCCCCGTAGCGCAGGTTTCCAAACCTGCGGCCTCCCCAGTTTCCAAACCGGCAGCCCGTCCCGCCACCAAGCCCGCCCCCCAAGCCCCGACGCGGGCGAGCGCTCCCCCGAGTCCCGCGGGAGAAGGCCAGGTTGAGGGAGAAACCGTCCAACCACCCGCCGCCCCCGCCTCCGAACAGCCACTTCCGGCCTCGGCACAGGCCCCCGCAGTAGTGCCGCAGGCATTTGGAAACCCAAAATCCTCGTCGGAACACTCAAAGTCCCCCTCCGAACACCAGAAGTCGCCTTCGGAACACTCAAAGTCGCCGTCGGAACATCAGAAGTCGCCGTCGGTAGATGAAAACTCACCGTCGGAACACCAAAAGTCCTCGCCGACACACGTAAACTCACCGTCGGGATACCAAACCTCCCCGCCGGAACACCGAATCTCGCCTTCGGAACACCCAGAGTCGGCTTCAGAACAGGCGGAACCCGCTCCGCAACAGTCCGAGCCTGAGGCCGCAGCCCCCGCCACGCCCGATTCAGCCCCCTCCGGTTCCGCCGAGCTGAAACTCCCGGTCGCCCCCGCCCCCTTGACGGCCCCCTTGACGGGACTGGATGCCCTCGGCTCCAACGCCGCCGACCTGCGCGCACTCATTAACCAACCCCGCAAACCCGGCCCCCCGAAGAAGGAAATCCGCACCGCCCTAGACCGCCCCGCCGCCCGCCAACCCGTCCGCCGCGATTACGACCAATACGAAGACCAACCCCGCGAGCGTCCGCAGTCCGACGACCCCGGCCCCGGCCAAGGCTCCATCGCCCCCGGCTACCCGCCCCGCCGCCCCGCCAGCCGCAGCACCCCCGGCGAGATGACCCGCCTATGGATGAGCGTCGGCGAGCAGCACGGCGTCGCCCCCCGCGATGTCGTCGGCTGCATTTTGGGCGAGACCGGCCTGCCGCCCAAGACCGTCGGCGCCGTGGACATCCGCGAACGCCACACCTTCGTGGACGTGGCCGCCGAAGCCGCCCACGCCATCATCTCCAAGCTCAACCGCACCGCCATCCGCGGCCAGCGCTTGAAGGTAAAACTGGCGTGATGGTAAGCACCGCACACCTCTTCTCCCTCTCCCTTCATCGGATGAGGGGAGAGGGCCGGGGTGAGGGGTTCCGCGCGTCGGCGTTCGTGGCCGCACCCCGCATCCGGCCTGCCGCCACCTTCTCTCTCTCCCTTCCACAGAGGACGGGAGCAGGCGGGAAAGCGGGAAAGTGGGAAAGTGGGAAAGTGATGGCAGCTTAAGCGCATCCCCACTCACCTGCCCACCTGCCAAATTTGTCACTTTCTCACCACTCATGAGCGATTCCGCCCCCGCCCTCCTCACCGCCAAAGACCTCGTCGTCGCCTTCAACGACCGCGTCATCCTCAACTCCGCTACCCTCGCCCTGCACGAGGGCGACTGCGTCGGCCTCGTCGGCCGCAACGGCACCGGCAAGTCCACCTTCCTCAAAGTCCTCGCCGGGCTGCACACCCCCGACAGTGGCGAAGTCGCCGCCCGCCGGGGCCTCGTCATCAGCTACCTGTCGCAGGAGTTCACCCTCGACCCCAAGAAAAACGTCCTCGAAAACATCCGCGACGGCGCGAGCCACGTGCTCGGCCTCATCCATGAATTTGAGTCCCTCCCCGCCGAGTCGAAGCGCCACGAGCAGTTGGAAGAACGCATCGCCCAGCTTGACGGCTGGAACCTCGACAACCGCATCGAGACCGCCATGTCCCACCTCGGCACCCCGCCCGGCGACCGCGACATCACCAAGCTCTCCGGCGGCGAGAAGCGCCGCGTGGCCATGTGCCGCACGCTCGTCTCACGCCCCGACCTGCTCATCCTCGACGAACCCACGAACCATCTCGACCCCGAGTCCATCGAGTGGGTTGCCGAGTTCCTCGAAAACTTCGGCGGCGCGTTCCTCGTCGTCACCCACGACCGCTGGTTCCTCGACCGCGTGACCAAAATCACCGTCGAGCTGGCCGAAGGCCGCTTCTTCTCCTACGACGGCGGCTACAGCCAGTATCTCCTCGCCAAGGCCGAGCGGCAGGAGGCCGAAGCCGTGGTCGAACACCAGCGCCAGAAGTTTTTGGAGAAGGAACTCGCGTGGGTGCGCCAAGGCCCGCGCGCCCAACGCAGCAAGGCCAAGAACCGTTTCGAGCGCTACTACGAAACCGCCGCCCAGGCCGGCCCGCCCGTCGAGGAAGACATGGAGCTGGTCATCCCGCCGCCCCCCCCGCTCGGCAACCGCGTGGTCGAACTCAACAACCTCGGCATTGAGTTCGGAGGTCGCGTGCTCTTCCGCAACTTCACGCACACGTTCGAGAACGGCCAGCGAATCGGCGTTGCCGGTCGCAACGGCGTGGGCAAGACCAGCTTGCTCAAAGCCATCATCGGCGACCTCCAGCCCACCGAAGGCACGGCCAAGGCCGGCCAGCTCACGAAGTTCAACTACGTGGACCAGTCCCGCCTGCAACTCCGCGAGGACCGCACTGTCATTGACGAGGTGAGCGACGGCACCGAGTTCGTCATCTGGGGCGACGGCAAGCTCTCGCTGCGCGCCTACCTCAAGCGTTTCCTCTTCACCGACGACCGCATCAACTTGCAGGTGAAGTATCTCTCCGGCGGCGAACGCAGCCGCCTCCTCCTCGCGCGCATCCTCAAGCAAGGCGGCAACTTCCTCATCCTCGACGAGCCGACGAACGACCTCGACCTGAACACCCTCCGCGTCCTCGAGGAAGCCCTCATCGCCTTCCCCGGCGTGGTGCTGGTGGTGAGCCACGACCGCTACTTCCTGAACCGCGTCTGCACCGGCATCCTGTCCTTCGAGGGCGACGAGCGCGTCAGCTACAGCGTCGGCGACTACGACTATTATTTAGAGAAGAAGAAGCGCGCCGAAGCCCCCGTCTTGACCGCTGCCTCGAAGAAGCCCGCCGAGAAGCCCGCTACCGTTAAGGCCGCGCAGCCGAGCGCTCAAACCGCTGGTAAAGGCCGCAAAATGAGTTTCAAGGAAACCCGCGAGCTCGACGACATGGAGAACCAAGTCTATGGCGTGGAAGAGCAAATTGGCCGCGTCGAAAACCTCTTCGCCGAGCCCGACTTCCACAAGACGCACGCGACCCAAACCAACGCCCTCATGGAGGAGCTTGCCGCGCACAAGGCCAAGCTCAACCAACTCTACAAACGCTGGGAAGAGCTAGAAGCCCTGAAAGCCGCCTCGTAGTCGCAACCTTCAGGTTGCGAATCAGAATCTGTGGCGGCGCTCAATGAGCGCCGAGCTGGGGAAACCGGCGGTCACAGACCGCCGCTACCGCGCGAAGCGCAGGCTGAAGCCTGCGCCTACGCCCCCCTACATCAGCTTCAGCTTCGGCAGGTCCTGCGAGTCCACTAGTCCGACCGGCTCGCGCTTGGCGTTCACCACGATGAGGTCGTCAATGTTCCGTTCGTTAAAAATTTTCAGCGCCTCGGCGGCCAGCGCGTCATCCCGGATGCAGATGGGGTTGCGCGTCATCACCTCGGTGAGCGGGCGCGTGAGTAGATCGTTGTCCGAGGCCATGCGGCGACGGAAATCTCCATCGGTGAAGACACCCGCGAGCTTCCCGCGCTTGTCCACGATGGCGAGACTGCCGGACTTCGCCTTGGTCATAACCATCAGTGCGTCCCGCACGGCCAGCGTTTGCGGCGCGACGGCGTTGCGCTCACCCGTGCGCATGATGTCCTTCACCTGCACGAGCAGCGCGCGGCCAATCGCACCCGAAGGATGGTAGCGGGCGAAGTCCTTCTGCGTGAAACCACGCGCCTCCAGCACGGCCATCGCGAGCGCATCGCCCATGACGACCATCGCGGTCGTGCTGGCGGTGGGCGCGAGGTTGAACGGGCAGGCCTCCCTCGGCACGCGGACGTTCAGCACCACATCGCTGTGCCGCGCGATGGTGGACTTGGGATTGCCCGTGAAGGCGATGATCTTCACCGCGAAGCGCTTGAGCGCCGGCAGCAAATTAAGGAGTTCATCCGACTCGCCGGAGTAACTCAGCACCAGAACAAGGTCGCCGTCGTTGACGATGCCCAAGTCGCCGTGGAGCGCATCCACGCTGCTGAGGACGACGCTGGTGGAGCCCGTGCTGGTGAGCGTGGCCGCGAGCTTCGCACCGATGTTCCCCGACTTGCCGATGCCGATGATGACGAGCTTCCCGCGCCGCTGGAGCGTGTCGACGGTGAGTTCCACCGCACGGGCGAAGGAGTCATCCAGTTGCGCGCGAACGGCGCGGAGCGCGGCCAGTTCGATGTCGAAGACGCGGCGGGCTTGGGCGAGGTGGCTCATGCGTTGAACACAGGATGGGCGACGAGGGGATGACCAGCAATGACAACTCTGTCTGGTAACGTGCAACGGCTCACTTCAACTTCTTCAACTCCACGTCCGTCCACGCGGACTCGCGGCCAGCCGTCGCGGCGCGGACCTGCTTGACGAAGCCGGGCGCGACCGGGTCGTAGTCGTGGTCCCAAGCGCGGCGGAGGTAGGTCATCACGGCGGCAACGGTCTCATCATCAAAGGTTCCGTGGCCCGGCATATCCATGTCCCACTTCTTGCCAAGGACTGTGATGGGGCCGCCGACGCCGTGCAGGATGATGCGGGCGAGGCGCTCGGGTGAACCGGCCACCCACTCACTGTCCACGAGCGGCGGGGCGAGGCCGTCCTGGCCGTAGCCGTGGGCCTGATGGCAGGCGGCGCACGTGGCCTCGAACATCACCTTGCCGGTGGCGAAGCGCACTTGTTCGGCATCGGTGAGCGGCTTCACCACGGGTAGTGTGACGCCGGGCTTTCCGGGCCAGACGATGAGTTGGTCGAGCTTCTTGGTCGCGGCTTGGATGGCCTTGTCATCGGACTTTGCGAGCGCGGCAAGCGCGGGCGGCTCGGCGGCGAGCTTCACGAGTTTCACACGCGGGGCCGGCTCGCCTTTCCTCGCCGAGGGCGGCGTCACGCTCACGCTGGCGAGGACGGCGAGGGTCTGCCACTTGGGCGTTTCCTTCTGCGCGACTTGTTCGAGCAGGCGGTTGACGCGTTCGCCGCGCGCCTGCTGGAAGACGCTTTTCGCCAGCGCGCTGATGAAGGCCTCACCGCCGTTCACGCGAGTCTTGTCCTCCCACGATTTGTCGGTCGCGATGCGCCCAAGCATCTCCACCTCGCGCAACGCCAGCCCGCTGATGAGCGCGTCGCGGACGAGCACGTTGGTGCCGCCGTTGCGGGCGAGCACGGCCATGGCGGCTTCGGCGGCAGGCTCCTTCGCCTCGCCGAGCGTGAACGCAAGCTGGACCTGTGTGTGAATGTCTTGGGTCTCCGCCATCGAGACGAGTTTGAGCAGCAACTTGTCCTTCTCGGAGGTCTTCAGGAGCCCGTCGGCGACACGCAACGCAGCGGCGCGAACCTTACCGTGCTGCTCCTTGCCGAGCGCAGAAATCAACGTGGTCGCATCCATCTGCCCCATCCCGTCGAGCGTCCACAACGCGTGCAAGCGCGAGCGCGGGTCGGCGCCGGCGAGGGCCATTTGCTTGAGTGGCGCGATGGCGTCGGCGGGGGATTGCTCCACGAGCAGGCGCTGCGCAGTGTCACGCCACCAGCCGTTCGGGTGCGCCAGTGTGTTGACGAGATCGGCGGCGGACGCGGACGTGAGCTGGGGCTTGGGGCCGGGCGGTCTGCCCGTGTGAACGACGCGGTAGATGCGTCCGTGGCGGATGACTTTGTCCAGCCCGCGGCTCTCGGCTTGTTGGCGCAAGTAGCTCGTGAGGAAGACGCGGTGCTGGAGGATGCCGTGATACATATCCACGAGGTAGAGGCAGCCGTCGGGGCCGGTGTAGGCATTGATAGGCCGGAAGAGTTCGTCGGTCGAGGTGAGGAATTCGGCTTCCGGGTAGGGATTGGTGCCGGTGAGTTCGCCGGCTCTTTCCGTGAGCACCATGCGACGAACGAAGTTGGCCGACGGCTCCGGGATGAACGCGTTGCCCTGAAATTCAGCCGGGAAATTATCACCGCGATAGATGACCGGGCCGCAGGTGGCGGTGTATTTGGCGAGTGTGCCGTCGGGCTTGAGCGTGGCGGCTTGGTAGCCTCGGTTGACGCCGGGGTTCACGCGCGCGGGCCAGACGGTTTGGTCCTTCATCGGCTGTTGCGTGAGGCCGGCGCTCGTGCGGAAGAGCGGGTTGCGGAAGTAATACTCGCTGGGGACGAGGTCGGTGCGGAGTTGGTCGGAGTTGGAGTTGTAGAAGGGGCGGCCCCAGTCATCCATCGTCAGGCCCCACTGGCCGCGAGAGGTCGTGGCGGAGCGCTTCCAGTCGTCGTCCACGCGGCGGAAGCGGAGGTTGTGGTTCGCTGAGACAATCCAGTTGTTCATCATCCACGTGGGGCTGTTGCCCGTGTGCTCGGGATTCTTAAAACCATTCGGGGCATAGTTCTTGTCCACCAACACGCGCTGGCCGGGTTTGAGGCCGGCTTCGATGGGATACCAAAAGAGCGCCGGTGGCTCGCAGACCAGCACGCCGCCGTAGGCGAGGCAGAGCGCGCGCGGCATGACGAGCTTGTCGAGGAAGACGGTTTTCTTGTCCATCACGCCGTCGCCGTTCGTGTCTTCGAGGACGCTGATGCGGTTGATGGGCTCCATCTCGCCGGCGGCCACAGGCGTGTTCATGTAGCTGGGCATCTCGACGACCCAGATGCGCCCGGCGGCGTCCCACTGCATCGCGATGGGCGTCTCGACAAGCGGTTCGGCGGCGACGACTTGGATGCGGAAGCCGGGCGGGAGCTTGAAGGTCTTGAGCGCGTCGGTGGCGGAGAGCGGCGGGTTGGCGGGAATTTTTTCCTTGGGCACGCGCGACTCTTGTTTCTCGCCCGGTTTGTCCCCGTTCTGCGCGAGCGCGACGGCGGCGGTGAAGAGGAATGAAAGTAGGATGCGGAACGACATGGTGTTGTGAGTCACAGTTTCAACCGAAGCCACGAATCAGACGCGACAAGGATGGGGAAGTTACCGGTCGGTGGCGAAGGCGCAAGCGGGCACTGGAGCGGCTCCTTCCAAAAAGGCACATCTCAGATTCTCGCACCGCCGACGGGGATGGTGAAATCGTTGCTCACAAGACGTGGCACATGTTCACCCTCACCCCGGCCCTCTCCCTCTGAGGGAGAGGGAGAACGCTTCACGCTGGCTCCTGTTTCCGAGCGTGCGATTTCGCTGAGACGCGGCCTGCGTGTCCCCCCCTCTCCCTTTGCGGAGTAAGGATAAATACGTCTGTGCAACGACTTACGCCCGTTGGCGAAGTCGAAATGACAAATCTCTGTCATTACCACAGATGAAAACGACCGCAGCCGTCAAAATTCATGTCAGTCGCAACGCGAAGCAAACCCTGCATCAGGTCTGTTGGTGGGAAAGCGGCAAGCGCGAGCGCAAGACCTTCTCTCATGCGCTCGACGCCAAGCGCTTCGCCCGACTGAAGGCTTCGGAGTTGGCGCGGGGGGCTCAACTTGCCCGCGGGCTAACTTTCGCTGACAGCCAATCCTACAGTGCTGCTCTCAAGGCTTTGGGTGAGCTATCCCAAATTGTGCCATTGCACGAAGCCGTCCGTAGCTTCACCGAGGCCGCCAAATTGGTGGGGGCAGCGAATGTGACCAACGCCGTCCGGTTCTACGCCGAACACCATCGCGAGATTACTCCGGTGCGGCTGGATGAGGCTGTTCCTCGCTTCATCCAAAGCCGTGAAACGATGGAAGTCTCCCGTGGGCACATTGCCCAAATTGGGCGGCACCTGAGCTGCCTTCTAACGCAGTTCCCGGGGCGGAACCTGGAGGAACTTCGCGCCGCTGAACTGGAGAGTTGGGTCGAAGGCTTGCCTTGGCAGGCCTCCACCAAGAACTTCTTGCGCCGCACCCTCGTTGCGTTTGGACACTGGGCGCAGAAGCAAGGCCACTTGGCCAAACAGCGGCCCAGCGAGTTCAAAGGCCTGAGCCGTCGCAAGGAGCCGCCCCGTGAGATTAAGACTTTTACTCCTGAGCAAATGCGCAAATTATTGGACCATGCGGCGCCGCCGCTTCTGCTCTGGCTCGTCGTTGGGGGCTTTTGCGGGTTGCGCGGAGCCGAGCTGCACCGCTTGGAGTGGACCGACATCCGATGGGATCAGCGTTGCCTCATCCTGCCCGGCCGAAAGACCAAAACTGCGCGCCGTCGGTCCGTGGAAATCCCGGCCAACGCGCTCCAGTTCCTCCTTCCCTACCGCAACCAGACTGGCCGAATTCTGCCCTACAGTGACCGGCAGACGCCCCAAAAGATGACGGCTGCGCTCTGTGTGAAACTCGGCTTTGCCTGGCAGCTCAATGGGCTGCGGCACAGTTTTTGCACTTACCACTACGCGCTCAAAGGGAACAAGCACGAGACCGCCCGTCTGGCAGGCAATTCCCCCGCCATGCTTGATCAGCACTACCTCGACGCCACTAGCCGCGCGCAGGCACAGGCTTGGTTTTCGATCCAGCCGACGTGGACACCTTTGCCGACAGCCATGGATTCGCCTGATTTGCCAACTCAGTTAGACGATCCTTCATGTCGAACGATGAGCAGTTAGGCGGAGCTGCCTTGTCCAGATGTTTATAGCGCACTGGCAGATGGTGAGAGTAGTGACCAGTCGTCCAGATAAAAGCCTCCAAGGATTCGAGCAGTTTCGCCAAAATTTGGCCCCGCGATTGGGTGCGAGGGTCGAGGATGCCCAGACCGAAGAAGCCATGATGTTTCAACAGGGCTTGGCATTTCGCGAACTCCTCGGCTTCGGCAGCCGTTGATCCTACTGGACCCGCCGGGAGTTCCGTCAAGGGCACATCCAAATCCCTCCACCGCAAGTCTTCGCTGTCATTCAATTCTCTCAGCAGTCGATCACATGCTCCTTCGAGCTTAAATCGCTCCAGGTTCGCTCGCATCCAGTCCCGGAGTGATTCCCCAAGCTCAAAGGCACAGCTCTTCTGGGCACCCGCAAGGAATAGCGTCGTCAGCAAGGGCAGCATAACCTCCAAGTAACGAGGCACCGCATGCCTGCTCGCATCGGATAGGATGAACTTCCAAGCGGCGAAAGATTGCTCGGTGAGCGGCCCACCCAAGACGGACCGGGCCTTTCCAGGCTTCCCGCAAAGGCTTTTGGGGTCAGCCCCCGTCAGGATCCTGGCCTGGGATAGCAATGCTTCCGTGGGTTTGTGTTTTCCCAATTCGATGGCCTGAACGTTGGCCGCGGAGCAGCCGACTCGCTCTGCGAAGCGTGTTTGCGAGTCGCCCAACACTTCACGGACGGTCTTGAGCGGATGATGGAAACGAGGCGGGCGAGGCATAGTAGTATGTTTCGGTTATGGGTGGCTGATGTTTTTGACTTTGTTGCGTATGCGGATACGTGTATTTAATACACAGCAATCGAACCACTATGTCAAATCCTGAATACCTCACCCGCAAACAGCTCGCCGCTTTGCTCCACATCAGCGAGCGCCATCTTATCAACTGCGAACGCGCCGGCATGCCCAGCTTCCGCCTCGGCGGTGCCGTGCGTTACCGGTTCGACGAGGTCGAGGCCTACCTCAACGAGAATCGGGCCTTGTCCATGACCGTGCGCCGTCGGCGAGAAAGCCACGCCGCAGAGCTCGCGACCACGGCCGCTACCACGAAAAGCTCTCTGGAACTAAAACTCACCGACCTAGCAGGCCAGTCTTGTGAGCCGGTCAACTGAATGTGTCGATTGACGTTGGAAAGATTTACTCATGAACACCCCCGACCCGCTTCGCCCACGTGTCAGCATGACCACGAATGCGATGGGGCAACCCGCGGAGAATGGCGTGGACCCGCAAGCCATCATTGCGGGCATCTGCTCTGGCCAATGGCGTAAGCCGGTTGAAGCCGTTCGCAAGCTCTACGCCGAGACACTTTCCGCCACGGGCGACTACAAGGCGGCGAAGAAGGCCGTTGACCCGTTAAAGAAGAAGCTGCCCGGCATCATGCCTGCCGGGACATTCAAGCAGCGCGGCAACGCCCATCTCGAAATCTACTCCGGCCTGCTTTGCGCCGACCTCGACAACTTGAGCCAGGCCGCGATTGACGCAGCTTTTGCCATGGCCAAGAACGACCCACACGTTGTCGCTGCTTTTAGGAGTCCGACGGGCACCGGCCTGAAAATCTGGTTCTGTGTCGCGGGCACCGCAGCGCAGCACGACAACGCGACATTCAGCGCCGTGCGGAAACACGTCGCCGACACCTACGGCCAAGCCATTGACCAATCATGCAAAAACCTCGAACGGCTCTGTTTCGTCAGCTACGACCCGCAGGCGTTTTGGAAGGATGGCGCAAAGCCTCTGCCACCAATGTTGGAACCGGCGAAGCCCACCCCCGTCAATGGTCCGTCCGCCGCGCAACCGGAAATGCGCCGCCGCATTGCCGTTGAAATGTTGGGCGCGATTAAGTGGAGCGGGGAGACTAAGGGCTTTTGCATTTGTCCCGGCCATCACCTACACACATCTGCCAACGCCCCGGAAGATTGCAAGTTGCATCTCGACGGCGCGCCGACGGTCGACTGTTTTCACAACTCTTGCCGTGGCATCCGCGACGGCGTGAACCATGAAATGCGTTGCCGTATTGGCAAGGCGGAGCACGCCGAAGTGCGCCGCAGAGGGCTGGAGGCGAAGCGCGACCGCACACGGACAGAAAAGGAGCGGCATGCCAACTCTCAAGGCGAAGCAGCCGCGCCCCTCGCAGCAGCGGTTACACCTGCGCAATGGTTCGCCGAAAAGTTCGCCGCCATTTCTCCGGCCGAGTTTGGCGCTGCTATTCGTGAGGAGGCGGACAAGGAAGGCGTGATTGTGGCGACAGACCTCGGGGAGGATTTTCTTGCCGCCACGATGGGGGCCAAGGGCAGCCCGGACTCACCCACGGTCTTCATTCCGACAGAGAACAAGTTTTACACCTATTCGCCCGGCGACGGCGTTTTCCTTCACAAACAGGCGGAGGCGTTCCTTCCCCGGCTGAGTCGCTTGGTGCTGGACTGTGTTCATGCGTGCCGGGACGGCTGCGACACAAAGGCATTGGAATTTCGCTTACGCGATTCGGCCAATTTGAGCGGTGTGATCCGCAAAGCCCGGGGGCTGTTGGAAGTGTCACACGATTTCTTCGCCTCCGACCTGACAGAGTTCATTCCTTGCGCCAACGGGATGCTGCGGTTGCGGGACCGGACGCTCCTCCCCTTCAGTCCGAGCTATCGCCGCCGGAACAAGCTCGCCGCTCCCTACGACCCCGCCGCGAAGTGTCCGCTGTTTCTCGACACGCTTATACAGACCGCGCTTGAGGACGACGATTTGGAATTGCTGCAACGCTGGTGTGGGCTGGCACTCATTGGCGAGAACCTGGCGCAGCGAATTCTAATTCTCACCGGGACAGCAGGCGGGGGCAAAGGGACGTTCGTGCGCGTGCTCACCGGCATCATCGGGCAGAAGAACCTCGCGTCCCTACGTCCTCAACATTTAGGCGAACGGTTTGAGCTTGGCCGCTTTCTTGGCAAAACCCTCCTCTATGGCGCGGACGTGCCGGACAATTTTTTGAACCACCGTGGCGCGTCGGTGTTGAAATCGCTCACCGGCCACGATCCGGTGACGCTCGAATTCAAGGGCAGCAACGAGTCGCCCTCCATCACCTGCCGGTTCAACGTCCTTGCCACCTGCAACTCCCGGCTCACCGTCCATCTGGAGGGGGACGTGGCCGCGTGGCGGCGGCGGTTGGTCATCATCGAGTATCGCAAGCCCAAGCCGGAGAAGGTGGTCGCTAACCTGGACGAACTGATTCTCCAACAGGAAGCCGCCGGGGTGTTGAACTGGATGTTGGAAGGCCTAGACAAGCTCCGCGCCGACGGCTGGCAGTTGCACCTAAACGCCCGGCAACAAACGGTGGTGAACAACCTGCTGCTGGAGTCGGACAGCCTCGCCGTGTTCGCTCGTGATGGATTGCGCCGCGCCACCGGCGGACTGCTCACCGTTTCCGATGGCTTCGCGGCCTACGTCGAGTTCTGCACGGAGCACGGCTGGGCGGCGCTCCCCAAGAACAAGTTCACGAGCGGCATCGCGGACGTGGTGGTTCGCCAGTTCGGACTGACGGTGCGCCACGACATCCCCGACGGCGGCGGAAAACCTCAACGTGGCTGGAAGGGGCTGACGCTGGTGACGAATTTCACAGGAACGAGTGGTGAAAACCCGTCCGAAGTGTCCGAGACACAGCCCGCCACGCCCTCGCCGGACAGTTCGGACAACTTCTCACCAGTCCGACCGGGGAAAATCTCAGCCAGCAAAC
>CALQJI020000099.1 GCA_943330855.2 Klebsiella pneumoniae
CACGCCGGGATGGATCCCTACGAGTTGAAGAAAAGGATTGAGGCCAAGCTGAAGAAATTCTTCACTGCCTTGAGTAAACTAGATCGTGAGTCAACGAAGACCTGACGGTCCCCTGCCCCCGGTAACATTTAGCCGTGAGTCAATACGCGGCCGTTACCTTTACCAGCTCATGATTGGCAGCAGGCTCGCGTAGTCGTCGGTCCAGAGGGGGACGGTCTTCTTGGACTTCTCGTCCGTGTTCGGCTTGGCGAGGCTGGTGATGGTGCTCATCAACTCCTGATTCTTACTGAGCAAAACCCACGTCGAGCTGTAAATCCACCAGTCCTTGTCACCTTCACCGTCCGAGACGGACAGATGCAGGTAGCCGAATTCCTTCGCGACGTTTTCCACCACCGGTTCAAGGTCGAGGTAGCGGTTGGAGATGTGGATGGCGAGGACGCCGTTCGTGGCGAGGTGCTTGCCGTAGATGGCCACGGCCTCTTTCGTGAGCAGGTGGACGGGGATGGCGTCGCTGCTGAAGGCGTCGAGGGCGAGGACATCGAAGCGCTGCGGCTCCTCGCGCTCCATCGAGAGGCGGGCGTCGCCCAAGATGACATCCACCGTGCCGCCGAGGGCACGGGTGTCCTTGATGAAGCTGAAGTGGTTCGTGGCCACGCGCAGCACTTCCGAGTTGATTTCGTAAATGCGGACGTAATCGCCCTTCTCACCGAACGCCGCCGTCGTGCCGGTGCCCAGGCCCACGACGCCGATGCGCTTCTGCTTGCTTGGGAAGTTGCGGATGGCGAGGGCCACGCCGCTGCCTTCGCCGTAGTAGCTGGTGATGCGGCGGCGCTGGTCGGGGTCGGTGAGCTGGAAGCCGTGCGTGATGCGCCCGTGCTGGAGTAGCAGGTAGCGGGAGCCGGGGGTTTCGGAGCCGTATTCCAGCACGGACATCGCGCCGTAGAAGTTGCGCGTGGACTCGATGAGGTTGTCCTTCTCGTGGCTCTGGATGAAGAACGCGAGGCACACGCCCATCGCCACGAGGGAGCTAGCCATCCATGCGTGGAAGCGCCACCAAGCGAAGTTGGGCACCCGCCAGTTGGGCAGGCAGACGAGCCAGACCAGCAGGGCGCAGGCGCCGCAGGACCAGGCCAGTTCCGCATAGGTGGTGAAGACGTGCGGCGCGACGACGGCTACCATGAATCCGCCCAGCGCGCCGCCGACGGAAATCATCAAGTAGAAGGTCGTGAGCCAGCGCGGGTGCGGTTTGAGCGCATACAGCTCGCCGTGGCAGACCATGCTGGCGACGAACATCGTCAGGCAGAACGCTGGAATCTGCCACGCGATGCGGATTTCGTTGATGTTGGCTAGGACGTAGATGAGCCAGCCGAAGCACGCGACCATCGCGGGGATGAAGAGCGGCCGCCAATACCAGCGGTGCGCATCAAAGCAGAGGATGAAGGTCAGCAGATACAGGCTTAATGGTAGAATCCAGAGGAAGGGAATCACCGCGACGTCTTGGGTGAGCTTGTTGGTCGTCGCCAGCAGCAGGGCGGAGGCGCAGGCGGGCAAGGCGAGCCAGAGGAATATCTGCCGGAGCGAAGGCGCGGCGGCAACCGCTTCCTCTGCTGCGCGCGAGCCGCTGGCAGGAGTCTCCTCCGCCGGGTTTTTCTTCCAAAGTAGCCACACGCACCACGCGGCAAAGCCGACGTAGGCCACCAAGCCCCAGCCCCACGCGTGCGCTTGGAATTTGCGCGGCAGCTCCGGCTCGATGAAGAACGGATACGCCAGCAGCGCGAGCAGGGAACCGATGTTGGACAGCGCGTAGAGGCGGTAAGGGGACTTGTCCGGGTGCAGCCGCGAGAACCACGACTGCATCAGCGGGCCGGTCGTGGAGACGACGAAGTAGGGCAAGCCGATGGTCGCGCCGAGCAGCAGCAGGATGTGGGTGATGGGCGCTTCGCCGGAGGTGGGTTTCCACGCGTCCGCGGGGACGATGGGCAGCACGGCGAGCGAGACGAGCAGGAGCGCCAGATGCACGACGGCTTGCCCGCGCGGCTTGAGCCAGCGGCTGAGGAAGTGCGCGTAGGCGTAGCCCGCCAGCAGCACGAGCTGGAAGAAGAGCATGCAGGTCGTCCACACGCCCGGCGTGCCGCCGAACCACGGGAGAATGTATTTGCCGATGAGAGGTTGAACGAGGAAGAGCAAGAAGGCTCCCGTGAAAATCGTCAGCGCGAATGGCAGCATGATAAGGTCCGCCGGCCCAGCGGGCCGGGCGGAAAGTTCGGCGGAGAATGAAGTTTTGAAACGACTTGGAAAGGAGAATGTCGCGCGGCCGAAACCCAGCCACGGCGTCTTCACCCAACGGGGCAAGGGCGTGGCGGGCAATGGAAAGGCCACCTTGGCCACGCGTGACCAATCCTAATTTCGGCAGTTGAGATTGAACGCAAAGGCGCGAAGACGCAGACGCGCAAAAGGAACCGGCTTGGATAGTTGCGTTCCCACACTCACCGCGCAGGTGAACTTGGTTCAGCTTGGCGACCCGACACAATTCCTTCCTCTCTGCGTCTTTGCGCCTTTGCGTTAACTCCGGTTTCCAGGTTCATGCGTCCCTCCGGGGCGCTCCTCGCTGCGGGCCATTTCCGGTGGGGCGCTACGCTTCCCGCCGGCTACCTTCATCCGCGCCGCCGGCGCGTGCCTTCCGCAGAACGCGGGCGCATCCCACGCCCCGCCAAAATCCTTTCCCCGCCCGCGCCTGCTCCGCACACTCCCGCGCATGAACGTGACCGTCCGTGGGCGCACGAGCCATTACCGCACCGTCAGCTTCGAGGCGGCGAAGAACCAAGTCCTGCTCATCGAGCAGCGCCTGTTGCCGCACGAGTTCAAGGTCGTCGGCACGCGCGACTTCCGCGACAGCGCCGCCGCCATCCGCGACATGGTGGTGCGCGGCGCGGGAGCCATCGGCGCGACGGCGGCATACGGCCTAGCGCAGGGCGCGCGGGCGTTTCGCGGGAAAGACTTGGCGAAGTTTGAGGCGCACGTCGAAGCCGTCTTCACCGTGCTCAAGGACGCCCGCCCCACCGCCGTTGACCCCGTCAACGCCATGCTCGACGTGCGCCGCGCCATGTCCGCCGGCACGACCGTCGCCGAGCAGCAGGCCCTCGCCCTCGCCGCCGCCGCGCACTTCGCCGACGAGGACGTGGCGCATTGCAAAGCCATCGGCCAGCACGGCGCGAAGTTGATTCGCGACGGCATGAGGGTGCTCACGCATTGCAACGCCGGCTGGCTGGCCTTCGTGGACATCGGCAGCGCCACCGCGCCGATGTATGCGGCGCAGGCGGCGGGGCGGAAGTTCCACGTCTTCTGCGACGAGACACGCCCGCGCTCGCAGGGCGCAACGCTCACCGCGTGGGAGCTGGCGCAGCAGAGCATCTCGCACCAAATCATCGCCGACAACGCCGCCGGCTTCCTCATGTGGCGCGGGGAGATTGACCTGGTCATCGTGGGCAGCGACCGCACGCTGGGCCGGACCGGCGAGGTGGCGAACAAGATTGGCACCTACACCAAGGCCGTGCTGGCCAAGCGCCACGGCATCCCCTTCTACGTCGCCATCCCGCGCTCGACGATTGACTGGGAGATGAAGTCCGGCCGGGACATTCCCATCGAGGAGCGGAGTGAAAGTGAGGTGCTTGGGGCGTGGGGGATTGTCCAAGGTCCAAAGTCCAAGGTCCAAAGTCCAAGGTCGGGCGAGCGCGCTTATGTGCGCGTGGCGAATCCGACGAGCGGGGCGCGCAATCCGGGCTTCGATGTCACGCCGCCGGAGCTCATCACCGGCATCATCACGCCCGACGGCATCTTCAAGCCAGGCGAGTTGTGGAAGCACCGGCGCAAGCTAGGTGGGCCGAAGTAAGGGAGCGCGGACGCCCACGTCCGCAGCACGCTTTTGGCAATCGGCACTGGCTGCGGACGTGAGCGTCCGCGCTCCTTCCGAGCACCCGACTCACACGCGCAGCTTGGGCTGCACACCCAGCGTGCCGCGCAGGCAGGCGAGATGCTCGGGCGTTTGGGTGCGGCGGAGCTCGGCCCACGCGAAGTCGAGGCGCTCACGGATGTTGAGCTGGGTGGTGACGCCACCCGTGTTCGCGCGCGAGAGGAAGGCTTCGAGATTCTTCACATGGCGCTGCCAACGCTTGACGTCGCCGGTTTGCTTCGCGGTCAGTCGCTCCGCATACCAATCGCTCGCCAGCAGCGACTCGCGACTGAAAAGCGCGCGGACTTCGGGGTGGCTCAGGTCGCGGCCTTCGTGCTGGCCATCGCGCATGATGTGGAGCAGCGCGCGCAACGGCGGGCAGGCGAGTTCCACCCCGCCGTCCGCGAAGTAGTGCTCTGCCACGCGCCGCGCGGTGGTCACGATGTTGTCCACGCCATCGGCGAAAGTCGCGGTGTCCTGCAACTCGGGCCGCAGCATTTCATCGGTGAAGACGCTGTGCGGGTAGTTGAAGACGCGGCCGAAGTAGTGGCGGACGAAGCGCCCGGTGACGCGCCAGCCGAGCCGGCTCGCGAGCACGCGCTGACCGTTGAAGTCGAAGTCTTCGCAGCGCTCCAGATAGCCCTCACGCTTCATGAACTCGGGGTCGCGCTCCTCGGATCCCATGCGGCACCACAGCTCCGGCACGAGCAGGCTGATGTCGTGGTCCACGCGCACCTTCGGGCCGACGTGGCCGGCGCAGGTCACGAAGACATCGCCGCCGGTGAGGATGTAGCTCACGAGCGCGGCGTTGAGGTCAATGATGGGATGCAGCGCGTTGAACGGGCCTTTCGTCAGCGCGCCCTCCGAGCCAGCGCCGGTCGTGGACGGCGACTTGCCGGTCATGCTGGAGATGAACTCGATGAACAGCTCGGGCAGTTCGAGATGGTGAATCGGGTTGAAGACGCACAGTGGCCGCACGCCCGGCTCGGGCGGGTTGTTACGGCGACCGGGCAGCACGGCGTTCACCGGACGGTGCAACGGCGCGCTCGTGGGTAGCTTGCGGAAGAGGCGCGTGGCCATCTCGGCGAGGTGGACTTCGCGCGGGTGGACGAGGTCCTGGCGGTTCTGAAGGTAGCGCGGGTTCTTCGTCATCTTGCCGTCCACGAGGCGCGGCTGCGCGGAGCTGACGAAGAACTTGGGCCGGCCCGCTTCCCGCGCGGCGGCGCGGATGAGGTCGGCCATCGGTGGCGTGAACTTCACGAAGTTGATGCTGTCCTCCAGCTCGCGCTGCGCGTCGGCGCGCGTGAGCGGCTGGTAGTTGGAGAAGAAGTTGCCGGGCTGCGCGAAGTCGTGCTCGGCCTGCTGGTCGTAGCCGCGATGAATCGCGTCGTCGGGCCGCTGGAACAGGCGGAACTCGCAGTTCTGAACGAACTTCAGCGAGCGGCCCGGGTCCGTGGCGAACGAAACGCGGGTGAGGAAGGTGGTCGCGCCGTCGAGTGCGGCAGTCATCCCGACGGTCTCGGCGGGCGAGCCGCCCGCCGAGGCAGGCTGGAAGCCTGCGCCACTACCCGGCACCACCACGCTCGCGCTGATGTCGTCCTCCCGTTGGAGCTTCACTGCCGGATGGAAATCCTTGCGCAGGCTGAACACGCGCCACGCGCCGTCGGGGTCGAAACCGATGCGCAGGTAAGTCGTCGTCAACTTGCGGTTGTCGCACTTGAGTTCGTTGCCCGGCACGCCGTTGACCACGTCCACGCTGAAGTGCTCGCGCCAGGTCTTGCCCCACTCCGGCTTGTGGAAGCGCTTCACCACGAAGACGAGTTCCTTCACATACTGCGGCATGCTTTCGAGCCACTCGTTGTAGTCGTCCGCGTAATCCTTCGGCGAGGGCGTGAGCAGCTTGATGACGGAGCCGAGCGAGCGCTCGCGCGAGAGCAGCGGGCGCGTGTCCTTGCCGTTGCGGGCCGGGTCGCGGAAGCGCGGCGAGTAATCACGCGCGAGCAGCTTGGCCACCTTGTCGAAGTCCTTCTTGAAGTCGGCCACGAAGACCGGCCCTTGCAGAATCGCGTCCGAGAGCGACTTGGAAATCTCGGACTTCCCGCCGCCGGAGACGGTGCTGGGCTTGTGGCAGAAGGTGCCTTCGCCGCGCGTGCCCACGAGCCGCCAGATGCGGTTGGCGGGCTTCTCCATCTGGATGCGATAGCCGCTGGGCCGCACGTAAGTGTGCCCGGCGAGCAACTTGAGCCGCTGCGGCCCGCGCTCGTCGGTCCACGTCACCGCTTGCGTGCGGAGGTCGAAGCTCGCGTCCTCCGGCACGAAGAGAATGTCGGCGAACTTCCGGTCCACCGCGTAGCCCTCGGGCTTCGGATCCATCACGTCAGCGAAGAGCGCCGCCGCGTCCTCGAACGAATGCCCGCGCTGCTGCACATGGATGCCGCCGGCGAACTCCTCGCCCAAGTCGTAGCTCGGGAAGACCAGCGCGCCGCCCGAGTGCTCCTCTTCGCAGAGGCCGAAGAGGTTCGCGGCGAAGCTGATTTGGGTCTTCACCTCCTTCTTGCAGTAACCGAAGTAGTTGTCCGCGATGAGCGTGACGATGACGCCGGACTCGTCGCGCGCCGTGAGCTTGAACGCCGAGCCGTCGTTGTAGAGTTCGGCTTCGTCGCGCCAGCACATGCCATCGCGGCGCTGGCGTTCGGTGGCCTTGTCCCACGGCGGCAGACCGGCATCCTTCTTCGTCACCGTGATGAGATGCGGCGCGAGGATGACGCAGCCCGTGTGGCCGGTCCAATGCTCCACGTCCAGCGCCGCGTCGTTCACCGGCAGATACGGGTCGCCCGCGTTGCCGAAGATGCTTTCGACGAAGTCCAGGTTGCTCACCAGATTGCCCGGCACGAAGAAGCGAATCTCCATCGTCTTCTCCGCGCAGAAACCCGGCACGGCCGGGCACACGAGCGGCCGCAGCAGCAGCGAGACGAAGCATTCTGCCGGCTCCGACTGCGACGCGGTGAAGGGCAGGCGCAGCAACGTCTGCGGTGGCTTCAGCGCGGCCTGAAACATCTTCGCGAACGTGCGCTGCGGCACAGCCTTCTTATCGTCAGGAATCGGCAGGCCACCCTCGGCGATGTGGAAGACGCCGGCGGTGGTGCGCTTGTCCTTGGCCGGGTTGTGCAGCACGCCCTGCCGCACGCGATACGAGCTGACGATGTCGGAATGGAACTCATCGCGGTCCGGCGGCAGCGACAGCGCACGCGCGACGCCGTGGCGGTCGAGCACGAAGGTCTGGTGCGGCAGCCGCACGGCGACGCCTGTCTCGTGCAGATACTCGTCCAGGAACTGCTGGATGCGCCAGTCCACCGGCGCCTGGTAATCCGCCAGCAGCCGTTCCGTCTCGCGATGCCGCGCAAGCAGCGACTCGGTGAGGTCGCGGAACTCCGCCGCGTCCGCCGTAGCGTGGGTGGGGCAGCCCAGCGCGGCGAGCTTGAGGTTGATGTAGGTGACGAGCTTGGGGTCCGTCAGCGGTGAAGCGTGACCCCCGAGTCCGATGGTCCGTTGCAAATCAGCCTTCATGGGGGCGGACATTAAGTAAGCCGCGCCCGGCAGAGCAAATGACAAATGCAACCGGGGCGGCCAGACCAACGCAGGCGAAGTGCGTGCCGCACCAATGTGGCCCCAGCGAGCGCCGAGGGCGCGGCACAAAAAAGCGGCGGCCAATGGGTCGCCGCTTTCATAGTTGTGGGCTGAATCAGCTCTTCGCGGACGCCTCGGGGATGCGCATCCCGTAGAAGCTCCGGTGCACGAAGAAGAGCGCAACGACGAAGAGAACGCCGCCGATGATGTAGTTGGTGTAACTGCCGGGGTTCGCTTTCTTCATCTCCACGGCGATCTCCACCGCCAGCAGGCCAAAGAGCGTAGTGAACTTGATCACCGGATTCATCGACACGCTGGAGGTGTCCTTGAACGGGTCACCCACGGTGTCGCCCACGACGGTCGCGGCGTGGAGGGGCGTGCCCTTGGCGCGCATATCCACTTCGACGATCTTCTTCGCGTTGTCCCACGCGCCGCCGCCGTTGGCCATGAAGATGGCTTGGAAGAGGCCGAAGAAAGCGATGCCGACGAGGTAGCCGATGAAGAAGTAGGGGTTGAAGAACGGCAGCGCCAGCGCGAAGCAGAACACCACCATGAAGATGTTCCACATGCCTTTCTGCGCGTATTCTGTGCAGATGCGGACGACCTCCTTACTGTCCTCAATGCTCGCCGTGGCGGCGTCGAGCTTGATGTTCTCCTTGATGTAAACCACCGCGCGATACGCGCCGGTCACGACCGCTTGGATGCTCGCGCCGGTGAACCAGTAGATGACCGAGCCGCCCATCAGCAAGCCGAGCAGAATCTCCGGTTGCACGACGCTCAGAGCGGCGATCACGCTGGTAATGGCCTCGCGGAGCACCTCGGGCGTGGGGGTCGGGCCGGCCTTCACGTTGATGAGCATCATGATGATGCCGAAGACCATCGTGGTCGCGCCGACGACGGCGGTGCCGATGAGCACCGGCTTGGCCGTGGCCTTGAAGGTGTTGCCCGCGCCGTCGCCCTTCTCGAGCTGCAGCTTGGCGTCCGCGAAGTCGGGCTTGAAGCCGAAGTTCTGCTCGATGTCTTTCGCGATGCCGGGCCGACCTTCGATCTGGCTCAGTTCATAGACCGACTGCGCGTTGTCCGTCACCGGGCCGAAGCTGTCCACGGCGATGGTCACGGGGCCCATGCCCAGGAAACCGAAGGCCACGAGGCCGAACGCGAAGATGGGCGCGGCAAACCCGTATTCCTTCGGCATCAAGGCCGCCACCGGCGAGCCGGTGTAGGTGGCGGTGAGGTAGCTGATGAGCATCAGCGTTAGGATGCACAGGCCGGTCCAGAACGCAGAGAAGTTGCCGGCGACGAGCCCGGACAGGATGTTCAGGGAAGCCCCGCCGTGGTCGGAGGCGGTGACGACTTCCTTCACGTGCTTGGAGTGCGGGCTGGTGAAGACCTTGGTGAACTCGGGGATCAGCGCGCCCGCAATGGTGCCGCAGGAGATGATGATGGAAAGCACCCACCAGAGGTCTGGCATGGCGTTGCCGGAGCCGTCCTTGAAGCCTGCGAGCATCGCATGGCTTGCGAAGAACGTGACAGCGATGGAGACGATGGACGTGATCCACACGAGGTTGGTCAGCGGCACTTCGAGGTCGAAGTCCTTCTTGTCGCCGAAGAGCGACTTGCTCAACACCTTGTTCGCCTCGTAGGACACCAGCGAGGTAATGACCATCAGGATGCGCATCGTGAAAATCCAGATGATGAGCTGGCCGCAGATGTCCGTGGTGCCCAGCGCCAGCGCGAGGAAGGCGATGAGCGCCACGCCCGTCACGCCGTAGGTCTCGAAGCCATCCGCCGTCGGCCCCACCGAGTCGCCGGCGTTGTCACCCGTGCAGTCGGCGATGACGCCGGGGTTCTTGGGATCATCCTCGGGGAGCTTGAAAACGATCTTCATCAGGTCCGCGCCGATGTCGGCAATCTTGGTGAAGATGCCGCCGCAAATGCGCAACGCGCTCGCCCCGAGGGACTCGCCAATGGCGAAGCCGATGAAGCACGGGCCGACGAGATCCTTCGGCAGAAAGCACAGGATGCAAATCATGAAGAACAACTCCACGCACACCAGCAGCAGGCCCACGCTCATGCCGGACTGGAGCGGGATCATCAGCGTGTTGAGCGAGTTGCCCTTGAGCGCGGAGAACGCGGTGCGGGAGTTCGCCACCGTGTTGATGCGGATGCCGAACCACGCCACGCCGTAACTGCCCAGGATGCCGAGGATGGAGCAGAGCAGGATGACCACCACGTCCACCATGCCCTTATGTTGCAGCACCTTGAAGTAGTAGAAAATGCACGCCGCGATGAGCACCCAGAGGATGGCGAGGAACTTGCCCTGCTGGAACAGGTAGGTCTTGCACGTGTGCCAGATGATGTCCGAGACCTCGTGCATGGACTGGTGGACCTGGAGCGCCTTGGTCTGCTGATACTGCACCCAGCCGTAAATCGTCCCCAGCGCACACACGACAATGCCGAAATACATCAGCGCGTAGCCGCTCACGGTGTTCCCGAAGAGGTTGAACGACACCTCGCTCAGGTCCGGCAGGTTGATGTCCGCCTCGCCAGCGAACGCCGGCAGGGAGGCAAGGAACGTGATGAGAAGAACCCCCAGAAACCGCGGTTTATCTTTCAGCATAGTGCGTCTTGTGGACTGTGGTTAGCTGGCGCGAGGTCATTGCTGACACCCGCTCAGACTGGTTTGTTCGGTGACGTGCCAGTGAGTAGAGGGAAGGCAACGGAGGGTCAAGCCCTATTCCCTAAACCTCGATTCTTGAAGGCGCAGCGCGAGCTTTCACCTTCAGCTTGCCCTCCCCACGAGCCGCGTAGCCGTCGAGGTAAGGAGGCCCATTCGTTCGAGCGCTCCAGCGTCCGTCTCCTTACCTCGGCGGCTACGAAGCCTTACCGCTTCGCCGCCTTGAGCGTGGCGATGAGGTAGTCCTCGACCTTCGCGTGCTTCACGCCGGGAGCGCCGGGATAGACGAGTTCGCAGGCGACGCCGAAAGCCTTGCACTTCTCCTGGAGCTTCACCCCGTAGTTCGCCGTGTGCGTGGGGTCCTTCTGCTCTTGGCCGAGCGCGGGGGTGTCAGAGTAAATCATCCAGATGGGCGGGTCGTCGGCGGTGACGTGCTCGATGGGGGAATACTTCTTAATCCACGGCAGCACGGACTCGCGCCCGGCGAGGAACGCGGCGAACTGCGTGTCGCGGGTCTTGTTGTCCTTCGGATCCGGCATGAAGCCGAAGGCGTGTCCGCCGTAACGGCTGTTGGGCGTCCACTCCTTAAGCTCCTTCGGGTCGAGCGAAGTCTGCGCGCCGATGACTGCCGCGCACCACAGCCGCGTGGATTCGCGCGCGACCGGGTCCGCGCTCTTGGGGTCGGCAAGGTCGGGGTGGAAGGCCAGCCATAGTGAAGTGCACGCGCCTGCGCTGCCGCCGGTCGCGCCGATGCGTGCCTTCTCGAGGTTCCACTCAGCGGCCTTGCTGCGCACGAACTGGAGCGCGCGCGCCGCGTCAGCGATGGGCCACTCAACGGGCGGCTTCACGCCGGCGATCTGGGCCTGCGTGCTGTAGCGGTAGTTGATGGAGACAACCGAGATGCCCGCCGCGAGATACTTCTCCAAGCTGCCGACGCCCTTCTTATCGCCCGCCACCCAGCCGCCGCCGTGGATGTGGAAGACGACGGGCGTGGGCTTGTCGGAGTCGGCGCGATAGAAATCCAGCACCTGCCGCTCGTGCGTGCCGTAGGCGACGTTCGCCTGCGTGGGCGCGCGCTGCGGCTCGGCAGGCTTCACGGCGGGTTTGGCCTTGGCATCAGTCTTCGGCGCATCGGCGGCGAAGGCGGGGCTGTTGAGCAGACAGATCGAGGCGAGGAGAAGGCTGATTCGTGTCATGGCGGCGAGTTGGAAAAAACTTACTTCTTCAGGCAATCACCGACGAACTCGAACAGCGCCTTCGTGGACAGGTCTTCCGGCAGCCCGAGGTTTTCGTTGATACGACTGTGGTTCGTCTCCTTCGCGCCGAAGGCCTTGGCCGAGATCCCGGCTTCCTTCAGCACCCCTTCAAGCCGACGCGCCTGCATGGTGTTATCCGGGTGGTCGGCGACGTGGAGGATGAGGAAGGGCGGGATGCCCTTGCCATTCGCGACGTGCGTGACGGCGGAGTAATCGCGGTGCAGCTCCGGGGTGTTACCGAATTTCACCCGGTGCCCCTGCTTGGGCATCGGGAAGCCATGCACGCGCAGCCGCGTCTCGGCGGTCTCAATCATCGCGGGCACATCGTAGGTGTCGCCGTCCACGGGGAAGCAGCCCTTGAGCACGGAGAAGGGCACGCCCTCGGCCTTCAGGTAACGGTCATCAATGCAAATCAGCGCGGCGAGTTGCGCTCCGGCGGAGTGGCCGCCGACGATGATGCGCTTCGGGTCGCCGCCGTGCTTGGCGATGTTCGCATGCACCCAGGCGAGTGACTTGGCGATGTCGCGGAAGAGGGTGACCATGTCCACCTCGGGCAGCAGGCGATAACCCGTGGAGACGAAGACGAAGCCCTTGTCCACGAACGCCTGTGGCTTGAGTTGGATGGCCGTCCGGTCCCCCGCTTGCCAGCCGCCTCCGTGAATCCAGAAGACGACCGGCAAGTTCTTCGCGCCAGACGGCGCGTAGATGTCCACCTTCAGTCGCGGGTTGGCCGGGTCGCCGTAAGGCACGTTCGCGGCGGTGGGCTTGAGCTGCGCCAGCGCCGAATGCAGCGGCGCGAGCAAGAGGGTGAGGAGGACAAGGGCGGTGGCTTTCATGCCGCCGAGACTGGCAGGAAGCGGAGTCACTGAACAAGCCGAAGTTGAGCGGCGCGGACTTCGTCTCGCTTGCCCTGGGCTATTATCTCGCCGCGCTTACAGCGCTCGCCGGGGCCGGCCGGCCAGTCGGGCACTTCAAAGCCGGGTGATGCCGAATGCTCCGAGGTGGCCAAGGGCCGCAGGTAGGGGAGTTTTGAATGGAATTCGTTGATAAACAGTGAGTTGAATGCGGTTCGGAGTGGCAAAAAAACGAGTTTTCAATCTTGGAGGGTTCAGGAAGGCGGCAACTCAGGTTTTCAACGCTCCGAAGGTGGTCAAAAAGAGCCAATCCCACGACTCCTCATCGTTACAAGGCGGAACTCGAAAGGTGGAACGCGCAAACGGAGGACTCGACACCTCACCCCGGCCCTCTCCCGTTCGAGGCGGAGAGGGAGGGGATTCGAGAGGGAGAGAATCACCGCTTCGCCTTCAGCGTCGCGATGAGGTAGTCCGCCGTGGTCGCATACTTCACGTCGGGCGCACCGGGATAGACCAACTCGCAGGCGACGCTGTTCTTCTGGCAGTGCTCCTGAAGCTTCACGCCGAAGTTCGCCGTGTGCGTGGGGTCTTTCTGCTCCTGGCCGAGCGCGGGCGGGGCGGAGTAACTCATGTAGATGGGCGCGTCCTCGGCGGTGACGAGGGCGTAGGGCGAATACTCGGCAATCCACGGCAGGATAGTGTCGCGCTTGGCGAGGAACTCATCGAACTGCGAGAGCTTTTTCTCCGGGTCGCCCTTGAAGCCAAACGCGTGGCCGCCGTATTTGCTGTTGGGCGTCCACTCCTTCATCTGCTGCGGGTCCAGCGTGGTCTGCGCGCCGATGACGGCGGCGCACCAGAGGCGCGTGGATTCGCGCGCGATGGGGTCGGTGCTTTTCGGGTCGGCTAGGTCGGGGTGGAAGGCGAGCCACAGGCTGGAGCACGCGCCCGCCGAGCCGCCGCTCGCGCCGATGCGTTGCTTGTCAATGTTCCACTCGGTGGCCTTGCTGCGCACGAACTGCAACGCGCGCGCGGCGTCGTGGAGCGGGCCTTTCACCGGCGGCACCACGCCGTCCGCAGTGGCCTGCACGATGTAGCGGTAGTTGATGGCCACGACGGAAATCCCGGCCGCGAGATACTTCTCGATGCCGCCGGTGCGGTTCTTGTCCCCCGCCTGCCAGCCGCCGCCGTGGATGAAGAAGAGCAACGGCGTGGGCGTGGCGGACTCGGCCTTCCAAAAGTCCAGCACCTGCCGCTCGTGCTTGCCGTAAGCGACGTTCGCGTCGGTGGGCTTGGGCTGCGCGACGGCTGCGGTCTTCTTGGCGGCATCGGCTTTGGCCTTCGTGGCGTCGGCGGGCTTTTTCGCAGGCGCGTCGGCGGCGAAGGTTTGGCAGCCAAGGCCGCAGAGCAGTGCGAGGACGTGGAGGCGGGATGTTTTCATAATGCGTTAGCTGACGATGAAATGCTTACGGCTGCTTTGTTTTCTTTCCATCCTTCGCCACGGGAGCTTCCGCCGGCAGCCGGCCCGCGCTGCGAATCTTCTCCACCTGCGCGGCCATCTCGGCGACGCGTTGGGGCTGTTCGGCCGCGAGGTTCTTCATTTCGCCGGGGTCGGCGGACAGGTCGTAGAGCTGGCCGACGGGGTCGTTGCCCGTGTCGGTGTTGGTGTTGGCGTTGCGCTTCGGGCCTTGGCTGGGGCTGATGTATTTCCAATTGCCCGCGCGCAGCGAGAGCACGCTGGCGCTGGCGACGTGCGACGCGCGGCCGGTCGGCGAGTCGCCGAGCAGCGCGGGGAGAATGTTCTGGCTGTCGCGCGCGTCGGCGAGCTTCGCACCGGCCAACGCGGCGAAGGAGGCGTGGAAATCGAGCTGCGACACGAGCGCGTCCGAGACGCCGGGTTTCACGCGGCCCGGCCAGCGCACGAGGAAGGGCACGCGGGTGCCCGCCTCGAAGTTGCTGTATTTGCCGCCGCGCCACGGGCCGGCCGCCTTGTGCGCGCCGAGCTTGGCGACCGCGTCGTCCTTGTAGCCGTCATCAATCACCGGGCCGTTGTCGCTGCTGAAGACGACCATCGTCTTCTCGGCGAGCTTGAGTCGGTCGAGCGCGGCGAGCAGTTCGCCGACGCACCAATCCATCTGCACGATGGCATCGCCGCGCGGGCCCATGCCAGACTTGCCCACGAAGCGCGGGTGCGGCACGCGCGGCACGTGGATGTCCTGCGTGCCGAGGTAGAGGAAGAAGGGTTTGTCCTTGTTCGCCTCGATGAAGCCGATGGCCTCGCGCGTGAAAACGTCCGCCATGTCCTCGTCCTTCCAGTGCGCCGCCGTGCCGCCCTTCATGTAGCCGATGCGGCTGATGCCGTTGATGAGCGCCATGTCGTGGCCGTGGCTCGGGTGCATCTTGAGCAATTCGGGGTTCGCCTTACCGGTGGGCAGGCCGGGGAAAGGCTTTTGGTAACTCACTTCAATCGGGTCCTTCGGGTCGAGCCCGGCAACGCGGCCATTGCGCACGTAAACACACGGCACGCGGTCGCCGGTGGCGGCCATGATGAAGCTGAAGTCGAAGCCCGCTTCGTGCGCGCCGGGTTTGATTTCGCCGTTCCAGTTCGGCCCGCCCTGCGGCCCGAGGCCGAGGTGCCACTTGCCCACAGCTCCGGTCGCATAGCCCGCTCCGCGCAACGTGAGTGGCAGCGTGCCGCGCTCGGGTTCGATGACCAGGCCCGCATCGCCGGGCAGCACGCCGGTGCCGCGTTTGCGCCACGGGTATTCTCCAGTGAACATCGCGTAGCGCGACGGCGTGCAGGTGGCGGAGGTGCAGTGGCCATCGGTGAAGCGCAGCCCCTCGCGCGCGAGCCGGTCCACGTTGGGCGTCTTCACGGCCTTCGCGCCATAGCAGCCGGTGTCGCCGTAGCCGAGGTCGTCGATGTAGATGAGGAGAATGTTGGGCTTGGCGGGCGCCGAGAAAAGTTGGCCGTAAAAGGGCGCAGAGACCGCAAAGCAGATTGCGAAGATGGCAACGGGCAGACGCATGGGGGAACTTTAGCGGACACGGAGCGCAGGTGTCCAACCTGCTTCGCCTACTCGCGACGATGCGCAGGTTGGACCCCTGTGCTTCCGGGTTTGCTGCGCCTTGCGCATCGCGCGGGCTGCCGTATCGTCGCCGCATGAAACGCATCCGCTCCCGCCTTGCGCTCGGCCTCTTGCTGGCCCTGCTCGTCGGCTGCGCGCCAAAGGAATTGCCGCCCACCGCCATGACCACTGCCAGCCAACCCGCCGCCACTGAGGCAGACACGAACACCGTCACGAAGACCGAGGCCGAGTGGCGCAAGCTGCTCACGCCGGAGCAATACCATGTGCTGCGCGAGGCGGGCACGGAGCGGGCACACGGCAAGGCTTACGAGGAATTCAAGGCGCAGGGCGCGGGCACCTACGTCTGCGGCGGGTGCGGAGCCGAACTGTTTTCCTCCGCGCACAAGTTCGACTCGCACTGCGGCTGGCCGTCCTTCTACGACCCGGCGAACGCGAAAAACGTGCGCACGCGTGAGGACCGGAGCTTCGGCGGCGTGCGGGTGGAAGTGCTCTGCGCCAAGTGCAACGGCCATCTCGGCCATGTCTTCAAGGGCGAGGGTTTTAACACGCCGACGGACCAGCGCTACTGCATCAACGGCGTGTCGCTCAAATTTGTGCCCAAGCCAAGCGACAAGAAAAGCCCCTGAATCGGGGTTTCGAACTTAGCGCTCGCCCAGCGCGATGAAAAACGGTGGGTAGTATTTGTTGCACCGAATGCGGCCGGTCTCGCCGGCCGTGACCGGTTTCCAGAACAAGGTCATGACCCGGTTAACGTCCACCATGGTCAAGGTGCCCCCAACGGCTGAGGACGGAATGGGCTGCCAACCTTTCGCTTCGAACTCCGCCGCCGTCCACCGCGAGTCGGTCCAGCCGCCACTGTTGTTGCCTTGGTAGCCGAAGCCACACGCGATGATGGCGTAACCGGAAGTCCGAACGGTGTATTCAGCCAACCCCGTCTCCACTCCAGCGGTCAAAGTGAGCGCCATGATCTGCGCCGGACGCTCGCGAAAAAACGTGGGCACCACGGCCCAATCCAGCCGATTCGTGCCGACCGCCAGCGGGACAAGTTTCATGTCCCGCACGTCAACGCTCGCCGGGCGCGCGTCCGGCACTGTCCACGGCAATGAAGAGCCAGTCGCCTCAGCGACCGGTGGCGACGCGGCCTTGGGCACGGACGCAGTCGGCTGCGGCGTGGGTGGAGCAGGCGTGGGCTTGGCGACGGGTTCGACCGTTTTGACGGCGGCTTTCGCGGGCGGACTGGCCTTGGTCGTAACCACGGGTGCGCTTGGCTTAACGGTTGGTTCAGCGGCTGGCGCTGCGGGAGCAGCCTTGCCCTGTGTAGTGGGCGGGGGCTTGGCAGGAGGCTTGGCTTCGCGGCCAACGAAATACCACACCGCAAAGCCAAAGGGGATGAAGCTGCCCAAGGCCACCAGCCAAACCCAAGTCCACTGGCTGCCGGAGGTCGGCTCGGTGGATTCGCGGCTGGGAACCAAAGTCTCAGGGGCGGCTTCGTCAGTGACATCGGCCACCACAGACGGCTTCGGCTGACGCGGCGCGGCGAGCTTAGGTTTGTTCGCCGCCTGTTCGATGCCCAAGTTCCAAGCCCAACTGAAGCACCAGTAACCAAGACCAGCGAACACGAGACACCGCACCCACTCCGCCGCGCCAAGTCCCCGGCCCAGCACCCCGGCGCTCAAAATGATCACGATCAACAACGCGAACAAGGCCGCCATCAAGTAACCGAAGACGCGGATGCGGAAGACGAGGCCAAGCGATACGATGGCCACCAGCACTCCCAACGCGAGGACCGCAGGCGAAGCTTGCGCATATCCAAAAAACGCGGCCGCGCAGCCCGAGACAAAGTAAATCAGTGCCAAAATCCTCATACGACAGTTGGGTTGGGATAGCAGGCCACCGCTCGATGTCACGCTGAAGTTCAGGCCCCAGCCGACGGCGGCGAAATAGGCGTGCGCCCGAACGGCGAAAGCTGGGTTCAGCCCAGCAGCTTATAGCGGTAGTCGCGGAACTGGCCGGCGTTGCCGGTGTGGCCATCTTCGGCGGCGTGGAGGATGTTCACCAACTCGCGGGCCGTGACGTAGTGGAGCCGCCAGCCGTTGGCCTCGGTGTAAGTCTCTGCGAGGTGCTGATGAAAGGCGCGGTAAGGCTCGCCGAGGAAGACGCCCGAGTTCGGCGGCGGCGCTCCGTGGCAGTGCAGTTTTACAAACGTCCACTCGGGCCGGCCCAGCACATGGATGTGTTGCTTGAGCCACAGGCGCATCCGGTCGGGGCGCGGCGGGTTGGCGGCGGTGAGGTCGGAGTTTTCGAGGCGCGGGAGGAAGCCGAGCTTGCGCCGCTCCCAGTTCAGCGCGAGCGGGCCTTGGATGATGAGCAGGTCGCCGAAGATGGGTGCTGACGGCTGCGAGCCACCGGCAGGAAGGACGCGGACTTGCACGCCGGTGTCGTGGCTCTTCGGATGCGGCGTGTCTTGCGCGTAGTAGAGGCGGTTGATGGTGCGCGTTTGCGTCGGGTCGGGGCAGGAGGGGAGCGTGAAGTCGGCGTAGCAGCCGAGTTCGCGCAGGAGGGAAAGCTCGTTGTTCACTCCGCACTGCGCGCCGTCGGGATGCGAGTTGTCCAACGCCCAGTCGCCATGCACGAAGCCCCAGCGGGTGCGGCCCGACGCGTCGCGCGGGAGGAAACCGTGGCGGCTGAAGTCGGCGATGCCCTGCACCAGTTTCACACGGAGCGTAGCCTCGGTGTCGCGGTCATGGTGGAGGTGGACTTCCACTTCCGCGCCGGACGCGCGGCACAACTCGGCGAGGTCGTCGAGCAGGTCGGGATCGTATTGCTCGATGGGATAGAAACAGGTGTGGCGCGGGCGGATGCCGTCGGCGTCACGGAAGGGCGCGATGTTTTTCGGGAACTCGGTTTTCCACTGGGCCATGCGGCGGCGGGCCTCGGATTTGTCCGCACGATGGAGCGGCTCGAAGTGGTCGCAGACGCACAGGAGAATATCCTTCACACCGTCGGGCTGCGGCGCGGGCTGCTGGCGCAGGTAGCTCGGCAGCCAGAGAGGGAGGGTGCGCGTATTGACTCACGGCTAAATGTTACCGGGGGCAGGGGACCGTCAGGTCTTCGTTGACTCACGATCTAGTTTACTCAAGGCAGTGAAGAATTTCTTCAGCTTGGTCTCAATCCTTTTCTTCAACTCGTAGGGATCCATCCCGGCGTGCTGCTCTCGCAGCTTCACCTTGCTCGCCTCCGCTATATCCGGACTCTCCAACAGCCGCTCGTAGGGCGTCTGCGGGGTCTGCTCGTAGATGCGCTTGGTCCTGCCA
>CALQJI020000100.1 GCA_943330855.2 Klebsiella pneumoniae
CAGCGCCCGGCGGGCCAGCCAGCGCTCGGTAAAGTTCATCCGGTGGTTGCGCCATGCGCTGCAAGAAAACCTCACGGAAGCCGCCGCCGTGCCCCGCCTGACCACTCTCTATGCCTCACTTTGACACACCTTCACTGGACACCGTTGGTTTCCGTAGTTGAACGGGTCGGAGAACTTCGCGTCCGTGGCCACGCTCGGGTCGGTGAGTGTCTTCATGAAGGCGACGAGCGCGGCCTTCTGCTGTGGAGTCAGGTTGAGGCGCAGCGGTGTGTTGGACGCCGCTCCATTGCCGGCCGGAACCCGCAGCGGCGGGGAGAGGGAAGGGTGGGCCACGACGCCGGAATCGTAGAACTCCACGACCTGTTCGAGGGTTGCGAAGCGGCCGTCGTGCATATACGGCGCGGTCAGTTCGATGTTGCGGAGCGAGGGCACCTTGAAGAGCCCCTCATCCTGCGATCGGCCGGTGAGCGCGCCGACGCCCTTGTCCACGTAGGGATTCTCCAGCCCGTTGTTGTTGATGTTCGCGCCGGGGACGAAGTTGTCCGAACCGTGGCAGGCGGCGCAGGTGGCGCTGCCGACCTGGCCGAAGAAGACTTGCCGACCCAGGTTTTCCTGCGCGGTGAAGTTCGCGAAGCCGCTCGTCACGCCGAGGTCATACTTGGATTGCGCGGAGACGATGGAACGGACGAATTGGGCGAGGGCCTTGGAGATGCGCTCGGCGGTCACCTCCGGCGTGCCGAAGGTCTGCGTGAAGAGATTGGTGTAAAACGGCTCGGCGGCGAGGCGGTTCGTGAGAGCTTGCAGCGTCATGCCCATTTCCAAGCTGTCTTGAATCGGCATCAAGGTCTGCTCCTCCAGCGTGGCGGCGCGCTCGTCCCAGAAGAATTTCTCGCGCTGATACCAGCGGGCGTTGCTCAGGCCCATCGAGTTCCGCCCCGTCAGACCGCCGTTGAAGCCGACGCTGAACTGGCGTGGGTCCGAGAAGCCGTTTGCCTGCAAGTGACAGGAAGAGCAGGAGACGGTTTGGTTCGTGGAGAGGCGCTTGTCGTAGAAAAGCACGCGGCCCAGCCCAGCCCCGGCGTCGGTGGTGAGATTGGTCGCAGGCGTGTTATCCTGTCCGGGGATCGGCGGCTGGAAAAAGCGCGCGGGCAGAGCAGGGGACGCGTAGTTGAACGGCGACGTCGGCAGGCGCAGTGCGTTCGTCGTCGCGCTCAGGATGGTCTGGCGCACGGGGTCATACACGGCGCGGAATAGGAGCTTTGCCGTGGCCCCGGGCGGGATGCCGCGCGCGAAGGAGCCGTTGTGCAGCTTCAGCGCTGCGACCTCGGTCCAGTTCGTGAGTTGGGTGGCGCTTTCGAGAATCCAGACGTGGTTGGCTGGGGCGGCGATCTGGACGGTGGCGACGTTGGTGCCAGTGCCGGGCGCGATGCTGAGGGTCGCCACCGTTGTGAGCTGTGCCGGTGCGGGGGTGACGGCGACGATGGCTGCCACCGCGAGGACGGCGAGGGCGGCGAGTTTTGGCCGGAGGCGGTTCATCGAGCGTTCCATTTCACGGGGCGAACATGACACAGGGTTGTAAAGGAAGTGTGAAATTTGAAGCGATACTTGCGAAGGCGGCTACGGAAAATCCCGGACGACGTGTCCCCTCGGCTGCTCCAAACTGTCCTCCCGCTCCCTGCCGAGCGGGCTGGAGTCAGAATGGGATTTCGAGCAAGAAGGCGAGCGCGCCCGCAACCCTTTCCCTTTCCCGGCTCTGCGCTGCCTGTTACAAACTCCGGCGTGCGGAACACCACTGAATCACTTTGGAAAACTCTCGCGGCGCGCAAACGGCTCTTCCTGCTCTCCGGGCCGTGCGTAATTGAGAGCGAGGCGCAGTGCTTCGAGATCGCGCGGCACTTGCAGAAGGTCTGCGCCCGGCTGGGCATCACCTACGTCTTCAAGGCCAGCTACGACAAGGCCAACCGCACCTCCGGCAAGGCCTTCCGCGGCCCCGGCCTGGCCGACGGCCTCGCGGTGCTGGAGCGCATCCGCACGCAACTCGGCGTGCCGGTCATCACGGATGTTCACACGGAGGAGCAGGCGCGCGCCGCCGGCCGGTTCGTGGATATTTTGCAAATCCCCGCCTTCCTCTGCCGGCAGACGGACTTGATCGAGGCGGCGGTGGCGACCGGGAAGATTGTGAACTTGAAGAAAGGCCAGTTCCTCTCGCCGCCGGAGATGGGCCGCGTGGTGGAGAAGGCGAAGCTGGCGGGCGGCTCGAAACTGCTCGTGACGGAGCGCGGCACGACCTTCGGCTACAACAACCTCGTCTCGGACATGCGCGCCATCCCGGTGCTCAAGCAGACCGGTTTCCCCGTGGTCTTCGACGCCACCCACTCAGTGCAGCAGCCTGGCGCGGGCGGTGACCGCACAACCGGCCAGCGGGAGTTCGCGCCGTTGCTCGCGCGCTGCGCCCTCACCGCCGGCGTGGACGGTCTCTTCATCGAGACGCACCCGGACCCGGACCAGGCCATGAGTGACGGGCCGAACATGATTCCGTTGGCGGAGATGGCGGGGCTGCTGAAGGGGTTTCTGAAGGTGCGGGCGGCGGTGAGATGAGGGGGGGGAATTGCAAAATGAAAAGTGCAAATTGCAAAATGAAAAATGAGGTCCGCGTTTATCACTGGAGACGCGGTGCCGCGAGTTCGTCCCCAATTTGAGATTTGCACTTTTCAATTTCTAATTCCTATGCCCCTCCCCGCCACCCAGCTCCGCCCCCGCCTCAAACGCATCCGGCTCCTCCTCTGTGACGTGGACGGCGTGCTCACGGACGGGGCCATCTACATCACCAGCGACGGCGAGTTCAAACGCTTCCACGTCACGGACGGGCTGGGGCAGCGGCTCGCGGCGCATGCGGGGTTGAAGGTAGGCTGGGTGTCCGCGCGGCCCTCGGCCATCACTACGCGGCGCGGGGAGGAACTGAAGACGGACTTCATCGTGCAGACGCGCGACGGTAAGGTGCCCGCCGTCGAGCGCATCCTCGCGGAGACGGGGCTGGGCTGGGCGGACGCCTGTTTCGTAGGCGATGACATCGTGGACCTCGGCGTGTTGCGCCGCGTCGGGTTGGCCATCTCGCCGGCGGACGGACGCCCGGAGGCGAAGGCGGCCGCGCACTTCGTCACGAAGGCCAAGGGCGGCAACGGTTGCGTGCGCGAGGTGGTGGAAATGATTTTGAAAGCCCAGGGCAAATGGACGACGGTCGTGGAAGAACACGCGAAATGACCGTTGGCCCGACAAAACTTATCGCGCTGGGCGTCGGCTTGATTGCCGTCGCTGGCATCGCGGCATTTGTGCTGTCGAAGCGCCACGACCCGAAGGCCTCCGTCGCCAGCTCGCTCGCGGTGGCCGCGTTGCAAAACAAGGTAGCCAGCGTGACCGGCATCAGCGGCCTCGCGCGCGGCATCCGCATTCCAGTTTACGAAAATAACGCCCGGCAACCCACCTCGGTCATGTTTGGCCGAACGGCCGAGCCAGTCGCGGGCGGCAAGTATCTGGTGAGCGACCTCCACGTAGAGAACTACACGCATGGTTTCTCCGGCACGGTGACAAACTATGTCATCGAGGCGCCCAAGTGCCTGATTGACCCTGCTAGCAAGGTCGCCAGCTCGGACGGGCGCATGGTCATCTCCCGTCCGGACGGCAGCTTCCTGACCACCGGTGTCGGGTTCGAATTCCGCCAGTCGGACTCCTTCCTCACGATCTCGAACGACATTTCTACGCACCTTTCCACCGTTGGGTCCACCTTGTCCAAGCCCTCGAAGCCATGAACGTCCGCTCCTTCCTTCCCCTTGCGCTGCTCGCCGGACTCGCCGTCGCCGGCGCGCAGAACAACTTGTTCAACACTTCCACCACCGCACCCGTCGCGGCGAAGGCCGGAGCTGGGCCGCAAGGCATCGAGGTGGTCGCGAGCGGCGGCGGCACGTTCTCGCTCACCAACGGCACGGCGACCTATCACAAAAACGTGCGAGTGAACGACCCTCAGTTCTTCCTCCGCTGCGAATCGCTCCGACTGCTCCTCGACCTGAAGAGCTTGAGTGGCACGAATGCGCCGGTGCCGCCTCCGGCGGCAACGAACGCCCCTCCACTCACTGCGATGGGCGGACGCATCCGAGAGGCGGAGGCGCTGGGGGACGTAGCCTTCTCGAACAAGGTGGACGGGGTCCAGGCCTTCGCCGACCGCTTGGTGTATCAGGTCACGAATGACGCCTTCGAGCTGACCGGCAACGTGCGGGTAATCCGCGGCGAGTTCACCAGCCGCGCGCCGAAGTTTCTGTATTACCGCGCCCAGGGAGAATTCGTCGCGATTGGCGAGATCACCATGAGCTTTACGCCAGCGAACACCAACGCACCGGCGAAAACGAATGCCCCCGGCAAGAAGCCTTGAGCAATGGAAGCCACCTCCCCCAGCCCCGAGCCGTTGCTCACCGCGAAGCAACTCGCCAAAGCCTACCGCCACCGCCGCGTGGTGGACGGCGTGTCCATCCACGTCAACGCCGGGGAAATCGTCGGGCTGCTCGGGCCGAACGGCGCGGGCAAGACCACGACCTTCAACATGGTCGTCGGCGTCGTGCCGCCCGATGAGGGCGCGGTGCGCTTCCTCGGGCACGACATCACGCACAGCCCGATGCACGAGCGCGCGCGGCTGGGCATCGGTTATCTCACGCAGGAGCCGAGCGTCTTCCGCAAGCTCAGTGTCGAGGACAACATTCTCGCGATCCTTGAAACCTGCGTGATGGATAAGGACGAGCGACAGGTGCGGCTGAAATATCTGCTGGAGGAACTCGACCTGACGGCGCTGGCCAAGAGCATGGCCTACCAGTTGAGCGGCGGCGAAAAGCGGCGTTTGGAAATCACCCGCGCGCTCGTCACCACGCCCAAGCTGCTGCTGCTGGACGAGCCGCTCGCGGGCATTGACCCCATCGCGCAATACGAGGTCAGCAAGATTGTCCGCCGGCTGAAGGACCGGGGGCTGGGCATCCTCATCACCGACCACAGCGCCCGCGAGATGCTCAAGCTCGTGGACCGCGCCTACCTCATCCATCGCGGCCAGGTCATCTACGAAGGCAACGCGGAAGACCTCATGAACGACCCGAAGGCGCGCGAGATTTATCTCGGGCCGGAGTTCAATATGTGAAGCGGGTCAGCCCCGACCGCCTTCACGAACTCGCCCCGACACCGTTGGTTTAGCCCCCATCCAGACCGCGCAGGTAGGCGAGGATCAGTTCCGGCAAGTCATTGCTGTAGCCGCCTTCGAGCACGCTCACGACGGGGATGCCGAGGTCGCGGAAGGATTTTCCAAGCCACTGAAAATCCTCGGCCTCCAATGTCTCCTGCGCGAGCGGGTCGCGCGCGTAGGCATCGAAGCCGGCACTGACGACGACCACTTCTGGCTTCTGCTGCTTGAGCGCGTCGAGGGCGCGGGTAAGGACCTTGCGGTAGTCGTCGCGCGGCGTGCGCGGGGCGACGGGGTAGTTGAAGCAGTTGTCGCCGACGTTCTGCGTGCCGGTGCCGGGGTAGCACGGGTGCTGGTGGATGGAGTGAAAGAACGCGCCGGGCTTGCCGAGGAGGATGGCCTCGGTGCCGTTGCCGTGGTGGACATCGAAGTCATAGACGGCCACGCGCTTCGCGCCCGTGGCGAGGGCTTCGAGCACGGTGACGGCGACTTGGTTCAGGTAGCAGAAGCCCATTGCGCGATTGCTCAAGGCGTGGTGGCCGGGCGGGCGCAGGAGGCTGAGGGGCATTCCGCCTTTGCGCGCGAGGGCGAGCGCACGCAGTCCACCGCCGATGGAGCGGAGGGCGTGTTCGTGGATGCCGGGGTGTGCGGGCGTGTCAGCGTCGAAGGCGTCGGTGGCGGCCTTCACTCGGGCGAGGTGGTCCTTTGTGTGCGCGCGGAGGAGGGTTTCATCGGGCACGTCGGCGGGCTTGTCCCACGTGAGCTTGAGCACCTGCTGGCTGCGGAGCTTCTCCAAGGTGCGCGCGATGCGTTGCGGCCTTTCTGGGTGGCCGGGCGCGTGGTAGTTGACGCAGCGGTCGTCGGTGATGATGTGCAGCGGCATGCGCTTGGGAATACGGGAGACTTGGCGGGTTTGCAAACTCTTGGCCGCGATTGGGATTTGCCACCCTTCCTACCTTCCCGTAGAAAACACGCTCCCGTTGCGGCGGCATATGAAGAAACCAGCAGTCGAACTCTACGATACGACCCTCCGAGATGGCTCGCAGGGTGAAGGCATCAACTTTTCGGTCGCGGACAAACTCCGCATCGCCGAGCGCATTGACGCTTTTGGGATTCACTACATCGAAGGCGGCTGGCCGGGCAGCAACCCAAAGGACATCGAGTTTTTCGCGCAGGCCAAGCGGCGCAAATTCAAGCACGCCAAGCTCGCGGCCTTCGGCTCCACGCGGAAGAAGGCCACCGCCGTCGAGCACGACGACCAGGTGCGCTTGCTCATCGAGGCCGAGACGCCGGTCGTGACGATTTATGGGAAGACTTCGATGCTGCACGTGAAGGAAGTCCTTCGCTGCTCGCCGGATGAAAATCTCGGCATGATTGGCGACACGGTGCGTTATCTGAAGGATCACCGAAAATTCGTTATCTACGACGCCGAGCACGGCTTCGACGGCTACAAGCTCGACCCGGAATACGCACTCGCCACTTGGCAAGCCGCCGAGCACGCGGGCGCGGACATGATCGTGCTGTGCGACACCAACGGCGGCTGTCTGCCGAGCGAAGTCGCCGCCATCACGAAGGCCGCCATCGGTCGGCTGAGTTGCCGCATCGGCATCCACACGCACGACGACATCGGCCTCGGCGTGGCCAACGCGCTAGCGAGCATCGAGGCCGGCGCGTGCCAGGTGCAGGGCACGGTTAACGGCTACGGCGAGCGCACGGGCAATTGCAATCTGACCAGTGTGATTCCCTGCCTCCAATTGAAGATGGGCAAGGCCTGCCTGCCTGCGTCGTCGCTGCCCAAGCTCAAGGAGCTGTCCCAGTTCGTGGACGAAATCGCCAACCTCCGCCACAACCCGCGCCAGCCGTGGGTGGGTTCCTCGGCCTTCGCTCACAAGGGCGGCGCGCACGTCAACGCGGTGCAGAAGCTCGCGGCGAGCTACGAGCACATTGACCCGGCGCTCGTGGGCAATGAGCGGAACATCCTCGTGAGCGACCTCTCGGGCCGGAGCAACATCCTCCTCAAGGCGCGCGACCTTGGCTTCAAGCTGGCGGACGCCGCGCCGGAGACGAAACAAATCCTCGACCGCGTGAAGGAGCTAGAGCACAGCGGCTACGAATACGAGGCCGCCGAGGCATCGCTTGCGCTGCTCATCCGCGGCATCCTCGACCACAATCCGGAACTGCTCTTCACCGTGGACGACTATCACGTCTCGATGCGTGGCAACCGCACGGCTTCCACCAACGAGGCGACGGTAAAAGTGCGGGTGGGCAAGGAAGTTCACCACGAAGTGGCAGAAGGTGATGGCCCGGTGAACGCGCTCGACGGCGCGCTCCGTCGCGCACTTGCGAAGTCTTTCCCGCAGCTCAAGAAAGTGACCCTGACAGACTACAAGGTGCGCATCCTGGACGGCGTGGCCGGCACCGGCGCGAAGACCCGCGTGCTCATCACCTCCACCGACGGCAAGCGCGAGTGGGGCACTGTGGGCGTGAGCGAGAACATCATCGAAGCAAGCCTCCAAGCACTGGTGGACAGCTTGGAGTATGCGCTGCTGAGGAAGTGATCTTGGGTCCGTGCTGCGGTGAGGTGAGGCCGTCCTCACTTGCCGGCAACACCGGCTGACGAACACCTGCGGACCGGAGCGCGGGCGTCCCGCCCGCAGCACGCGCCGAAGTCCGTGGGCTAGGAGCTTCACGCCCTTGCGCGAATGCGTCCGAAGAAGCCTATCTCCGAATCACAGGCTTGACCCTCCCCGTGCGCGCCCCCACTTTTTCCGGCGTGTCCATGAAGTCCATTTGCTCTCTGCTCGCCGCCTTCGCGCTCTCCTCAGTCACGGCCCTCGCGGTGGACCCGGAGAAGGCCGTCGTCCAAATTTTCACCTTCAGCCAGGGCGCGGACTGGGATGAGCCGTGGAAGTTCGAGCAACTCCGCCGCAGCAGCGGCACCGGCTTCATCATCAAGGGCCGCCGCATCATGACCAACGCCCACGTCGTGAGCTGGGCGCGGCAGCTCATGGTGAAGCGCTACCAAGACCCGCGTCCCTACGCGGCGCGCGTGGTCTTCGTCGGGCACGACTGCGACCTCGCGCTGCTGGAGGTGGAGGACTCGCTTTTCTACGAAGGCGTCGAGGCGCTGGACTTCGGGCCGCTGCCGAAGGTCCGGTCCACCGTTGTCACCTACGGCTACCCGGCGGGCGGAGAGCAGATCTCCTACACGCGCGGCGTTGTCTCGCGCATCGAGCTCCAGACTTACGCGCATATTGGCAACCGCTCCCTCCTCGGCGTGCAGACCGATGCGGCGATTAACCCCGGCAACTCCGGCGGCCCCGTGATTCAGGACGACAAGGTCATCGGCGTCGCGTTCCAGGGAATGCCCGGGCTCGAAAACGCCGGCTTCTTCATCCCGCCTCCGGTCATCAACCACTTCCTCGACGACATCAAGGACGGCAAATATGACGGCTTCCCCAGCGCCGGCGTCCGCACCGCGCCGCTGCAAAACACCGCCTACCGTCGCAAGCTCAAGCTTCCCGACAACGACAAGGGCGTGCGCGTGGACTCCGCCCTCCCCGGCACGCCCGCCGAGAAGCTGCTGCGGCCCGACGACGTGATTCTGCAAGTCGGCAAGCACGAGGTCGGCAGCGACGGCTCCATCATCTACGAAGGCAACCGCATGGCGCTGGCGATGGCCGTGCAGGAGGCGCAGCACGGCCAAAGCATTCCGGTTAAAATCTGGCGCGACGCGAAAGAGCAGACCGTCGCCCTGCCCGTCGAGGTGAGCGTGACCGACCGTGTGCTCGGCAACCAATACGACACGCCACCGCGCTACTTCGTCTATGCCGGGCTGGTCTTCACGCCCATGAGCCTCGACTACCTGAAGACGTTCGGGCGCGGCTGGTCGGACTCGGCGGGCGCGGAGCTGACCTACGAACTCTTCTACCGCCGCCACGAGTCGCCCAAGACCGTGCGCTCTGAACCCATCGTGCTGTCCACCATTTTGGCGGACGAGGTGAACGCGAACTTCCGCACCCGTGGCCGCGCGCTGGTGGACAAAATTAACGGCGTCCGCATCGAGCGGTTGGAGGATGTGATTCGCGCCTTCGAGTCGCCCAGCAACGGCCAGCACGTCCTGGAGTTCATGCCCAAGAACACGCTCGAATGCCTCGAACGCGTGAGCGCCGACAAGGCGAACGCGCAGATTCTCAAGACGTATGGAGTGCCGAAGGACCGGCGGCTGTGAATGATCAAGGCCCAATGCCAAATGTCCAATCAATGACCAAGCTCGAATTCCCCATGCTCATCCGCTCCTCACGCCACTGTCCTCAAGCCTGCCACGCGGTCATTGCTCATCGGCCATTCATTGGACCTTGGTCATTGGTCATTGGTCATTTGGCCGTCGCTTTCCTTCTCCTCTGCGCTCCCGCCGCCAGAGCCGCTGCCGCCAGCGACTGGGAAAACTCCCTCGTCTATCTCGAAGTCACGCGGAAGGCTTACGATGTCTTCCAGCCGTGGTCGCCCAAGTCGCGCACCGTGCAGAAGAACGGCCTCGTCATCGGTGCGCGCGAAATCCTCACCACCGCCGAGGAACTCTCCGACCGCACCCTCGTCCGCGTGCAGAAGGGCGGGCGCGGCAAATGGTGGAACGCCGAGGTCGTGTGGCTGGACTACCACGCCAACCTCGCCGTGCTCACCGTGCAGGACCCGACGCTCTGGCAGGGTTTGAAGCCCGCGAGTTTCCTCAGCGGCAAGCCGCCCAAGGACGGACTGCAAATCGTCCGCTGGCGCAGTGGTAACCTCGAAACGCGCAAGGCGGAGTTCAACCAATTCCTCGTCGAGGACGCGCGGCTCTCGTTCATCCAGCACCTCCAGCTCGAAGCCAGCACCGAGATGCAAGCCGTCGGTTGGGCCGAACCGCTGGTCGCGAACGGCAAGGTCGTCGGCCTCGCGACGGGGCAGGGCGGCACCAACGCCCGTTTTCTCCCCGCCTCGTTCATCGATCCGATTCTCACCGCGCGCAAGGCCGGCAAGTATCCGGGCTTGGGCTTCTTCCCCTTCACCTGGCAGCCGGTGGAAAACCCTTCGACCTTCAAGTTCCTCAAACTCCCCGGCGAGCCGCGTGGCGCACTGGTGATTGACGTGCCCGCCACGCCCACGGTCGAGCAGAACCTCAAGCCGCGCGACCTCATCCTGCAAGTGGACGGCTTCAACGTGGACAATCAGGGCTATTACAAAGACCCCGACTACGGCCAACTCATCGTTGAGAACCTCGGCTCGCGCCGGAAGTTCGCCGGCGACGTGGTGAAGATGAAGGTCTGGCGCGACGGCGCGGAGGTGAGTCTGGATTACCGCCTGCCCAAGCTCGACTACGCGGTGAAGCTCTTGGCTGACCAGACTTTCGACCAAGCGCCCGAGTATCTCATCGCCGGCGGCCTCGTCCTCCAGCCGCTGAACATCCCGCTCCTGCGCGGCTTCGGCGACGACTGGAAACGCCGCGCGCCCTTCCGCCTCGCGCACTACGCGGGCGAAGCCCGGAGCGCCGAGCGCACTGGCCTCGTCGTGCTCACCAGCGTGCTGCCGGACCCTTACGTGGTCGGCTATCAGGACGCGCGCTTCCTCGTGGTGGACAGCATTAACGGCCAGAAAATCAGCCATCTCGCTGACGTGCAGCCCGCGTTGCAAAAGCCGCAAGCCGGCTTCCACACCGTCGAGTTCCTGCGCGGCGACAACCTCCGTCGCATCGTCGTGGACGCGGGGGAGATGGACGCGGCGACGAAACGCATCCTCGAGCGCTACCGCATCCCGGCGGCGAGCAATGTGGGAGTGAAGCCGTAGCCGTGCTTGCGTGTTGAGGTCAAAATCGTAGGACAAACGCCTTGACGCGAGTTAGCCGTCGGCGCATTTGTGGCGGATGCACTCCGCCGCTGCCGCTCGCCGTTCTCGGCTGGGCTTTACCCTCATCGAACTGATCGTCGTCATTGCGATTATTGCCATCTTGGCCGGGATGCTTTTGCCCGCGTTGTCCAAGGCCAAGATGAAGGGCAAGGGCATCGCCTGCGTGAACAACGAAAGGCAAATCGGCATGGGGATTCTGCTCTACATCTCCGATTGCGGCTATTACCCGCAAGGCATCATGGCGAACGGCTCGACCTGGCTCTGGCCCGCGCAGATGCGGCAGGGAGCCGGAGCCGGCTTGAACACCAAAATGTTCCGCTGCCCGCAGTCCAACGACAAAGCGGAGTGGAAGGTGACCTACGGCAGCGGCCTCCCGGCCTACGGCGGCTACGCGCAGGATGAAGTGCGGTTGAGTTCCGGCGGCAGCAGCTTCCTGAGCTACGGCTATAATGTTTGGGGCGCGTTCACTGGGCGGAATCCGAACACCGGGCTGGGAGTTTTCGAGGGAGTGAATCCGGCCAACGGGCAAACTTCCGAAGCGATGGTGCGCTCTCCCTCCAACATGATAGCGCTGGGGGACAGCAATTACGACGTAGCCTTTGGCGGTGATCCGAACTGGAGCGGCTACATCGGCATCTACGCGGTGCGTCAGTATCCCGGGGAACTGCACTCCGGCAAACGCGCGAACCTCCTCTTCTGCGACGGCCATGTGGAATCCAAAGAACGGGCGCAACTCGTATCGGCGACGGACCCCACCATCATCAAGCAGTGGAACAGTACCAACGAGCCGTAGGCGTCCTCGGTTCCTGCGCCTTCCGGCTTGCCCGGTGCGCCGCTGGGCATTCACGATACGGCCACACGATGAACACACGCCAATTCTTCCTCACTGCCACGGCCCTGCTCGCCGCTTTCTCCACCCAAGCCGCTGACGCGCGCAAGCTCCCTGCTGGCTACAAGCTGCTTTACGAGCAGGACTTTACCAAGCCCGGCGCGCTGAAGGACTTCGTCTTCACCGACCCCGCCGCATGGCGCTTGGCGAAGGAGCAGGACAAGCCCGCGCTCGAGTTGCACAAGCAGAGCGCCTACAAGCCCGAGCACCGCTCCCCGCTGAACATCGCGCTTATCGCGGACAAGGTGTTCGGCGACTTCGTCATGGAGATGGACATCCTCTCCACGAAGAAACCCTACCCGCACCAGAGCATGTGCCTCTTTTTCGGCTTCACGGGGCCGACGGGCTACTACTACAACCACATCGCCGTGGCCGCCGACCCGAACGCGCACAACGTCTTCATCGTGAACAACGCGCCGCGCACCAACATCGCCAAGGAGACCACCAAGGGCATCACCTGGGGCGAGCGCGTCTGGCACAAGGTGCGCGCCGAGCGCGACACCCAAGCCGGCACCTACAAGCTCTTCTTCAATGACATGAGCAAGCCCATCATGCTCGCGGAGGACAAGACCTTCGGGAAAGGGAACCTCGGCTTCGGCTCCTTCGACGACATCGGCATGGTGTCGAACATCAAGGTCTGGGGGCTGGGCGTGGAGACGAAGAAGACGGAGTTTTTCAAACGAGCGGAGTGACCCGTAGGCGCAGGCTTCCGCCTGCGCAAGAGCCAACCCTCAACCAATCCGCAACCTGAAGGTTGCGAACTACTATGCAACGCATCCTCCGAGACCAAGCCCGCAAGTTCGCGCTCGATTACCGCGAAGAACCACAGCTCCGCGTGCAGCCGGGCGAGGCGTTTGAAATCGAGACGTGGGACGCCTCGTCGGGCTACTTCAAGACCGAGGCGGACAAGGCCATCCCCGGCCAGCGCCCCGGCTTCGACCGCATCCCGGCGATGGCGAACCCGCTCAGCGGGCCGGTCTTCGTCGAGGGCGCGGAGCGGGGCGACACGTTAGTCGTCCACATCGAGGACATCCTCGTGGCGGATTACTCGTGGGTGGCCATCGGGCCGAAGCGCGGGCCGCTGGGCGAGTCCACGCGGTGGCCGGAGTTGTCCGGGGAATACACGACCAAGATTCTTCGCCACACGGCTGGCCCCAGCGGCACGATGCGCGATGGAACGGTGCATTTCAGCGACCGCATCTCGTGGCCGGTCACTCCGTTCATCGGCACACTGGGGAACGCGCCGGACCGCGAGGTTTGCACGAGCATTGACGGGCAGGGCGAGTGGGGCGGCAACCTCGACATCCGAGACGTGACGGTGGGGAACAAGATTTTCCTGCCGGTGCATCACGCGGGTGGGCTGTTCTATCTGGGCGATGTCCACGCGAGCCAGGGCGACACGGAGTTCACCGGCACGGCGGCGGAGACGTGCTCGACGGTGCGGCTGCGCTTCGAGGTGCTGAAGGGGAAGAAGACGCCGTGGCTGCGCATCGAGAAGCCCGACGCGCTCATCGCCGTGCACGCCGCGAAGCCGCTGGAGGAGGCGGTGAAGACGGCGACGTTCCACCTGATGGACTGGCTCATCCGCGAGCACAACTTCACTCCGACGGACGCGTATTGCCTCGTGAGCACCTGCCCGGACTTCCGCATCAACGTCTATCAGATGTGCAACATCGGGAAGTTGAGCTACGTGGCGGGGGCGGAGATTCCGAAGCGGTATCTGTAGCCGTGGGTAGTGCAAGGTTCACAGCCTCGTGGGGGCACGGTTGCCAATGTGATTTACATTTCCACGCCGCAGCGCGACTTCGTCAGAACGCGTAGTTCAACCCCGTGTTCAGACTTAGAATCCCGTCGAGTTTGAGGTTCGCGGACTTGCCCGGCACGGAGGAGCGGGAGTTCCCCGCGTATTGGTAGCCCACGCCCAGTTCCCAGCTCCACGCTTCGCCCAACGCGACGTAGAGATTCGCTTTCATCGTGGCGCTGAACAGCCAGTCGCTCGCCGAGATGTGGCCAGAACGCGTCGCGGTCACGATGCCCGGCACGGCGACGACTTCACTGAAGCTGTAGGTCGTGCTCGCATACACGACGCCTAACCCGCCGCCGAGTGTGAGGGACATGCTGTCGTGCAGTGGGAACTCGATGAAGGGGCCGATGTTGAAGCCGTAGAGCGAGCCATCGAGCTTGTTGTTGAGGGTGCCGGTGGCGGCCACCGTCCCGGTGATGCTGGAGAGTGGCGCGTCGGGCAGAAACGGCCCGGGGACATCGAAGCTGCCGCTGTTGATCACGCCCCCGGGACCCGGCGGCGTCACGAGCGTCGCGTTGAATTTGTCGGTTCTCAAGGTGACCGGGCCTGCCAACGTGGCGGAGTCCCGTTGCTTCAATGGCAGATAACCGAACGAAACGAGCAAGCCCACATTCGCACGGCGTTTGTCGGTGATTTGGAAACGTCCCAGCACTTCCTCGTAGGCCAGTTCCACGCCGGTTTGCATTCGCTCTTTGCCGCCCCGGGTGGCTCCCTCGGTGAGGGAAGTGACGGTGTGGAAGGAGAGCGAATTGCCCGGTTGCGGGATGACCGGATCGAGGTCTGCCACGCGATGCTGACCCGCGGTGACGTAACCCCAGTTCCATGTCATGCCGCCGGCGTTGGCGTTGACATCCAATTTCACAAAGCCGTTATCGTAGGTGTGGTTCTGGCCGCTGACTCCGGCACCTGCGCCAGCATTGTTCGGCGTCACGGTGGTGAAGTCGGTTTTGATGCCGAAGTTGAAAGTCCCTTTCAGTGAGAAGCGATTGCGCCGCTGGAGCATTGAGTCGTTTGTAGCTCCCTCTGGGAAACGGTCCTGAGCAGATGCAACGCTGCTGAAGCACGCCCACCCCAAGGCCCCGAGCCAGAATTGGTGTTTCATTTCGTAGGGATGCAAGGGTCAGGGCACTTCGAGCACTCGGTAGAATCGGGAACCATTCGTCGGCAGACTGGCGGTTCGCGGTGGCCCTGTATCCGTCCATCGCAGCCGCCCGCCCGTGCCGGCCAGCCCGGGGAACGACGTCGAGTAAGGCCCCAGCACGCTTGCGCTGTATTGGATGTAGTAGGACTTGGCGAGCTGGCTGGCGAAGTCCACGAAGACCCGGCCTTGAAAAAATTGCAACGCGGGCTGGCGCGTCGTGCCGCCGGTGGGCGTGGCTGGATAACCACTTGTAACAAAATCCACCACGAGTCTGGGCCGGGGCGTCGTGCGCACTCGCTCGACGAGGGAATACTCGATCAGGAGTGGAAAGCTCGCCCCGGCGGTCAGCGGGGTCGGCATCAGAATGAACGGCACGCCGGCATTCGTGCCCGTGGCGTTCATCAGGCGAATGGGGTAGCCGAGCGAATCCACTCCGAGGTCGTGGAACGAGATGCGAACCAAGGTCAGGTCGCTGACACTGCTCGCCGGGTTGCTGATGGGCAAAATTTCCTCCGTCAGCCCGGTCTGCACCCGCAGGGCGTAAGCGGTGAGCGACTTGAAGATCGCCACGCCGCTGACGAAACGGCAGGGCAGGGGAGCGCCCGTCGCAGCGAGCACCTGATTCGTCACCGGACCGCCCTGCAACATCAGGCTGGCCATGCTCTGCGTGACGCCGGCTCCGAGCGTGAAGTTCAGAAAGGCAACCACGTTGCTGCCCGCCGTGAAGGTCTGCGCCGCCGGCAACGCGAGGTCGAAGCCCACCTGCCCAACGGCCGCATTCGTGGCCGTGAGAATTGCCGCGAGCGGAGTGCTCACGCTCACGAAGACGAGCTGGTTCGTGTCGTAGGCCACGCTGCCACGCACCCGGTTTTCCCCGCCCTCGGCAAGCAGCGCCACCGGCACGGAGAAGGCCGTGCCCGCCGTAAACTGCGTCGTCGGGGAAGTGCTCTGCGTGGTGACGACTTGCAGTGCGCGCTGCGCCAAGGTGAGCGTCGCGCTCAAGCTTGTCTCGGAGCCGTCGGGGTTCGTCACCGTCACGTTGTAACTCGCCACGTCTCCAGCGGTGATGTTGGTGAACGTCAGTGTCGAATTCGTCGCGCCGACAATGAGCGCCCCATTTTTGAACCACTGATAAGCGAGCGAAGGCCGGCCAACAGCCCCTACAAAGAAGGTGACGTTCTCCCCTGCCAGCGCGGCGCTCGGGGCTGGCTGCACGAGAATCGCCAGCACATCCAGCACGGTGAGCACCGCGTTCGAGCTGGTTGCGGAGCCATACGGGCTGGTGACGATCACGGAATAAAGCCCGGCCTGATTGGTTTGCACGCCGCTGAGCAAGAGCGGGTTGTTCGTCGCTCCGGCGAGGTTCATACCACCGAGCCTCCACTGATACGCGAACGGCCCGTCCCCGCCTGCCGTGACCGAGAGGGACGTGTTCGCTCCCTTCACTACCGTAATTGGCTGCGGCTGCGCGGCGATCGTCGGCGGGGACTTCAGATCCAGCGTGGCAATACTGCTGGTGGCGGTGCCGAAGGAGTTGCTGACGACGACGGAGTAGTTGCCCGACTGATTTGTCTGCACGGCGGTCAGCGTGAGGCTGGCTGCGGTTGCCCCGGGGACATTTACGCCGTTGAGCCGCCACTGGTAGAGCAGCGTCGGGTCGCCGCCGGCGAGGACCGTGAACGTGGCGTTGCTCCCGGCCACCACGGTTTGAGTTGCCGGGGCTGGTTGCAGGAGGATGAACGGTGGCAGCCGCACCGTGAGCAGTGCGTTCGAGCTGGTGCGGGTCCCGAGCACATTGCTGACGACGACGGAATAACTGCCGGCCTGGTTGGTCTGCACGGCAGTGAGCACCAGTGGGTTGTTTGTCGCACCCGCGATGTTTGTCCCACCGAATCGCCACTGATACGTGAGCGGTGCGTCGCCGATCGCCGTGACCGTGAAGGTGGCGTTGCTCCCTTGAATGATCGTCAGCGGCTGCGGCTGGCCGTGGTCATAAATCACGGGCGGCGATTGAATGGTGACGACCGCCACCGCGCTGGTCACGGAGCCGGCGGAGTTGCTCACGAGGACCGTGTAGTTCCCCTGCGAACTCTCCTGCACATTGAAGAGCGACAGGACCGGGGAAGTCGCGCCGGGAAAAGCCGTGCCGTTCAAGCGCCACTGATACGTCAGCGTGGGCGTTCCCGTGGCAGTGACAGAAAGATTGAGCGCCGCGCCCACTGGGAGAGTTTGCGAAACTGGCTGAAGAGTGACGGCGGGCGGGACCGCTGCCGCTGCTCCGGTCGCGCCCGCCGCCAGGAGGCCAGCGGCAGCCACGGCGAGGAGGAGTAATTTAGCTCGCTGGAGAAATGCGTCGCCCCGCCTCGCTCGCGACCCGGTGAGCGACTGGACAAAAGCCAGATTCTTAGTGCGACAAAACATAGGCGATCTGGCGGGATATTAGTCGGAAGCGAAAAGTAGAGAAGGCGTTTTTGTCCGTCGCTGCCCGACTGGGCGAAGTTTGACAGTGCGAGACAGGGACGCCTGGCACCGGGCTCACGCACCAAGGAGCGAACCCAACGTGATGGCAATGGAATGGAGCCAGGGAAATCACAGTGCAAGCCACTGATCCTAAAAACGGCGGTCGGAGAGACGCTTCGTCTGCGCGGCGGGTTTGAGTCAAGCCGGTGGGTCAGATTTGTCGGTTCTTTCTACCGGCGGTCTTTGGGTCCCCCGCCGGCAGCGCAGCTGATCCTTCGTCACGAACCCCGCTCCAGCTCCATTGGTTCTTCTCAACCAGTGTCGCGTGGGAAGCGGGCTTACTCCACGGTGACGCTCTTGGCGAGGTTGCGGGGCTTGTCCACGTCGCAGCCACGCGCGACGGCGATGTGGTAGCTCAGGAGTTGCAACGGAATGACGGCGAGGAGGGGATGCAGGGCTTCCCAGGTCGCGGGCAGGTAGATGACGTCTTCGACTTTGTCTTTGATGCGGTCGTTGCCTTCGGTGGCGATGGCGATGATGGGGCCTTTGCGCGCCTTGATTTCTTCGAGGTTGCTAAAGGTCTTTTCGTAGAGCGCGTCTGTGGGGGCGATGATGACGGTGGGGGTTTTCTCATCAATCATCGCGATGGGGCCGTGCTTCATCTCGGCAGCGGGGTAGCCTTCGGCGTGGATGTAGGAGATTTCCTTGAGCTTGAGGGCGCCTTCGAGGGCGACGGGGAAGTTGTATTGGCGACCGAGGAAGAAGAAGTCTTCGGCGTGGGCATACTTGAGGGCGATGCGTTTGATTTCGTCGTCCTGGTTGAGGATGCGCTGGATTTGGTCGGGGATGGCTTCGAGGGCTTTGATGATTTGGGCACCCCGACGGTTGGAGAGCATGCGGATGCGGCCCATCATCAGGGCGAACATGGTGAGCACGGTGACTTGGCTGACGAAGGCTTTGGTGGAGGCGACGCCAATCTCGGGGCCGGCGTGGAGGTAGATGCCACCGTCGGCTTCGCGGGCGATGGTGCTGCCGACGACGTTGCAGAGGGAGAGGACTTTGTGGCCTCGGCGGCGGGATTCGCGCAGGCCGGCGAGGGTGTCGGCGGTTTCACCGGATTGGGTGATGACGAGCAACGGTGTCCATGACATGCGCTGAAAATAGCGACGAGAACGACGCGTGCCGAGCGTATAACGCCGGTCCGCAGGCCGATTCTACGCGGGTCGCCGCAAGCCTCCCGACCGCGAAAAGCCCCGCCAGGAGGCGTATAACTCCAGCAA